>NZ_CP119772.1:5597500-6352541 GCF_029320995.1 Pseudomonas sp. D3
GCAGCAAGCCAAGACCAAGCACGCCATATACCAGTCGATGCAACTTCTTCCAACGGCTGCCCAACCGACGCTGGCTGTAGCGATTTGACGTCAGCGCCAGCACTAACAACGACAGGAAACCCAGCGTACCCACAATAATGTAGGGCCGCTTACGCAGCTCCACCCCCAGTTGCGACCAATCCAGCCCCAGCACAAACACACAATACGCAGCCAGGTGCAGCACCACATAAGCAAAGCACCACAACCCCAGTTGCCGCCGCACCGCAATCCACCCTGCCCAACCGCTCAACTTCTGCAGCGGTGTCATCGCCAGGGTAATCAGCAGCAGGATCAACGTGCCCAAGCCCAAGCGATCGACCAGCACCTTGCCTGGGTCCGGCCCCAATGCAGAACGCCATGCCTCATACAGCCAGAGCAACGGCCACGCCGCCGAGGCGATAAACACGCCGATGCGCCAGAGAGGGAAGCGCATCAGTAGTTCTTCCGCAGATCGAGGCCGGTATACAGAGCCGCCACTTCATCCGAGTACCCGTTGAACATCTGCGTCTCACGCACATTCGGGCTGAACAGACCGCTCGGCAAGCGCCGCTCACGCGCCTGCGTCCAACGGGGGTGATCGACCGTAGGGTTCACATTCGCATAAAACCCATACTCATTCGCCGCAATGCTCTGCCACGTGGTTTTCGGCTGCTCACTCACAAGACTGATACGCACGATGGACTTCACGCTCTTGAAGCCATACTTCCATGGCACCACCAACCGCAGCGGCGCGCCATTCTGGTTAGGCAACTCCCGCCCATACATCCCCACGGCCAGAATCGCCAAAGGGTTCATCGCCTCATCCAGACGCAGCCCTTCTACATAGGGCCAGTCGATCAAGCCGAAACTTGAGCGCTGGCCCGGCATGCTTTTGGGGTCCTGGAGTGTTTCGAAGCGGATGTACTTGGCTTTGGAGGTCGGTTCAACCTGTTTGAGCAACGCCGAGATGGGAAAGCCCATCCATGGAATAACCATCGACCACGCCTCCACACAGCGCAGGCGATAGATTCGCTCTTCCAATTGATAGGGCTTCATGAAGTCTTCCAGAGCATAACGCCCTGGTTTTGCGACCTCACCATCGATCACCACACTCCAAGGTTCGGTCTTGAGTGAACCCGCATTCGCCGCCGGGTCGCCCTTGTCCGTGCCGAACTCATAGAAGTTGTTGTAGTGGGTCGCGTCTTTGAACGGGGTGATGGCTTCGTCCTTGACGGTTACCGCCTGCCATTTCGTCCCCGGCAGTTTTTCGGCAAACCAGCCTGGCGCCTTGCCTGGCTCGACATCCGCATACCGCGCGGCATCGTCCGCACTGGCCCAACGCGGCAAGCTGCTGGCGGCAACACCGGCCAGCGCACCACCGAGTAAGCTACGGCGAGACAAGTAGAAGGATTCGGGGGTGACGTCCGATTCATGACAATCGGACGCTTTGGGCAATTTGATTAACATGGCAACTCCGCAGCATTGGAGAACTGATGCACCAATAGACTGCGGAGTATGGGGGAAATTACATTAAGGCAACGTTTTGTCCCGACGCAGTTGCAGCAGATACTGAATCGGCCCGGAAGCGGCATAGACCAGGAACGCCAGCAGCAGAATACGCGGCGGATCACTGAAGACCACGGCGAACACCAGCACCACCACAAGGATAGCCACGAAAGGCACGCGCCCCTTGAGGTCGAGCTCCTTGAAGCTGTTGTACTTGATGTTACTGACCATCAGCATGCCGGCGGCGGCAACCATCAAGGCCACCAAGAACGACATCTTCGACCCCTGGATGCCGTAGTCACTGAACGCCCAGACGATACCCGCCACCACGCCCGCCGCAGCAGGGCTGGCCAGGCCAATGAAGTAACGCTTGTCGGCGGTCCCCACCTGGGTATTGAAGCGTGCCAAGCGCAATGCGGCGCCCGCGACATAGATGAAGGCCACCATCCAGCCGACCTTGCCCATATCACCCAAGGCCCAGGCAAACGCCAGCAATGCAGGCGCGACACCAAAGGCAACCATGTCCGACAGCGAGTCATACTCGGCACCGAAGGCGCTTTGAGTGTTGGTCATGCGCGCCACACGACCATCGAGGCCGTCGAGCACCATGGCCACGAAGATCGCGATCGCCGCAAAACCGAAGTATTTGCTGGCACTCACCGCATCACCTGCCGCCAGCGCGCTCTGGGCGCTCATGGAATTGATGATGGAGTAGAACCCGGCAAACAGGTTCGCCGTAGTGAACAGATTGGGCAGGAGATAGATACCACGATGCCGGACCTTGCGGCCTTCCGCATCGTGCCCTTCTTCGACATGTTCATCGATCGGTAGCAGGCTATCGGCGTCAGAAGCCTGGTTTGGCTCTTCGGGACGTTCGCTCATGGACTTTACCTTGCAACGGTGTGAAAAAAACGACAGATACTTGCGGCGAGTGTTCGCCCGCAAACGATGCAGCTTTATACCAGAACCAGCCACCCAAACGAAAAAACGCGGCCTAAGCCGCGTTTTCTGTTGATGCATCCGACTTAGTTTTTGGCTTTGTCGACGATCTTGTTGGCACCGATCCACGGCATCATGGAACGCAGTTGCTCGCCGATGATTTCGATACCGTGAGCGGCGTTGTTACGACGCTTGGCGGTCATCGAAGGGTAGCCGGTAGCACCTTCGCTGATGAACATTTTGGCGTATTCGCCGTCCTGAATGCGTTTCAGGGCGTTGCGCATGGCCTGACGGGACTCGGCGTTGATCACTTCCGGGCCAGTCACGTACTCGCCGTATTCGGCGTTGTTGGAGATCGAGTAGTTCATGTTGGCGATACCGCCTTCGTACATGAGGTCCACGATCAGCTTCAGTTCGTGCAGGCATTCGAAGTAGGCCATTTCCGGCGCATAGCCGGCTTCAACCAGGGTTTCGAAACCGGCTTTGACCAGCTCAACGGTACCGCCACACAGAACGGCTTGTTCGCCGAACAGGTCGGTTTCGGTCTCGTCCTTGAAGGTGGTTTCGATGATGCCGGTACGACCGCCACCGACGCCAGCAGCGTAGGACAGCGCAACGTTCTTGGCGTTGCCCGATGCGTCTTGGTAGATCGCGATCAGGTCAGGGATACCGCCGCCTTTGACGAACTCGGAACGCACGGTGTGGCCCGGAGCCTTCGGCGCGATCATGATCACGTCGAGGTCAGCGCGTGGCACGACTTGGTTGTAGTGAATCGCGAAGCCGTGGGAGAAGGCCAGGGTGGCGCCCTTCTTGATGTTCGGCTCGATTTCGTTCTTGTACAGCGCGGACTGGAACTCATCCGGGGTCAGGATCATGACCAGGTCGGCAGCGGCAACAGCGGAAGCCACGTCAGTCACTTTCAGGCCGTGGGCTTCAGCCTTGGCAACAGTGGCCGAGCCTTTGCGCAGGCCAACAGTCACGTCAACGCCGGAATCTTTCAGGTTGCAAGCTTGCGCGTGGCCTTGGGAGCCGTAGCCGATGATGGCGACTTTCTTGCCCTGGATGATCGACAGGTCACAATCTTTTTCGTAATAAACTTTCATGAGGTTCCTCTATATATCCAGGCCTTAAGGCCATTCACTAATTTGGGTTAGATGCTGAGTACTTTGTCGCCACGGGCAATCCCGGTGACACCACTGCGTACGGTTTCCAGAATCGAGGCCGTCCCGATCGACTGGATGAAGCTGTCCAGCTTGTCGCTTGTACCGGTCAATTGCACGGTATAAACGCTGGCGCTCACATCGACGATCTGCCCGCGATAGATGTCGGTAGTACGCTTGATCTCGGCACGTTGGGCACCCGTGGCCTTGACTTTAACCAGCATCAGCTCGCGCTCGATGTGGGCACTTTCCGACAGGTCGACCAGCTTGACCACTTCGATCAGCTTGTTGAGGTTTTTGGTGATCTGCTCGATCACCTCATCGTGGCCCACGGTGGTCAACGTCAGACGCGACAGAGTCGGGTCTTCGGTCGGCGCCACGGTCAGGCTTTCGATGTTGTAGTTGCGTTGCGAAAACAAGCCGACAACACGAGACAGGGCGCCGGGTTCGTTCTCCAGAAGCAGGGAGATTATGTGCCGCATGATTAGGTACGCTCCGTCTTGTTCAGCCACATGTCACGCATAGAGCCGTCTTTGATCTGCATCGGGTAGACGTGCTCGCTGGTATCCACCTTAATATCGATGAACACCAGGCGGTCCTTCATGGCGAACGCTTCTTCCATCTTCGGCTTCAGATCTTTCAGATCGTTGATGCGAATACCGACGTGGCCGTAAGCCTCGACCAATTTGACGAAGTCCGGCAGCGATTCCATGTAGGAATGGGAGTGACGACTACCGTAGCTCATGTCCTGCCATTGACGAACCATGCCCAACACGCCGTTGTTCAGGCACACGATCTTCACCGGAAGGCCGTACTGCAGGCACGTCGACAGTTCCTGGATGTTCATCTGGATGCTGCCTTCGCCGGTCACGCATGCAACGTCGCTGTCCGGGAAGCTCAGTTTCACACCCATCGCGGCAGGGAAACCAAAGCCCATCGTGCCCAGGCCACCGGAGTTGATCCAACGGTTAGGCTTGTCGAACTTGTAGTACTGCGCGGCGAACATCTGGTGCTGGCCCACGTCGGAGGTCACAAAGGCGTCGCCCTTGGTCACTTCGCACAGGGTCTCGATCACGGTTTGTGGCTTGATGATGCTGCCGTCGCCCTTGTCATAAGGGAACAGGCCACGGTCGCCGCGCCATTCGTCGATCTGCTTCCACCAACTGGCGACGGATTCTTTGTTCGGCGTCTCGCCGATTTCCTTCAGCGCAGCGACCATTTCGGTCAACACGCTTTCCACCGGACCTACGATCGGCACGTCGGCCTTGATGGTCTTGGAAATGGACGCCGGATCGATGTCGATATGGATGATCTTGGCATTCGGGCAGAACTTGCTCGCGCCATTGATCACCCGGTCATCGAACCGAGCGCCCACGGCCAGGATCACATCGGCGTGGTGCATGGCCAGGTTGGCGGTGTAGCTGCCGTGCATGCCGAGCATGCCGACGAACTGACGGTCCGTCCCCGGGAATGCGCCGAGGCCCATCAGGGTGTTGGTCACCGGCAGGTTGAGCAACTTGGCCAGTTCGGTCAACGGTGCGGAACCGCCGCCCAGAATCACGCCACCGCCCGAGTACAGCACGGGACGCTTGGCCGCCAGGAGCATTTCTGCCGCCTTGCGGATCTGCCCCGAGTGCCCACGAACGGCCGGGCTGTAGGAACGCAGCTTGGCTTTCTTCGGGAAGACGTATTCGAATTTCTCAGCCGGGTTGGTCATGTCTTTCGGGATATCGACCACCACAGGGCCCGGGCGACCGGACTGTGCGAGGTAGAACGCCTTTTTCATGACTTCCGGGATTTCCGAGGCATGCTTGATCATGAAACTGTGTTTCACGATCGGCCGGGAGATACCGATCATGTCGGTTTCCTGGAATGCATCGGTACCGACCATGGTGCTAGCCACCTGGCCAGAAATGATCACCATCGGGATGGAGTCCATATAAGCAGTCGCGATGCCGGTAATGGCATTGGTTGCGCCTGGGCCGGAGGTTACCAGTACCACGCCGGCTTTACCGGTGGCACGGGCATAACCGTCAGCCATATGGGTTGCAGCCTGTTCGTGGCGAACCAGGATGTGGGTAACAGCCGGTTCCTTGAACAGTGCGTCATAGACATGCAGCAGAGCACCACCCGGGTACCCGTAGATATAGTCAACGCCTTCGTCACGCAAAAAGCGGACGAGCATCTCACCGCCAGATAAAAGCTCCACGTTGTTCACCTCTAAAACGCCAGAATACCGTCCGTTAAAAACCGACGGGTCTTAATAGGTTTACTTCTCAACAGAGCATGAGCGACGGTGGTCGCCGACTACGTCAGCACTGACTGAGCAAGTATTGGGATCGTCCCAAGTGTTGCGGGCTCTTCCCACCCAGCGCGAGGTAACGCGTTGCGGGTGTAACAGGTCGGCGCGGATGTGCGCCTCATGATCTGCTGAGTGGGCCTGCTTCTGGCAGTCCCGATACAGCGGACTTTGGATTCTTCTGTTTCAGGCCCTTCAAGTCAAGCAATAATTGCGCTTTTTTCCAACTAAGCGCATGAGAACGCAGAAGAAAGGGCTTTGAGGAGGGATAAAACTCGCCTGAATGTCGTCAAGCGGTAGAAATGTGCGCAAGACTGCCGGAAAAACCGGCAGCCAGGCAATTAACGAGCGTCGACGATCAATTGGTCGAACTTTTTCAGCGCATTGCGCAAACCCAGGCTTTCCAGCGGCCGGGAGGCGTAGACCATCTCGGCCATCTCCATGATCCCGGAAGCATTCGGCAGTGGCAGATCCTGTTCGAGGATCTGCTTCATGCGCATGAGGAAGATCCACTGCAGCCACTGATGGAAGTCCAGGGTGTCGACCGAAAAGGGCTCGACACTGCTGAGCGCCTCGGCGCTGGGGGACTCCTCGTCCCACCAGCCCTGCAGGCGCAATTCGCGCTCAATCAGCAACAGCTGTTCGGCAATCGCTGGAAAACGTACATCCATCAGAGGCTGACCTTGGCTTTTTGCCGAGCCTGGGCGGCGCCGGCGGCGTCACCTTGTGCGGCACGCGCATCGCCGATCAAGGCCCACAGGCTGGCCTGCAAATCAGGACGGCCGTTGGCCAGGGTCAGGCCACGCCGGGCGAACTGTTCGGCTTGCGGCGCATCGCCCTGGGCCATGCGCACCTGAGCCAGGCGATACAGCACCTGCGGTTCGCGTGGCGCAACGCGCTGGGCGCGCTCGAGGCTCGACGACGCACCGTTCAAGTCGCCACCGGCCTGCTGTTGCTGGGCAGTGGTGAGCAAGGCCAGTACCGGGCCGTCCAATTGCTCGTCAGCCGACAGGCCGCCCGCGCTGGAGGACGACGGAATGCCGCTTGGCGTCGACGGCATGGTGTAAGTGTTCTGATTGATCGGTGCCGCCTGGACCGGCGCGGAGTCAATCGGCCCCGACGTGCTTGGCCCAGGCGTCCACGGCTCGGCGCTGATTGGCGCCGATGTCGCGGCACCGCCGCCAGGCACCATCACCACCACACCCGAATCCTGCGGCACGGCACGGGTCGCGGCCTGGGTAGGACGCTTGGTCACGGTCTGGCGGAAACCGCCATTGGCCGAGATCCGATCGCTATTGGAGACGGCCGTGCTCGAGTCCACCACGGGAATGGAGCCGCGCTGAACGCTGGAGCAACCGCCGAGCAAAGCCAGAGCTGTAATAGCTGGAATCCACCACTTGTTCACTTGAAACCCTCTTTGCTTAATTCATCCAGCCCTTGACCCAATCCATCACCGATTCCGCGCTCGCAGGGGCACTGCCGCCGCATGCGGCACCGGGTGGTGGTTCGCTGCCGCGAATATACGGCATCTGCACCGAGCCCGGACAGTTGGCATCGGAGCCCTGGCCGGTGTGCGGATCAATCCAGGCCAGCACGATGTTGTCCGGCTGCGGCATGCTCAGCGGCAGCGGATCAGCCTTGCGCATAAAACTGGTCCAGACCTGCAATGCACCGGTCGCCCCGGTGAACGGCGTCTTGCCGTTGTCATCACGCCCCAGCCAGACCACGGCCAGCACATCCTGACCGAACCCTGCGAACCAGCTGTCACGCGAATCGTTACTGGTGCCGGTCTTGCCCGCCAGCGTCAGGTTGGAGGGCAGGACCTTGTACACAGAGCTGCCGGTGCCTTCGCGCATCACGCGCTGCATGGCGTTCTGGATCAGGTAGATGGAGCCCGCATCGAAGCGCTGCTGAATCTGGAACGGATAGCGCTTGAGCGGCTCGCCTTCGGCCGTCAGCACGCTGCGAATCCCGCGCATCGGCGTGTTGAAACCACCGTTGGCGAGGGTCTGGTACATGGTCGCTACTTCCATCGGCGTCATTGCACCGGCGCCCAGAAGGATCGACGGAAAGGCCGGGAATTCACGGGTGATGCCCAGGCGTGCCAGCGTTTTGAGGACGTTCGGCACACCCACGTCAAGCCCCAGGCGCGAGGTCGAGATGTTGTAGGAATGCGCCAGCCCCTGGTACAGGAACACCGTACCGTGGGAACGACGATCAAAGTTCTGCGGCGTCCACACCTGGCCGTCGGCACCTTTGACCGACAGCGGGTCATCCGACAGCCAGCTCGTCAGGGTGTATTTGCTCGGTTTTTCCAACGCTGTCAGGTACACCGCCGGCTTGACCAGCGACCCGATCGGCCGCACCGCATCCAGCGCGCGGTTGAAGCCGGCAAAACTGGCCTGGCGACTGCCGATCATGGCCTGGACCTCACCGGTTTCCGGGTTGGTCACCACCATGGCCGCTTCAACTTCGTCGGAACCCTTACGCCCCGCCAGACGCTTGAAGGTGTCGTTGACCGACGCTTCGGCTTTCATCTGCAGGATCGGGTCGAAACTGGTGAAGATCCGCAGGCCTTCCTCGGTCAAGTCTTCGTCGCGGTAGTCTTCACGCAACTGGCGTTTGACCAGGTCGATAAAGCCTGGGAAGGAGCTGTCCGCCAGCTTGCCGCGAGTGGTGACACTCAGTGGCATTTTCTTCGCAGCGGCAACCTGTTCAGCCGTGGCGACGCCCTGCTGCTCCAACACATCGAGCACCAGATTACGCCGCTCAAGCGCCCGTTCAGGGTTGCGCCGTGGGTTGTAGTAAGACGGCCCCTTGACCATGCCCACCAGCAACGCGACCTGATGCAACTTCAGCTCGGACAGCGGCTGGCCGAAGAAGAACTGGCTGGCCAGACCGAAACCGTGGACCGCGCGCTGGCCGTCCTGGCCGACGAACACCTCGTTGAGGTAAGCCTCAAGGATTTCTTGCTTGCTGTAATGCAACTCCAGCAGCATCGCCATCATGGCTTCGGTGAGTTTACGGGTCAGGCTGCGCTCGTTGGTGAGGTAGAAGTTCTTCACCAACTGCTGGGTCAGCGTACTGCCGCCCTGGGTCATTTTGCCGCCGGAGGTGTTGACCCAAATCGCACGGGCGATGGACTTCGGCGACACGCCCCAGTGGCTGTAGAAATCGCGGTCTTCCACGGCGACCAGGGTTTCGAGCAGGTACGGCGGCACCTGATCGAGCTTGATCAGGATGCGATCTTCCAGGTTTTTCGGGTAAATCCCGCCGATCATCAACGGTTCCAGGCGCACCACGGGCAGCTTCGAGCCGTTCAGCGACGACAGCTCGGCCACGTAGTCGCCGGAGAAGCGCACGCGCACCGGCTGGGCTTTTTCCAGGCCTTCATAGAACTGGAAGCCACGGGTGTTCAGGTCCACGGTATTGCCGCTGACGGCGGCAGCGCCGGGGCCATTGCTCACGGGTTCGCGGCGGTAGCCCAAGGCGTCGAGTTCGGTAAGGAAGTCATCCTTGCTCAGCTTCTGGCCGGTGAACAGTTCCAGCGGGCGGGCGTACACCTTGGCTGGAATGGTCCAGCGCTTACCGGAGAATTTTTCCTGGACCACTGCGTCGAGGTACACCGCAAAGCCGGCGAGCACCACAAAGCCCACCAGGCTGAGCTTGAGCGCCCAGCCCAGCCACGGGCGCAGGCCGCGGGAAGGAGGTTTTTTACGGGAACGGGGAGATCGGGTTCGAGTCATGGCGGCGGATTATACGCACTTTATTGACGATCAACATGCGCCGGACAGCGGTTTGCATGGCAGGCATCAGCAGCCATAATGCCCGCCATGATTTCCCCCAGACTTTGAAGGATCGCCCGTGAGCCAGTCCCTGATCGCAGCCCTGCAGAACCAGGCTTTATACCCCCATCCGGTTGAAGCATTCCAAGTCATTGAGACCCATATTTCCTGGGTCATACTGACCGGCCCCTACGCCTATAAACTGAAAAAGCCGATGAACTTCGGCTTTCTGGACTTCACCAAGCTGGAAGATCGGGGGCATTTCTGCAACGAAGAGCTGCGCCTCAACCAGCGGCTGACCGAAGATTTGTATCTTGAAGTGTTGCCGATCACCGGCACGGCCGAAGCCCCGCAACTGGGCGGCGACGGTCCGGTCATCGAATACGCCCTGAAAATGCGTCAATTCCCGCAAAGCCAGTTGCTCAGCACCTTGCAAGCCAACGGTGAGCTGACCAGCGCGCACATCGACGAGATGGCCAAACAGATCGCGCACTTCCACCTCACCGCACCGAAAGTGCCGCAAGAGCACCCGGCCGGCACCCCGGACGAGGTGATGACACCGGTACGCCAGAATTTCGATCAGATCCGCCCGTTCCTCAGCGACAAGGCTGACCTGCAGCAACTCGAAGCCCTGCAAGCCTGGGCCGAAAGCAGCTTCGAACGCCTCAAGCCGCTGCTGGCACAGCGCAAGCTCGATGGTTTCACCCGCGAGTGCCACGGCGACATCCACCTAGGCAATGCCACCTTGATTGATGGCCACGTGGTGATCTTCGACTGCATCGAGTTCAACGAACCGTTTCGCTTCACCGACGTGTACGCCGACACCGGCTTCCTGGCCATGGACCTGGAAGACCGCGGCCTCAAATCCCTGGCTCGCCGCTTCATCAGCCAATACCTCGAACTGACCGGCGACTACCAGGGCCTGGAACTGCTGAACTTCTATAAAGCCTACCGCGCGCTGGTACGGGCCAAAGTCTCGCTGTTCAGCATGCCCAGCGAAGCGAGCCCGGTGCAACGCGCCACCACCCTGCGCCAATACCGCAACTACGCCAACCTGGCGGAAAGCTACAGCACTATTCCTTCGCGCTTTCTGGCGATTACCCACGGCGTTTCGGCGGTGGGCAAAAGCCATGTGGCCATGCGCCTGGTGGAAGCCTTGGGTGCCGTTCGCCTGCGTTCGGACGTGGAGCGCAAGCGCCTGTTTGGTGAGCAACAGGTGGAAAACACGCCACAGGCCGGCATCTATGCTGCCGACGCCAGCGCAAAAACCTACGCACGCCTGAACGAAATCGCCGAGACCGTGCTACGCGCCGGCTTCCCGGTGGTACTCGATGCGACCTTCTTGAAGCGCGCACAACGCGATGCCGCCGCCAAAGTGGCCGAAGCGACGGGCGCGCCCTTCCTGATCCTGGACTGCAACGCGCCGCAGGCCGTTATTGCCAACTGGCTGGCACAACGTCAGGCAGACCATAACGACCCGTCCGACGCTACACTGACGGTTATTGAAGAACAGCAAGCCCATCGCGACCCCCTGACGGCCGAAGAGCTGCTGCTGAGCAAGCGCGTCGAGACCAATCAAAGCGGAACCCTCGATGCACTGGTTGCGCAAATTCGCCAACGCCTGCCAGGTCTGTAAGAAAAACTTCTTGGTCGCGTCGCCATCTTAGGCGAGCGGCCAAACAATAGTGGCACTATAATGGCGCCATAAGTCCAACAGGTGTCGCTATCATGAGTCATCCAAAGCTTCTTGATACCCCGCTCTATTCGCTCCTGCACAAAGACGATATTCGCGGTTTCAACCAGGAACGCCCCACAGACGGCGTCATCGACATGCGTGGTGGCGACTTCCGAGGGCTGGATCTGCGCGATCTGAATGCCAGCGGCGTGGATTTCACCGACGCGTATTTCCGTTCTGCCGATTTGCGCGGGCTGGACTTGCGCGAGTGCTCATTGGAAGGCGCGAGCCTGGCCCACGCGCAGATTTCGGGCACCTACTTCCCGCCAGAACTGACGGCCGACGAGATCCTCATGTCGGTCAATTTCGGCACGCGCCTGCGCTACCGCACCAAGTAATACGCTCCCCCCCAAGCCCCGGTTACGTGCAACACGGACCGGGGACTTCCTGCCTGCCCGGCATAAAACGCTCGCACCATTCTTATAAGCATTTGCGCCGTTCCTGAGCAAAGAACTACGCTTTTCCTACTGAGCGCTACACTCCTTTTCAGGCTTGCCTGGTCACGACACCCACCGCACCATTCGGCCGTCGCAAGGAGGCTCGATGAACGATGAGCTGCAACACCTGAGAAACCTTGGCAAGACCTCGGCGCAATGGCTGCACGCGGTGGGCATCCACAGTGCGTCAGACCTGCGTCGCCTGGGGGCGGTCGATGCTTATCGAGCCGTGCGCACTCGCGGCTTCCGTGCATCGAAAGTCTTGCTGTATGCAATCGAAGGGGCGTTGATGGATGTGCATTGGAACGACATTCCTGCCGAACGCAAGGAAGCGCTGAACCGCCAATTAGAGGCGATCTCGGCGCGCCAGAAGAATTAGATCGGCGATCCCACCCAACGCTCAGTGGCATTGCGAACGAGCACTTGAGAAAAGCAGAAGGGCTCGCGAAAACAAATCTTGACTCTTAAATGAGAATCGTTATGATTATCGCAACTGGTCGCGAGATCAGCCGATAACTGAAAGACCATTGGTTCGGACTCTCAGATTATCTCCTCATCAGGCTAATCACGGTTATTTGACCCGGCTCTTGCCGGGTCTTTTTTTGCCTATAAAAAGCCTCAGCGAGCAATGATCAATGGATGCCCGCGCTCCGGATGCGGCTGCACCAGTACATCCAGCCCGAATACCGCTTTAAGCGGCTCAGGTCGCAGAACCTGTGCCGGGGTATCCAGCGCATGGGGCCGGCCCTCGTCCAGCAACAGAATCCGGTCGCAGTAACGCGCCGCCAGGTTCAGGTCATGGAGGATCACCAGCACCGCTGCTCCTCGGTCAGCAAAGGTGCGGATCGCCTGCAAGGTCGTGTGCTGATGCAAAGGGTCAAGCATCGAGGTCGGCTCATCCAGCAGCAACGTCTGCCCCGCCTGCCCGGGCCATAACTGCGCCAGCACCCGCGCCAGGTGAACACGCTGACGCTCGCCGCCCGACAATGCCAGGTAACTGCGACCGCTCAAGTGCGCGACATCCGCAGCCCGCAACGCGGCATCGATAATCTCGTCATCACGCACCCGCCCGGTCTGATGAGGCAAGCGGCCCATGCCGACCACCTCCTCGACACGAAAGGCGAAATCCAGGGTTGAGGCCTGCGGCAACACAGCCAGGCGTTGGGCGCGTTGCGACCCGCTCCAATCCTTCAGCTCGTGCTGATCCAGCCACACCGTGCCTTGATCCGGATGCAGCTCCCCGCACAACGCGCCGAGCAAAGTACTCTTGCCCGCGCCATTCGGGCCCAGCACGCCAAGCACCTGGCCAGGCAACAGCTCCAAAGTGACCTCCGCCAGTACGGTTTTGCGACCGCGACGGATCTTCAGCCCCTCCACTCGCAGCATCAGGCGCGCCCTCGCAACAACAGGTAAAGAAAAAATGGCGCGCCAATCAACGCGGTGACAATACCGATCGGCAACTCCGCTGGCGCCAAGGCCAGGCGCGCGACCAGATCCGCCAACAGCAGCAAGCTCGCCCCCGCCAACACCGAGGCGGGTAACAGCACGCGGTGATCCGGCCCCGCCAGCAACCGAACAAGGTGCGGAACCACCAGGCCGACAAAGCCGATCATCCCCGCCGCCGCTACCGCCGCACCTACGCCAAGCGCAGTGCAGAACACCAATTCGCGCTTGAGCCGCTCAACATCAACCCCGAGATGACCGGCCTCGGATTCGCCGAGCAACAGTGCATTCAATGCCTTCGCCCGGCGCGGCAGCCACAACGCCACGCTGGCGCTCACCAGCAGCAACGGCCAGAGGCGCGAATAGCTGGCGCCATTGAGGCTGCCCAGGTTCCAGAAAGTCAGCGTGCGCAGGGTGGCGTCATCAGCCAAGTAGGTAAACAGGCCCACCGCCGAACTGGCGAGCGCCGTGATGGCGATGCCGGCGAGCAGCATGGTGGCGACATGGGTCTGGCCGTTGCGCCGGCCCAGTCGATAGACCAGCGCCGTAACCCCCAACCCTCCGAGAAACGCGCACAACGACAACAGATACGGGCCGAACACCTCCGGCAACCCGCCCAAAAACGAACCACCGACAATAGCGAAAGCCGCACCGAGTGCCGCACCACTGGACACGCCGACCAACCCCGGATCCGCCAGCGGGTTGCGGAACAACCCCTGCATCGCCACGCCCGACAATGCCAATACGCCGCCCACCGCCAGCCCCAGCAAGGTCCGCGGCAAACGGATCTGCCCGAGAATCAGCTCTGCCTGCTCCAGGCCGCTGGCCCCGATCGGCACGCCCATCAAGCGCAAAGCCGCCCTGAGCGTATCCAGCAACGGCAAGCTGACCGGCCCCAGCGCCAATGAAAGCCAGATCGCCAGGACACACAACAGCGTCAGGCCGATAAACAGCGTTCGGGGCTTCACCAGCGTACTCATGGGGCCGGTATGACCTGGGACGGATCGACGCCGGCCGACAACTGCCGCAGATAGCCGATGCTCGGTAACGCCCCACCGGCACTCACCCAGCGCTGCGGCAGTTGCGAGGCGTGCGCCGCGTGGTTGAGCATCATTCCGACAACAAGCGCAATAGCGCTGGCACTCAGGAGCATAACCGGGTTTCCTTCCAAGGACGGGGCCGCTGAAACACTCATGGATGTGACAGATGCCCCTTGCTGGGCATCGTACTGAGCGCCCAGTCAGCTAACGGGCGAAGCCTGCATTTGATAAATGTTTGCATTTCAACATCAAGGCACTTAAGGATTGGAATGAAGTTTCTCTGCCCCTCTGACACCCTCGCCCCAGACAGCAGCCGTGGTTTTGATATCGACGGGCGCAAACTGTTGGCTGTCCGCCGCGACGGCACTGCCTACTTCTATCTCAATCGCTGCCCCCATCGCGGCGTCCCGCTGGAATGGCAGCCCGATCAGTTCCTCGACGCCAGCGCCAGCCTGATCCAATGCGCCACCCACGGCGCACTGTTCCTGATCGAGAGCGGCGAGTGCATCGCCGGCCCCTGCGCGGGTCAAAGCCTCACCGCCCTGCGCGGCCGTGAAGACGAACAGGGCCTGTGGGTGGAACTCTAGTCGCCGAGCAGCACGTCCAAGCGACGCTCGACGTAAATTTCCTCGGCCGTGACGCGCACGCCATACGCCAACACCTCCACGCCAGCGGCTTTGGCCTCGCGCAGAGCTGCGGCGTAGGCCGCGTCGATTTCCACCGCAGGGCGCACCGCGTCAATCCCCGAGAGGTTGACGCAATACAACTGCACCGCCCGCACGCCATCACGGGCCAGGTGTGCCAGCTCGCGCAGATGCTTGGCACCGCGCAGGGTCACGGCGTCCGGGAACGCCGCAATCGAGGTGCCATCAAACCCCAGGGTCACGCTTTTGACTTCGACATAGGCCGCCCCCTCGGGGTAATCCAGGCGAAAATCAATGCGGCTTTTCTCTTGGCCGTAAGGCACTTCACGCTTCAATGCGCTAAAGCCGTTGAGCTCGGTGATGACCCCGGCATGCAACGCTTCCTCAACCAGTTGGTTGGCACGCGCCGTATTGACGCACGCGAGGCGGCCTTGAGGCGTCTCGGCAATTTCCCAGGTGCCGGGCAACTTGCGCTTGGGGTCAGCAGAGCGACTGAACCAGACCTGCCCGCCCTCGACCATGCAATTGAGCATCGAACCGGTATTGGGGCAGTGAATGGTCAAGAACTCGCCGGTAACGGTTTCGATATCGGTGAGAAAACGCTTGTAGCGGCGAATCAGCCGCGCCTCTTCGAGGGGAGGATGAAAGCGCATCAGCCCTGCCAGCTGCGCAGGCCGCGGGCGATACGCTCCACCGCCTCTTGTAGCCGATCAAGGTTTTGCGTGTAGGCAAAGCGCACATGGTGACCGGCTTGATAGCGACCGAAATCCAGCCCTGGGGTGAACGCCACATGCTCGATCTCAAGGAAATGACGGCAGAACGCGAAGGCATCACCGCCGAACGCGCTGATATCGGCGTACAAATAGAACGCGCCTTCCGGTTCGACGGCAATACCGAAGCCCAACTCGCGCAGGGCCGGCAGCAGGAAATCACGACGACGACCGAACTCGGCGCGACGCTCTTCCAGAATACTCAGGGTTTGCGCGGTAAAGCAGGCCAGCGCTGCGTACTGCGCCATGCTGGGAGCGCTGATGTAGAGGTTTTGCGCCAGCTTCTCCAGTTCACCGACCGCATCGGGCGGCGCCACCAGCCAACCCAGGCGCCAGCCGGTCATGCCGAAATACTTCGAAAAACTATTTAGGACAAACGCGTCATCGTCGACTTCCAGCACGCTGGCAGCGTCGGTGCCATAAGTGAGCCCGTGGTAGATCTCGTCCACCACCAGATGGCCGTTACGCGCCTTGATTGCGCTCGACAACCCGGCCAGTTCGTCCCTCGTAAGGATGGTGCCGGTCGGGTTGGCTGGCGACGCGACCAGCGCGCCGACGCTGTCCTGGTTCCAGTGCTTGGCCACCAGGTCGGCGGTCAATTGATAACGCACGTCCGGGCCGACGGGCACCAACTGCGCCGCGCCCTCCACCAGGCGCAGGAAGTGCCGGTTACACGGGTAACCCGGGTCGGCCAACAGCCAGTGTTTACCGGGGTCCACCAGCAGGCTGCTGGCCAACAGCAACGCGCCGGAGCCGCCCGGGGTGATCAGGATGCGCTCGGGGTCCACGCTCAGGCCGTAGCGTTGCTGGTAGAAACCGCTGATGGCATGGCGCAGTTCCGGCAGGCCGCGAGCTGCGGTATAGCGGGTCTTGCCATTGGCCAGCGCGGCCTGGCCGGCCTGGATGATCGGTTCGGCGGTGGTGAAATCCGGTTCACCGATTTCCAGATGGATCACATCATGGCCTGCCGCCTGCAGTTCATTGGCTCGCGCCAGCAACGCCATGACATGAAAAGGTTCGATGGCGCGACTGCGCGCACTGTAGGGCTGAGCCATTAGCCTTCCTTAACGGTGAGGACAAAAATAGCGATTCTACCGAACCCTCGCGGTAAAACATGCTCTATTGCCTGCTCAGCCATCCAAGATGAGCCCGGCAAGCGCTTGCAAAACGACTAAAATTAACCTTCGAGGCGATTCATACCCAGCCACAGCGGGCTGCTGCCATTTGCAACCTCTGCGTGATGGGCCTCGACAACCGGGAGTGGCGCGCCCTGAATCTATCTGGTAAGTTCGCCCGCTTGCAGCCGCAGGGCCGGCAGGTGTCGGTGACGTTGCAATCCTGCGCAATGGATTAGAAGAGTGAGAGGCGGTCTATTCATGTCCACCCAAGCAAAGCAACAGCAATCCCCAGGCCTCAGCGGCTTCGAACCTTACGTCGAGAAGAAAGGTGAGGAGTACATGGGCGAGCCCATGCGCGAGCACTTCACCAAGATCCTTAACAAGTGGAAACAGGACTTGATGCAGGAGGTCGACCGTACCGTTGACCATATGAAGGACGAAGCTGCCAATTTTCCTGATCCGGCCGACCGTGCGAGCCAGGAAGAAGAGTTCGCCCTTGAACTGCGCGCCCGTGATCGCGAGCGCAAGCTGATCAAGAAGATCGACAAGACGCTGCAGTTGATCAAAGACGAAGAATACGGCTGGTGCGAATCCTGCGGCATCGAAATCGGTATTCGCCGCCTGGAAGCACGTCCGACCGCCGATATGTGCGTGGACTGCAAGAATCTGGCAGAAATAAAGGAAAAACAGGTCGGCAAGTAATCCCTGCCGAACTGAACGAATGGGGCGTACAAACGCCCCATTTTTGTTTCTGGCGTTCAGCGATTTTCCAGTAGTATCCGGCCCATGACAGCCTCTCCCTATATCGGGCGTTTCGCCCCCACGCCCAGCGGCCATCTGCACTTCGGCTCGCTGGTCGCCGCCCTCGCCTCCTACCTCGACGCCCGCGCCAACCATGGCCGCTGGTTGATGCGTATGGAAGACCTCGACCCTCCACGCGAAGAACCCGGCGCCCAGGCGGCAATCCTGCACGCCCTGGAAAGCTACGGTTTTGAGTGGGACGGTGAACGGGTCCGACAAAGCGATCGGCACGACGCCTACGCCAAGGTGCTGAACGACCTGTTCAACCACGGCTTGGCCTATGCCTGCACCTGCTCGCGTAAACAACTGGAGCCCTACCACGGGATTTACCCAGGTTTGTGCCGTAATGCCGGTCACGACCAGCACGATGCAGCCATCCGCCTTCGCGTTCCGGAGTTGGAATACCACTTTACCGACCGCGTACAGGGCGAGTTCCGACAACACCTGGGCCGCGATGTAGGCGATTTCGTCATCCGCCGCCGCGATGGCCTCTACGCCTACCAACTGGCCGTAGTGCTGGATGACGCCTGGCAAGGTGTTACCGACATCGTCCGCGGCGCCGACCTGCTCGACTCCACGCCACGCCAGTTGTACCTGCAAGAATTATTGGGGCTGCGCCAACCGCGCTACCTGCACGTGCCGCTGATCATCCAGCCGGACGGTAACAAGTTGGGCAAATCCTATCGTTCCCCGCCCTTGACCATGGACCAGGCCACGCCTTTGCTGTTGAGAGCCTTGCGCGCCCTCGGCCAGCAACCCGGCGACGAGCTGCTTCACGCCAGCC
The DNA here is from genome assembly GCF_029320995.1 of Pseudomonas sp. D3. Classification (NCBI taxonomy): domain Bacteria; kingdom Pseudomonadati; phylum Pseudomonadota; class Gammaproteobacteria; order Pseudomonadales; family Pseudomonadaceae; genus Pseudomonas; species Pseudomonas sp. D3. The sequence continues at coordinate 5,615,980 of NZ_CP119772.1, forward strand.
CACGGGAACTGCTGGATTGGGGCATTGCACACTGGGATGCGCGGCTGATCCCGCGCACACTCACGCTGGCCGAAACACAGTTGCGCTGAAGGCGCTTGCAGCCGGCCAGGCATCCGTTACCATCGCCGCAATTATTCGATCAGAGGCCAACATGTACATCTATCGCTTGGTCCTGCTGCTGGTCGTCGGGATCTACCTGTTTTCCCCCGCCATCATGGATTGGTGGATCGACGCCACAGGCGCCTGGTATCGCCCCTATCTGCTGTGGCTGATCCTGATCGTCGTGACTTTCATCCTGCAGAGCCAAAAAGATGCCGATGAGCTTTAGCCTCACCCAGATGCTGCTGATCAGCGCCGCCTACCTGGCCGCGTTGTTCGGCGTCGCCTGGATCAGTGAGCGCGGAATGATTCCGCGGGCGATCATTCGCCATCCGTTGACCTACACCTTGTCCTTGGGCGTGTACGCCAGCGCCTGGGCGTTTTATGGCACGGTGGGTCTGGCCTATCAGTACGGGTATGGCTTTCTGTCCAGTTACCTCGGGGTGTCCGGGGCCTTTTTGCTGGCGCCAGTGCTGCTGTACCCGATCCTGAAGATCACCCGGACCTATCAGCTGTCGTCCCTGGCCGACCTGTTCGCCTTTCGCTTTCGCAGCACCTGGGCCGGCGCGTTGACCACGATTTTCATGCTGATCGGTGTGCTGCCCTTGCTGGCCCTGCAGATCCAGGCGGTGGCCGACTCCATCAGCATCCTGACCCGTGAGCCGGTGCAATATCGCGTCGCCCTGGCCTTCTGCGCGCTGATCAGCCTGTTCACGATTTTCTTCGGTTCGCGCCACATCGCCACCCGCGAGAAACACGAAGGCCTGGTCTTTGCGATTGCTTTCGAGTCGGTGATCAAGCTGATCGCTATCGGTGGCGTCGGGCTCTATGCGCTCTACGGCGTGTTCGACGGCCCGCAACAGCTGGAGTTGTGGCTGCTGCAAAACCAGACCGCCCTCGCCGCGCTGCACACCCCGCTGCAGGAAGGCCCGTGGCGCACGCTGCTGCTGGTGTTCTTCGCCTCGGCCATCGTGATGCCGCACATGTACCACATGACGTTCACCGAGAACCTCAACCCGCGCTCGCTGGTCAGCGCCAGTTGGGGCTTGCCGCTGTTCCTGCTGTTGATGAGCCTGGCGGTGCCGCTGATCCTCTGGGCCGGCCTCAAGTTGGGCGCCACCACCAACCCCGAATACTTCACCCTCGGTGTCGGCATTGCCGCCAACAGCAAGGCCCTGGCGCTGCTGGCCTATGTTGGCGGTTTGTCAGCGGCCAGCGGTTTGATCATCGTCACGACGCTGGCCCTCTCGGGCATGGCGCTCAATCACCTGGTGCTGCCGCTGTACCAGCCGCCGGCCGAAGGTAATATCTACCGCTGGCTGAAATGGACCCGCCGCGCGCTGATCGTCGCGATCATCATGGCCGGCTACGGTTTCTACCTGCTGCTGGGCGCCGGGCAAGACCTGGCCAACCTGGGGATCGTCGCGTTTGTCGCCACCTTGCAGTTCCTGCCGGGGGTGTTGTCGGTGCTGTACTGGCCGACGGCCAATCGGCGTGGTTTTATCGCCGGGCTGCTCGCGGGGATTCTGGTGTGGATGATCACCATGCTGCTGCCGCTGGTCGGCAATCTGCAGGGTTTCTACATCCCGCTGCTGAACATGATCTACGTGCTCGACGACACCAGTTGGCACATGGCGGCGATTGCCTCGTTGGCCGCCAACGTGCTGATGTTCACCCTGATCTCGCTGTTCACCAACGCCAGCCCGGAAGAAACCAGCGCCGCCGAAGCCTGCGCGGTGGACAACGTGCGCCGTCCGCAACGCCGCGAGCTGCATGCCGCCTCGCCCCAGGAGTTCGCCACGCAACTGGCCAAACCCCTGGGCGCCAAGGCCGCGCAAAAGGAAGTCGAACAGGCGTTGCGCGATCTCTATCTGCCGTTCGACGAGCGCAGGCCCTACGCGCTGCGCCGCCTGCGCGACCGAATCGAAGCCAACCTGTCCGGGCTGATGGGCCCCAGCGTGTCACAGGACATGGTGGAAACGTTCCTGCCTTACAAGGCGAGCGGTGAAAACTACGTCACTGAGGACATCCATTTCATCGAAAGCCGGCTGGAGGATTACCACTCACGCCTCACCGGCCTCGCCGCCGAACTCGATGCCTTGCGCCGTTACCATCGCCAGACCCTGCAGGAACTGCCGATGGGGGTCTGTTCCCTGGCCAAGGACCAAGAGATTCTGATGTGGAACAAAGCCATGGAGGAACTCACCGGGATCGCCGCGCAACGGGTCGTGGGCTCGCGCCTCAATACCCTGGGCGACCCGTGGAAGGAACTGCTGCAAGGCTTTATCAACCTGCCCGACGAACACTTGCACAAGCAGCACCTGGCCCTCGATGGCCAGACCCGCTGGCTCAACCTGCACAAGGCGGCGATCGACGAGCCCCTGGCCCCCGGTAACAGCGGCCTGGTGTTGCTGGTGGAAGACCTGACTGAAACCCAGATGCTCGAAGACAAGCTGGTGCATTCCGAACGCCTGGCGAGTATCGGTCGCCTGGCGGCCGGCGTGGCCCATGAAATCGGCAACCCGATCACCGGTATTGCCTGCCTCGCGCAGAACCTGCGCGAAGAGCGCGAGGAAGACGGCGAAATCACCGAGATCAGTGGGCAGATCCTCGAACAGACCAAGCGCGTGTCGCGCATCGTGCAGTCGCTGATGAGCTTCGCCCACGCCGGCGCCCATCAGAACCACGACGAAGCGGTGTGCCTGGCCGAAGTCGCACAGGATGCCATTGGGCTGCTGGCCTTGAACCGGCGCAATTTCGAAGTACAGTTCTTCAATCTGTGCGATCCGGACCACTGGGTCGACGGAGACTCCCAGCGCTTGGCGCAGGTGCTGATCAACCTGTTGTCGAACGCCCGTGACGCCTCCCCGGCCGGCAGTGCGGTACGCGTCAAGAGCGAGGCATTCGAGCACACGGTCGACTTGATCGTGGAGGACGAAGGCAGCGGCATTCCACAGAACATCAAGGACCGCTTGTTCGAACCCTTCTTCACCACCAAGGACCCCGGTGAAGGCACCGGTCTGGGCCTTGCACTGGTCTATTCCATCGTTGAAGAGCATTATGGACAAATCACCATCGACAGCCCGGCTGACACAGAAAGCCAACGCGGCACCCGTATTCGGGTGACCTTGCCGCGTCATGTCGAAGCGACGTCCGCTGTGAACTGAGACCGTCGAGAGAATTGAATCAATGCCGCACATTTTGATCGTCGAAGACGAAACCATTATCCGCTCTGCCTTGCGTCGCCTGCTTGAACGTAATCAGTACCAGGTCAGCGAAGCCGGCTCGGTGCAGGAAGCCCAAGAGCGATTCAGCATTCCCACGTTCGACCTGATTGTCAGCGACCTGCGCCTGCCGGGCGCGCCGGGCACCGAGTTGATCAAGCTCGGCCAGGGCACCCCGGTGCTGATCATGACCAGCTACGCCAGCCTGCGCTCGGCAGTGGACTCGATGAAGATGGGCGCGGTGGACTACATCGCCAAGCCGTTCGACCACGATGAGATGCTCCAGGCCGTGGCCCGCATCCTGCGCGACCGCCAGTCGGCCAGCAGCGCTCCCACCGAACAGCGCACCGCCGGCAAGGCTGCCAACGGCGCCGACAAGCCGGGCATCGACAACAGCAATGGCGAGATCGGCATCATCGGTTCCTGCCCACCGATGCAGGACCTGTACAGCAAGATCCGCAAAGTCGCGCCGACGGACTCGAATGTGCTGATCCAAGGCGAATCGGGGACCGGTAAGGAACTGGTGGCCCGCGCCCTGCACAACCTGTCCAAGCGCGCCAAGGCACCGATGATCTCGGTGAACTGCGCGGCAATTCCTGAATCCCTGATCGAATCCGAATTGTTCGGCCACGAGAAAGGCGCGTTTACCGGTGCCAGCGCCGGGCGCGCGGGCCTGGTGGAAGCGGCGGACGGCGGCACGCTGTTCCTCGACGAAATCGGCGAGTTGCCCCTGGAAGCCCAGGCGCGTCTGCTGCGCGTGCTGCAGGAAGGGGAAATCCGCCGGGTGGGTTCGGTGCAATCGCAGAAGGTTGATGTGCGCCTGATCGCGGCCACTCACCGTGATTTGAAGAGCCTGGCCAAGATTGGCCAGTTCCGCGAAGACTTGTACTACCGCCTGCATGTCATCGCGCTCAAGCTACCGGCCCTGCGTGAACGGGGCGCCGACGTCAACGAGATCGCCAACGCGTTCCTGTTGCGCCAGAGCGCACGCATCAACCGTACCGACCTGCGGTTCGCGGCGGACGCCGAGCAGGCGATTCGGCACTACTCGTGGCCGGGTAACGTGCGGGAGTTGGAGAATGCGGTCGAGCGTGCGGTGATTCTGTCGGAGAGCCCGGAAATTTCCGCCGAAATGCTGGGTATCGATATAGAACTCAGCGACCTGGACGACGACGATTTCCTCGGCCTGGCCCCGCAACAGGGCGCCGCCGGGAATACCAGCCATGAACCGACGGAAGATTTGTCACTGGAAGACTACTTCCAGCATTTCGTCCTGGAGCACCAGGACCACATGACCGAGACCGAACTGGCGCGCAAGCTGGGCGTGAGCCGCAAGTGCCTGTGGGAACGGCGCCAGCGCTTGGGCATTCCACGACGCAAGACCGGAGTGGCCAGCGAGAGTTGAGGGTGCGCCCCCACAGGTAACACCCGCCGATGTGAAAAAACTGTTACCGCGGATATTTCGCGTAACAAAAGCCGGGGCTTACGGTAACGAAGCCCCGGCTTTTTTTTCGCCGCCAAACAGCCAAAAACCCCTCAACCCCCCGTTTTTGCTGGTCGGCACAAAAGTTGGCACGCACCCTGCTATATGCTTAGTACAAAAACAATAACAAGCTTTGTACAAGACAATAAAAATAAGACGAATCGACTCACGCACAATAAAAACAACACGGCGGAGGCGCAGCTAACTGATTCTTTTGGAGAGGCGTTGCATTTGGGGCTTGCCCCGCAACCAGGCCGAGAACAACAAAAACTGCCCTAAGGCAGAGCCTGAACTGGTTGGATCGTAGATCAGCAACACAGCAACCAAAGCAATCCGTTTGCTCTTGACTCCCGATTGGGAGTGCCATGAAGGTCACACTTCATGGCGAGGGCGATCAACAAAAACAAGAAGCCCGAAACCAATAATAAAAATAGAGCACGCAACTACTTCTGGGGGAGCTTCGGCTCCCCTTGTAGTTTCCGGTATTTAACGTTTTGAGGCTTATGGCGCAAGGCCTGCAGCTTGTTCCTACACCATCCCCCGACTAAATGCTAGAATCCCGGCCCATCATGCGGTCATTCTTTGTTATGGCCGAACATTCCTTCAAACAGTGCATCCCATGCTGAAGAAGTTGTTCCAGTCATTCCGTTCCCCCTTGCGTCGAACGCAACACAAACGCAGCACGCCTGAAGTGCTCAACAGCAGCCAACATTCGCTGCAACGCGCTCAGTTCAGCCGTTATGCAGTGAACATCGTCGAACGCTTGCAGAACGCCGGCTACCAGGCTTATCTGGTGGGCGGGTGTGTACGCGACATGTTGCTTAATATCACGCCCAAGGACTTCGACGTCGCCACCAGCGCCACGCCCGAGCAAGTGCGTGCCGAGTTTCGCAATGCGCGAATCATCGGCCGCCGCTTCAAGCTGGTGCATATTCACTTTGGCCGCGAAATCATCGAGGTCGCGACCTTCCGCGCCGGTCATCCGCAAAACGATGAGGAAGAGGACACCAATCAGTCTTCCCGCAACGAAAGCGGACGCATCCTGCGCGACAACGTCTACGGCACCTTGGAAGAAGACGCGCAGCGCCGCGACTTCACCATCAACGCCCTGTATTACGACCCGGTCAGTGAGCGCATCCTCGATTACGCCAACGGCGTACACGACATTCGCAACAACCTGATCCGCCTGATCGGAGACCCGGCGCAGCGCTACCAGGAAGACCCGGTACGCATGCTGAGGGCGGTGCGTTTCGCTGCGAAGCTGAACTTCGGTATCGAGCGACACACCGCTGCGCCGATTCGCGAACTGGCGCCGATGCTGCGGGAAATCCCCTCGGCGCGCCTGTTCGAAGAAGTGCTCAAGCTGTTTCTCTCGGGCTACGCCGCCGACACCTTCGAAATGCTCGTCGACCTGCAGTTGTTCGATCCATTGTTCCCGGCGAGTGCCGAAGCACTGGAATACAACCCGACGTATACCCACACCCTGATCAGCGAAGCGTTGATCAACACCGACCTGCGCATCAAGCAGAACAAACCGGTCACCCCGGCGTTCCTGTTTGCCGCCTTGTTGTGGCCGGCCTTGCCGAAACGCGTACTGCGCCTTCAGGATCGCGGCATGCCGCCGATCCCGGCCATGCAGGAAGCCGCTCACGAGCTGATCGCCGAGCAGTGCCAGCGCATCGCCATTCCGAAACGCTTCACCATACCGATCCGCGAGATCTGGGACATGCAGGAACGCCTGCCGCGTCGCAGCGGCAAGCGCGCCGACCTGTTGCTGGACAACCCGCGCTTCCGCGCCGGCTACGACTTCCTGCTGCTGCGTGAAAGCGCCGGCGAGCAGACCGACGGCCTGGGCGAATGGTGGACCGACTACCAGGACGCCAATGACAGCGAGCGCCGCGAGATGATTCGTGAGCTCGGCAGCAAAGGCGATGGCGTCGGCGAAGGCGTTGGCCCGAAAAAACGTCGTCGCAGCGGCAGCAAACGCAAGCGCAGCGCCGGCGATGCCTCGGGCGCCGCAGGCGAATAAACGTGGAACGCATCTACATCGGCATGGGCAGCAACCTGGCGGCCCCGGAGCAACAATTGCGCAGCGCTATCGAAGCGTTGGCGCAATTGCCGGACACTACCGTCGCGGGGGTGTCGGCCTTCTATCAAAGCGACTCGCTGCTCCCCGGCCAACCGCGCTACACCAATGCGGTTGCGGCCCTGGACAGCAGCCTGGCGCCGCTGGAACTGCTCGATGCGCTGCAAGCCATCGAGAACGACCAAGGCCGCGAACGCCTTGAGCGTTGGGGCCCACGCACGCTCGACCTGGATATCCTGCTGTACGGCGACCGCCTGATCGACGAACCCCGCCTGCAAGTGCCGCACTACCAGATGCACCTGCGCGCCTTCGTGCTGTACCCGCTGGCCGAACTGGCGCCAGCCACCCTGCAATTGCCCGATGGCCAGCGCCTCAGCGACCTGCTGGCAGCCTGCCCGTTTGTCGGCCTGGAACGCATCGCTACTGCCTGACTCGCTGCCTGCCCCACCCTGCTGAATCGCATCAGTTACAGCGGTAACACCACCGCCGTAACAATGCGGTAACACATGCAATTGACTTCCCGTGCCCTCCTCACGACTATAGGCGTCCCGCTGCCGCCAACCGGCGCTAAAGGGCGCAATCCAGGCCTTATAAGCACTGCTATCAAGAAAGTGCGCCTGTATAAACGAAGACTCACGCGCGTTACTCGCTGTTTCCAAGCGCCTGAACGAGGACCCTTTTCATGCCAGACGTTACCCTGACCACCTTGCAGAGTCTCAAGCTCAAAGGTGAAAAAATCACCATGCTGACCTGCTATGACGCCACCTTCGCCCACGCCTGCTGCCAAGCCGGTGTCGAGGTGCTACTGGTGGGCGACTCCCTGGGCATGGTTCTTCAAGGGAATGACAGCACCCTGCCCGTCACCACGGATGAACTCGCCTACCATACCGCTAGCGTCAAGCGCGGTAACGACGGCGCGTTTATCATCGCCGACCTGCCATTCATGGGTTACGCCACCCTCGAACAAACCTTCCAGAACGCCGGCAAACTGATGCAGGCCGGGGCGCACATGGTCAAGCTGGAAGGCGCCGTCTGGCTCGCCGAGTCGATCCGCCTGCTGGCTGAACGTGGCGTGCCGGTGTGTGCGCACATGGGCCTGACGCCGCAGTCCGTGAATCTCCTCGGCGGCTATAAGGTCCAAGGCCGCAATGAAGCCCAGGCGCGCCAGATGCGTGCCGATGCCATCGCCCTGGAACAAGCCGGCGCGGCGATGATCGTGCTCGAATGCGTGCCCAGCGAACTGGCCGCAGAAATCACCCATGCGGTTAAAGTGCCCGTAATCGGCATTGGGGCCGGGTCGGCCACCGACGGCCAGGTCCTGGTGTTGCACGACATGCTCGGCCTGTCGATGACCGGCCGCGTGCCGAAGTTCGTGAAGAACTTCATGACCGGCCAAGACAGCATCCACGCCGCGTTGAGCGCATACGTTGCCGAAGTCAAAGGCGTGACCTTCCCTGGCGCCGAACACGGATTCTCTGCATGAACACCGTAAAAACCGTCCGCGAACTGCGGGCTGCCGTCGCCCATGCCCGCAACGCCGGCAAACGCATAGGCTTTGTGCCCACCATGGGCAACCTGCACAGCGGCCACGCGACCCTGGTGGCCAAGGCTGCCCAGCAGGCGGACTTCGTGGTGGCGAGCATCTTCGTCAACCCGCTGCAGTTTGGCGTCGGCGAAGACCTGGACACCTACCCGCGCACCCTCGCCGCCGACCAGGAAAAGCTCCTGCAAGCTGGCTGCAACCTATTGTTCGCGCCGACCGTCGAGGAAATATACCCCGGCGGCATGGCCGGCCAGACCCGCGTCAGCGTGCCGCAATTGTCCGAAGGCCTGTGCGGCGCCAGCCGTCCCGGGCACTTTGAAGGCGTGGCCACGGTGGTCAATAAGCTGTTCAACATGGTCCAGCCGGACATGGCCGTGTTTGGCCAGAAGGACTACCAGCAACTGGCCGTGATTCGCGCCATGGTCCATGACCTGAACATGCCGATCCAGATCATCGGTGAACCGACCGTCCGCGCCGATGACGGCCTCGCGCTGTCATCGCGTAACGGTTACCTCACCGCTGAGCAGCGGGCGATCGCGCCGTTGCTGTACCGCAGCCTGAGTCAGATGACCGCCGCCATCAAACACGGTGACCGCGACTTCGCCAAACTGCGTGCCGAACAGGTCCAGCAGATCGAGGCCGCCGGGATGCGCCTCGATTACCTTGAAGTGCGCCAAGGCGTCCACCTGCGTCCAGCCACGGCCGAGGATCGCGACGTGGTAATCCTGGTCGCGGCCTACCTGGGGGCGACACGCCTCATCGATAACCTGCACCTGAACCTCGACTGACCCCAGCCTGATGCGCCGGTATAAAAAAGTACCGGCCACAGCGCAGACAAAGCCAAGACATATCGACACGCTAGGTTTAATGTATTCGCCCAGCGCTATGGTTAGCGCTGTCTGGAACCCATTGTTTGATGAAACACTGGATGTTTCGGGCTTTGAAGTGTCCTAAAGGCAGTCCCCGTAATAAAAGGAAACCCGCAGCGATGGCGTACTACCGCACCCCTCATGACGTTACCGCTCTGCCGGCCTGGCAAGCGCTCAATCAACATCGCCAAGCCATGCAGGATTTCAGCATGCGCGACGCGTTCAATGCCAATCCTCAGCGTTTTTCCCAATTCACCTTGAGCAGCTGCGGGCTCTTCCTCGATTACTCGAAAAACCTGATCACCAGCGAAACCCGCGACCTGCTCGTGGGCCTGGCCAAGGAAGTCGACCTTAAAGCCGCGATCGACGCGCTGTATGCCGGCGAACCGGTGAACTCCTCCGAGGGGCGCCCTGCCCTGCACACCGCCCTGCGCCGCCCGGTGGGCGACAAGTTGTCGGTCAACGGCGTGAACATCATGCCGGACGTACACAAGGTGCTGAACCAGATCACCGACCTCGTGGGCCGCATCCACGACGGCCTGTGGCGTGGCTACAGCGAGAAGCCGATCACCGACGTGGTGAACATCGGCATCGGTGGCTCGTTCCTCGGCCCGGAGCTGGTCTCCGAAGCGCTGCTGTCCTACGCCCACAAAGGCGTGCGCTGCCACTACCTGGCGAATATCGACGGCAGTGAGTTCCACGAACTGACCATGAAACTGCGCGCCGAGACCACGCTATTCATCGTCTCGTCGAAATCCTTCAACACCCTCGAAACCCTGAAAAACGCCCAGGCCGCCCGCGCCTGGTACCTGGCCCAGGGTGGCTCGGAAGCCGAGCTGTATCGCCACTTCATCGCCGTATCGAGCAACAACGCGGCCGCCGTGGCCTTCGGTATTCGCGAAGAAAACATCTTCCCGATGTGGGACTGGGTCGGCGGCCGTTACTCGCTGTGGTCGGCTATCGGTTTGCCAATCGCCCTGGCCATCGGCATGTCGAACTTCAAGGAGCTGCTGTCCGGGGCCTACACCATGGACCAGCATTTCCAGAACACGCCGTTCGAACAGAACATGCCGGTGCTGCTTGGCCTGCTGGGTGTGTGGTACGGCAACTTCTGGGGCGCGCAGAGCCATGCGATCCTGCCCTACGACCACTACCTGCGTAACATCACCAAACACTTGCAACAGCTGGACATGGAATCCAACGGCAAGAGCGTGCGCCAGGACGGTACGCCAGTGTCCACCGATACCGGTCCGGTGATCTGGGGCGGCGTGGGCTGCAACGGTCAGCACGCGTACCACCAGTTGCTGCACCAGGGCACCCAACTGATCCCGGCTGACTTTATCGTGCCGATCGTCAGCTTCAACCCGGTGTCCGACCACCATCAGTGGCTGTACGCCAATTGCCTGTCCCAGAGCCAGGCACTGATGCTCGGCAAGACCCGCAGCGAAGCCGAAGCCGAACTGCGCGACAAGGGCCTGCCGGAAGCCGAAGTGCAAAAGCTGGCCCCGCACAAGGTGATCCCGGGCAACCGTCCGAGCAACACCCTGGTGGTCGAGCGCATCAGCCCGCGGCGCCTGGGCGCACTGGTCGCCATGTATGAGCACAAAGTGTTCGTGCAAAGCGTGATCTGGGGCATCAACGCCTTCGACCAATGGGGCGTGGAGCTGGGCAAGGAGCTGGGCAAAGGCGTTTACAACCGCCTGACCGGCGCCGAAGAAACCCCGGCCGACGATGCGTCGACCCAGGGCCTGATCAACTACTTCCGCGGTCGTCACCGCGGCTGACGTCGGTCACACAGGGCCGACGTCCATTTGGACGTCGGCCTTGAACCCTCCCCCTACTGGGTGCATCTTGATGACTTGTCGCAAAAACAAGAATAAGGATCGCTCATGTTCGATATCAGCACGTTTCCCATCGCCGATGCCGTTCGCCGGGCTGCGCAACTGAGTCAAGAGGACTACCAGCGCCTCTATCGCCAATCCATCGAACAGCCGGACACGTTTTGGGCTGAACAGGCCAAGCGCTTTCTCGATTGGATAACCCCCTGGCACACCGTCAATACCTCGGACATCAAGACCGGCGCCACCCAATGGTTTGCCGGCGGCCAATTGAACGTCAGCTACAACTGCATCGACCGTCACCTGGCGCAACGCGCCGATCAGCCAGCCTTCATCTGGGAGGGCGATGATCCGACCACGTCTTCCACCATCACCTACCGCCAACTGCACCAAAACGTCAGCCGCCTGGCCAATGTGCTGAAAAGCCGTGGCGTGAAAAAGGGCGACCGGGTGTGTATCTACATGCCGATGATTCCTCAAGCGGCCTACGCCATGCTCGCCTGTACGCGGATTGGGGCAGTGCATTCAGTGGTGTTTGGTGGTTTCTCACCCGACGCCCTGCGCGACCGCATTCTCGACGCCGACTGCCGCACGGTGATCACCGCCGATGAAGGCGTGCGCGGCGGCAAGCCGGTGGCGTTGAAACAAAATGTCGACAAGGCCCTGGCCAGTTGCCCGAACGTCAGCACCGTACTGGTGGTGGCGCGTACCGGGGCGGCCGTGAACTGGAGCGACGGCCGCGACCTCAACTATCAACAGGCCGTGGATGCCGCCAGCGACGACTGCCCGCCCGAGCCGATGGACGCCGAAGACCCGCTGTTTATCCTCTACACCTCCGGCAGCACCGGCAAACCCAAGGGCGTGCTGCACACCACCGGCGGCTACCTGCTGCAAGCCGCGATGACCTTCAAATACGTGCTCGACTACCGCGATGGCGAAGTGTTCTGGTGTACCGCCGATGTGGGCTGGGTCACCGGCCATAGCTACATCGTGTACGGCCCGCTGGCTAACGGCGCCACGTCGCTGATATTCGAAGGCCTGCCCGTCTACCCGAGCAGCTCGCGCTTCTGGCAGGTCATCGACAAGCACCAAGTCAATATCTTCTACACCGCGCCCACGGCCCTGCGCGCGTTGATGCGCGAGGGTCACGCCCCGCTGGAAAACACCTCACGTGCCAGCCTGCGCCTGCTGGGCAGCGTCGGCGAGCCGATCAACCCGGAAGCCTGGGACTGGTACTTCAACGCCGTCGGCGAACAACGCTGCCCGATTGTCGATACCTGGTGGCAGACCGAAACCGGCGGCATCATGCTCAGCCCGCTGGTCAGTGCCCAGCGCATCAAGCCCGGCTGCGCGACCCAACCGATGTTCGGCGTACTGCCGGTGCTGCTCGATGAACACGGCAAGGAAATCAACGGCCCCGGCAGCGGCGTGCTGGCGATCAAATCCAGCTGGCCGGGGCAGATCCGCAGTGTCTATGACGACCCGCAACGCATGATCGATACGTACTTCAAACCCTACCCCGGTTATTACTTTACCGGCGATGGCGCGCGGCGCGATGAAGACGGCGATTACTGGATCACCGGGCGCATTGACGATGTGATCAACGTCTCCGGCCACCGTATTGGCACCGCCGAGGTGGAAAGTGCCCTGGTGTTACATGACTGGGTGGCCGAAGCTGCGGTGGTGGGGTATCCCCATGACATCAAAGGCCAGGCCATCTATGCGTTCGTCACGCCGATGAATGGCGTGGAACCCAGCGATACGCTGAAAAAACACCTGCTCGAACTGGTCAGCAAGGAAATCGGCAGCTTTGCCAAACCGGAACTGATCCAATGGGCCCCGGCCTTGCCGAAAACCCGCTCGGGTAAGATCATGCGACGCATTTTGCGCAAGATCGCCTGCAACGAGTTGGACAGCCTCGGGGATACCTCCACCCTGGCCGACCCCAGCGTGGTCGCCGGCCTGATCAATAAACGCCTGAACCGATAGGAACCCGCGCGTCGCCATGGAATTTATCCGCAGCCGTATCGAAACCCAGTTGATGAGCCTCACCGGCTTGTCGCTGGGCCAGTTGGACCTGGAAAACCCCAAGGGCGACCCCGGCCTGTTCGGCCCGGACTCGGTCAGTTGGCAAGTGCATGGCGACTTCAGCAGCATGCTCATCGGCGGCATCAGCGCCTTGATGCTGCAAGCCTTGCACCCCTTGGCGCTGGCCGGCGTGTGGGACCATTCGAATTTTCGCCAGGACCTGCTCGGGCGCCTGCGCCGCACTTCGCAGTTCATCTCCGGCACCACCTTCGGCTCGCGCAAAGACGCCGAATGGCTGATCGAAAAAGTGCGCACCGTTCACCTCCAGGTCGTCGGGCATGCGCCGGACGGCCGCCCCTACGCGGCCAGCGACCCGGAGCTGCTGACCTGGGTGCATGTGGCGGAGGTCAGCAGCTTCCTCGCCGCTCACCTGCGTTATCGCAACCCACAGCTGTCGGGGCGCGACCAGGATCGTTACTACGACGAAATCGCGCTGGTCGCCGAACGCCTGGGCGCACGGAATGTGCCACGCTCACGCGAGGAAATTGCGGATTATCTGGCGTGTATTCGTCCGCAATTGTTGTGCGACGAGCGCAGCCGCGAAGTGCTGCGCCTGCTGCTCGATGCGCCGGCTCCCAGCACGCTGGCAAAACCCTTTGGCGCCCTGATGATGCAGGCCGGGATCGACCTGCTGCCGGACTGGGCGGGCGCGATGCTGGGGCAACACCCAAGCCTGTTGCAACGCCAGTTGGTGCGTGCCGGGGTCAAGCGCAGCGCACCGTTGCTGCGTTGGGCGATGCGCAATGGCTCGGTGCAGCGCGCACATCGGCGGATGGGGTTGATGTAGGCGGCGCTGCATAGCTGCTAAACTCCGCGCCCACATTTACCCAGCAAGGCGCGCTCCATGTCTCCCCTGAACCAGGCGCTGCGCGCCGCCCTCGATCATCGCCAAGACCTGATCAGCGAGCTGCATGCCCACGGCACCGACTGCTACCGGCTGTTCCATGGTAGCCAGGAAGGTGCAGGTGGCCTGACCATCGACCGCTATGGCCCGCAATTGCTGGTGCAGAGCTTCCACCAGGCGCTGGAAACCACCGACCTGCTGGAGCTGCATCAACTGATCAACCAGTACATGGGCCTGGAATTGCTGCTGGTGTACAACGATCGTTCCCGTGGCAACTCGCGGATCGACCGCGAAGACACGGTCTACCGCGCCACACCCGAGGCGCTGCAGGATCTGGTCGGCCACGAATGGGGCCTCAATTACCGCGTGCGTGGCCGCCATGCCGGGCAAGACCCGTTGCTGTTCCTCGACCTGCGCAACACTCGCGGCTGGGTCAAGGCACACAGTGCCGGCAAAAGCGTGCTGAACCTGTTTGCCTACACCTGTGGCGTGGGCCTGAGCGCTGCCGCCGGCGGTGCCCGTGAAGTGTGCAACCTGGATTTTGCCGAAGGCAACCTGGCGGTCGGGCGCGAAAACGGCTTGCTCAACCCGCAGCTGGTAAGCATGACGTTCGTGCAGTCCGATTATTTCCCGGCGATTCGCCAACTGGCCGGCCTGCCGATCACCCAGCGGCGCGGGCAGAAACTGCCGAGCTATCCCCGCCTGGAACCGCGTCAATATGACCTGGTGCTACTTGACCCGCCGGCTTGGGCCAAGAGCGCCTTTGGCACCGTCGACCTGTTACGCGACTATCAAAGCCTGCTCAAGCCGGCGCTGCTGGCAACCGCCGATGACGGCGTGCTGATCTGCTGCAATAACCTGGCAAAAGTGAGCATGGACGACTGGCGTGAGCAGGTTCTACGTTGCGCTGAGAAAGCCGGGCGTCCGGTACGCGACTGGCAAGTCATGCCACCTGGCGCCGACTTTCCGTCGCAAGACCAGCAACCACCGCTGAAGACTCTGATCCTGCAGTTATAGGAATTTTCTGAAAGGAGCTGGCTCTTCGGAACCGAAAACCCGTGCCATACTCCAAGGCACTCCTGTTCAACATAGATGGCGCCGCCCCATGCCCAAAGGATTGATCCGCGCCACTGGCGCCTTGTTGACTGTTGTTGCCCTGTACAGCTTGCTGGGCTTTTTGATTTTGCCCGGCATTGCCCTTCGCATAGCCAACCAACAGTTGGCCAACTACGCTACGGTGCCGGCGCGCATCGAGCGTATCGAGCTCAACCCGTTCAGTCTGGAACTGACGCTGTGGGGCCTTAAAATCGGCGAACCCGGCAAGGAACAAGTGGGTTTCGAGCGGCTGTACGCCAACCTGCAGCTCGACAGCCTGTGGACCCGCGCCCTGCACCTGGCCGATGTGCAACTCGACAAACCCAAGACCGAGTTGCTGTTCGACAAGTCCGGCCAGTTGAACCTGGCGCAGTTGTTCAAACTGCCGCCCAGCGAAGCGACCCCGACAGACCCCAACGCCAAGCCGTTCCCGCTGCGTATCGAGCGGATCAAGCTGGCGGGCGGCTATGTGCATTTCCAGGATCTGCGCCCCAGCGAGCCGATCGAGTTCCTCTACGACAAACTCGACTTCGAGCTGAAGAACCTCAGCACCCTGCCGGAAGACAATGCCAACATGACCCTGGTCGCCGCCGGCCCGGAAGGTGGGCAGATCGACTGGAAAGGTAACGTCAGCCTGGTGCCGATCACCTCCAAAGGCACCCTGAAAATCACCGACGGCAAGATGAAAGCCTGGTGGCCCTATGTGCGTGACGCACTGCCGTTGGTGCTCGAAAACGGTGTGCTCAACTTCAGCACGGACTACACGTTCAGCCTGGCCAAAGAGACCGAGCTGAACCTGACCAACACCGCCGCCAGCATCGCGCCATTCGCCATCAAGGCGCCGGATGGCCGGCCGCTGGTGCGCCTGGAGCGCCTGGACGTCAGCGAAACCACGATCGACCTGGCCAAGCAGCAGGTGGTGGTCGGCAAGATCCGCAGCAACAAGCTGGAAACCTGGGCCGCCCGCGAGGCCGATGGGCAACTGGACTGGCAGAAACTGTTCGCCAGCCAGCCGAGCAAGCCGGCCAAGGCGCCGGAACCGGCCAGCGCACCAGCGGCTGCCGACTCGCCAAAACCCGCTGTCGCAGCGCCCAGCAAACCGTGGCAAGTCCTGCTCAAGGATGTGCAACTGCGTAACTATCAGGTCCACCTGGCCGACCGCCAGGCCAAACCCGCCGTTGCTCTGGAACTGGGCCCGCTGAACGTCGATGTGCAGAACTTCGACAGCCTCAACGGCAACCCCTTTACCCTCAAGGTCGACACCGGCCTGGGCAAGCAAGGCAAGATCCAGGCAACCGGCGAGGTCAACCTCAGCCCGGTCAGCGCCAAGCTGAAAGTGAACACCCAGGATATCGACCTGCGGGTCGCGCAATCCTATATCAGCCCGTTCATACGCCTGGAGCTGCGTAGCGGCATGCTCGGCAGCAACCTCGACGTGAACCTGAAAAGCACCGATCCTCTGGCCCTGCAGATCACCGGCCGGGCGCAGGTCGATCAGTTGCACACCCTCGACACACTCAAGACCCGCGACTTCCTAAAATGGCAGCGCCTGGTGTTGGAAGGCGTGAACTATCAGCATGGCAACAGCCTGTCGATCGACAAGGTCAACCTGCTGCAGCCCTACGTGCGCTTCATGATCAACGATGATCGCACCACCAACGTCGACGACCTACTGATCCCACAGCCCGCCAACAGCGGCGCCAAGCCGGCGGCCAAGGCGGCTGCCAGTAACGAAAAACCTCTGGGCATTCATATCGGGCAGATTGCGATCAACGACGGTTCGGCGAACTTCGCCGACTTCAGCCTCACGCCCAACTTCGCCACCGCGATTCAACAGCTCAACGGGCAGATCGGCACCATTGACAGCCGCCAAGCCAAACCGGCCAGTGTCGACATCAAGGGTAAAGTGGATCGCTATGCACCGGTCACCATCAAAGGCAGCGTGAACCCGTTCGATCCGATGGCGGCGCTGGATATCGCCACCAGCTTCAAACGTGTCGAACTGACAACCCTGACGCCCTACTCGGGTAAATTCGCCGGTTTCCGTATTCGCAAGGGCCGCCTTAACCTCGACCTGCATTATGTGATCATCAAAGGCCAGTTGAAGGCCGAGAACAAAGTGGTGGTCGAGCAACTGCAACTGGGTGAGAAGGTCGACAGTGCCGATGCGGTAGACCTGCCGATTCGCCTCGCGATCGCTCTGCTCAAGGACTCTGACGGCAAGATCTCGATTGAGCTGCCCGTCAGCGGCGACTTGAATAACCCGCAATTCAGCGTGATGCCGATCGTGTGGCAGACATTGCGCAACCTGGTGGTGCGCGCAGCAACGGCGCCCTTCAAGTTTATCGGTGGGCTGGTGACCGGCGGCGGTTCGGAAGACCTCGGCAATGTCTCGTTCGCAGCAGGCTCCAGCGAACTGAACAAAGACGCCGAGGGCGCCCTGAACACCCTGGCCAACGCCCTCAAGGAGCGCCCGACCCTGCGCCTGGAAATCGAAGGCACCGCGGCTGCCGACAGTGACGGCAAGTTCCTGGCAGAGCAGCGCCTGGAGCGTGAATACCAGTACAACTACTACAAGATGCTGCAGCGCCGTGGGGACAAGGTTCCGGCCCAGGCTTCCTTGCTGCAAGTACCGGAAAAGGAAAAAGCCCCGTTGCTCGAGGGTATCTACCGCACCCGCCTGAAGCAACAACCACCGGCGGAATGGAAAAACCTGAGCGACGATGAGCGCACGGCCAAACTGAAGGACGGCGTGATCACGTTCTGGAGTGGCAGCGACGTGCTGCTGCGCCAGCTCGGTCAGGACCGCGCGAGCACCATCAAGGACTACCTCGTGGACAAAGGGCAGTTGGAAGATGATCGGGTGTACTTCATCGATGCCAAACTTGGCCAGGCCGAGAAGGATGGCCGGGTGATAACGCCGATGCATCTGGACGCTGAGTAACCCCCCAATCGTCATACACCGACGAAATGCAGAATAGAACAGGCCCCGACACATGTGCCGGGGCCTGTAATGACCACATCCTTATGGTCGGTCGCATGAACCCGTGAGGTGCATTGAGTGGATATCTAACTCACTCGTTGCCGCCGACGCCTAGTTCAGACGATGGGTTGGGCGTTACTCTGCTTTCAGGCCATCGGCCGATACAGCTTTCACGCCTTTGATTTTCTTGGTGATGTTCACCGCAGTAGTTTTCTGCGCTTCAGTCACTGCGACGGAAGAAGACAGGGAAACTACACCCTTGTTGGTTTCGACTTTGATGTCGGTACCAGGAATACCTTTCTCGGTGACCAAGTCAGCCTTCACTTTGGTGGTGATCCAAGTGTCCGAAGTGGCTTCCTTGGATTTGTCGATGTTGTCAGCTTTTACCGCACCGCCAGCCAGCAAGCCGTCAGCGGACACCGCAGTGACACCCTTGATACGCTTGGTGATGGCTACGGCGGTGGCTTTCTGCGAGTCGGAGATGGCAACGGTCGAAGACAGGGAAACCACACCTTTGTTGGTCTCAACCTTGATGTCCGAACCTGGGATGCCCTTTTCGGTCAGCAGGTCAGCTTTGACTTTGGTGGTGATCCAAGTGTCCGAGGTGGACTCTTTGGCTTTGGTCATTTCGCCAGCAGCCAGTGTCATAGGCGCCTGGGAGGTTTGAGCGAAGGCAACGTTGGCCATGGCCAGGGTCAAAGCGGTAGCAGTTGCGGTAGCGAGAGCGAACTTCTTCATACGAGTAACTCCTGTTTTATTAAAAGTCTGCAGTGTGTGTACCTTGATGCTGCAGCGTTAACAGGAATATTGCAGGCACTGTGCCAAGTCGAATCATAAAAATAAAACCTTTAAAAACAACACGTTAAGAATTTAGCCGGTTTTCGCATTCGTGCAATTTGCATGAAGCGGATCGTGCCTGCATGCAAGTTGCGGTTTTTGGATGTGATTAAGCGCCTGATTTTTCGGCATTTTCCTGCGCGCATAAAAAAAGGACTCCGAAGAGTCCTTTTTCAGCGTGAAGCCTGCGGGTATTTAAACGCCCGAAGCCTTGGCTGCTGCCACGTCTTTGATGGACAGCTTGATGCGGCCGCGGTTGTCCACGTCCAGTACCAGCACTTCCACTTCCTGGCCTTCTTTTAGAATGTCGGTCACTTTCTCAACACGAGCGTCGCTCAGCATGGAGATGTGAACCAGACCGTCTTTGCCTGGCAGGATGTTGACGAATGCGCCGAAATCGACGATGCGCTCAACTTTACCGACGTAGATCTTGCCAATCTCGGCTTCGGCAGTGATGCCCAGAACGCGCTGACGCGCAGCTTCTGCAGCTTCCTTGGTTTCGCCGAAGATCTTGATCGAGCCGTCGTCTTCGATGTCGATCGAAGCCTTGGTTTCTTCACAGATCGCACGAATAGTCGCGCCGCCTTTACCGATAACATCACGGATTTTGTCGGTGTCGATTTTCATCGCGATCATGGTCGGAGCATTTTCCGACAGCTCGGTACGGGACTGACCAATGATCTGGTTCATCTGACCGAGGATGTTCAGGCGCGCTTCCAGGGCTTGGCCCAGAGCGATTTCCATGATCTCTTCGGTGATGCCCTTGATCTTGATGTCCATCTGCAGCGCGGTCACACCTTTGGCGGTACCGGCTACCTTGAAGTCCATGTCGCCCAGGTGATCTTCGTCGCCCAGGATGTCGGTCAGGATGGCGAACTTCTCGCCTTCTTTAACCAGGCCCATGGCGATACCGGCAACCGGTGCCTTCATTGGCACACCGGCGTCCATCAGTGCCAGGGAAGCACCGCAGACCGAAGCCATGGAGCTGGAACCGTTGGACTCGGTGATTTCCGACACAACACGGATGGTGTACGGGAACACGTCTGCGGCAGGCAGCATGGCCGCAATCGAACGACGGGCCAGACGGCCATGACCGATTTCACGACGACCAGCACCACCCATGCGACCACACTCGCCCACCGAGAACGGAGGGAAGTTGTAGTGCAGCATGAACGGGTCTTTTTTCTCGCCTTCCAGGGTGTCCAGCAGTTGTGCGTCACGGGCAGTACCCAGCGTCGCGACTACCAGAGCCTGGGTTTCACCACGGGTGAACAGCGCCGAACCGTGAGTCTTCGGCAGAACGCCGACTTCGATGTTCAGCGGACGCACGGTGCGAGTGTCGCGACCGTCGATACGTGGCTTGCCGTTCACGATGTTTTCGCGAACGGTGCGGTATTCGATTTCACCGAAAGCCGCTTTGACGTCGCTGGAAGAAGGCTGGCCTTCTTCACCGGACAGCTTGGCCACAACCTGATCCTTCAACTCGCCCAGGCGAGCGTAACGGTCGGCCTTGACGGTGATGGTGTAGGCCTGGGAGATCGCTTCGCCGAATTCGGAGCGGATAGCGCCCAGCAGTTCAGTCGCTTCGGCTTGTGGAGCCCACGCCCAAGTTGGCTTGGCAGCTTCGGCAGCGAGTTCTTTAACAGCGTTGATCACAACCTGGAACTCGTCGTGAGCAAACAGTACAGCGCCCAGCATCTGGTCTTCGGTCAGCTCTTTGGCTTCCGATTCAACCATCAATACGGCTTCCGAGGTACCGGCAACGACCATGTCCAGGCTCGAGGCTTTTTGCTGCTCGTAAGTCGGGTTCAGCAGGTAGCCGGTGCTTTCGTGGAAAGCAACGCGCGCGGCGCCGATCGGGCCATCGAAAGGAATACCAGAGATGGCCAGGGCAGCCGAGGTACCGATCATCGCAGCGATGTCCGGATCGGTCTTTTTGCTGGTGGAAACGACGGTGCAGACAACCTGCACTTCGTTCATGAAGCCTTCTGGGAACAGCGGACGGATCGGACGGTCGATCAGTCGGGAAGTCAGGGTTTCTTTCTCGGAAGGACGGCCTTCGCGCTTGAAGAAACCGCCAGGGATCTTACCGGCAGCGTAAGTCTTTTCCTGGTAGTGAACGGACAGAGGGAAGAAGCCCTTGCTTGGGTCCGCGTGCTTGGCGCCAACAACGGTCACCAGTACGGTAACGTCGTCGTCAACGGTAACCAGCACTGCGCCGGAGGCTTGACGGGCGATACGGCCTGTCTCGAGGGTAACGGTCGACTGACCGAACTGAAATTTTTTGATAACCGGGTTCACGGTGTCCTACCTTCTTTGTGGCTCTTGGGGAACTTGTCTTCTTGCGAAATTCTTGGGCAATGTCGGGAATCGGCCCAACCCTTGTCCAGGGGTAAAACGTGTATCCAGATAAAACTTGAGGCTGGAAGCCTGCCATGGGCCAGCGGGAATCCCACTGACACACGACAAACAACCAACCTCTAGCGCAATCGCTTATTAGCGACGCAGACCCAGGCGACCGATCAGAGCCTGATAACGACCCAGATCCTTGCCTTTCAGGTAGTCCAGCAGCTTGCGGCGCTGGTTTACCATGCGGATCAGACCACGACGGGAGTGGTGATCTTTACCGTTGGCCTTGAAGTGACCTTGCAGCTTGTTGATGTTGTGAGTCAGCAGTGCAACTTGCACTTCTGGCGAACCAGTGTCACCAACAGCTTGCTGATAGTCAGCTACGATTTGTGCTTTTTCTTGAACGTCGAGAGCCATGAGGCAATCCTTTTTTCAGGAAACCACCCAAAGGGCAGTTTCAACAGGCCAGGGACAAATCCCTGTATCTAAAAATGAGTAGTGACCGTGCCTGCTAACAGCCACCCTCGTTCCAGTTTGCGTAAAAGCTACTGCGCTTTTACCACAAACAGGTTCCGGTCATTCTGACCGAATCAGTCGACGTGGCGCGATGCGCCCGTCTTCGCTCACTTCACCGATACCGATAAAGCGACCGTTATGATCCTGTACCCGCACCATGCCGAATTTCGGGGCGTCCGGGGCACGTACCGGCTGGCCGTTGAGCCAGTAGAACGCGCTGTGCTCCGAAAAGTGCAGCAATGGCCAATCGAGTAAACCGCTGTCCGATGGCATCAGAAAGCGATCAACCGCTTCATTGCCGCCTTCGGCGTGTACCGCTTCCAGCTCTTCCAGCGTAACCGTCTGCGCCAGACTGAAAGGGCCGGCCTGGGTGCGTCGCAGTTGTGCAACATACGCGCCGCAACCGAGCGTTTCACCAATATCTTCCACCAGGGTACGGATATAGGTGCCTTTGCTACAGTCCACGGCCAGGCGTGCGGTGTCGCCTTCACAGGCGAGCAATTCCAAGCGCGCAATAGTAACAGAACGCGGTTCGCGCTCCACTACTTCGCCCGCACGTGCCAGCTTGTAAAGTGGCTGCCCATCCCGCTTGAGCGCCGAGTACATCGGCGGTATCTGGCTGATTTTCCCACGAAAAGCGGGCAAAGCAGCCTCGATATCAGCACGACCAACGGTCACGTCACGAACCTGCAAAACATCACCTTCGGCATCGGCCGTGGTGGTGGTCTTGCCCAGTTGCATCAGGGTTTCGTAACCCTTGTCGGAATCGAGCAGGTATTGCGAGAACTTGGTGGCCTCGCCAAAGCACAACGGCAACACGCCGGTGGCCAGCGGGTCGAGGCTGCCGGTGTGCCCGGCCTTCTCGGCATTGAGCAGCCAACGGACTTTCTGCAACGCCGCATTGGAGGTAAAGCCAATGGGTTTATCGAGCAGAATGATGCCGCTGACGTTGCGACGGATACGTTTGACCTGAGCCACCGCTTACTCCTTGGCGTCTTCAGGTGTGGACGGGTGCTGATTATCCTCAGCCACGGCGCGCTCGATCAGTGCCGACAGGTGCGCACCACGCACGACGCTTTCGTCGTAGTGGAAGTGCAACTGAGGCACGCTGCGCAGCTTCATTTCGCGGGCCAACTGCATGCGCAGGAAACCTGCGGCCGAGTTGAGCACCTTGATGCTTTGCGCAATTTCTTCGCTGCTGTCCTCACCCATCACGGTGATGAAGATTTTGGCGTGACCCACGTCACGGCTCACGTCAACGGCGGTGATGGTGACCAGGCCAACACGGGGGTCTTTGACTTCGCGACGGATCAGTTGGGCCAGCTCGCGCTGCATCTGATCGCCGATACGCTGGGTACGGCTGTATTCTTTTGCCATGTCTTGTTACCTGTTACTGCCACACGGTGAAACCCGTGGGGTCTGAAAGCGGCAAACGCCCGGCCTGACAAAAGCCAGACCGGGCGTTGCGTTTAGAGTCCGAACGTTGCGCGGGGCATTTGCATGCCCACACGCGGCGTGGCTCCTGAAGTGCGCGAGTTAGAGGCTGCGAGCAACCTGAACCTTCTCGTAAACTTCGATCTTGTCGCCAGGCTTGACGTCGTTGTAGCTCTTGACGCCGATACCGCATTCCATGCCGGCACGTACTTCGGAAGCGTCATCCTTGAAGCGGCGCAGGGATTCCAGCTCGCCTTCGAAGATAACGATGTCTTCACGCAGTACACGGATTGGACGGTTACGGTGCACAACACCTTCGATAACCATGCAACCGGCGATCGCGCCGAATTTCGGCGAGCGGAACACGTCACGCACCTCGGCGATACCCAGGATATTCTCCCGAACGTCGCTGCCAAGCATGCCGGTAAGGGCTTTCTTGACGTCTTCGATGATGTCGTAGATGACGTTGTAGTAACGCATGTCCAGGCCTTCCTGCTCGACGATCTTGCGAGCGCCAGCATCGGCACGCACGTTGAAGCCGAACAGTACAGCGTTGGAAGCCAGTGCCAGGTTAGCGTCGGACTCGGTGATACCACCGACACCGCCACCGACGACACGCACTTGCACTTCGTCGTTACCCAGGCCGTTCAAGGCGCCGTTCAACGCTTCGAGGGAACCACGAACGTCAGATTTGAGGACGATGTTGAGCGTCTTCTTCTCTGCCTGGCCCATGTTCTCGAAGATGTTTTCCAGCTTGCCGGCGTGAGCGCGAGCCAGTTTGACTTCGCGGAACTTGCCTTGACGGAACAGAGCCACTTCACGGGCTTTCTTCTCGTCCGACAGCACGCTCATCTCGTCGCCAGCGTCCGGGGTACCGTCCAGGCCGAGGATCTCGACAGGGATGGAAGGACCCGCTTCCTTGATTTGCTTGCCGTTCTCGTCGAGCATGGCACGTACACGGCCGTAGTTCGAACCGACCAGCACCATGTCGCCTTGACGCAGGGTGCCGTCTTGAACCAGAACGGTTGCAACCGGGCCACGACCTTTGTCGAGACGCGACTCAACCACAACACCGCGACCTGGGGCCGATGGCGTTGCTTTCAGTTCGAGTACTTCAGCTTGCAGCAAGACCGCTTCGAGCAGCTCGTCCACGCCAGTACCGACTTTCGCCGAAACCGAAACGAACGGCGTATCACCGCCCCACTCTTCAGACGTCACGCCGTGAACCGACAGTTCGCTACGGATGCGATCGAGATCGGCGCCCGGCTTGTCGATTTTGTTCACTGCCACAACCAGTGGAACACCAGCGGCCTTGGCGTGCTGGACAGCTTCAATGGTCTGCGGCATTACGCCGTCGTCCGCTGCAACCACCAGGATCACGATGTCAGTCGCCTTGGCACCACGGGCACGCATTGCGGTAAACGCGGCGTGACCTGGGGTGTCGAGGAAGGTGACCATGCCGCGATCGGTTTCAACGTGGTACGCGCCGATGTGCTGGGTGATACCGCCAGCTTCGCCTGCAGCTACCTTGGCACGACGGATGTAGTCGAGCAGCGATGTCTTACCATGGTCAACGTGGCCCATTACGGTCACAACTGGCGCACGGGAGAACGTCTCACCTTCAAACTTCAGGGACTCGGCCAGGGAATCTTCCAGGGCGGTGTCGCTGACCAGGGTCACTTTGTGGCCCAGTTCTTCGGCTACCAGTTGAGCAGTTTCCTGATCAAGCACCTGGTTGATGGTCGCGGGAGTACCCAGTTTGAACATGAACTTGATGATTTCTGCAGCCTTGACCGACATCTGATTGGCGAGATCGCCAACTGTGATGGTCTCGCCGATCTGCACATCACGCACGACAGGGCCGGTTGGGCTCTGGAAACCGTGGGCGTTGCGTTTTTTCAGCTTGGCCTTGCCGCGACCACCACGACGAAAGCTATCGCTTTCTTCGTCGGTAGTACGTGGCGCAACGCGTGGAGCAGGCGCTTTCTCTTTGACCGAGGCGCGATGCGGAGCGTTTTTGCGCTCGCCATCACCGCCGCCACCGCGACGACTATTATCGTCGGCACGTGGTTTGTCCGGACGACGAGGTTCGTCACGCTTGCGGGCGTCAGCAGCAGGTGCTGGTGCAGCGGCAACCGGAGTGGCCTCACGCACAGCTTCTACAGGCGCAGCAGGAGCCGCGACCGCTTCAGTACCAGCAGGTTGCGCAGCAGTAGGCTGGCGACGCGCTTCTTCTTCGGCGCGTCGCTTGGTTTCTTCTTCAGCCTTCTGACGAGCAGCATTATCTACTGAGCGGCGTTCTTCCAGATCGCGTTTGCGCTCGGCTTCGATTTCTTCCGGGCTGCGCTGTACGAAGACTTTCTTCTTGCGTACTTCAACGCTGATGCTCTTGCTACCAGCAACACGCAGGGTGCTGGTGGTTTTGCGCTGCAATGTAATCTTGCGCGGTTCTTCCACTTTCGCCTTGTGGCTGCTCTTCAAGTGAGTCAGCAAAGACTGCTTCTCACTATCGCTCACACCTTCATCGGCGGCGGTGTGCGGCAGACCTGCCTCACGCATCTGCTGCAACAGGCGCTCTACCGGTGTTTTGACCTCATCGGCCAGTTGTTTCACCGTGACTTGCGTCATGCACTTCTCTCCTCAGGCCGCGCCTAATTACTCGAACCAATGGGCTCGGGCGGCCATGATCAACTTGCCGGCACGATCATCGTCAATGCCGTCGATGTCGAGCAGATCGTCAATAGACTGCTCGGCCAGGTCTTCGCGGGTAATTACGCCGCGCACCGCCAGTTCCATCGCCAAATCCTTGTCCATACCCTCAAGCGAGAGCAGGTCTTCGGCCGGATGGGCGTCTGCCAGCTTTTCCTCAGTAGCGATGGCTTTAGTCAACAAACGATCCTTGGCCCGAGCGCGAAGCTCGTTGACGGTGTCTTCGTCAAAGCCATCGATGTTGAGCATTTCTTCCAACGGTACGTAGGCAATCTCTTCCAGGCTGGTGAAGCCTTCATCTACCAGCACCTGCGCCAGGTCTTCGTCGACTTCCAACTCGTCGATGAAGTTGCGCAGGATGTCACCGGTTTCAGCTTGCTGCTTAGCCTGGATGTCCGATTCGGTCATCACGTTCAGGGTCCAGCCGGTCAGTTGGCTGGCCAGACGCACGTTCTGACCTCCACGACCAATGGCCTGAGCCAGATTGTCAGCGCCAACGGCGATGTCCATTGCATGGGCATCTTCGTCAACGATAATTGCCGCCACTTCAGCCGGCGACATGGCGTTGATCACGAACTGCGCCGGGTTATCGTCCCACAGGACGATATCCACACGCTCACCGCCCAACTCGCCCGACACTGCCTGGACGCGCGAGCCGCGCATACCAATGCAAGCGCCCTGCGGGTCGATGCGTTTGTCCTTGGAGCGGACCGCGATCTTGGCGCGCGAACCCGGGTCGCGGGCCGCAGCCATGACTTCGATCAGGCCTTCGGCGATTTCCGGCACTTCGATACGGAACAGCTCGATCAGCATTTCCGGCGCGGTACGCGACAGGATCAACTGAGGGCCGCGGTTCTCGGTGCGGATTTCCTTGAGCAACGCACGCAGACGCACGCCGACACGGAAAGTTTCGCGAGAGATGATGTCTTCGCGGGCCAGCAACGCTTCGGCGTTGTTGCCCAGGTCGACGATCACGTTGTCGCGGGTGACTTTTTTCACGGTGCCGGAGATGATTTCCCCCAGACGCTCGCGATAGGCGTCAACGACTTGAGCACGCTCAGCTTCGCGAACCTTCTGCACAATGACTTGCTTGGCAGTTTGCGCAGCAATACGGCCGAACTCGATCGATTCGATCTTTTCTTCGACAACATCACCGACATTGGCGCCAGGGTGCGTTTCAGCAACCTTGCTCGGCCAGGTTTCGATGGCCGGATCATCAAGATCGGCTTCTTCAACAACCGTCCAGCGACGGAAAGTCTCGTAGGCACCGGTGTGGCGATTGATTTCCACACGCAGATCAACTTCGTCTTCAAAACGCTTTTTGGTAGCAGTGGCCAGGGCCAGCTCCAGCGCCTCAAAAATCACGTTTGCCGGTACGCCCTTTTCATTGGATACCGACTCAACAACCAGCAGTACTTCTTTGCTCATCGTACGCCTCGCCTTTCGCAAGCCATTGGATCCGCGGGATCCGCGTCTCAGTCAAAACTGGGAATAATGTTGGCCTTGTCGATCATATCGATCGGCAACAGGAACTCATGGTCTTCTACTTGCACCACGACATCCTGCTCTTCTACACCGCGCAGAAGGCCCTGAAAATTGCGCCGCCCTTCAAAGGGCGATCGCAGCTTGATTTTCACTTGTCCACCGGCAAATTTTGCAAACTGCTCGAGAGTGAACAGTGGGCGTTCCATGCCTGGCGAGGAAACTTCGAGGGTGTACTCAACAGCGATTGGATCTTCAACATCCAGAACACCACTGATCTGACGGCTGACAATGGCACAATCGTCCACCAGCACGCCGCCCTCTTTATCAATATAAACGCGCAACATTGAGTGGCGACCTTGAGCCGAAAACTCAATACCCCAGCATTCATAGCCCAGGGCCACGACCACCGGGGCCAGCAAGGCCTGCAACTCTTCTAGCTTGCTCGACACCTGAACCCCCTCGTGCATGTATGTGCATGCTGTGCAAAATAAAAAAATGGGCGAAACGCCCATCCTTGAAACGCCGTCGAATAGCGGCGTTGAAAGTGTCCAGCTAACAAAAAGCCCCTTAATAAGGGGCTCCGCTAAAACTGGTTGCGGGGGCCGGATTTGAACCGACGACCTTCGGGTTATGAGCCCGACGAGCTACCAGACTGCTCCACCCCGCGACAAAGCTGGGGCGGAAGTATACGACCGATCCCTTACAGGGTCAATGTAACCTTCCACCTACAAGAAAGCCCGCAACAGCGGGCTCTCCTGATAATTGGTACCGAGAAGGGGACTCGAACCCCTACACCCTATGGGCACAACCACCTCAAGGTTGCGTGTCTACCAATTCCACCACCTCGGCAATACAGCGTTTACAACCCTTCTTACTTTTGCTCTTGAGCTGGAGGCACGTCAGTCGCTGGAGTAGCCGACTTTTGCTCTTGGAGCACCGGGACATCATCAGAAGCCGGCTTTGCTTTTGGCACTTCCAATACAGCTGGGTTTGGCAAACCTACTTGAGTCAGCACATGAGCTTTCTCTTTAGCAAAGTAACCTAACCCTAAGCTGGTTATGAAGAAACCTGCGGCAAGTATAGCAGTAAACTTACTAAGAAAGGTAGAGGAACCTTGGCTTCCGAATACAGTATTTGAAGCACCTGCACCGAAAGACGCACCAGCATCCGCACCTTTACCCTGTTGCAACAAAACCAGGGCAATTACGCCCAGGGCCGCCAACAGATGAAAAACGACTACGACTGTTTCCAGCATTTTTTCAGTTTCCCGCGGCGCGACAAATCGCACCGAACTCATCTGCATTCAGGGAAGCTCCACCAATGAGCCCCCCATCGATATCCGGCATGCCGAACAGTTCGACCGCATTGGCCGCCTTCACGCTGCCGCCGTATAGAAGCCGCACACCTTGTGCGACCTCAGAATTCTCTGCCGCTAACTGCGCACGGATGGCTGCATGCACATCCTGCGCCTGTTGCGGTGTTGCAGTCAGCCCGGTGCCAATGGCCCAGACCGGCTCGTAAGCAATGACTGCCTTCGCAAACGCACCAACACCCAGCTCTTCGATGATGCTGCCCAACTGACGCGAGACAACCTCGAAGGTGTTGCCCGATTCACGCTGCTCAAGGGTCTCCCCTATGCACAACACCGGAATCAAGCCACAAGCCTGTGCCGCTGCGAACTTGCGATTGAGTGTTCCGTCACGCTCGCCCATCAACTGACGGCGCTCGGAGTGCCCAATAAGCACATAGGAACAACCCGCATCAACCAACTGACTTGGCGAAATCTCACCTGTCAGCGCACCTTGCATGGGTTCCATCGCAGAATTCTGCGCGCCGATCTGAATCGACTTACCTTTCAAGCCATCAACCACTTGGTTGATATGCAAGCAAGATGGAAAAACCGCGACATCAACACTGCTCGGCAAGGCCAAATGACGAAGGCCATTGACCAGCTCAGCGACACTGGCGCGGGTACCGTGCATCTTCCAGTTACCAGCTACCATAGTGCGACGCATGCTGTACCTCGTCGGTCAAAGTGGGCGCAGATGTTACCCAACCACATCATCACTGGCAAGCCGAATTCAGGCGCAAACTTCAGTTACCAGTTTTGCCAGGTCTTCGGCATGGCCGCGAACCTGGGTTTCGTCCTCGCCTTCGACCATGACGCGCACCAGAGGCTCTGTGCCAGACTTGCGCAGCAACACTCGCCCACGCCCCGCCATTGCCAGGGTCACGCGCTCGCAGGCCGCTTTGACAGCCGGGTGTTCGATCGGATTGTCGCCACCGGAAAAACGCACATTGAGCAGCACCTGCGGGCACTTGCGCAAGGCCTGACGCGCCTGGGCCAGGCTCTCCTGGCGACGGCGCAACGACAACAATACCTGCAGCGCTGCAATGATCGCGTCACCCGTGGTGGTGTGCTGGAAGCACACGACATGGCCGGAGTTCTCGCCACCGATCTGCCAATTGCGCTCCTGCAGCTCGGCAATCACATAGCGATCCCCGACATTGGCCCGCACAAAAGGAATTCCCAGCTCGGCCAGCGCCAACTCCAACCCGAGATTGCTCATCAGCGTGCCGACAACACCACCCTGCAGCCGATTACGCTCATGCAGGTCACGAGCAATGATGAACAGCAGGTCATCGCCATCAACCACGGCACCGGTGTGATCCACCATCAATACGCGGTCGCCGTCACCATCAAAGGCGATACCCAGGTCGGCATGCTCGGCAAGGACGGCAGCCTGCAGTTGCTCCATATGCGTGGAGCCACAGTTGTCGTTGATGTTCAACCCGTTAGGCTGGGCCGACAGCACCGTCACTTCCGCACCCAGCTCCTTGAATACGCTCGGCGCGACCTTATAGGTCGCACCATGAGCACAGTCGACGACGATCTTAAGCCCGGCGAAATTGGTGCTGCTTGGCACACTGCTCTTACAGAACTCGATATAACGGCCAGAGGCGTCATTGATCCGCGACACCTTGCCCAGCTTGCTGGACTCGACCACCGTCATCGGCGCATCCAGCAGCTCTTCGATCATCAACTCGATCTCGTCCGGCAGCTTGGTGCCCTGCCCCGAGAAGAACTTGATGCCGTTGTCATCATGGGGATTGTGCGAGGCACTGATCACAATACCGGCTTCAGCGTGAAAGGTACGCGTCAGGTAAGCGATCGCCGGGGTCGGCATGGGGCCCAGCAGCATCACATCAGCACCGGCGGCGGACAATCCAGCCTCCAGCGCAGACTCAAACATATAGCCCGAGATACGCGTGTCCTTGCCTACCAGGATGCGGCACGCGCCCATGCTGCGGAACGCCATGCCTGCCGCCCAACCCAGCTTGAGCATGAAATCAGGGGTAATCGGAAACTCGCCGACCCGACCACGAATACCGTCGGTGCCAAAGTATTTCTTTGTCATAAGTGCTCCATCATTCTTATTCGGCCGATTCTACTGCGGCAAGCATGCGGACAACATCCACGGTCTCGGCGACATCATGCACACGCAAGATGCGCGCACCCTTGGTCACAGCAAGTGCCGCAAGCGCCAACCCGCCATAAAGCCGCTCGCCCACCGGACGATTCAGCGCCTGACCTATCATGCTCTTGCGCGAAACGCCGACCAACAAAGGCCGACCCAGGGCATGCAAGGCTTCCATATGCTTGAACAGACTTAGATTGTGCTGCAGGGTCTTGGCGAAGCCAAACCCCGGATCGAGGATGATCTTGTCGGCAGCGATCCCTGCTGCGGCGCATTGAGCAATGCGATCAGCCAGGAACCCACTCACTTCGCCAACCAGATCATCGTAGTGCGGATTATCCTGCATATTGCCGGGCTCACCCAGCATATGCATCAGACAGACCGGCAGGCCGGTAGCCGCGGCAGCGTCCAGCGCGCCATCACGCCGCAACGAACGCACATCGTTGATCAGCCCCGCCCCCAGGCGCGCCGTTTCACGCATCACGGCCGGGGTCGATGTATCCACTGAAATGATCACATCCAACTCGCGAGCGATGCGCTCGACGATCGGCGCCACCCGTTCCAGCTCCTCCACGGGAGAAACAACGCGAGCGCCGGGCCGGGTCGACTCGCCGCCGACATCGATCAAGGTCGCACCCGCCGCCACCATCGCCTCGGCGTGACGCAACGCAGCATCGAGCTGATTGAAGCGGCCACCATCGGAAAAGGAATCGGGGGTTACGTTAAGAATGCCCATGACATGTGTATGGGCCAAATCAAGAACCCGGTTGCCGCAAGGCAACCGGGTGGAGGACGACGCAGAAGTCATTTCAAACCTTAGTGGTCAGCTGCAGGACCGCCGATCGGGTTTTCAGGGCGTTCGTTCTGAACCACTGGCGGCGTGCCAGAGGTGCCCGAACCACCTTCCCAATCGCGAGGTTCACGCGGTGTACGGCCAGCCATGATGTCGTCGATCTGGTCGGCATCAATGGTTTCGTACTTCATCAGCGCATCCGCCATGGCATCAAGCTTGTCGCGGTTCTCGGTGAGGATCTGCTTGGCCGTGCCGTAGCACTGGTCAATGATGCTGCGCACTTCGGAGTCGATCAGCTTGGCTGTTTCACCGGAGAAGCTGGCACTTTGACCGCCACCGCCACGACCCAGGAACACTTCACCTTCTTCCTCGGCGTACATCAAAGGACCGAGTTTCTCCGACAAGCCCCACTTGGTCACCATGTTCCGCGCAATCTGGCTGGCGCGCATGATGTCGTTGGAAGCGCCGGTGGTTACACCGTCGAAGCCCAGGGTCATCTCTTCGGCAATTCGGCCACCGTACAGCGAGCAGATCTGGCTGATCAAGGCACGCTTGGAGAGGCTGTAGCGATCCTCTTCCGGCAGGAACATGGTGACACCCAGCGCTCGACCACGAGGAATGATCGACACCTTGTAGACCGGGTCATGCTCAGGCACGACGCGCCCCACAATGGCGTGACCCGCTTCGTGATAAGCGGTGTTCTGCTTCTCTTTCTCGGACATGACCATGGATTTGCGCTCGGCGCCCATCATGATCTTGTCTTTCGCCAGTTCGAACTCTTTCATTTCAACGATGCGCTTGCCGGTACGGGCCGCAAATAGCGAAGCCTCGTTCACCAGGTTGGCCAGGTCAGCACCGGAGAAGCCTGGCGTACCGCGGGCAATCACGGCCGGAGCCACGTCGTCGCCCATCGGCACTTTACGCATGTGTACTTTCAGGATCTGTTCACGACCACGGATATCCGGCAAGCCAACCACGACCTGACGGTCGAAACGGCCTGGACGCAGCAACGCAGGGTCCAGTACGTCCGGACGGTTGGTTGCGGCAATGACGATGATGCCGTCATTCATTTCAAAACCATCCATCTCCACCAGCAACTGGTTGAGGGTCTGCTCACGCTCATCGTGACCACCACCCATGCCAGCACCACGATGGCGACCGACGGCGTCGATTTCATCGATAAAGATGATGCATGGCGCGTGTTTCTTGGCCTGCTCGAACATGTCGCGAACGCGGCTGGCACCGACGCCAACGAACATCTCAACGAAATCCGAACCGGAAATGGTGAAGAAAGGCACTTTGGCTTCGCCGGCAATTGCCTTGGCCAGCAAGGTTTTACCGGTCCCCGGAGGGCCAACCATCAGCACACCGCGAGGAATGCGACCGCCCAGGCGCTGGAATTTGCCCGGATCACGCAGGAACTCGACCAGCTCGCCCACTTCTTCCTTGGCTTCGTCGCAACCGGCGACATCACCCAGGGTTGTCTTCACTTGGTCTTCGGAGAGCAGACGCGCCTTGCTTTTGCCGAAACTCATCGGCCCGCCCTTGCCTCCCGCACCACCTTGCATCTGGCGCATGAAGAACATGAACACGGCGATGATCACCAGGATCGGGAAGCTCGCCACCAGGAGTTGAGTCCAGATGCTCTGCTGCTCAGGCAGTTTGCCTTCGACAACCACGTGGTTATTCACCAGGTCGCCGATCAGACCGTTGTCCTGGATTGCCGGACGAATGGTCTTGAAGCCGTCGCCATCGTTGCGCTTGCCGGTAATCACGTAGCCATCAACCGCTACGCGCTCGACCTTGCCATCCTTAACTTGCTGGATGAAGTCGGAATAGTTGAGGGTCTGCGGCTCGTTAGGGCTGGAGAAGTTGTTCATCACCGTCACCAGGACAGCCGCGATGATCAACCACAGGATCAGATTCTTTGCCATATCGTTCAATTAACTACCCTCTGAAGCAAGCTCCGCTACTGGCGCGCGCTTCGCATGATATTCACCAGCCTAACTTACTACATTACCTACAACTCTGGCAGGCACCGTCTGTAACCCTTTGTGAAACTTTGACTACACAATATTCGTAAAGCTTCGTGACGAAAGCGATATAAAAAAACCTATCGACTCCCTTCAAACCTTCAAAGACGCTCATCACTCGCTGCGCCTTCGATCCCGCGGAACCCCCGCGCCAGCAGATATTGCTCGCGAGACCGGTCCCGGGAAGAGTCCGGCTTGCGCATCTGCACCTTGTCGAACAGCTTGCGGATGTTCTTGTGGTACTCGTCGAAGCCCTCACCCTGGAAGACTTTGACCAGGAAATCACCACCCGGGCGCAATACCCGCCCCGCCAGATCCAGCGCCAACTCGCACAGGAACATGGCTCGCGGCATATCAACAGCCGGTAATCCACTCATATTGGGGGCCATGTCGGAAATCACAAGGTCCACCTGCGAATTTCCCACCGCCTGCAGGATCTCAGCCAACACCGCGTCCTGGGTAAAGTCACCATGAACGAAGGTCACATCCGGGATGCTGTCCATCTCCAGAATGTCGGAAGCGATCAAACGGCCTTGACCACCAATCAGACGACTGGCCACCTGGGACCAGCCACCCGGGGCGGCCCCCAGGTCGATCACGCTCATGCCGGGGCGGAACAATTTGTCCTTTTCCTGCAACTCCAGCAGCTTGTAGCTGGCCCGGGAGCGGTAGCCGTCCTTTTGCGCCTTTTTGACGTAAGGGTCGTTGAAATGCTCTTGCAGCCACTTAAGGCTAGTTTTGGAACGGGCCACGGGCCACCTCGAAAATAAAACGGGTCGTGATTAACTGGGCGGTCCCGGACTCGCTCGGGTAAACTGGCCGCCGCTTTTTACAAGATCAGACGCAGGGGTCAGATTATGCCGCTCACTCAAGAGCAGAAGAAACAGTACAAATCCATTGGCCACCATCTGAAACCAGTTTTGATCGTGGCCGACAACGGTTTGACTGAAGGTGTGTTAGCCGAACTTGAACGCGCATTGGGCGATCACGAACTGATCAAGATCAAGGTCAACATCCTTGACCGCGAAGCGCGCCTGGCAGCCATTGCAGAACTGTGCAAGGTTGGCAAGGCAGACCTGGTCCAGGTCATCGGCAAGATGGCACTGCTGTATCGCAAGAACTTCAGCGTCAACAAGCAACTGTCGAACGTTCATCGCTTCAAATGACAACAAGGGTCACGGGCGTGCTTCGCGCGCCCCGCCACTCCAACCCGGCGCCGGTTGCATCACCAGCACCAGGCCGGAAAACCCTAGCACAAGATAGCTGAATAGCTGCCAGCGCAACGCTTCCGGCAGCCACACATGCACGATGCAATACATTGCACACGCATACAGCGCCATCAACAGCAGTTGGCCGCGAATATCCCGCCACAAACTCCCCAAGCCTTCGGCCTTGATCAGCACCAGCGCCTGAAGCGTTACGCACGCCGCCGCAAAACCCACCAGCAACGCACTCAATAATCCATCGATCTCATCGATCAACAACGGCGCCAGGCCAATCAGGCCCAACGCCGGTAACACGCCAATATGCAGCAACCACAGGCCGCCCACCCAAAGCATCTGGGCAAACTGCCAAAGCATGGCGCCCGCACGAAGCGGGCGCCGCCTTTCAGACATGGCGAACTTCGACAATCTCGTACTCGATCACGCCACCTGGCGTTTTCACAACCACCACATCCCCCTCTTCCTTGGCAATCAAGGCACGGGCCAGTGGCGAACCGACGGAGATCTTGCCGAGTTTGAAGTCAGCCTCATCCTCACCCACGATGTGGTAGACCACGCTTTCGTCAGTCTCGACGTTGGCGATTTCCACCGTGGTGCCGAAAATCACTTTGCCGGTGTGCGGGATGGTCGTGACATCGATGATCACCGCATTCTGCATACGGCCTTCGATATCACGTATCCGCGCTTCGACCATACCCTGCTGCTCGCGGGCAGCGTGGTATTCAGCGTTTTCCTTCAAGTCACCCAGTTCGCGGGCCGTGCCGATGTCCTGGCTCAGCTTTGGACGGACGACCTTGGTCAGATGGGCGTGCTCCTCTTCCAGGGCCTTGGCGCCCCGGACGGTCATTGGGTATTTGATCATGCCTTCAATCCTGCGTGTAGATCCTGCAAGCGACGCACGGTCTTTTCCGGACCGAACTTAAGCGCTTCGCAGATAGCTTCGCCAGCAGCAATGGTAGTGGTGCAGTAAATCTTGTGCTGCAAGGCATTACGACGAATGGAGTAAGAATCCGCGATCGACTGACGACCCTCGGTGGTGTTGATGATCAGGGTGACTTCGTCATTCTTGATCATATCGACCACGTGCGGACGGCCTTCCGTCACCTTGTTCACGCGACGCACTTTCAGGCCCGCCGCTTCAATCAGCTTGGCGGTCCCGGCGGTGGCCACGATCTCGAAGCCCAAGTTGATCAGATCACGGGCCACGCCTGCAACCAGTGGCTTGTCATCATCGCGCACGCTGATGAAAGCAGTACCGCCGGTCGGCAGCACTTCGCTGGCGCCCATCTGGGCCTTGGCAAAGGCCTCACCGAAGGTATCGCCCACGCCCATCACTTCACCGGTGGACTTCATCTCTGGGCCGAGGATCGGGTCCACACCAGGGAACTTGGCGAATGGGAACACCGCCTCTTTCACGCTGTAGAAGTTCGGAATGATTTCCTTGGTGAAGCCGATTTCCTTCAGAGTCTTACCGGCCATCACGCGGGCAGCGATCATGGCCAGGGACACACCGATGCACTTGGACACGAACGGCACGGTACGCGAGGCGCGCGGGTTGACTTCAATGACGTAGATATCGTCGCCTTGCAGCGCCAACTGTACGTTCATCAGGCCGACCACACCCAGTTCCAGGGCCATTTTCTTGACCTGTTCGCGCATCTCGTCCTGGATGTGCGCCGGCAGCGAGTACGGCGGCAGCGAGCACGCGGAGTCACCGGAGTGAACGCCCGCCTGTTCGATGTGCTGCATGATCGCGCCGATGACCACGTCAGTACCGTCGCACACTGCGTCCACGTCCATCTCGATGGCGCAGTTGAGGAAGTGGTCCAGCAGCACCGGGCTGTCGTTGGACACTTTCACCGCATCACGCAGGTAACGCTTGAGTTCTTCTTCTTCGTAGACGATTTCCATCGCCCGTCCGCCCAGTACGTAGGAAGGACGCACCACCAGCGGGTAGCCGATCTTGCCGGCCGCACGGAGGGCTTCGTCTTCGCTGCGCACGGTAGCGTTTGGCGGCTGACGCAGGTTCAGGCGCTCGACCATTTGCTGGAAGCGCTCACGGTCTTCGGCACGGTCGATGGCGTCCGGGCTGGTGCCGATGATCGGCACGCCAGCGGCTTCCAGGGCACGAGCCAGTTTCAGTGGGGTTTGGCCGCCGTACTGGACGATCACGCCTTTGGGCTTCTCGACGCGCACGATTTCCAGCACGTCTTCCAGGGTTACCGGCTCGAAGTACAGGCGATCGGAGGTGTCGTAGTCTGTGGATACGGTTTCCGGGTTGCAGTTGACCATGATGGTCTCGTACCCGTCTTCGCGCAGGGCGAGGGCGGCGTGTACGCAACAGTAGTCGAACTCGATGCCCTGGCCGATACGGTTCGGACCGCCACCCAGGATCATGATCTTGTCGCGACCCGACGGCGCAGCTTCGCACTCTTCCTCGTAGGTGGAGTACAGGTAAGCGGTGTCGGTGGAAAACTCGGCGGCGCAGGTGTCAACGCGCTTGTAGACCGGGAAGATATCCAGCTTGTGGCGATGGGTCCGCAGGTTTTTCTCGGTCACACCCAGCAGCTTGGCCAGGCGCTGGTCGGAGAACCCTTTGCGCTTGAGGCGGAACATCGTGTCGCGGTCGATGCTGGCCAGACCCAGGGTCTTGACCTTCTCTTCCTCCTTGATCAGATCTTCGATCTGCACCAGGAACCACGGATCAATCATGTTCATGCCGAAGATGTCTTCGACGGTCATGCCGGCGCGGAACGCGTCAGCAACGTACCAGATACGCTCGGCGCCCGGCACGGTCAGCTCGCGCTTGAGCACGCTCATGCTTTCCGGATTGCTCAGGTCGAGCTTCTCGTCCAGGCCGCAAACGCCTACTTCGAGGCCGCGCAGGGCTTTCTGCAGGGATTCCTGGAAGGTCCGGCCAATGGCCATGACCTCACCAACCGACTTCATCTGGGTGGTCAGGCGCGCGTCAGCCTTGGGGAACTTCTCGAAGGCAAACCGCGGCAGCTTGGTCACAACGTAGTCGATGGACGGCTCGAAGGACGCCGGGGTCTTGCCGCCGGTGATGTCGTTCGACAGTTCGTCCAGGGTGTAACCCACGGCCAGCTTGGCCGCGACCTTGGCGATCGGGAAACCGGTGGCTTTCGAGGCCAGGGCCGACGAACGCGACACACGCGGGTTCATCTCGATCACGACCATGCGGCCGGTGGTCGGGCAGATGCCGAACTGTACGTTGGAACCGCCCGTCTCTACGCCGATCTCGCGCAGTACCGCCAGAGAGGCGTTACGCAGGATCTGGTATTCCTTGTCAGTCAGGGTCTGTGCCGGAGCAACGGTGATCGAGTCGCCGGTGTGTA
Organism: Pseudomonas sp. D3; assembly: GCF_029320995.1. Taxonomy (NCBI): domain Bacteria; kingdom Pseudomonadati; phylum Pseudomonadota; class Gammaproteobacteria; order Pseudomonadales; family Pseudomonadaceae; genus Pseudomonas; species Pseudomonas sp. D3. The sequence goes on from NZ_CP119772.1 coordinate 5,654,346, forward strand.
CGCCCATCGGGTCGAAGTTTTCGATGGAGCAGACGATGATGCAGTTGTCCTTCTTATCGCGGACAACCTCCATCTCATATTCTTTCCAGCCGATCAGGGATTCGTCGATCAGCAGCTCTTTGGTCGGCGACAGGTCCAGGCCACGGGCGCAGATTTCTTCGAACTCTTCACGGTTGTACGCAATACCGCCACCGGTACCGCCCATGGTGAAGGACGGACGGATGATGCACGGAAAGCCCAGGGTCTCGAGGACCGCATTGGCTTCTTCCATGTTGTGGGCGATACCGGAACGCGGGCACGCCAGGCCGATGGACTTCATTGCCTTGTCGAAGCGCGAACGGTCTTCAGCCTTGTCGATGGTGTCGGCGTTTGCACCGATCATCTCCACGCCGAATTTTTCCAGGATGCCTTCGCGCTCCAGGTCCAGGGCGCAATTCAGAGCGGTTTGGCCACCCATAGTTGGCAGCAGTGCGTCCGGACGCTCTTTCTCGATGATCTTGGCAACGGTCTGCCACTTGATCGGTTCGATGTAGGTGGCGTCGGCCATGTCCGGGTCGGTCATGATGGTGGCCGGGTTGGAGTTCACCAGGATGACGCGGTAACCCTCCTCGCGCAGGGCTTTACAGGCCTGGGCGCCGGAGTAGTCGAATTCGCAGGCCTGGCCGATCACGATCGGGCCAGCGCCGAGAATCAGGATACTTTTTATGTCTGTACGTTTTGGCATGGGTTTGTCACTCAAATCCGCAGGTCAGTCGGCAAGCCGTCTTGAACAATCTTTGAAGAGCCTGCGGGGGCCACCGACATTCGGGGCCGCCCGCACGCCACTCAGTCAGCGTCGCTTGGCCATCTCATTGATGAAACGGTCGAACAGCGGCGCTACGTCGTTCGGGCCCGGGCTGGCTTCAGGGTGGCCCTGGAAGCTGAACGCGCTCTTGTCGGTGCGCTCGATGCCTTGCAGGGAACCGTCGAACAGCGACTTGTGAGTTGCACGGAGGTTGGCCGGCAAGGTCACTTCATCCACCGCGAAACCGTGGTTCTGGCTGGTGATCATCACCACACCGGTGTCCAGGTCCTGCACAGGGTGGTTGGCGCCGTGGTGGCCGTGCCCCATTTTCAGGGTCTTGGCACCGGAGGCCAGGGCGAGCAACTGGTGGCCCAGGCAGATACCGAACACCGGGATCTCGGTCTCCAGCACCGCCTTGATCGCCTTGATGGCGTAGTCGCAAGGCTCGGGGTCGCCCGGGCCGTTGGACAGGAACACACCGTCCGGCTGCAGGGCCAGGACGTCGCTGGCCGGGGTTTGCGCCGGCACGACGGTCACGCGGCAACCGCGCTCAACCAGCATGCGCAGGATGTTGTACTTGATGCCGTAGTCGTAGGCCACTACGTGGTAGGGCAGATCGGCAGCGTCGATGGTCTCGTGGCTGTCGGTCTTCAAGTCCCAGACAGTGGAGCGCCATTCGTACTTTTCCTGGGTGCTGACGACTTTCGCCAGGTCCATGCCTTTCAGGCCAGGGAAGCCTTGCGCTGCAGCGATCGCCGCCGCTTCGGAAATATTGTCACCGGCCATAATGCAGCCGTTCTGCGAGCCTTTTTCACGCAGGATGCGCGTCAGACGGCGCGTATCGATACCGGCGATCGCCACAACGTTGTTGGCTTTCAGGTAATCGGACAGCGACATCGTGCTACGCCAGTTGCTCGCAACCAGGGGCAGGTCACGAATCACCAGGCCCGCCGACCAGACACGATCAGATTCGACGTCTTCCGGTGTAGTACCGGTATTGCCGATGTGCGGATAGGTCAGGGTAACGATCTGTTGGGCGTAGGAAGGATCGGTAAGGATTTCCTGATAGCCGGTCATGGCAGTGTTAAACACCACCTCTCCAACGGTTTGACCGTCGGCTCCAATGGCTTCGCCGCGAAAAATGCTGCCATCAGCAAGGGCGAGTATGGCTGGCTTAGTCAAGAAGACCTCCCGTAAATAAAGCCTGAAAGGGCGATCGCAGGTTGTAAAAAAGCGGAGTGACGTATGGACACGTCACCCCGCTTCTTCACTGAATTATTCTGCGCGCTTTTAGTGGACACACTAAAGCTGTAGCTTACAGAAAAAGGCTATTTTGGTCCACCGCTAATGAGCCTTAAAGGCAGGAGAATGCGACAGGACGTCGCTTAGCGGGTAAAAACGGGGCCTCAGGATAATCCCGAGACCCCATTTTAGCTACTGATTAGTGCAGATCCAACACATCGCGCATGTCATACAGACCCGGCGCACGACCGTCCAGCCACAGCGCAGCACGCACCGCACCCTTGGCGAACGTCATGCGACTGGAGGCTTTGTGCGTGATTTCCAGGCGTTCGCCTTCAGCGGCGAACAGCACGGTGTGATCGCCGACGACGTCGCCACCGCGAACAGTGGCAAAGCCAATGGTGTCACGCGCACGCGCACCGGTATGGCCTTCACGCCCGTACACCGCCACCTTCGACAAGTCTCGGCCCAGGGCATCGGCGATAGCCTCACCCATGCGCAATGCCGTTCCCGACGGCGCATCGATCTTGTGGCGATGATGGGTCTCGATGATTTCGATATCCGCCTCATCACCCAGCACGCGCGCCGCCAGGTCCAACAGCTTGAGCGAGAGGTTCACGCCCACACTGAAGTTGGCGGCAAACACGATGGGAATGTCCTTGCCCGCCTCGACCAGCAACTGCTTCTGCTCAGCACTCAAACCGGTGGTGCCAATCACCATGGCTTTGCCCGCCTTGCGGCAGAACGCCAGGTTTTTCAGCATCACGTCTGGCAGCGTAAAGTCGATCAGTACGTCGAATTCGTCCGCCACCAGCTCCAGGTTGCCGGACAACGACACCCCAATACGCCCCAGCGAAGCCAGCTCACCGGCATCGGCACCGATCAACGTACTGCCAGGGCGAACGATCGCCGCCGTCAGGCCGGAGGCCGGCGAGCGCTGCTGCACCGCCTCGATCAAGGTTTTCCCCATGCGCCCGGCAGCGCCCATTACGGCTATACGTCGCATACTCAATTCCTTACAGGTCGCCGAAGAAGCGCTTCACACCATCGAAGAAGCCAGTGGTTTTCGGCGAATGGGAATCGTCGCCTGCCAACGAACTGCGGAACTCTTCGAGCAGTTCACGCTGACGACGGCCCAGATTGACCGGCGTTTCCACGGTGACACGACACATCAGGTCGCCCGCACCGCCACCACGCACCGGCGCAACGCCTTTGCCACGGATACGGAACTGCTTGCCGGTCTGCGTCCCCTCAGGGATCTTGAGATTGACCCGGCCGTCCAGGGTCGGAATCTCCAGCTCGCCGCCCAGGGCCGCGTCGACAAAGCTGATCGGCACTTCGCAGAACAGGTGCTTGCCGTCACGCTGGAAGATCGAGTGCTCGCGCACATTGATCACCACGTACAGATCACCCGTCGGACCACCCTGGGTCCCCGCCTCGCCTTCGCCCGACAGGCGAATGCGGTCACCGGTATCTACGCCCGCCGGCACTTTGACCGACAGGGTTTTGTACTCTTCGACACGCCCTTCGCCGTGGCAGGAATCGCATGGGTCAGAGATGATCTTGCCTTGGCCTTGGCAACGCGGACAGGTCTGCTGCACCGAGAAGAAGCCCTGCTGCATGCGGACCTGACCGATACCGCCGCAGGTCGGGCAAGTGATTGGCGCCGAGCCTTTCTTGGCACCCGAACCGTCGCAAGGCTTGCAGTTGACCAGCGTTGGCACGCGGATATTGACGCTGGTGCCGCGCACGGCTTCTTCCAGGTTCAGCTCCAGGGTGTAGCGCAGGTCGCTGCCACGCTGGGCGCCGCCACGCTGACCACCACGGCCACCGCCGAAGAAGTCACTGAACACATCGCCGAAAATATCGGAGAAGTTCTGACCGCCAAAGCCGGCACCGCCGCCACCCATGCTCGGATCGACGCCGGCGTGACCATACTGGTCGTAGGCTGCACGCTTGTTGGGATCACACAGGCATTCGTAGGCCTCGTTGGCCTCTTTGAACATTTCTTCGGATTCTTTGTTGTCCGGATTACGGTCCGGGTGGTGCTTCATCGCCAGGCGACGGTAAGCCTTCTTCAGGTCCGCCTCGCTGGAACCGCGCTCCACACCCAATACTACGTAATAGTCACGCTTTGCCATAAGTCTTTGCACTCTTAAGGACGTTCAGCCAGACCCTCCTGAGCCTTGCCGAACTCGTTGAGCCCCAATACAGGCCCGGACCCAACTCACGTCAATTCAACGATCCTGGTCATAACTGCTTTCAGCCAGGGATCCGGCCAAAAACGCGGTGACTGTCGCCGGAAAGCAGGAGCATTCCCGATCACACCGCCAGCATCCGAGCGTTGTCGCATGCTGTAAAAATTTGCATACCCCAGACACGCCAACGCGGGAGCAAGCTCCCGCGCGGCGACATCCTACCAGTCACCGCTTGTTAGCGGTCAACCGGCCAAGCAGATTACTTCTGCTCTTTGACTTCTTCGAACTCGGCATCGACAACGTCGTCGTGCTTGGCTTCAGGCTCTGCCTGATGCGCTGCACCGTCAGCTGGCTGACCTTGTTCGGCGTACATTTTCTGAGCAACCGGTGCGGAGACTTTCGACAGTTCCTCAACCTTGGCTTCGATGGCAGCCTTGTCGTCACCTTTAATCGCGGCTTCCAGAGCAACCACAGCAGCTTCGACCGCGGTTTTTTCTTCGGCAGTCACTTTGTCGCCAGCTTCAGTGATCATTTTGCGTGTCGAGTGAACCAGTGCGTCGCCCTGGTTACGAGCAGCGGCCAACTCTTCAAACTTCTTGTCCGCCTCGGCATTGGTTTCCGCATCACGAATCATCTGCTGAATTTCTTCATCAGACAGACCAGAGTTGGCCTTGATGGTGATCTTCTGCTCTTTCCCGGTCGCCTTGTCTTTGGCGCCTACGTGCAAGATGCCGTTGGCGTCGATGTCGAAGGTCACTTCGATTTGTGGCACGCCACGTGGTGCTGGCGGGATCTCGGCCAGGTCGAACTTGCCCAGGGACTTGTTCTGCGCCGCTTGCTTACGCTCACCTTGCAGGACGTGAATGGTCACGGCGCCCTGGTTGTCATCGGCAGTCGAGAACACTTGCGATTTCTTGGTAGGAATCGTGGTGTTTTTCTCGATCAGCGCGGTCATCACGCCGCCCATGGTTTCGATACCCAGGGTCAGCGGGCTGACGTCCAGCAACAATACGTCTTTCACGTCGCCAGCCAGTACCGCACCCTGGATGGCAGCACCCATGGCAACCGCTTCGTCCGGGTTCACGTCTTTACGTGCTTCTTTGCCGAAGAACTCGGTCACCAACTTCTGAACCAGTGGCATACGGGTCTGACCGCCGACCAGGATCACGTCATTGATCGCACCCACTTCAATACCCGAGTCTTTCAGTGCAATGCGGCAAGGTTCGATGGTGCGCTGAACCAAGTCTTCAACCAGCGCTTCCAGCTTGGAGCGCGAGATCTTCACGTTCAAGTGCTTAGGACCGGTAGCGTCTGCAGTGATGTACGGCAGGTTAACGTCGGTCGACTGAGCCGAGGACAGCTCGATCTTGGCTTTCTCAGAGGCCTCTTTCAGACGCTGCATCGCCAGCGGGTCACCCTTGAGGTTCATGCCGCTTTCTTTCTTGAACTCGTCGACGAGGTAGTCGATCAGACGGATATCGAAGTCTTCACCACCCAGGAAAGTGTCGCCGTTGGTGGCCAACACTTCGAACTGGTGCTCGCCATCAACTTCCGCGATTTCGATCACGGACACGTCGAAGGTACCGCCACCCAAGTCATAAACGATGACGGTGTGGTCGCCCTTAGCCTTGTCCATGCCGTAAGCCAAAGCGGCCGCAGTGGGTTCGTTGATGATACGTTTTACGTCCAGGCCCGCGATGCGGCCGGCGTCTTTGGTCGCCTGGCGCTGGCTGTCGTTGAAGTAGGCCGGAACGGTGATCACCGCCTCGGTCACTGCTTCACCGAGGTAGTCTTCGGCGGTTTTCTTCATCTTTTTCAAGATTTCAGCCGAGATTTGTGGCGGCGACATTTTCTGGCCGTTTACTTCAACCCAGGCGTCACCGTTGTCAGCCTTGGCGATTTTGTAAGGGACCATCTTGATGTCTTTCTGTACGACTTCTTCGTCGAACTTACGACCGATCAAACGCTTCACCGCGTACAGGGTGTTGTGCGGATTGGTCACAGCCTGGCGCTTGGCCGACTGACCGACGAGGATTTCACCGTCGTTGGCGTAAGCAACGATCGACGGCGTAGTACGCGCGCCTTCGGCGTTTTCAATGACTTTTGCAACGCCGTTTTCCAGCACGGAGACACAGGAGTTGGTGGTCCCCAGGTCGATACCGATAATTTTGCCCATGATTTACTCTCCCGAAACTTGAATTTGGATGCCGCAGCAGTGGTGGCTAACTGCGGTAGCACTTAAACGCTTGACTTATAGATGGGGGCCTTGCGGCGAATTTCAAGCCTGCTCATCAATCGAAGGTGAAACCGGCGCAGGCGCCTTGCTGACTACAACCATTGCCGGGCGCAGCAAGCGACCGTTGAGCTGGTATCCCTTCTGGAACACTTTCAACACGCGGTTTGGCTCATGATCATGGCTTTCCTGCATAGCCATGGCCTGGTGATGCTCAGCGTTGAACGGCTCGCCACCTTGCGGATCGACCGCCTCCAACTGATAACGCTTCAGGGTGTCCTGGAACATTTTCAGGGTCAGCTCGATACCTTCACGCATCGGGCGGATGTTTTCGTCGTCCGGGCTGGACAACTCAAGTCCGCGCTCCAGGCTGTCGATGATCGGCAACAGATCACCGGCGAATTTTTCCAGCGCGAACTTGTGGGCCTTTTCTACATCCTGCTCAGCGCGGCGGCGGACGTTCTGCAGATCGGCGGCAACACGCAAAGATTGGTCCTGCGCAGCGGCCAATTGCTCTTCGAGCACTTGCACACGAGTTGCCAACTCATCACCGGCAGCCGAATTGGCGTCTGGAGTTTGCGTATCCTGCGTCTGTTCGTCAGCCATAGATTTCTCCTTTCAAAATCATGCGCGAACTCAACTCGCGCTTCTGTTCCGGTATATGGGGCCACAATTTCCAGGTTCAAGGGTGCAGGCGTTACCAAAAGTCTTTCAGCTGACCCAGATCAATTCCGACCCGTTCATTCCCCTTCGCGCTAAAAAAAACACCAGACCAAGCAAATCGAGCTAAGCGTCAGGATTGTCAGCTCGGAACAAAACACTGTATAAATAACCAGACCTAAAGCCTGGGAGCGGCCGTCATGCTCGTGCACCTGTCCGTACATAACTACGCCATCGTTGAACATCTGGATCTCGAACTGGATCGCGGGATGAGCGTAATCACAGGCGAAACCGGCGCCGGCAAGTCGATCATGCTCGACGCCCTCGGCCTGACCCTGGGAGACCGCGCCGACAGTGGCGTGGTACGCCCCGGCGCAGACAAGGCCGATATCCTGGCGACCTTCGACCTGGCGGACATCCCCGAAGCGGAAGCCTGGCTTGCCGAACGCGACCTTAATAATGAAGGGCCGTGCATCCTGCGCCGGGTCATCACCGCCGAAGGACGCTCCCGCGGCTATATCAACGGCACGCCCTGCCCCCTGGGTGACTTGAAAGCCCTTGGCGAGCTGCTGATCGATATCCACAGCCAGCACGAACACCAATCCCTGCTCAAAACCGACACCCATCGCCGCCTGCTCGATGAATACGCCGGCACCACCGACCTGGCCCGCCAGGTCCAGCTAGCCGCGCAGCGCTGGCGCCAGACCCGCCTGGAACTGGAGCGCCTCTCCAATTCCGGCGACGAGCAGCGCGCACGCCATCAATTGCTCAGCTATCAACTCGAAGAGCTGGAAAGCCTCGGCCTTGGCGAAAGCGAGCTGGAACAGCTTGAGCAGGAACACAAGAACCTCACCAACGCCGAAACCCTGCTGGGTATTTGCCGCCAGGTGGTGGAGCAATGCAGCGAGAGCGATTCGGGCAATGTACTGAATGCACTGACCGTCAGCCTCAATCGGCTGTCCAGTGTGAACAATGCGTCCGGTTCGCTGAATGAAGCCACGACCTTGCTGACCAGCGCGCAAATTCAGGTAGAAGAAGCGGTAGGCGAACTGAACCGCTTCCTGGACCACTTCGACGCCGACCCGGCACGCCTGCAGGAAATAGAAGAACGCCTGGACACCATCTACACCCTGGCGCGCAAACATCGAATCCAGCCCACTGAAGTGGCAACGATGCAGCAGAAGCTGCTGGATGAAATCGAAACCCTGAACGCGAATGACGAATCCATTGAGCGCCTGAGCGACGAACTGGCTTCTTTCGCCCGCCACTATCAAGAGAAGGCCCGTGAACTGAGCGACCTGCGCCACCAAGCCGCCACAGGCCTGGCCAGCGCGGTAGAGCAGGAAATCCAGCGCCTGGGCATGCCCGGCGGCCGCTTCACCATCGAACTGCGCACCAACACCAGCAACGAACTGCAGCCCCATGGCCTGGAACAGGTAGAACTGCTGGTCAGCGCCAACCCGGGGCAGCCGCTCAAGGCGCTGGCAAAAGTCGCCTCCGGTGGTGAGCTCTCACGGATCAGCCTGGCGATTCAGGTGATCACCGCCCAGACCTCGCGGGTTCCGACACTGGTCTTTGACGAGGTGGACGTTGGCATTGGTGGCCCGACCGCAGAAATTGTCGGCCAACTGCTTCGCCGCCTGGGGGATCGCGGCCAGGTGCTGACAGTCACCCACTTGCCGCAAGTGGCCGCCCAAGGGCATCAGCATTTGTTTGTACATAAAGTACGGGGCAGCGATGCGACACGCACTGCAGTGTCCAAGCTGAATAAGTCGGAGCGTGTTGAGGAAGTGGCGCGCATGCTCGGCGGTATCGACCTGACCAAAGAGTCCCTGGCCCACGCGAAGAAAATGGTGGTGGCGGCGAAGGCCTGAGCGAACCAGCAATTTTCACGCTTATAGAAAGCACGAAGGCGACCCTGGGGTCGCCTTCAATCGTTTCGCAGAGTCAATCTGCGCCGATTTTTACTTTTTCTTACGAACGTAAAGAACCAAATTATGGTCCGCCAAGTCGTAGCCATGCTCCTCGGCAATTGCCTTCTGAAGCCGCTCGATTTCCGGGTTGGTGAATTCGATAACCTCACCACTGTCCACATCGACCATGTGGTCGTGATGACCACCGTCAGCCAATTCGAACACTGCATGACCGCCGTCGAAATTATGACGAACCACCAGCCCTGCGGCTTCAAACTGGGTCAGCACACGGTAAACCGTGGCCAGGCCAACGTCCTCATTAGACTCCATCAGCGCCTTGTAAACATCCTCGGCACTCATGTGGCGCTGCTCAGCAGAATCAAGCATTTGTAGAATTTTGACGCGTGGCAGAGTCACTTTAAGACCGGCTTTGCGTAGTTCGCTATTTTCAACCATGGTTAGCTTTCTCGCGGATGCTGCTTCGCAGCTTCTCTTAATACGGGTATGATCGGCGTTTACGTTGTCCCAGCCAAGATAGTGGAAGTCGCCCACCGATGCAAAACACCAAGCTCTTGCTAACCAGTTTCACCTTTGTGGGACTGCTCGCACTCGCCGGTTGTTCATTCCCCGGGGTTTACAAAATCGACATCCAGCAGGGCAATGTCGTCACACAGGACATGATAGACCAGTTACGCCCGGGAATGACCCGACGGCAAGTGCGGTTTATTATGGGTAACCCCCTGCTGACTGACACGTTCCATGCCGATCGCTGGGATTATCTCTATAGCATCCAGCCTGGGGGCGGTGAACGCCAACAGGAGCGTGTCGCTGTCATCTTTAATGGCAATGATCAACTGGTCAGCCTGTCCGGCGACTTCATGCCCGGCGTAAGCCGCGATGAAGCCTTACTGGGCAAGGACAACGGCACCAACGTGACTGCGCCAGCGCAGGGAGCCGAGAAGCCGAAGTCCGAAGTACCGGCCAAGCCAGGCTCATTGCTCGACAAGATCCAGAAAGACGTCGACGGCGTGCAAACCGTTCCAGTCCCGACGCCACAGCCTCTGGACACCAGCTCGCAGTAAGTGTGCGGTGTTCGATAAAAAGCCCGGCATGCCGGGCTTTTTGTTGCCTGCTGATTGGCCGGCCTATGAACGCTGTTGCTTGGCCAGCGCCGCCTTGGCCGCTCGCAGCCTGCGCACTTCTTTGGGGTCGGCCAGCAGCGGGCGGTAAATCTCAATACGATCACCTGACTGCACGGTGCGCGTATCGGGGTCCACCACCACCCTGCCGAATATCCCCAGCGGGCAATCAGCAAGGTCCACCTCAGGAAAGTGCGCCGCAATACCCGACGCCAGCACCGCTGCCCGCAGGCTCGTGCCCGATGCCACCGCGACCGCCAGCAACACCTGGCGATCCACCCCGGCATACACCACTTCAATCTCAAACATGCAGTTGCTTGGCTCGCTGACAGAACGCGTCGACCAGGGTATTGGCGGCCTGATTGAACAGAGGCCCCAACGTCGCCCGCACAATGGGCCCCGCATAATCGAAGGACAGATCCAGGCTGATCTTGCAGGCCTGCTCGGTCAACACCTTGAATACCCAGACACCATGCAACTGGGTGAACGGCCCTTCCTGCAGATTCATTTCAATGGATTTGCCCGGCACCAGGACATTGCGTGTGACAAAGTGCTGGCTGAGCCCTCCCTTGGCCACCCCGACACTGGCAACCATGTGCTCATCACTGCTTTCCAGCACCTCGGCGGTCGAGCACCACGGCAGGAATTCCGGGTAACGCGCCACGTCGTTGACCAGGTCATAAAGCGCCTGGGCCGGATAGGGCAGCAGGGCCGAACGTTGAATATGCGTCGTCATGTGAGCGTTATTTCCACAACTGAGCGGCAAACATCGAGAAAGAACAACCCGATCCGCGAGAGAAAAAAACCAAAGAACTGCCGGTATTGTCCGGGATTCGTCCAACACGCTCAAGCACACAGGTTGACCGTAGCCGACACGCTCGCAACTCCCTATAATGCCGCCCCTATGGCTAAACAAAAGAAACACCCCACAGGGACCATCGCGCAAAATAAAAAGGCGCGACACGATTACTTCATCGAACATCGGTTCGAGGCTGGTCTGGTCCTGGCCGGCTGGGAAGTAAAAAGTCTGCGAGCCAGCAAGCTGCAGCTAGTCGACAGCTATGTGCTGCTCAAGGATGGCGAGGCGTGGCTGCTTGGCAGTCATATCACCCCGCTGACCACCGCGAGCACGCACGTGATTGCCGACCCGGTGCGCACACGCAAGCTGCTGCTCAACGCCCGCGAACTGGACAAGCTCGCCGCCGCCGTACAGCAGAAAGGCTATGCCTGCATCTGCCTGTCCTGGTACTGGAGCAAGCATCTGGTCAAGTGCGAGATCGCACTGGGCAAGGGCAAGAAGGAATACGACAAGCGCGATACCGAGCGCGAGCGCGATTCCGATCGTGAGCTGCATCGCGCCGTGCGCAACAAGGGCAAGGAAGAATAATCCTGGTGACGCTGTAGCCTTGGGTGCCTCACCCTCGGCTACATGCTCTTGCGCCGCTCCGCCCGGGCCACGCGCTGAACTTCCTGACGCACCTCCTCCAACACCTCCTGCACATACAACAGATGACGCGTTGAGACTTCCCGCGCCTGCTCGGCCCGCCCCTCGATAATCGCCAGGTACAAATCCCGATGCTGACTGATCAGCATGTCGCGGGTTTCCGTGCGCTGCTGATACATGCCGCCAATATTGGTCACCACGTTCCGCTTGAGCAGGTCGAACAACCCACGAATGGTGTGCAACAGCACGGCGTTGTGGCTGGCCTCGGCAATGGCCAGGTGAAACCGCGCATCCGCAGCCCCCTCCTCCGCCCGACTGACTTTATCGTCGCGCGCGTAACAATCCTGTAGCGCTTCAAAGGCCGCCGTCAGCCGCTCACGGTCGACTTCGGTAGCGCGCAACGCTGCGTAATAAGCACAGGACGCTTCGAGGGTTTGGCGAAACTCCAGCAAATCACGCTGAGCCTCGGGATTGTTTTCCAGCAGGCGCAACAACGGATCGCTGAACGTCGAGCCCAACGACTCAGCCACATAATTGCCACCGCCCTGGCGACTGACCAGCAAACCCTTGGCCGCCAGCTTCTGAATCGCCTCACGCAGCGAGGGGCGCGACACGCCGAACTTTTCAGCCAACGCGCGCTCGGCCGGCAAGCGCTCGCCCGATTTCAGCGTGCCCTCAAGGATCATGCCCTCAAGCTGCTCGACAATATCGTCAGACAAACGGCGCTGACGCACCTGATCAAACCCCATAACGCTCTCTCCACGATCCCGACCACTCGCCGGGGCCTCTATTCTGGCCTATCGCAACGCTTGCAGCACCCATCAGAACACCTTCGATTTATCCGATCAGAGCAGCCGCCCATAACTTTAAGACCAAAGTTTCGCAGGCGGCAAATTGACACACCACCGCCAAGGCTTTTACTCTAGCCAACAGCGGCTGTAAATTGGTATTACCAATTACCCAAGCCGACTAAAACGTGCCTAACCAACAACAATTAGGGGCCACCCCATATGCAAACTTGGCAACAGCTCTACAGCCCGCTCGGCAGCCTCGGCCTGTCCGCACTGGCCGCCGTTATTCCAATCGTATTTTTCTTCTTGGCTCTGGCCGTGTTTCGCCTTAAAGGCCACGTCGCTGGCAGCATCACGCTTGCGCTGTCGATCCTAGTGGCAATCTTTGCCTTCCAGATGCCGGTGGACATGGCACTGGCCGCTGCCGGCTACGGCTTTGCCTACGGCCTGTGGCCAATCGCCTGGATCATCGTCGCAGCGGTATTCCTCTACAAACTGACGGTCAAAAGCGGCCAGTTCGAGATCATCCGCAGCTCGGTGCTGTCGATTACCGACGACCAACGCCTACAGGTCTTGCTGATCGGTTTCTGCTTCGGCGCATTCCTGGAAGGTGCCGCCGGCTTCGGTGCTCCCGTGGCGATTACCGCCGCGCTGCTGGTCGGCCTGGGTTTCAACCCGCTGTACGCCGCCGGCCTGTGCCTGATTGCCAACACCGCACCTGTCGCCTTCGGCGCCCTGGGGATTCCGATCATCGTCGCCGGACAAGTGACCGGCATTGACGCGTTCAAGATCGGCGCCATGACCGGTCGCCAATTGCCACTGCTGTCGCTGTTCGTACCGTTCTGGCTGGTGTTCATGATGGACGGCCTGCGCGGCGTGCGCGAAACCTGGCCGGCCGCCTTGGTGGCAGGCCTGAGCTTTGCCGTCACCCAATACTTCACGTCCAACTTCATCGGCCCGGAACTGCCGGACATCACCTCGGCCCTGGCCAGTCTGGTTTCCTTGACCCTGTTCCTGAAAGTCTGGCAACCCAAGCGCACCGCCGGCGCACAGATTGCCGGTGCAACCTCCAACGCAACGGTCACCGCCAGCGTCGGCGGCTTCGGCCTGCCACGCAGCACTGTCGCTTCGCCCTACAGCCTGGGGCGAATCTTCAAGGCCTGGTCGCCGTTCCTGATCCTGACCGTGCTGGTGACCATCTGGACCCTCAAGCCATTCAAGGCGATGTTCGCTGCGGGCGGCTCGATGTACAGCTGGGTGTTCAACTTCGCGATCCCGCACCTGGACCAAATGGTGGTCAAGGTTGCGCCTATCGTGACCAATCCGACGGCCATCCCCGCCATATTCAAACTGGACCCGATTTCAGCGACCGGCACCGCGATCTTCTTTTCCGCGCTGATCTCGATGCTGATATTGAAGATCGACATCAAAACTGGTCTTACCACTTTGAAAGAGACCTTCTACGAACTGCGCTGGCCGATCCTGTCCATCGGCATGGTGCTGGCCTTCGCCTTCGTCACCAACTACTCGGGCATGTCCTCGACCATGGCGTTGGTCCTGGCCGGCACCGGTGCAGCCTTCCCGTTCTTCTCGCCGTTCCTCGGCTGGCTGGGGGTTTTCCTGACAGGCTCCGACACCTCGTCCAACGCCCTGTTCAGCTCGCTGCAAGCCACCACCGCCCACCAGATCGGTGTCAACGACGTCTTGCTGGTAGCGGCGAACACCAGCGGCGGCGTGACCGGCAAGATGATTTCGCCGCAATCGATCGCCGTGGCCTGCGCCGCGACCGGCCTGGTCGGCAAGGAATCCGACCTGTTCCGCTTCACCCTCAAGCACAGCTTGTTTTTCGCCACCATCGTCGGGCTGATCACGCTGGCCCAGGCCTACTGGTTCACCGGCATGCTCGTGCATTGAAACCACAGGCAATCAAGCAATAACCGACGCCGAACAGCGATTTCGGCGTCAGCTTTCCACAACCCATCTGCCGGGCCGCTGAACACGCTGCGGCCCTGACGGACGGACAACCGGGACTACCCGGAGAACGCGCCTGATGAGCGAGCTTTTTTACAACGCCGTGCCGAATGCCACCCGTGTCGCGCCGCCCCTGGCCCAGCCACGTGAATACCCCCACGAAAAACCGCAGAAGGTCTACCTGTTCGGCACCTGCGTGGTGGACCTGTTCTATCCCGAAGCCGGCATGGACGCGATCCACCTGCTGGAGCGCGAAGGGATCTGCGTGGACTATCCCCAAGGGCAAAGCTGCTGCGGGCAACCAGCCTACACGTCGGGTTATACCGACCAGGCCCGACAAGTGGCGCGCGCACAACTGGCGCTGTTCGCAGGCGACTACCCGGTGGTGGTGCCGTCCGGTTCCTGTGCCGGCATGTTACGCGAGCACTACGCCGACCTTTTCAAGGACGAACCCGACACCCTCAAACAAGTGCAGGCCCTCGCGGCCCGTACTTACGAGTTGGCAGAGTTCCTATTGTTCGTGTGCAAGGTGCAACTCAACGACAGCGGGACGCCGGTCAAAGTCGCCCTGCACACTTCGTGTTCTGCACGCAGGGAAATGAACACCCACCTCCACGGCCGCGAATTGCTGGCCCAACTGCGTAATGTCGAACGCGTCGACCACAGCCACGAAAGCGAATGCTGTGGCTTTGGTGGGACGTTCAGCGTGCGCATGCCAGACATTTCCGGCGCAATGGTGGCCGACAAGACCCGAGCCTTGCAGGAATCCGGCGCCCATCAAGTGCTGAGCGCTGATTGCGGCTGCCTGATGAACATCAATGGCGCCCTGGAGAAACAGCAAGCCGCCTTACGCGGCCAACACCTGGCCAGCTTTCTCTGGCAACGCACCGGGGGTGAGCGATGAACGCCGCTGCGCTGATTCCGACCGTCGATGTGTCGGAAGACTTCCGCACCCGCGCCCACCAGGCGCTGGGCGACACGCAACTGCGAAACAACTTTCGCAACGCGATGGATTCCCTGATGAGCAAACGGGCGGCGTCTTTCAGCGACGCCCACGAACGCGAACACCTGCGCGCCCTCGGTAACGCGGTGCGCGCCCGAGCCCTGTCGAAGCTGCCCGACCTGCTCGAACAACTGGAAGCCAACCTGACCCGTAACGGCGTGACCGTGCATTGGGCCGAAACGGTTGAAGAGGCCAATGCGATCGTCTTGTCGATCATCCGCCGGCGTGCAGCCACGCAGGTGATCAAAGGCAAATCCATGGTCAGCGAAGAGATGGAGATGAACCACGTACTTGCCACCCAAGGCATCGAATGCCTTGAGTCGGACATGGGAGAGTTTATTGTTCAACTCGACCACGAGAAGCCATCCCACATCATCATGCCGGCGATCCACAAGAACGCCAGCCAGGTCGCGTCGCTGTTCCACGAAAAACTCGGCGTGGAGTACACCAAGGATGTCGACCAGTTGATTCAGATTGGTCGCCGTGTGCTGCGGGAAAAGTTCTTCGAAGCAGATATCGGCGTCTCCGGCGTCAACTTCGCCGTGGCCGAAACCGGCACGCTGCTGCTGGTGGAAAACGAAGGTAACGGGCGTATGTCGACCACGGTGCCACCGGTGCATATCGCCGTGACCGGCATCGAGAAGGTCGTGGAAAACCTGCGTGACGTAGTGCCGTTGCTGTCGCTGCTGACCCGCTCCGCGCTCGGTCAGCCGATCACCACCTACGTCAATATGATCTCCGGCCCGCGCAAGCCCGATGAGCTCGACGGCCCAGAAGAAGTCCACCTGGTGTTGCTGGACAATGGGCGCAGCCAGGCGTTTGCCGACAGTGAACTGCGCCAGACGCTCAACTGCATTCGCTGTGGCGCCTGTATGAATCATTGCCCGGTGTATACCCGAATCGGCGGCCATGCCTACGGAGAGGTGTACCCCGGCCCGATCGGAAAAATCATCACGCCGCATATGGTCGGCCTGGCGAAAGTGCCGGACCACCCCAGTGCGTCTTCGTTGTGCGGTGCCTGTGGAGAAGTGTGCCCGGTAAAAATCCCGATCCCGGCCTTGCTGCGCCGTCTGCGGGAAGAGAACGTAAAAGCGCCGGATAGCCCACACCCCGTGATGCGAGGTCAAGGCAGCAAGTATTCGCGCCAGGAGCGGTTTGTCTGGAACGCCTGGGCCAAGCTCCACAGCTCACCGACGCTATACCGCGTGTTCACATTCGCCGCCACGCGCCTGCGCGCCCTCGTACCGAGCAATGTCGGGCCATGGACGCAAAACCATAGCGCGCCTAAACCCGCCGCCCGTTCGCTGCATGACCTGGCACGCGAGCATTTGGCCAAACAGGGAGCGCGTTGATGAGCGCCAAGCAAAATATCCTCGGCAAATTGCGCCACAGCCTGACGGGCACAACACCGGTGCCCGACAACTTCGATGAGACTCTGGTCACACAGATCTACACCTATCCGCCAGAGCAGCGCATCGCACAATTGCGCAAGCTGATGGAAGCGGTGCATACCGAGATCCACCTGACCCGCAGCGCCGAATGGCCGGCCTTGCTCGCGCAACTGCTGCAAAAGCGCGAACTGCCCAGCCTGCTCATCGCGCCGACAACCGAGCACGGTCGGCGCATCACCGAACACTGGTCGAACAACCCGCAATTGCCACGGCTCAAAGCCTATGACCGCCCAGTGGAAGAATGGAAAGCCGAGCTGTTTAATGACACACCGGCCAGCCTGACCACCACCCTCGGCGCCATCGCCGCCACCGGTAGCCTGATTCTGTGGCCCTCGCGGGAAGAACCGCGCCTGATGAGCCTGGTGCCACCGGTACATTTTGCACTGCTCAAGGCCAGTGAGATTTACGACAACTTTTATCAGGTCCAGCAGCAATTCGCCTGGGCCCAAGGCATGCCCACCAATGCCCTGCTGGTGTCCGGCCCGTCGAAGACGGCTGACATCGAACAAGTTCTGGCTTATGGCGCCCACGGTCCGAAGGACCTGGTGGTGCTGATCCTGGAGGACCAATGAGTCTGCCTGCCGCTTTCCTTGCTGACGTCACATTGCTGATCCCGAAAAGTCGTCGCTTCGACGACCCACTTTCCACCTTGGCATTTGGCACAGACGCCAGTTTTTACCGACTGATCCCACAGTTGGTGATCCGCGTCGAGTCGGAAGACGAAGTCGTGGCGCTGCTGCAACTGGCCCAGCGCGATCATGTTCCGGTGACCTTCCGCGCAGCGGGCACCAGCTTGTCCGGGCAGGCCATCAGCGATTCAGTGCTGATCGTACTGGGGGACAACTGGAACGGCCGCGAAATTCGCGGGCAAGGCACGCAGATCCGCCTGCAACCCGGCGTGATCGGCGCCCAGGCCAACGCCTGGCTGGCCCCCTTCGGGCGCAAGATCGGGCCGGATCCGGCGTCGATCAACGCCTGCAAAATCGGCGGCATCGTCGCCAACAATGCCAGCGGCATGTGCTGCGGTACGGCGCAAAACACCTACCACACCCTCGCTGGGATTCGCCTGGTACTGGCCGACGGCAGCCGCCTGGACACCGAAGATGCCGCCAGCGTCGCGGCATTTCGTCAGCAGCACAGCACGCTGCTTGAGCGCTTGGCCACACTCGGCCAAGAGACGCGGGCAAACGCTGAACTGGCCGCCAAAATCCGCCACAAATACCGCCTGAAAAATACCACCGGCCTGTCACTCAACGCCCTGGTGGATTTCGATGAGCCGCTGGATATTCTCAGCCACCTGCTGGTGGGCTCCGAAGGCACCCTGGGTTTTATCAGTGCCGTGACCTACGACACCGTCATCGACCACCCGAACAAAGCCTCGGCGCTGATCGTATTCCCCGATGTCGAGACCTGCTGCAATGCGGTAACCGTCCTGAAAACCCAACCGGTCTCAGCCGTTGAGCTGCTCGACCGACGCAGCATGCGTTCGGTGCAGGACAAGCCCGGCATGCCGGCCTTCGTACAACATCTATCGGAAAATGCCTGCGCGCTGCTGATCGAATCCCGCGCCGCATCGCCCTCTTTGCTCCACGAGCAACTGGCGCTGATCATGGCGTCCCTGGCGGCGTTTCCGGTGGAAAAACAGGTCGACTTCACCGAAGACCCCGTGGAAAACGCCCGCCTGTGGGCGATCCGCAAAGATACCTTCCCCGCCGTCGGCGCCGTGCGCAAAACCGGCACCACGGTGATCATCGAAGACGTAACCTTCCCGGTCGAACAACTGGCCATCGGCGTTAACCGCTTGATCGAGCTGTTCGACAAACATCACTACGACGAAGCCATCCTTTTCGGACACGCCCTGGAAGGCAATCTGCACTTTGTGTTCACCCAAGGCTTCAACAGCAGCGAAGAAGTCGCACGCTACCAAGCGTTCATGGACGACGTCGCGCAACTGGTGGCGGTGGAGTTTGGCGGCTCGCTGAAAGCCGAACATGGCACCGGCCGCAACATGGCGCCGTTCGTCGAGCTGGAATGGGGCAGCGACGCCTACCAACTGATGTGGCAACTCAAACGCCTGCTCGACCCCAACGGTATTCTCAACCCGGACGTGGTGCTCAGCGAAGACCCGCAGATCCACCTTAAACACCTCAAGCCGCTGCCCGCCGCCGACGAGCTTGTGGATAAGTGCATCGAGTGCGGGTTCTGCGAGCCGGTGTGCCCGTCGAAAGGCCTGACCTTGAGCCCGCGCCAGCGCATCGTGATCTGGCGCGATATCCAGGCGAAAAAACGCGCCGGCATCGACACGACTGAACTGGAAACGGCCTACCGCTACCAGGGCATCGACACCTGCGCCGCCACCGGGCTATGTGCCCAGCGCTGCCCTGTGGGAATTAACACCGGCGACCTGGTGAAAAAACTCCGGGCCCGCGACGCCGACCATACGAAAACCGCCGAATGGCTTGCCACCCACTTCGCCACTGCGCTGCAAGGCGCACGCTTTACCCTGCACGTCGCCAACGGTGCACGCATGCTGTTGGGCGCGCCGCGCCTGGCTAAGTTGTCGGCCACAGTGACCAAGCTGTCCAAGGGACAAATCCCACAATGGACCAACGCTATGCCGCAGCCGGAAAAAGCCATTCGCTTCAGCCCGGCGGTGACCGATGAGCGACCACGCGTGGTCTACCTCGCGGCGTGCGTCTCACGCGCCATGGGGCCGGCGGCTGGCGATAAAGAGCAGATGTCGCTGTACGACAAAACCCGTGGCCTGCTGGAAAAAGCCGGCTACCAAGTCGTCTTCCCCGACAACCAGGACAACCTGTGCTGCGGCCAGCCCTTTGCCTCCAAGGGCTACGCCGAACAGGCCGAACACAAGCGCCAGGAACTGATCGGCGCCTTGCTCCACGCCAGCCGTGGCGGCCTCGACCCGATCTACTGCGACACCAGCCCCTGCACCCTGCGCCTGGTGCAAGACCTGGGCGAAACACGCCTGGACCTCTACGACCCGGTTCGGTTTATCCGCACGCACCTGATGGACCGCCTCGACTTCACGCCGCAGGAGGCACCGATCGCCGTACACGTCACCTGCAGCACCCAGCACCTTGGGGAAAGCCAGGCATTGATCGACCTGGCCCGCCGCTGCTCCAAAAACGTGGTGATTCCGGAAGGCATTCATTGCTGCGGCTTTGCCGGCGACAAAGGCTTTACCACACCGGAGCTCAACGCCCACTCCCTGCGCTCGCTCAAGGACGCCGTGCAATATTGCAGCGAAGGCATCTCCACCAGCCGCACCTGCGAGATCGGCCTGAGCCAGCATGGCGGCATCGATTACCACGGGTTGGTGTACCTCGTGGACCGCGTGACGCAGCCGAGGGCACATTAAAACCCGCAAAAAACAGAACCCCTGCGCACCGGCGCAGTCATCTGCATAGGCCTCGGCGATCGAGGCTCATCAGTGATGTCGCTGGCAGCACGTGAACGCCAGCAGCGTCGAGCCCTTTTTCGCAAGGAGATACCCCTATGAAGCATTCCGCTCTTGCTGGCTTGTTCGTTACCGCCGCGATGCTGGCGTCACCGGTGTTTGCAGCCGGAAAAACCGACCAGCTGTGTCAGATTAATCTCGACAAAATCAACAACGGCAAAGCGCTGCTCGCCACCGACACCAGTGGCAAACGCGGCGAAATCGATACCGCCGTGTCTCAAGCGCAGGCCGCCCACGCGGCAGGCGATGACAAGAAGTGCATAGAGATCACGTCCAAAGCCCTGCAAGACCTACAGAACGGTGACAAAGGCGGCAATCAGTAACGTCCCGACGTTCAAGGCCAACCTTCGGGTTGGCCTTCTGTGACCGTTTGACGTACACTGCATAGGCTTGTCACTCACTAAGAAACAACGAGTTACAAGCACGGGGCCGTTTAGGATTCGACGCCGGTCGCGAAACTTTAGGTGCATGCCGAGTTGGTAACAGAACTCGTAAATCCACTGTTGCAACTTTCTATAGTTGCCAATGACGAAACCTACGGGGAATACGCTCTCGCTGCGTAAGCAGCCTTAGCCCTTCCCTCCTGGTACCTTCGGGTCCAGCAATCATCAGGGGATGTCTGTAAACCCAAAATGATTGTCATATAGAACAGAATCGCCGTGCAGTACGTTGTGGACGAAGCGGCTAAAACTTACACAACTCGCCCAAAGCACCCTGCCCGTCGGGTCGCTGAGGGTTAACTTAATAGACACGGCTACGCATGTAGTACCGACAGCGGAGTACTGGCGGACGGGGGTTCAAATCCCCCCGGCTCCACCACTTCATCATCTAAAGACGTCCACGGACGTCTTTTTTTGTGCCTGAAATCCACTAAATACAAGGGCTTCAGCGCTTTTTAGGGCTTTGGAGGATTTCTGAATTCCAGGCGCTTTGGTATCCCAGGTGGTATCCCGGACTATCAAATACTATTTTCAGGATACCAAAACGGTGCTGGAGGTAGCCCCATGCCTACTAACGCACCCCGCCTCTCCGATCGCCAACTGAAAGCAGTGAAGGCAACTGGCAAAGATTTCGTCCTCAGCGACGGCGATGGCGTACAGCTTCGAGTCCGCGCGAGCGGCTCAATGATGGGGAATTTCAATTACCGCGAGCCCCTGACCAGAAGCCGTATCAATATGGCGCTTGGTCCATACCCCGACCTCTCGCTAGCCAACGCCCGAAAGAAAGCCGCAGAGGCGCTTGCGCTGCTCGCTATGGGCATTGATCCTAAAACCCAGCGTGATGAGGTAAGGCAAGCCAAACTTGCTGAGACTGAACACACTTTCGAGAAGGTGGCCACCGCCTGGTTCGAGCTGAAGAAAGACTCCGTAACCAAAGCCTACGCCGAAGACATTTGGAGATCGCTGACGCTCCATGTGTTCCCAAGCATGAAAACAACGCCGCTCTCTCAAATCACTGCTCTGATGGTTATCAAGATCCTTCGCCCAATCGAGGCCAAAGGGAGCGTCGAAACCGTGAAACGATTGAGTCAACGACTCAACGAGATCATGACCTATGGGGTCAACTCCGGGCTGATATTTGCGAACCCCCGCAATGGAATTCGGGCGGTGTTCAAGAAACCCAAGAAAGAAAACATGGCTGCGCTACCACCTGAGGAGCTTCCCGAGCTCATGATGGAAATCGCGAATGCCAGCATCAAACGCACGACCCGCTGCCTGATCGAATGGCAGTTGCATACGATGACCCGCCCTGCCGAAGCAGCCACCACACGATGGGCAGATATCGACTTCGACAAGCGCATTTGGACCATTCCGCCAGAGCGCATGAAAAAGCGTCGACCGCACACAATCCCCCTGACCGATCAGGCACTTTCGTTACTGGAGACGCTCAAGCAACTCAGTGGTAACAGAGAGTACGTGTTCCCTTCAGATAGAAATCCCCGCACCCATGCCAATAGCCAGAGCGCCAACATGGCGTTGAAGCGCATGGGCTTTCAGGACCGTTTAGTCAGCCACGGCTTGCGCTCGATGGCGAGCACCATCCTGAATGAGCATGGCTGGGATCCGGAACTGATCGAGGTCTCGCTGACGCATGTCGACAAGGACGAAGTTCGTAGCGCCTACAACAGGGCGTATTACATCGAACGCCGGCGCCCGATGATGGCCTGGTGGAGTGAGCATATCCAGCGAGCAGCTACTGGAAGCCTGTCGGCATCTGCCATCAATCAAACTAGGGACCGCAATGTCGTCCCGATATGCTAAGGGATTACTGGATGTCGATAGACTTGGCGACTGTCGCCAAGTCATCTGCTTGCCTGCGCTACTCATGCCAAGCCTCTGCACAGGGGCTGGTTCCATCCGAGCGCGAACTCCTGCGGCAATCATCAGGACGATGGCAGGGGCAATAACCACGCGGGCCGATAGCATCGCCCCTCAAACCCGGCCACATTCAGTGCTCCTCCGCCGATAATCACACACAACCCGATCGCGCTATTCAGTACAGCTGTATGGATTGCCGTGGCCGGTATCGTGTGATCACCGGCAATCCTCAAGAGCCAGGTCTGCAGGCCAGTAAACAAAGCGAAAATGGCGACACCCCAGATCACCAGCAAGATACCCAACGGCGCGATACCCAGAAGAGGACCGTAAATGCCCAAGGTCACCAAGGCCAATGCCAATGCCAATGCCAATGCCAATGCCAATGCCAATGCCAATGCCATCAAGGGTCGCCCAGCTAGCCATTGATCACAGCAAGGATTCCGGCAGTTAGTTCGTGCTTCACCAGCAAAAGACGGTAGTTAAGGGTGGCGGTTTCGTCCGGGATACGCTCCAGACTCACCCCCGCGATCTGGCGCAGGACGGTCGTTTCTTACAGTGCCTCTTCCATCGCCGGATCGCTGTAACCGGACCAATTTTGCATCATGTGTACGTGCAGCACCGCCATAAACGCTAAGGCCGGACGACCACCTTTGCCTTTTGGATAGTGCGGTTCGATCAGCACGATCAAGCTCTTCCAGGGCAGCACTTGATCATCTCGGTCAGGAACAATTCTTTGCGGGTCTGCTT
This sequence comes from Pseudomonas sp. D3, assembly GCF_029320995.1. Lineage (NCBI taxonomy): Bacteria > Pseudomonadati > Pseudomonadota > Gammaproteobacteria > Pseudomonadales > Pseudomonadaceae > Pseudomonas > Pseudomonas sp. D3. The sequence continues at coordinate 5,677,718 of NZ_CP119772.1, forward strand.
GCGCTTGCCGACGTACTCGATGTCGACGAAAGTCATCTGCGTCATCACCGAAAGACTCGGCGATTAGTGTTCAGTGACTTCGCCAAATCAAGAAGTCTTTTTCAGAGTTTCCTTAGGTTCTTCAGCGATGTTGATCGCCAATCGCGAATTTGAATTCAATGATAAGTAACCGGCGGCAATCACCGCAGGCAACGGACTGGTCCTCGTGCGTATCGGTGACGTAGGATAAATGCCTCGACACAAGGAGAGTCACGGATGAGCGCTACCGACCCCCAATCGTTTTCCCTGGCGTTGCGCTCTTATTCAGGTGAGGTTGAGCTGCACGAACATGACTTTCATCAAATAGTCCTTTCTCAGTCCGGCTCAATGGAAATTGAGGTCGACGGACGAGGTGGCAAAGTCGACGCGAGCCAAGGCGTCGTGATTTGCGCGGGTTCCCGGCATACGTTTCTGGCCAACACCCATAACAATTTTCTGGTGTTGGATGTATCGACCGACCGTGGCGAAGCGCATAAAAGCACTTCTGCGTCACTTGACCCCCTCAACGACAAACGCTTTTTTGCGGTCAGGCCCGATATACGGCATTTGCTCGATTACGCCAGCAGCAACGGGCCACAGTTGGTCGGCTCGCTCGCGATGGCCGAGTCCTGGAGTCGGTTGCTGTTGTGTTCTTTATTGCAGCCCGAGGTTGCGCGCAGCGACCCTGGCCAGTTCATTCTCGCTCGCGCGCTGGCCTACATCGAGCAGCATCTGGCCACCGCCCTGACGGTGCATGATATTGCGCGTTATGCGGGCACCAGCGAGCGGCGCTTGTATGCCCTATTCGGGCAGCACCTGAACACAACCCCGTTCTCGCATATCGCGAACTTGCGCCTGAATCTGGCCATTGATCTGCTGCGCCAAACGTCCTTGTCGATCATTGATATTGCGCATCGCACCGGTTACGCCGACCAGAGTGCGTTAACCCATGCCCTGAAGAAAGCCCGCCACCTGACACCGGCCGTTGTGCGTAAACAAGTGCCAGACCACTGAAAAATAGCAGTCCCGAACAATTCTTTGGCGGGACTGATCAATACTCGCTCTCTCGACCTTTCTATTGTTCCCGCTTGAGGATAATCCGCAGACGGGGCTTGCATGAGCACTTCCAACCCATCCATCACCCTTGCCAAGGGCGCCGCCAGTGCGACGCTGATCGGGGTGATTGCCGTGTTTTTGTGGGCGTGCCTGGCGCTTCTGACCACCTTGACCGCCGGGATCCCGGCCTTTCAGTTGCTGGCTTCGAGCTTCGCGGTCGCGTTCGTGGCCAGCCTGTGCATGCTGGGGATGCGTGGCGCTGCCGGGTTCAGCAGCTGGCGCCAGCCCTGGCCTGTATGGGCAACGGGGTTTGCCGGCATCTTCGTCTATCACGCGTTGTATTTCTTCGCCCTGAAGGCCGCGCCTGCGGCTGAAGCCAGCCTGATTGCCTACCTGTGGCCACTGCTGATCGTTCTGCTGTCGAGCTTTGCCACCGGCGAGTCGCTGCGCAAGCGCCAGTTGCTGGGCGCGTTGCTCGGCCTTGCGGGGACGGCCTTCATCATGCAACTGCGGGCCCAGAGTGACAGTGTGGCGATGCCGGTTATCGGTTACGCCGCAGCCTTTGCGTGTGCCTGGGTCTGGGCGATTTATTCGGTGTTCAACCGGCGTTTCAGCCATGTTCCGAGCAGCATCGTCGGGGGTATTTGCGGGCTGGTGGCAGTGGCCGGAGGGCTCTGCCACCTGGCGTTCGAAACCACGGTGCAGCCTGAACCGGGCCAGTGGGCGGCAATCATTGCCCTGGGGCTGGGCCCGGTAGGCCTGGCTTTTTTCGCCTGGGACCACGCGACCAAGCACGGAAATCTATCGATGCTGGGCGCCTTGTCTTACCTGGCGCCGCTGTTCTCCACGCTGCTGCTGATTGCCGTGGGGCAAAGCGATGCCAAGCCGATCCTGATGATTCCCGCCGTGTTGATCATTGCGGGGGCGGTCATCGCCACTTCACGCTCACGCACGACCTCACGGTGATTTCGACGGGTAAGGAGACAGGGAAATGAACTTGATAGCTTCGCAGGGAACCATCAGGATCGAGAGCGACGGGCCGAGTTTTTCGGTCGCACCTACGCGGCCCTTACTCAGTCATCTGGGAAAGCCATCGTTGCTGAACAGCCGAACCGGCATCCGCCGTCGCGCCAATGGTGAGGCGCCTCGTGTGCTGCTGTTTGTGCCGCCTTACACACGCCTGATCGAGCCCACGTCACACGACAGCGCATTCGCCCGCATCGGCATTGATACGTTCGAAGTGATGAAGCGTGCCGGTACGCCTATCGGCCTGTTGCGCATCGCCACGGTAGCCCGGCGTGCCGGTTATGACGTGCAGATTGTCGATTCGCCCTTTGCCGGTTGGTCCCAGGAGCACAGCCTGGTCAAGGTCGACCAAGGGCATCTGATCCGCTACGGCCTGACCGATACGCAGATACGCGAGATCATCGAAACCGCGCAGCCCGATATTGTCGGGATCCAGTGCAACTACACCGTGCAATGGGGCAATGCACGGGCGTTGGCCGAGCTGGTAAAAACCCTCGACCCCAATCTGGTGCTGGTCACTGGCGGCGCTCACTCCAGTGGTGACTGGAAGAATGCACTGCTGGATTCGGCCTTCGACTTCGCGCTGATCAACGAAGCTGACCGGGCCTTTACACTGCTGCTCGATGCCTTGACTCACGAAGGGACAGACATCAATGCCGTACCCGGGGTGGCGTACCGCGACAGCCGAGCGCAACTGATCCGGCCCACCCAGAAATCCAGCTACCTGAGCATCATCCCCAAGCGGCAGGACCTCGAGGAGAGGCTCGGAGTGATGCCCTTGCCGGACTTCAGCTTTCTGAACATGAACCATTACCTGCAGCCTTATCACTCCTCAGGTGCGCGAGTACGCAAGCATGGCGCGTGGGCGCAGATATTCTCCACGATTGGCTGCAACGTGAACTGTAACTTCTGCTACATCCCGAAAATCAACGGCCCCTGGCGCGCACTTGGCCTGGACTGGTTTGACCTGCACCTGGCCGATCTGGTGAAACAGGGGGTCACCGAAGTCCTGATCGAGGACGATCACCTGATGCACGACCCGTTGTATGCGATGGAGGTTGGCAAGCTCCTGAAAAAACATGACTTGCCCTGGGTCGAAGAAGGCGGGTTGAGCCTTTTCAACCTAATCCTGCTGCATTTGGGCGAAGGCTTCATAGACCAGATGGATGAGAAGGAGCGCAAGAACCCGCAATATCGCAATGTGATCGAGGCGGTGAAAGGCGGACTTACGGCAAGGGAGTTCATTCGGTCGATTGCCGAAAATGGCTGCTACAACATCTACCTCGCGGTGGAGAGCGCGAACGAAGACAGCCTGGTCAATTCCAACAAATCCAGACTTAACGCGATCCAGCACTCGACGTTTGAGCTCATAGAAATTTTTACCGAGCACAGCATTCAGGTCACCGGCGGGTTCATGCTGGGGTTCGTCAATCCCCCGGGGGGGCCTGGGCAAAAGCCGTTTGTAGAGAGCCTGGAACTGATCGACCGCACCATCGATTACGCGGTCAACCTCATGGGCGCCGGCATGGCGTATGCCAACCCGTTTATCGTCACGCCGATTCCCGGAACTTCGATGTGGGAATACCAGCAGCAGTACGTGGTGCGTCACTACGACAATGGTTGGTCCCATGAGAAAGCCACCATGGCGACCGACCAGTGGAGTGCCGAGGACATCGAAAAAGCACGCATGGAGTTGCTGGTTCGGGCCAACGGGGCTGATCGTGTCAGGGAGATGGTGCGTCGCGGCACTTGGCCCGTGGACGCTTGATTGCACCCTATGAAGCGGTATTTACCCGATTGCCCTCAAGTATTCATATTTTCACTAAAGCTAAGATCTGCGTGCAGCATCCGGATCCAGTTTTGCTTTAGAACAACGCTATACCCAGGTCGAGGACCGAGCGGTCCTCGTAGTGACCTCCAGATTTGAAACGAAGGAAAGTTTTGGACGTTGTGAGTCACTCCTCCGCGAAGTAATCACTGTCTAGCTGTTTAACCTCGTACACCTGCTTAACGCTCACGCCCAGGTTGTTCTCCACCATCAGTCGCGCCAGCTCAACACCGTCGATCAGCACCACTTTGATATCCAGCCCCAGCGCTGCGGTAAGGGCATCATCGGAGAACTCCGAGGTGGTGATAAACACGCCCTTGCGCGCACGCTGGCGAGTCAAAGCACCGATGAATTTGTCGATCTCCGGACGATGCACTGTGTTGGTCCAGCGCTTGGCCTGGAGATAGATCACGTCCAGGCCAAGCCTGTCCTCTTTGATGAGGCCGTCGAGGGGCTCAGGCACTCTTCCAAAAGGACCACGCGCATGGCATTCACCACCCTGATACTGGACGCCCCTGGCCCGCCGCTGCTATGTGAGGAAGTCGACCGATTCCTTGAACTCGGGCTGGCCGTCACCCTGAACCTTCACTACTTCACCGATAAGGACAGCATCAGGAACCACTACGGCGAGCGCATTCAATATGCCCAGATCAATTGCCACGACAAGCCCGCCTTCATCGCTGCGCTGACCCAGGCCGGAGGCTACAGCGTGTTCAAGACGCGCTTGAACATCCCCCTCGATGGCGAACTGATCAACGCCGCCGCCTGCCTGGCAACACCGCTGCGCGCCATCGCCCAGGCAGGCGTAGGGCTTAACCACATCGACCGGCAAGCAGCCGGGCACGCTGGCGTGACGATACTGAACACACCAGGCGCCAACGCCCCAGCCGTCGCGGAATACGTGGTGGCCCAAGCGTTGTTTTTATCCAGGGACCTCGGCCACTACAACGCCGAAACCCACAAAGGTCATTGGTCCAAGGGCAGCCTGCCTCCCGTCCAGGAGTTCTCCGAGTTGACGCTGGGGCTGGTGGGCACTGGCGACATCGCGCAACAGGTCGCTCGCAAGGCTCGAGCACTCGGCATCAAGGTCATCGCTACCGGTTCGGAACGGTTTACAGGTCAGGTCGCACAAGACCTTGGGCTTGATCGAAGACCAACCCTCACGCAGTTGCTCGGCGAAGCCGACGTCGTCTCGATCCATACACCGCTCACGCCGCTCACGCGAGGCCTGTTCGACACGACGGCGTTCAGCCAGATGCGCCAGGGCTCGATCCTGATCAATACCGCTCGCGGTGGCATCGTCGACGAGGACCAGTTGGCAGCTTTCATGACGCGTTTTCCCGGGCATATCAAAGCGGTCGCCATCGATACCTTTGCCCAGGAAAAGGACCGCTTCAACTCACCGCTGGCAGGCATTCCCAATGCGCAACTGACGCCGCATATCGCGGGCAATAGCGCAACGGCGATCAGGACGGCTTCACGCCAAATCGTCGACAAGATCTACGCGTTCGGCATCGCGGCGAAATCACGCTAATCCCAGAGGACACAAGGAAGACCTCAGCGATGCCATGGGCCGCCCGAACATTGTGTGTCAGTGCGCCGACATGAGGCACTGGAGCGCTCGTTCAACTTGACGGGCAAAGCCTGGACATTGCGCGACAGCCCTATCGGCGTGGAGGGAGGCTCGGCCGGAGATTAGACTGTTTAGCCTCCCCTGCTCCTCGAACGACATGAATTGCCGGACTTCGCAGGCAGTCTAAAAGACATCGATCTAAATAATTCTCAACAATAAGAAATAGCAAGTTAGCCAACTAACTATTTAAAGTATCCGTGCGGATAGACACTCATCTGCTCTCATATCGTTTTAACCATAAATCCGCCCAGTATATTTTTTCACATATATTTTACATTCCGTTGCATATGCTAATGTCATTACGACACTAACGCTGTTTAACCAGGCTCAGGGAGTGTGTATGACCGGTGTATTGGCATCTGTTAACAGCCGCACACAACTGGTTGGGCAGAATAGGCTCGAACTGTTGCTATTCCGTTTCAATAACCACCAACTGTACGGGATCAACGTATTTAAAGTTAGGGAAGTTATTCGCTGCCCGAAGCTATCTTCAATACCAAAGTCTAATAGCAATATTTGTGGCGTGGCCAATATCCGAGGTGTCTGCATCCCTATTCTTGACCTTGCCATGGCAACGGGACTGCCCGGCGTCGAAGATCAGGAAAGCGCTTTTATCATACTTACGGAGTACAACAATCGCGTTCAGGGCTTCCTCGTCTACGCAGTCGAGCACATCGTCAACTTGAACTGGGAAGACATTCATCCGCCGCCCAAGGGCAGTGGTGAAAACAATTACCTGACCGCAGTGACCCGCACGGACGATCGCCTGGTCGAGATCATCGATGTTGAAAAGGTCCTGACAGAAATATCGCCATCGTCCGAGGAAATATCCAGCGGCGTGATCGATCACGACGTCACCCAACAAGCCCGACACCTGCGTGTATTGACCGTGGACGACTCGATGGTCGCGCGCAAACAGGTGACCCGCTGCCTGGAAACCGTGGGCGTCGAGGTGGTGGCCTTGAACGATGGCCGGCAAGCACTTGACTACCTGCACGCCATGCTCGACGAAGGGCGCAAGCCCGATGAGGAGTTTCTGATGATGATCTCCGACATCGAGATGCCAGAGATGGACGGTTACACCTTGACCGCCGAGATCCGTAACGACCCGCGCATGGCCAACCTGCACATTGTGCTGCACACCTCGCTCTCGGGGGGCTTCAACCAGGCCATGGTCAAGAAAGTCGGCGCCGATGATTTCCTGGCCAAGTTCCGCCCCGATGACCTGGCCGGCCGTGTCATCTCACGTATCAAAGCCGTCAATCCGAACTGAAGTTCTATTACTACAAGACTCAAGCCAAGGAGGCTGTAAGGAAGCGAATAAGAAAAAATCAACAGAGGGCAGATCATGTCGAAATGTAGTGAGCTCTATCAGCTGGTGTCAGACAACGAAGCCAGGCCATTCTGGAAGGACTGCGCGCGTGACGCGCAAGCGGACATCCGGTGCGCCATGGGCTGTGGCGCGCAGCTGGCCGAGACGCCCAAATTATCAGACCCGGCCCCCGCGCCCGCAGCGGCTGCGATCGCCCCCACCGGAATGAACGACGAGTTGGTCGCCGCCCAGGAAATCTGCGCCCGCGCCAAGACCGCCGTGGTCGAGATGTTCAGCCATGCCCGCATGGGCCGCGCCCTGGAGCTGGAACATATCGGCGCGCTGATAGACGACATTTCCTCTTCGATCGCACGTCATCCCAACGCTTTTATCAGCCTGGCACGCCTGAAAAGCCTGGACGATTACACCTATATGCATTCGGTCGCCGTGTGCGCACTGATGATTGCCCTGGGCAACCAGCTGGACCTGCCTACTGCGTTGATTCGCCGGGTGGGAATGGCCGGCCTGCTGCATGACGTCGGTAAAATGGCCATACCGAGCGCCATCCTCAACAAGCCTGGACGCTTGAGCAGTGACGAATTTGAGCTGGTCCGCACCCACCCGCTGGAAGGCGAGAAAATCCTGCAGGCGACCTCGCAGCTGTGCGACATGGTCGTGGATGTCTGCCTGCACCACCATGAACGGGTCGACGGCAGCGGCTACCCCCATCAGTTGGTGGGCGACCAGATCAGTCTTTTTGCGCGAATGGCCGCCGTTTGCGATGTCTATGACGCAATCACCTCGGACCGATCCTACAACCGAGGCTGGGACCCCGCCGTCGCGATTCAGCAAATGTCGACATGGGACGGGCATTTCGATGATGAGGTGTTCCGTGCGTTTTTGAAGTCCGTGGGCATTTATCCAGTCGGGTCTATCGTTCAATTGAAAAGTGGCAGTATCGGCGTAGTGATCGAACAACATCCCGACTCATTATTGACGCCAAAAATAAAGTTATTCTTCTTGCCGGTGTTAAATATCTATATCACCCCAAGAATAGTCGACCTGAGTGATCCCGAACAAACCGATCGCATCATTGCGCGCGTGCCGGCACAGCGCTATGGCTTTAAAAATACCGAACGTTTATGGCTCGACGATGAGGCGTCAGAACAGAACTAAGCGACTACCCAGCTGTACCGCATTTATATGCTTAAGCAGCCCATGATCAAGCAGTAAGCCTTGTAAACAAAAAACTGGAATGCCGACATCCAATTATTTCGGCAACTACTAGCGTGGGCAGGAAATATCATGAAATTCAACTCATTACAGACTCGAATTTGCTTCACCGCCGGACTCTGCCTATTAATCTCTTGCGCGAGTTTGGTGTCATATGGGTTGTACTCCTCAACCGCCAATCAAGCCTACGTGGGTACTGAAGTTTCAGCATTGATTGAAAGTGGCACCATCCGCGAAGTGCAAAACCTGGCGGAGTCCCGTGCCAACGCCATCAAGGCGAAGCTGCAAAATGCCTTGGACTCGGCACGCACGCTGGCCAATACGCTGGGCGCGAGTAAAAGTGCGCAAAGCCCGCTGGCGCTGGGCCGCGATCAAATCAATACGATGCTGCTCAGCGTGCTCAAGGACAACCCCGAGTTCAACGGCACGTATTCGTGCTGGGAGCCAGATGCGCTGGACGGCCAGGACCAAGCGTTTCGTAACAACGAGGGCGGCAACAACCCGTTGACCGGCCGCTTCACGCCCTATTGGACGCGCAGCTCGGACGGTCATGTCGCGGTACAACCGCTGGTCGAGTACGACTCCGATGCCCGCCACCCCAATGGTGTGCTCAAGGGCGGCTGGTACAGCGGCCCCCGGGATACCCAGAAAGAAAGCGTGCTCGACCCCATTCCCTACGTGGTGCAAGGCAAAAATGTGTGGCTGACCACGCTCTCGGTGCCGATCACCGCCAATGGCAAGTTTTACGGCGTAGTCGGTGCGGACTTCGACATTTCGTTTATCCAGAAACTCAGCGAGCAAATGTCCGCCGACCTCTACGGCGGCAAAGGCTCAGTGTCGATCCTGAGCAATCAGGGGCTGGTGGTGGCCGACAGTAAACGGCCAGAATTGATCGGCCAGCCACTGAAGGCGTTGCTACCCAACACCTGGGATAAGGTGCTGGCCAATGTGCAGAAAGGCCAGGGCGACAGCCGCCTGAACCAGGACACCCAGGAAATCGAAGTGCAGATGCCGATCACCCTGGGCCGCACCGAAAAACCCTGGGCCATCTTGATCCACCTGCCCAAGGCGGTGGTCATGAGCCAGGCCATTACCCTGGAGAAGGAACTGCAATCGCGTGGCGTCAGCAGCAGTATCTGGCAGGTCTCGGTCGGCCTGGGCATCTCATTGCTGGCATTGCTGGCGCTGTGGTTCGCTACCGCAAAAATCGTCGGGCCGATTCGTGAAGCCGCCGCCTTGGCTGCCAACATCAGCCTGGGAGACTTCTCCCGTCGCCTGGTACAAAAATCCGAAGATGAGGTCGGCCAGTTGTCCTTGGCTTTGAACGAGATGTCTGAAAGCCTGCAGCGTCAAGTCCGCGTGGCTGAACGTATCTCCGAAGGCGATCTGGACCTCGAAGTGCGTTTGTCCTCCCCCAACGACACGTTGGGCAAGTCCCTGGAGAAAATGGTCGGCAACCTGAACACCTTGATTTCCCAGGTGCAGGCCAGCGCCACGCAAATCACCGGCAGCTCCGCACAGGTCACCGAGTTGAGCCAGTCGTTGTCCGACGGCGCGTCCAATTCGGCATCGTCCATCACTGAAATCAGTGCCGTCATGACGCAAATGGCCGCGCAGACCTCCGACAACGCCGCCAATGCGAAAAAGGCCGACGAACAATCCCAGGCCTCACGCGCCGACGCCGGGGAGAGTGACAAGCTGATGAGCGAATTGATCGCCGCCATGGCGGAAATCGACAATTCGGGCAAAGACATCACCGCCATCATCACCACCATCGACAATATTGCCGCCCAGACCAACCTGCTGGCCTTGAACGCAGCGATCGAGGCCGCGCGCGCCGGGGAATTGGGCCGCGGCTTTGCCGTCGTCGCCGATGAAGTCAGGAGCCTCGCCGCCCGCAGCGCCGAAGCAGCCCAGCAAACCGCAGCGCTGATCGCCGACTCGTCGACCAAGACGCAGCGCGGCATGGTCATCGCCGGTCGCACGGCCGACTCGTTGCGAAACATCGTCACCGGCACCAGCACCGTTTCCAGCCTGGTGTCGTTGATCTACCAAGCCTCGAGTGAACAGGCGTCCGGCTTACAGCAAGCCAGTATCGGTCTGGAGCAGATCGACGAAGTCACCCAGCAGAATCAGGCCAACTCCCAACAATGCGCGGTGGCCGCCCGCAACCTGTCGGAACGGGCCAGTTCCATGCAGCAAGGGTTGAGTCGTTTTAAAGTCAAAGCCACATAACGCCCATTTGCAGCCATCGGGAGTGAAGCCGGGGGTGGGTTTACCACCACCTCCGGCCCGGCCGCATAAATTCCGCCTCTATTCACGAAATATTAAGAAGCGCCCCCCTATACTCACCGATTACGAGCCGTTCCCCCGAACGGTCCCCTGCCCCGGTATCCTGCCCCCATGACGCGTCCCGTTCCTCTGCTGCTCCTGCTTGCTGGCCTGTTGTTCTTCTTCGCCCTTGGTAGCCATGAGCTGCAAGGCTCCACCGAAGCCCGCGTCGCCGGGATCGCGATGGCCATGCACCTGGACAACGACTGGGTGGTGCCACGGCTGTTTCGTGAGCCGTTCCTTGAAAAACCGCCCCTGAGCCTGTGGCTCGACGCCGGCGCGATCCGCTTGTTTGGCGGCACAACCTGGGCCGTGCGCCTGGCCTCAGCGTTTGCCGGGTTGTTCAGCGTGATGCTGCTCTACGGGATGCTGCGCCGGTTCGGACGACCGCAGATCCTGGCGTTCTGCGCGGCACTGATCCTGGCGACCATGGCCAGTTACTGGGGCAACGTGCGCGGCGTGGGTGAAGATGCGTTGCTCAGCCTGGGCGTGACTACCGCGCTGCTGGCGTTCTACCAGGCGATGCGACCGGCGTCCGAGCGCCAGGGCTCAACCACCTGGGCCTGGGCCCTGTTTACGGCCGGGATGGTGGTCGCCACCCTGAGTAAAGGCGTGCTGGGCCTGGCGATGCCGGGCATCGTGATCTTTGTGTACCTGGCGTGTACCAGTTGGATGGACAAACGCCTGCGCATCGGCGACTGGCTGCGACCGGCACTGTTTACCCTGCTGGCCTTGGTGCCGCTGCTGATCTGGCTGGGATTTCTGTTCCAGCGCGGCGGGATGCAGGCGGTGGGCGAAGTGCTGTGGACCAACAGCGTCGGGCGGTTCAGCGGTTCGTTTGTCGAAGCCGGGCATTACGAGCCGTTCTACTACTACATCGCCAAACTGCCCGAAGCCTTTTTGCCGTGGAATATCCTGGTGTACCTGGGGCTTTGGCACTTCCGCAAAAGCCTGGTACACAACCGCTACCTTCTGTTTTTCTGCGTCTGGCTGGTGGCGCAATTTACCCTGCTGACCCTGGCCTCCAGCAAGCGCACGGTGTACCTGATGGCGCTGACGCCAGCCGCCGCCGTACTGGCTGCGGAGTACGCGCGGGTACTGCTGCAATGGCTGAAAGATCACAAACCGGCGCTGTATGCGCCGCATAAAATCGTGATCGGCGGCGTGTTCACCCTGCTCATCGCCTGCTACCTGGGCGCGGCATTCTGGTTCGCGCCAAAAGCCGACAAAAAACAGTCGTTCGTGCCCGTAGTGAGTCAGATCCAGGCACTGCAGGCCGAAGGCAAAAAAGTCGCATTGTTCCGGCCCAACGAGCGCATCGACGGCGCCAGCATGTTCTATCTGCAGGCCTACTTGCCAATTCTGCAAACCGAGCCAGAACTGCGCAGTTACCTGGCCGCCGCCCCCGGCAACGTCGCGCTGCTGGATAACACGGACCAACTGACCGGCAAGGTCACGGTGATCAAGGAAATGGCAATCAGTCGCCAACCTTACTACTTCATCGAGCAGTAAGGCGGGCGCGGGGGATCAGTGCTTAGTGAGCTTGTCCAGGTAACCCATGGCGAACGCCGATACCACAAAGGTCATGTGGATGATCACGTACCACATCAAATGCTGCGGATCGACGTTCTTGGCGTCCATGAAGATGCGCAGCAGGTGGATGGAGGAAATCGCCACGATGGACGCGGCCACTTTCATCTTCAGCGACGAAGAGTCCATGGTCCCCAGCCAGTTGAGCTTTTCCTTGTTTTCATCGATGTCCAGCTGCGAGACGAAGTTCTCGTAGCCGGAGATCATCACCATCACCAGCAGGCCGCCGACCAGCGCCATGTCGATCAACGACAACAGCAGCAGGATCACTTCCGATTCGAGCATGCTGAAGATGCCGGGAACGACGTGAATGATTTCCTGGAAGAATTTCAGTGCCAGGATCAGCAGGCCCAGGGAGAGCCCCAGGTAGATCGGCGCCAGTAACCAGCGCGAGGCGTACATCGTATTTTCGATAAAGCGTTCCATTGAATCTCACACAGCTTGGCTAAAAATGGCGGCGAGTATACCAGCGGCTCCCGAACACCTGTAACCGTGAGAAAACTGACCTGGGCGGCATCTGTAAGAGAATTTTTCTGCTAGTGTCGAGCCCATCAACTCGGCTCAAAGACGTCGGACAGGAAAACTCAAGATGATGGATGTGCGTTCCCCTTGGGCCAGCATCGGCCTGTGTGCGGCATTGCTGCTGGCCGGCGGCTGCTCTCCCAGCGATGAGAAAAAGCAGACCACCCTCGAAGAGAAAACCACGCAGTTCGAACAGTCGCTCGACAGTATCCAGGACCCCAAACTGCGTGACGCCATCGCCGACCTTGGCGGTTCGCTGCTGTTACTGGAACGGGCGCGGGTCAAGCTCGCCACCAAGCCTATCGAAGCCGAATACGGCGAAGACAGCCTGGCGCTGCTCAAGCACTACCCCACGCCCCAGGCGCTGGTCGACACCTATATCAACGGCCTGTTCGTACTGCGCAAGACCTCCCACTCCGACTACCTGACCGATCTGCAGCCGGTGTTCCCGTTCAACTTCAATATGCCCGACCAGTTCCCCTTCCCCCACGGCCTGGAATGGCAGTCGGTGACCTTGAGCAACAACAAAGTCATCCCCTTCCAACCGGAATGGTCGGAAACCGATCCCGGCATCCAGTTGAGCCCCAGCAGTTCCAACCTGACCAACCCCGATGACCTGACGGTGACCTACCCGTTCATCGACGGCATCGAGACGGAAAACAAAAGCCAGCCGCAGCCCGTCAGCCTCAAAGGCACGGTTGAGGTCATTGCACCGGGCAAGGTGCTGACGTTCGATTTGTCGAAACAAGACCTGGGCCACCCGCGCACCGAGGGCAATATCACCCTCAAGCTGCTGAGCCTGGAAAAAAACTACGCCGAGATCGAACTGACCAACCACGAACCGCTGGCAGCGCAAGCCGCCGACGAATCGCCGAACCCTTTGCTGGTCCAGGCGCGCGACAGTACCGGGCAATTCCTCACGCGCTCCGGCTCAATCAATGAAAGTACCGCGCAGGTGGCGTTCTACGAAAAACAACTGGCGCAGATGCAAAAGCAGAAAGCCTGGTCGGACACGCTTGAAAAACAACTGACGGACGAACAAAAAACCTTCGAACACCAGCAAAACAGCCATTACGCCAAGGTCTACTTCAACGGCCTGATCGACACGCTGCAGGTCGACGTACTGGACTTTTCCACGGCCACGGTGACCCACAAGGACCTCGACCTGCAGGTGCTGCGCTTCGACAAAAACAGTCTGCAGAAAACCGTACAAGCCTTGCCGATGGCGGTAACGGTGTATGACGACGGCGCTGCCAACTGGCTCAAAAACGCGACAATGACCGAGGACCAGCTAAAAAACAGCGTGACCATCAGCCAGTCCGTCGAAGATGCCAGCGCCGCGCATATCGTGTTTGACCACCCCTTTACCTTCAACGACGAACTGGCAGGCGCCGAACGCAACAGCAGCGAAGCCCCGGTGACGTTTTTCACGGCAGATGAAAAAGGCGCGCGCGGCGAGCCCATCGAGTTGCCGAGCGAAGCCTTCGAACTGAACCCGGCACGCGGCACCCTCACCTACGACCTCAACCTGTTCCCGGAGAACCCGGCGTTTGTGGTGGGCTCGATTCCGCTGTTCCTGGCCACCATCGACAAAGCCACGATCGACGTGGCCAAGCTACCCAAGGGCCTATCGCTCAAGGACAACGCGCTGATCATCGACCAGACGCAGTTCCCGTCCGACAGCTGGCGCTTCTATGCCAAGGACGCCAGCGGCAACTATCTCAAGGAAATTCTCGGGGTCAGCCACCGCGCCGAGGAATACGGCACGGCGTTGTTTGACGTGCATTACTTCTATGGCCAGCCGACCCTGCTGGAAAGCTACCAGCGCACCGACCTCGGCACCGTGCAGTACGGCTTCGAGGTCAAGCTGGACAAGCCCGAAAGCAAATGATTGGGGCTTACAGGGCCAGGCGTTCCTGCCCATTGTTGAGCAGTCGCAGGTGGGCCTGCACATGCAGGCACCAGATCGGCGGCTCGTCCGCCAGCTCGTAGCCGTGCTGTGTCAGGTTATCGACGATCGTTTGCAGAACGGTCTCGGCCACGAAAGGCCCATGAAACGGACCTTCGGACTTGACGGTGGAAGGCTGCTCGCCGGCCATTCCAGCGGCAAACAGCAACGTCCACATCCCGTTATCCCCCGCAAGAGGGCGAACGGAACATTCGATACGGGTGCCCAAGCCCAGGCACTGGCGGGTGAGGCAAAGGTTGCGCGGCATGGCGGCGACCCTCGGTAGATCAGTGTTCAGCCTCAAGCACGGCGAGACTGTCTCTATCCTGCGACTCCTGTGGATATCCCTAATGCTCAGAATAGAAGAAAACTGCGACAAACCAAGGTTGTAGGGACCAACGGGCGTTGGCCCCGAACCCGGAGTCAATTTTGTGGCGGGTTAACGCTTCAGCTCGGCTTGGTTTCCGCCAACGCCTGCTGCGCCAGTTCTTTCTCTGCTTCCTTCAAGTCTTCCTCGCTGATCATCTCGGCAATCGCACGCAAACGCTCTACCACACGCGCATTCACCGTGCCTTCGGGGAATTGCCCTTGCGCGTCCGGTTCACCGGCCGGCTCGCCGACCAACAGGCTCAACGCCTCATCCGCCTGGCGCACCGCATAGATATGGAATTGCCCGGCACGCACGGCCTGCAACACCTTCTCATCGAGCATCAGCGTCGCCACGTTGGCTTGCGGAATGATCGCGCCTTGTTCGCCGGTCAGACCGCGCGCTTCGCAGAGGCGGAAGAAGCCTTCGATCTTCTCGTTGACCCCACCTACCGCCTGCACTTCACCAAACTGGTTGATCGAACCGGTGATGGCAAAGCACTGCTTGAGCGGGGTTTTCGACAAGGCCGAAATCAAAGTGCAGGCCTCGCCCAGGGATGCGCTGTCACCGTCCACGTAACCGTAGGACTGTTCCAACGCGATACTCGCAGAAATCGCCAGCGGGAATTCCTGGGCATAACGGCTGCCCAGGTAACCGGTGAGGATCATCACGCCCTTGGAGTGAATCGGCTGGCCGAGGTTAACCTCGCGCTCGATGTCGACGATACCGCTGCCGCCCGGGTACACCGTGGCGGAAATCCGCGCCGGCACGCCGAACGCCGAATCACCGACTTCCAGCACCGTCAGCCCGTTGCACTTACCGACCGCCGCACCGGCGGTGTCGATCAAGATCACCCCGGCGAGCATGTCGTCGAGAATCCGCGCCGACACTCGCCCGGTACGCGTAGCCTTGGCCTTCAGCGCGCGTTCGATGTGGCCGGCGTCGGTCATTTCGTCGCCCGCCAGGTGGCGAATGAAATCCGCCTCGCTGACCAGTTGGAACAAATCGCCAATGCGTGCCGACAAACGCCCCTGGTGTTCGGCCAGGCGTGCGCTGTAGGTAGCCAACCGCGCCACCGCGTCCGAGGTCAGCGGCGCCATGCCTTCTTCCGAGGTGCGGGTTTTCAGCAACTGCGCGAACTGCTCCAGGCTTTCGTCGACCATCGGGATGTCTTCGTCGAAATCCACCAGCACCCGGAACATTTCCTGGAAGTCTGGATCGGCGTCCTGCAAGGCGTAGTACAGCTGACGCGAACCGATGATGATCACCTTGACCTGCAACGGGATCATTTGCGGGTTGAGCGTCACGGTGGCCAGGCGGCCCAGTTCGCCCAGCGGCGATTCCATCTTCAGCTTGCGCGACTGCAGGGAACGCTTGAGGGCGTCCCACACAAACGGCTCGCTGAGCATTTTTTCGGCTTCGAGGATCAGGAACCCGCCGTTGGCCCGGTGCAAGGCGCCCGGACGCAACTGGCGATAGGTGGTGTAGAGCGCGCCCTGGTCGGTGCTGTATTCAATACGGCCGAACAGGTTGTCGTAGGTCGGGTGCGGTTCAAACACCACCGGTGCGCCGCCGCTGACCGGATGGCCGACCACCAGGCTCGGGCAGTACTGCTCTTCGAGCAGCTTGCGGGCCTGGGCGTCGGTCTTGGCGTCGTCCACCAATTGCTCGACCACGGTTTTCAGCAAGTACACCTGCATGGCTTGCAGGTAACCGCACACCGCAGCGTTCTCCGCGTACTTTTCCGACAACGGTGACAGCAATGGCTGGAGGGCCAGGGTGATGGTTTCTTCGTTGAAATGACGCAGTTGGTTGTTCGACTCACGCTTCCACTGCGGCAGGCTGGCCAACTCTTCGTTGAGGCGCTCTTCCAGTTCGGAAATATCGGTATGGAACCGTTCGCGATCGACTTCCGGCAGTTGCGAGAACTCGGCCTCGTCCAGCGCCTTGCCGTCGAGCATCGGGGTAAATGCGATGTTGGTACTGTCGCGGTACAGCGCCACGTCCTTTTCCAGGGCCAGGCGCTCGATCACGTCCAACGCCTTGTCGTAACGCTGGTTGAACGCGCGGTCGATGGCGCTTTTGCGTTGTTGATACGTCGGGTGTTCGAAGACGGCCGGGAAGGTCGCCACCAGGTTATCGACCAAGCCATTGATATCGGCGATGAACGCCGCACCGCCGCCTGCCGGAAGTTCCAGCGCGCGCGGTTCGCGGGGCTCATCGAAATTATTCACATAGACCCAGTCCGCCGGGGTCTGTAGGCGTTTGCCTTCGGCCTTCAGGTAACGTTTGACGAACGAAAAGCGACCGGTGCCCGGCTCGCCCATGACAAACACGTTGTAACCGGGGCGTGGCATGGCCACACCGAACTGCAAGGCTTCAACCGCACGTTCCTGGCCAAGCACACCGCGAAAGGGCTCCAAATCATTGGTGGTCGAGAAGCTGAACTGTTCAGCGGAGAAAGGACGAGTCAGCGCGTCAGGCGCTAGACGCAAGCTGGCAGCAACAGGATCAGGCATCGGGCTTCCTTACATCAGGCGGGGCAGATGGCGGCATTCTGGCTCTCCGTTGCGCGCTCTGGCAAGGCGAGCCTGAGGGAAAGCATAGACACGGCATGCGTCCTACAAAAAAAACACGACATCTCTGTTTGTTTTATAAAAAATCACGGAACCCCTGGAACCTGCCTAAACTCCAAACTGCGCGGGCTAGACTAATAACTGGCCCCTAAGGCGCTATGAAGTGCCTGACCCCTTGTCCATTGGTTTGCACACAAAGAGAACAAAGCTATGAAACGGATCCTTCTCGGTACTCTCTTCACCGTCGTTTCCCTCAATGCAATGGCTGAATCACCCGGTGGCCCGAACTGCGGTTGGGGCAACATGCTGTTCGACGGCCAGCGCGGTACTCCGGCGCACTTCCTGGCTTCCACCACCAACGGCACCTCGGGCAACGCCACTTTCGGCATGACCTCGGGCACCAACGGTTGCAGCACCAACAGCGCCCTGACCTACGGCGGCAAGTCGTGGATTGCCATGAATGGCATGATGAACGAGCTGTCCGAAGACATGGCCAAAGGCAATGGCGAAGCGCTGACCACCTACGCCGTGGTACTGGGCGTTGCACCTGAAGATCGCGAGCACTTCGCTGCAGTGACTCATGAGCACTTCCAGCAAATCTTCAGCAAGGCTGATGTGACCGCTGACGATGTGCACAACAACACCCTCGCTGTACTGAAAAGTGATGCGCGTCTGGCGAAGTACGCAACCCAGGCTTAAGCTCGACCTGCCCGCGCCCTCCACGGCGCGGGTTTTACTTTTGGACCCGCCTCCCCGTTTGGGTCTCACTTTTTCCGACTTAAGTTGCCCCTATGCTCAAACGCCTTGCCTCGATGGCACTCTTCGCCTGCGCCCCGCTGTACGCAGCGCCGCATCTTGATGATCAACGTTTGCAGCAATTGGCCAACGATCCGTTCTGGTTGTCCCTGGGCCATTACGAAGCCGGCAAAGTCAGTGGCTGGCGCAGCTATGTCAGCGACAAAAAATTCTTCCTCGCAGCCGACGGTGCTCACCACCCGGATGCGGAGCTCAAGGCCACCGTCGACGCGCTCTACGCGCCGGCCAGCCTGGGTGAAAAACACGCCCAATGCGTTTACCCCGCACGCACCCGCTGGCTCAAGGATCAGTTGCACCTGAACGACCTGCCCGCCGTGGACTGCAACGAATTCAAGCAATGGTTCAAGGACGTCGCGCCCCATAGCGCGGTGTTGATCTTCCCGGCGGCCTACCTCAACAGCCCCTCCTCGATGTTCGGCCACACCCTGCTGCGCATCGACCAGGCGGACGTGCAGAGCAACAACACCGCGCTGCTCAGCTATGCGATCAACTTCGGCGCGTATATCGAGGGCTCGGACAACAGCATCCTCTACGCCTGGAAAGGCCTGATGGGCGGCTACCCCGGCCTGTTCGCCCTGGTGCCCTACCAGGAAAAACTCTCGGAATACCGCAGCCTGGAAAACCGCGACCTGTGGGAATACCGCCTGAACCTGACCCAGGTCGAGACCGAACGCATGGTCGAGCATGTGTGGGAGCTCAAGCAGATCCAGTTCGACTACTTCTTCTTCGACGAAAACTGCTCCTACCGCCTGCTGGAATTGCTGCAAGTGGCCCGCCCCGGCCTGCGCCTGACCGAGCAATTCCCGCTCACCGCGATTCCGACTGACACGGTCAAGGCGGTGAAAGACGCCGGCCTGGTCGAAAAAATCGACTACCGGCCCTCCCGTGAACGCGAGTTGCTGGAACGTGCCAAGCCGCTGGACAGCAACGAGCAGCAATGGGTGCTGAACGTCAGCGACGACCAGAAACAACTGCAGGCACCCGCGTTCAAGGCCATCGCCAAGGATCGCCAGGCCCTGATCATCGACGCCGCCTACCGCCTCGGCCGCTACCGCGCCAATGGCCTGGAGCGCGACACCGAACGCTCCCAACGCAGCTTCGAACTGCTGCGTGCGATCAACCAGAACCCGGCGCCAGACCTTAAAGTTACCCCTCCTGGGTTGCCGGAAAACGGCCACGAATCGCGCACCTGGCAAGCCGGCATCGGCACCCGTGGCGACAAAGCCTTCGGTGAATACGGCCTGCGCATGGCCTACCACGACCTCAACGACAACGCCGAAGGCTTCCCCCTCGGCGCGCAGATCGAAATCCTGCAAATGAAACTGCGCCAGTACGAAGGCAATCACTGGCAATTGCAGCAATTGGACCTGGCCACTATCCGCTCACTGACCCCGCGCAACGCGCTGCTACAACCCTGGTCATGGCAAGTCACTGGTGGCCTGGAACGTGTGCCGGGCAAACACGACGACGAAACCCTGGTCGCCCACGTCAACGGCGGCGCCGGCGGCACCTGGCAACTGCGCGACGACATGCTCGGCTTCGCCCTCGGCACCGTGCGCGTGGAACACAACAACGACTTCAACGAAGCCATCTCCCCCGCCGCTGGTTTTAACACCGGCGTGCTGTGGAAAAACCCACTGGGCAACCTGAGCCTGGAAGCCAAGGGGGACTTCTTCACCAATGGCGAAGTGCGGCGCAGCATCAGCCTGAACCAGCAGTGGGAATTGTCGCGCAACCTCGGCCTGCGCCTGAGCGCCCAGCGCGAGTACAGCCACTTGGCGACACCGGTGAATGAGGTAATGCTTGAGATGAAGTGGTATCACTACTGACTAAAAATGTGGGAGGTGGCTTGCCCCCCGATTGCGGTGGACCAGCTATAAATAGGCTGACCGACACGCCGCAATCGGGAGCAAGCCCCCTCCCACACTTTGTTAGCATTGCCCGCACAATCAGGAGCTCACTCAACACGGCCGTTAACTGCACCACGCTTGAACAAGTCCGAAGCAACATCGACCGCCTCGACCAGCAAATCGTCACCCTGCTGGCCGAACGCGGCCAGTATGTTTCCCAGGCGGCGCGTTTCAAAAAAGACACCGACGGCGTCAAAGCGCCGCAGCGGGTCGAACAGGTGATCAGTAAAGTGCGCGACCTATCCCACACAGTCGGCGCCAATCCAGACGTCACCGAACAGGTGTACCGCGCGATGATCGCGGCGTTTATCCAACAGGAATTGGCTGAGCATGCTGCGCTGGCGATAAACCAGACGGCTTAGCTTCCGGTGGCGAGGGAGCAAGCTCCCTCGCCACAGGTATAGCGTTCGCCTTAAGCATCGCGATGCTCCACACCTTTCTCACCCCCCTTTCACATCCCTCCGACGAATCCCCTTCTAGACTTCCCCTATCAGCCGTGAAACGGCCAGGGAGCAAGCAATGTGGCGGTATGCAGTAATGCTGTGTGCGATGGTATGGCTGTCGGGTTGCCAATCGACCCACCAGGAGTTACTGGCCAAGGGCTACCCACCGGCGTTTGCCGATGGTTTCGATGACGGTTGCAGCAGCGGTCGCCAGGCGGCGGGAGTGATCACTGGGGAGTTTCGCAAGAATGTGCCGCGTTATCTGAAAGAGCGGGAATACGCCGAAGGCTGGGAAGATGGCTTTCGCCAGTGCAAGGCCATGCGCGAAAGCGAAGCGCTACGTGACTACAAAGACAGCCATTGGAACGACCGCGAGCGCGCCTGGCAGCAGGAGAAGGATCGCGACGCGGCCAAGGCTTATCGCTCGCGATAGGTCGCTTTCAGACATTCGTCGAAACTAAAGTGCGGCGAACATGGCCCAAACTCCATAGAGGGAGACTGTCATGAGCCGAGCTTTTGTAAATGAAGACAGCGCCGCCGCGCAGGCCGACACACCGGTCGAGCGTCAGGTCAGCGAGCAACCCAATCGCCTCACCGCGCGCGGGTTGGCGCAGTTGCAGGCCAAGGTCGCGCAGTTGCAGCATGAATACAGCGTCGAATCCGCCAAGGGCGAACAGGCCGACAAACAGCGCCAGGCCGACCTTGAGCGGGATTTGCGTTACTTCAACCAGCGGGTGCAGAGCGCCCAGGTGGTGGCGCCCGCCGTTTCCACCGACCAGGTGCAGATCGGCAGTTGGGTGACCTTCGCCAATGAGCAGGACGAGCAGCAGCGCATTCAGTTGGTCGGAGAAGACCAGGCCGATGCCGGCGCGGGCCTGATCAACTGGGGTTCACCCCTGGGTCGGGCGCTGCTCGGAGCCCGGGTGGGCGACGAGGTGCTGTGGCAGCGCCCCGTCGGCGACCAGGTGATCGACGTGCTGCGTATCGAGGCCGAGGCCTAGACGATACCTTGGGCCAGCATCGCGTCGGCGACTTTGACGAAGCCCGCGATATTGGCGCCCTTCACGTAGTTGACCCGGCCGTTCTCCTCACCGTAATGCACGCACGCATGATGGATCGACTGCATGATGTTGTGCAGTTTGCTGTCCACCTCCCCGGCGGTCCACTGCAGGCGCATGGCGTTCTGCGACATTTCCAGGCCACTCACCGCCACGCCGCCGGCGTTGGACGCCTTGCCCGGGGCGAACAGAATGCCCGCGTCGATAAAGATATCCACAGCCTCCAGGGTGGTCGGCATGTTGGCGCCTTCGGCCACGCAGATGCAGCCGTTGCGCAACAGGGTGCGGGCAGCGTCGGCGTCGAGTTCGTTCTGGGTGGCGCACGGCAGCGCGATATCGCACGCCAGCTCCCACGGGGTTTTACCGGCGCGGAACTCCAGGCCGTAACGCGCTGCCAGTTCGCTGATGCGACCGCGCTGGACGTTTTTCAACTCCAGCAGCGCCGACCATTGCGCCTCGGTCAAACCGCTTTCGGCATACAGGGTGCCTTCGGAGTCGGACAGCGAAATCACCTTGCCGCCCAAATCCATGACCTTGCGCGCAGCGTATTGCGCCACGTTGCCGGAGCCGGAGACCGCCACGCGCTTGCCTTCAACCCGCAGGCCATCGCGCTTGAGCATTTCTTCAGCGAAGTACACACAGCCAAAACCGGTGGCTTCGGGGCGGATCAAGCTGCCGCCGTAGGTCATGCCCTTACCGGTCAGCACCGAGGTGAACTGGTTGCTCAGGCGTTTGTACTGGCCGAACAGGAAGCCGATCTCGCGGGCGCCCACCCCGATATCGCCGGCGGGTACGTCCACGTCCGCGCCGATATGGCGGTACAACTCACTCATGAATGCCTGGCAGAAGCGCATCACTTCGGCGTCGCTCTTGCCCTTGGGGTCAAAGTCCGAGCCGCCTTTGCCGCCGCCCATGGGCAGCGAGGTCAGGGAGTTTTTGAAGGTCTGTTCAAAGGCGAGGAATTTCAGCACACCCAGGTTGACCGACGGGTGAAAGCGCAGACCGCCCTTGTAGGGGCCGATGGCGCTGTTCATCTGGATACGGAAACCGCGATTGACCTGCACCTTGCCGTGATCATCGACCCACGACACCCGGAAAGTAATCGCACGTTCCGGCTCGCAGATGCGCTCCAGAATGCCCGAGGTCAGGTAGTGGGGGTTGGCTTCAAGAAACGACCACAGGCTGCGTAGGACTTCTTCTACGGCCTGGTGGAATTCCGGCTGGTCGGGGTCGCGTTTCTTGAGACGGGCGAGGAAGGATTCAACGGATTCGATCATGAAAAGTCTCGGCAAATTTATTGTCGTTAAGGGCGATTGAGCCGGACTTTATCAATTCATTTCGCACCGCGACAGGGCAAAATGTCGCTTTTGTGAATTTAAATGGTGCATTGGATATAAATAAACCTGAAAAACAGGCATTTATCGCACTTAAAAAGGAATTTCAAAACAGCGTCATGCACCAACTGAAAAACTGCTATCGGGGGCAAGTCGAATCGTCGCGCCGCCCCTCTCACATTTGATCGATGTTCGTCAGAAATTAATGGGCAAAAAAAACGGAGCCCGAAGGCTCCGCTTTTTCCAAACCGACCCAAATCAGGCCAATTTTTTGTGACGTACACGGTGCGGCTGGGCAGCGGCTTCGCCCAAGCGTTTCTTGCGATCCGCTTCGTACTCGGTGTAGTTACCTTCGAAGAACACCGCCTGGGAGTCGTCTTCATACGCCAGGATGTGGGTCGCGACGCGGTCAAGGAACCACCGATCGTGAGAGATCACAATGGCGGCGCCCGGGAAGTCCAGCAAGGCCTCTTCCAGGGAACGTAGGGTTTCAACGTCGAGGTCGTTGGACGGTTCGTCGAGCAGCAGCACGTTGCCGCCCTCTTTCAGGGTCAGGGCCAGGTGCAAGCGACCGCGTTCACCACCGGACAGGTCCTTGACGAACTTCTGCTGGTCGCCACCCTTGAAGTTGAAACGGCCGACGTAGGTGCGCGACGGGATTTCATAGTTGCCGATGCGGATCTGGTCGGAACCGTCGGAAATCTGCTGGAACACAGTCTTGCTGCCGTCGAGGTCTTCGCGGCTCTGGTCGACGCAGGCCAGTTGCACGGTTTCACCGACTTCGATGGTGCCGGAGTCCGGGGTTTCCTTGCCCATCAGCATGCGGAACAGTGTGGATTTACCCGCACCGTTACCGCCGATAACGCCGACGATTGCACCTTTTGGCATCGAGAACGACAGGTTATCGATCAGTACGCGATCGCCGTAGCCTTTGGAAACGTTCTTGAATTCGATGACCTTGTCACCCAGGCGCGGACCGGCCGGGATGTAGATCTCGTTGGTTTCGCTGCGTTTCTGGAATTCCTGCGACTGCATTTCTTCAAAGCGTTGCAGGCGGGCCTTGGATTTGGACTGGCGGGCCTTGGCGCCTTTGCGCACCCACTCCAGTTCTTCCTTCATGGCTTTTTCATGGGCCGACTGCTGCTTGGATTCGGCGG
Organism: Pseudomonas sp. D3; assembly: GCF_029320995.1. Taxonomy (NCBI): domain Bacteria; kingdom Pseudomonadati; phylum Pseudomonadota; class Gammaproteobacteria; order Pseudomonadales; family Pseudomonadaceae; genus Pseudomonas; species Pseudomonas sp. D3. The sequence goes on from NZ_CP119772.1 coordinate 5,701,876, forward strand.
CCAGACGGTCGGACTTGGCTTCGAGCCAACCGGAGTAGTTACCCTCGTAGGGGATACCGGCACCACGGTCGAGTTCGAGAATCCAGCCGGCAACGTTGTCCAGGAAGTACCGGTCGTGCGTGATCGCAACCACGGTGCCCGGGAAATCGTGAAGGAAATGTTCCAGCCAGGCGACAGAATCGGCGTCCAAGTGGTTGGTCGGTTCGTCGAGCAGCAGCATGTCGGGGGCCGACAGCAGCAGGCGGCACAGGGCCACACGGCGCTTCTCACCACCGGACAGGAATTCGATCTTGGCGTCCCACGCAGGCAGGCGCAGCGCATCGGCGGCGACTTCCAGCTGGCGCTCCAGGTTGTGACCGTCGCCGGCCTGCAGGATCGCTTCGAGCTTGGCCTGTTCGGCAGCCAGTTTGTCGAAGTCGGCGTCCGGTTCGGCGTAGGCGGCGTAGACCTCGTCCAGGCGGGCCTGAGCGTTCTTGATCACGCTGACGGCTTCCTCGACCACTTCACGCACGGTCTTGGTCGGGTCCAGGATCGGCTCCTGTGGCAGGTAGCCAATGTTCAGTTCGGGCATCGGGCGAGCTTCGCCCTCGAACTCGGTGTCGACGCCGGCCATGATTTTCAGCAGGGTGGATTTACCCGAACCGTTGAGGCCGAGCACGCCGATCTTGGCGCCAGGGAAGAAGGACAGCGAAATATTTTTCAGGATTTCCCGCTTCGGCGGAACAACTTTTCCCAGCCGATGCATGGTGAAGACGTATTGAGCCATGGTGAACCTAGCGTCAGTGACTGATGAATTGAGCGGGCGAAGCCCGTGCCAGGCCATGCGCCGCGCGGGCCGTTGACCGTGGTCAATGCCTGCGAGCGGAAAAAGCCTGATTGTCTGGGGCTGGAACGCCCCCGCGTAACCGGCAAAGCTACCTGAATGCGCCAAGGCAGTCCAGCCAGGCGGGACTGGCACTTTGCCACAAGTCAAGGCATGCTAGCCGCCCTTCGGGCGCCCGGCTTATAGTGCATGTCGCGCGCCAGTCCAGCCAAACCGCAGGATCACAGCTTGTCCAAAGTCACGCCGCCCACTCCCCTGCGCGCCGCTCATATAGCGCCGGGAGCGCCCCTGCACGGCACCCTCAAAGGCGCATTGGCGACGCTCGTCCTCATGTTGCTCGCGCTATTGTTCTGGCAATTGCTCGACCAACTGCAGCAGAACCAGAAAAACCAGCAGCAATACACCATCGACTACAGTGCCGACCTGGCGGAGCAAATCAGCCTGAACATGGGCCTGAGCGCACAGATCGCCCTGAATCTGCTGCCGATGGTCGAGCCGCCGCGCAATGACGAACAGCAACAGGCCTTGATGCGCACCTTGCAGCGCTCCCTACCGGAACTGCGCAGCTTCGCACTGCTCGCCCCCAGCGGCGCAATGATCCGTGACACGGCCAACGACAGCCAGGACCGCGACTTGCTCGAGGAACTGGTCAAGCGCAGCCATTCCCAGCCCTACTACCTGAGCAACGACAACGACGGCACCGTCATCTATCTGTTGCTGCATCAGCCCAGTGGCGATTCGAAAATGTACTGGGCACTGCGCCTGGCGCCGAACTACCTGGCCAGCCTGACCCGCCAGGACAGCCAAGGCCAGCGGCCGATGTGGGCCATCGAGAATAGCCTGAACCACCGCGTAGTCAGCCGTGACAGCGGCATGTCGACACACTGGGCCGCCGCCCTGACCCCGGACGAACTGAATAAAAGCGTACTGGTCACGCCCCTGAGCAAAAGCGACTGGCAACTGCGCGGCCTCTTCGACCGTAACGCCGTCCTGGAACAACTGCTGCCGGCGTTTATCGGCAAGTGCCTGCTGGGCCTTGCCTTCTCGTTGGTCCCGGCGATCGTGCTGTTGAATATGCGCCGCCGTCAGCGCCAGGTGAACGAAGGCCGGCGGCGCTATCAGGATATTTTCGAAGGCACCGGCGTGGCCCTGTGCGTGCTTGACCTGTCGGAGCTCAATGCGTTCTTCGACAAGGCCAAGATCCACACAAGCGAGCAATTGCACGAGTGGCTGCAGGGCAACCCCGAAGCGCGGCGCCAGTTGCTCAGGGAACTGCGCGTCACCGAGGTCAACCAGGTGGCGGTGCGCCTGTTAAACGTCAGCTCGTGCGAGCAAGCCTGGGAACGCCTGATCGACGATTGCCCGCGCAACGCCACGGCCATCGGCTATCAGGTGCTCGAGGCGGTGCTGACCCAACAGAGCCAGTTGGAGCTGGAAATCCAGCTCAACGACGTCGCCGGCAACCTCCAATACTTGTGGCTGGTGATGCGCCTGCCGGAACAGCGCGACGACTTCAAGGCGGTGATCCTCAGCATCAGCGACATCACCAGCCGCAAGCTGGTCGAACTGTCGCTGGTGGAGCGCGAGAGTTTCTGGTCGGACGTGGTGCGCACCGTGCCTGATCACCTGTATGTGCAGGATGTGATCAGCCAACGGATGATTTTCAGCAACCACCACCTGGGCCACACCCTCGGCTACAACAAGGCCGAATTGGAGCAAATGGGCGAGTACTTCTGGGAAATCCTGCTGCACCCCGAAGACGCCGAGCATTACCATGACTTGCGCCAGCAGCAGCGCCAGGCCGGCTATTCGAGCCAACTGCACTGCCAGTTACGCTTTCGCCACCGCAATAACCAATGGCGCCGCTTCGATATCCGCGAGCAAGCCCTGGCCGGGGACAAGACCGCGCAGGTCACGCGCATCATCGGCGTGGCCAAGGACATTACCGATCAGATTGAAGCCAGCGAATCCCTGCGGGACAGCGAACAGCGCTACCGCATGCTGGCCGAAAGCATCAGCGACGTGATCTGCTCCACCGACAGCCGGCTCGCCCTCAACTACATCAGCCCCTCGGTCAGCGCCGTGCTGGGGTATGACGTGGACTGGGTGTTCAAGAATGGATGGCAGTCGATCATCGCCAATCCGCAGCAATTGGCCGGCATCTACAGCCTGGTCGAGCAAGTCAGCCGGGCCTTGGGCGACGTGCAGGCGCTGGCCAAGTTGCGTGATGACATCCATACCCAACTGTTCCTGTTCGACTGCCTGCGCGCCGACGGGCGCAAAGTACCGATCGAGTTGCGCCTCGTGTTGGTGTGGGACGAGCACGGCGCCTTCGAGGGCATCCTCGGCGTGGGTCGCGATATCAGCCAGCAGCGCCGCGCCGAGAAAGACCTGCGCATGGCCGCCACGGTATTCGAGCACTCCACGTCGGCGATCCTGATCACCGACCCGGCGGGCTATATCGTGCAGGCCAACGAGGCGTTCAGCCGCGTCAGTGGCTACGCCGTAGCGGACGTGCTCGACCAGTTGCCGAACATACTCACCGTCGACGAGCAACAGGAAGCCCACCTGCGCTACGTGCTCAAGCAGTTGCACCAGCACAGCACCTGGGAAGGCGAAGTGTGGCTCAAGCGCCGTAATGGCGAGCATTACCCGGCCTGGGTCGGCATTACCGCCGTGTTCGACGATGAAGGCGACCTGGCCAGCTATGTCTGCTTTTTCAGCGATATCAGCGAGCGCAAGGCCAGCGAACAGCGCATCCACCGCCTGGCCTATTACGACGCCCTGACCCACCTGCCCAACCGCACGCTGTTCCAGGACCGTCTGCACACCGCGCTGCAGTCAGCCGAACGGCAGAAGTCGTGGGTGGTGCTGATGTTCCTCGACCTCGACCGTTTCAAACCGATCAACGACTCCCTGGGCCACGCCGCCGGCGACCGCATGCTCAAGGAAATGGCCACCCGCCTGCTCGGCTGCGTGGCCGAAGACGACACCGTGGCGCGCATGGGCGGTGACGAGTTCACCCTGCTCCTGCAGCCGCGGGCCAGCCGCGAACTGGCGCTGAACCGCGCGATTAACGTGGCCGAGCAAATCCTCGCCAGCCTGGTCAAACCCTTCGTGCTGGAAGGCCGCGAGTTCTTCGTCACCGCGAGTATCGGCATCGCCCTCAGCCCGCAGGACGGCAACGAGCTGAGCCAGTTGATGAAAAACGCCGACACCGCGATGTATCACGCCAAGGAACGCGGCAAGAACAACTTCCAGTTCTACCAGGCCGACATGAACGCCAGCGCCCTGGAGCGGCTGGAGTTGGAAAGCGATCTGCGCCATGCCCTGGACCAGAACGAATTCGTACTCTATTACCAGCCGCAATTCAGCGGCGACGGCAAACGCCTGACCGGCGCAGAAGCTCTGCTGCGCTGGCGCCACCCGCGTCGTGGCCTGGTGCCGCCGGGGGACTTTATTCCGGTGCTCGAAGAGCTGGGCCTGGTGGTGGACGTGGGCGACTGGGTGATCAGCGAAGCCTGCCGTCAGCTCAAGATCTGGCACGAGAACAAAGTGCGGGTGCCGAAAGTCTCGGTGAACATCTCGGCGCGGCAGTTCTCCGACGGTCAGTTGGGTGAGCGTATCGCCACCATCCTCAAGGACACCGGCCTGCCGCCGGCGTGCCTGGAGCTGGAGCTGACTGAAAGTATCCTGATGCGCGAAGTCAACGAAGCCCTGCAGATCCTCGCCAGCCTGAAAAACCTCGGCCTGAGCATCGCGGTGGACGACTTCGGCACCGGCTATTCGTCGCTCAACTACCTCAAGCAATTCCCCATCGACGTGCTCAAGATCGACCGCTCCTTCGTCGACGGCCTGCCGTCCGGCGAGCAGGATGCGCAAATCGCCCGAGCGATCATTGCCATGGCCCACAGCCTCAACCTGGCGGTGATCGCCGAGGGCGTGGAGACCCATGAACAGCTGGACTTCCTGCGCGAGCATGGCTGCGATGAGGTGCAAGGTTACTTGTTCGGGCGGCCGATGCCGCCGAATCGGTTCGCGGCGCAGTTCAGTAACGACGCACTGTTCATGTTCGACTGAAGATCTGCGGTGAAGCCGCCGGCCTCATCGGGGGCAAGCCCCCTCCCACATTTTGATGTGTGAACACGTTCAAGTGTTGGAGGGGGCTTGCCCCCGATGGCGCCGGTACAGTCACCGCCCGTTCACAGATGAAAGCCACTTGTCCGCGACATGACGTCCTTTCATATGCCATCTAAAACCCGTTGGGTTAGAATGCCTTCCTTTTCTGCCCCCCGATCCTTGAGGACCGCCATGTTCAGCCGTGATTTGACTATTGCCAAGTACGACGCCGATCTCTTCGCCGCCATGGAGCAAGAAGCCGTGCGCCAGGAAGAGCACATCGAGCTGATCGCTTCGGAAAACTACACCAGCCCTGCGGTCATGGAGGCTCAAGGTTCGGTTCTGACCAACAAGTACGCCGAAGGCTACCCAGGCAAGCGCTACTATGGCGGCTGCGAATACGTCGACGTGGTTGAGCAACTGGCCATCGACCGCGCCAAGCAACTGTTCGGCGCCGATTACGCCAACGTCCAGCCACACGCTGGCTCCCAAGCCAACAGCGCCGTTTACCTGGCCCTGCTGCAAGGCGGCGACACCATCCTGGGCATGAGCCTGGCCCACGGCGGTCACCTGACCCACGGCGCCAGCGTTTCTTCCTCCGGCAAGCTGTACAACGCCGTTCAATACGGTATCGATGCCAACGGCCTGATCGACTACGACGAAGTCGAGCGCCTGGCGGTCGAGCACAAGCCGAAAATGATCGTGGCCGGTTTCTCTGCCTACTCGCAGATCCTCGACTTCCCACGTTTCCGCGCAATCGCCGACAAAGTGGGCGCGTACCTGTTCGTCGACATGGCCCACGTGGCCGGTCTGGTCGCTGCTGGCGTCTACCCGAACCCGGTTCCGTTCGCTGACGTCGTCACCACCACCACGCACAAAACCCTGCGCGGTCCACGTGGCGGCCTGATCCTGGCTCGTGCCAACGCCGAGATCGAGAAGAAGCTCAACTCCGCGGTATTCCCAGGCTCCCAAGGCGGCCCGCTGGAACACGTGATCGCCGCCAAAGCGGTCTGCTTCAAAGAAGCCCTGCAGCCTGAGTTCAAGACTTACCAGCAACAAGTGGTGAAAAACGCCAAGGCCATGGCTGACGTGTTTATCGCACGCGGTTTTGACGTGGTGTCCGGCGGGACTGAAAACCACCTGTTCCTGCTGTCGCTGATCAAGCAGGACATCTCCGGTAAAGATGCTGACGCTGCCCTGGGCAAAGCCTTCATCACCGTGAACAAAAACTCCGTACCGAACGATCCACGTTCGCCGTTCGTCACCTCGGGCCTGCGTTTCGGTACCCCGGCCGTGACCACTCGCGGCTTCAAGGAAGCAGAGTGCAAGGAACTGGCCGGCTGGATCTGCGACATCCTGGCTGACCTGAACAACGACGCCGTGATCGATGCGGTACGTGAGAAGGTCAAGGCCATCTGCAAAAAGCTGCCGGTGTACGGCGCTTGATTGCAGTTGCTTGACTAAGAAGCCCGGCTCTTGAGCCGGGTTTTTTTATGCCAATCAGGATTTGGAATGCAACCCAATGTGGGAGGGGGCTTGCCCCCGATAGCAGTGTGTCAGCCACTTATATGTTTGCTGACCCACCGCCATCGGGGGCAAGCCCCCTCCCACATTTTTGATCGTATTTCCAAGTTAGGCTTGATAGACCTTCGCAAAGCCCTCGCGAATCTTGTCTTCCGGCAACTCATCGGCAATAAACACAATCACACTCTCCCGCACTTCGCCCTCGGCCCATTCGGTGTCCCAATCGAAGCCGTACAGTTTCAGCACGCCCTGGAACACCATGCGCCGATCGTCTCCGGCGATGTTCAGCACGCCCTTGTAGCGCAGCAGTTGCTTGCCGTGGTCTTCCAGCAGTTCGTTCATGAACTCGCTGAGGCGGTCGATATCCAGCGGCTGCTCGGTGCGCAGCACCAGGCTGGAGATACGGTCGATGGACGGCGCGGCGCTGACCGGGCGCAGGTTCATGCCGGCGTTGAGGTTGAAGCCGCGCACGTCGAGCAGCTCGGCCAGGTCGATGGCGCCGTGGTCGACCACGCGAATCGGCGCGCGGCGGTTGATGCGGGTCAGGCGCTGGCTGAGGGCGTCGAAAGTTACGTCGTCCACCAGGTCGCGCTTGCTCACCAGCAGGCGGTCGGCAAACCCGATCTGCGCCTGGGCGATGGTTTGGCTCAGGTGCTGCTCGGCGTGGGCCGCGTCCACCAGGGTGATGATGCCGTCGAGGATGTAGCGCTCGCGCAGCTCTTCATCGATGAAAAAGGTCTGGGCCACGGGGGCCGGGTCGGCCAGGCCGGTGCATTCGATCACCAGGCGGTCGAAGGCGATCTCGCCGCTGTCCAGACGCTCCAGCAGCAGGTACAGGGCTTTGGTCAGGTCGGTGTGGATGGTGCAGCACACGCAGCCGTTGGACAGGGTCATGACTTGCACGGGCTCGGCGCCCAATAGCTGGGTGTCGATACCGGCGTCGCTGAATTCGTTTTCGATCACGGCGATTTTCAAGCCGTGCTCGGCTTTGAGCAGGTGGCGCAGCAACGTGGTCTTGCCGGCGCCGAGGAAGCCACTAAGGACGGTGACGGGGATGGGAGAGGACAAAGAAATTCTCCTTGAAGAAACAAAGAAACAAATGTGGGAGGTGGCTTGCCCCCGATAGGAGTGTGTCAGGCACTGGTATGTCACTGACACATCGCTATCGGGAGCAAGCCCCCTCCCACAGTAAATCACCGCCGGCCCGAATTACCGGGTCAGCAGCATTTGGGCCCACCCTTGCCGCCGTAACGGGCTTCCTGGCGTTCCCGGAAGAACGCCTTGTAGTCCATCATCGGCTTGTCCGGGTGTTTGGTTTGCATATGCTCGACGTAAGTGTCGTAGTCAGGCATGCCGACCATCAGGCGCGCGGCCTGACCGAGGTATTTACCGAGGCGACTGATGTCATTGAACATGGCTGCAATCCTCGATCATGCGTCCGGTACGGCCTGGAACGGGGCTTCTTTATCCGTGCGTTCTTTGTTACCCCAGGCGGCAATGCCGACCTTGAGCGCATAGAACAGGATGCTGAAGACCACGAACAGGAACAGCGCCGTCAGCGTTGCGTTGGTGTAGGCATTCCAGATCACATGCTGCATCTGGTCGATACTCTTGGCCGGGGCCAGGATCTGACCGTTGGCCAGCGCATCGCTGTACTTCTTCGCCAGCGACAGGAAGCCGATCGCCGGGTTAGCGTCGAACAGCTTGATGAAGCCCGCGGTGGTGGTGCAGATCAGCAGCCAGACAGCCGGCAGCATGGTCACCCAAATGTAGCGTTGGCGCTTCATTTTGATCAGCACGACAGTCGCCAGCATCAGCGCGATACCTGCCAGCATCTGGTTGGAGATACCGAACAGCGGCCACAAGGTGTTGATGCCGCCCAGTGGGTCGATCACACCTTGATACAGCAGGTAACCCCACATGGCCACGCAACCGGCGGTCGCGATCAGGTTGGCGGTCCAGGACTCGGTACGTTTGAGCGCCGGCACGAAGGAACCCAGCAGGTCTTGCAGCATGAAGCGCCCGGCACGGGTACCGGCGTCGACCGCCGTCAGGATGAACAGCGCTTCGAACAGGATCGCAAAGTGGTACCAGAACGCCATGGTGTTTTCACCTGGCAGGACACTGTGCAGGATCTGCGCGATACCCACAGCGAGCGTCGGCGCACCGCCGGCACGCGCCAGGACGGTGGTTTCGCCGATGTCACGGGCAACGGCCGACAGCGCCTCAGGCGTAATCGCAAAGCCCCAACTGCTGACGGTTTGAGCGACGGTGACCACGTCGGAGCCGACAATCGCCGCAGGGCTGTTCATGGCGAAGTACACGCCAGGCTCGATCACCGAAGCGGCAACCATCGCCATGATGGCCACGAACGACTCCATCAACATGCCGCCATACCCGATGTAACGGGCGTGGCCTTCACTGGCCAGCAACTTCGGCGTGGTGCCCGAAGCGATCAGCGCGTGGAAGCCCGAGACCGCACCGCAGGCAATGGTGATGAACAGGAACGGGAACAGTCCGCCCTTCCACACCGGGCCGGTGCCATCGATGAATTGGGTCAGCGCCGGCATTTTCAGGTCGGGCATGGTCACCAGGATACCGATGGCCAAGGCGACGATGGTGCCGATTTTGAGGAAGGTGGAGAGATAGTCACGCGGTGCCAGGATCAGCCACACCGGCAGTACCGCTGCGACGAAACCGTAGCCGATCAGCATCCAGGTGATCTGGATGCCGGTGAAACTGAACACCTTGGCCCAGGCCGGATCGGCGGCAATCTGCCCGCCCAGCCAGATCGAACCGAGCAGCAACAGCACGCCGACGATCGAAATCTCACCGATGCGGCCCGGGCGGATGTAGCGCATGTAGACGCCCATGAACATCGCGATCGGGATGGTCGCCATCACCGTGAAGATGCCCCACGGGCTCTCGGCCAGGGCCTTGACCACGATCAGCGCCAGCACCGCGAGGATGATGATCATGATCAGGAAGCAGCCGAACAGCGCGATGGTCCCCGGAATGCGGCCCATCTCTTCGCGAACCATATCCCCCAGGGAACGGCCGTTACGACGGGTGGACAGGAACAGGACCATGAAGTCCTGCACCGCACCGGCCAGCACCACCCCGGCGATCAGCCACAGAGTGCCGGGCAGATAACCCATTTGCGCCGCCAACACCGGGCCGACCAAGGGGCCTGCACCGGCAATCGCCGCAAAGTGGTGACCAAAAAGAATGTGTTTGTTGGTCGGCACGAAGTCCAAACCGTCGTTATTGACCACTGCCGGGGTGGCCCGTAGTGGATCGAGCTGCATCACGTTGTTGGCGATGAACAGACTGTAGTAACGATAGGCAACCAGATAGATCGCCACTGCGGCGACCACGATCCACAAGGCGTTAATCGCCTCGCCGCGGCGCAAAGCCACTACGCCTAGGGCGCACGCACCTACTATTGCCAGTACCAGCCAGGGTAAGTGGCGTAGCAGGCTATTATTATTCTTCATTTTTATATTCCAGCCAGGGTGGACAGAAAGGACGACCAGCTCGAGTTTAGCGCTACTGGCCTTAAAGGCCAGCCCCCTACGTTGGTCTAGAGCCTTCCCATGGCAAAAAAAGCAGAAATAAAGCCTCAATAATGGCGCAAGGCTACAATCCCTTCATCCACAGAGGGTTTCACCATGACCGAACATGCGTCTGATCGCCGTCGTTTTCGCCGGATCGCCTTTGATGCCAAGACCAAACTCCGGCAAAACGGTCAGGAATGGCCAGTGCAGTTGGTGGATTTATCGCTCAAGGGCTTGCTGGTGCTGAGACCGACACCCTGGCTTGGCATCGGCACTGAGTCGTTCCATGTGGATATCCACCTGGACGCCACTACCGATGTGCAGATGCAGGTCAGGCTGACCCACGACCAACCTGGCCAACTGGGGTTTGAGTGCGAGCACATCAGCCTGGAGTCGATCAGCCATTTGCGCCGCTTGGTCGAGTTGAACCTGGGCGATCAGGAAGAACTGGAGCGGCAGTTGGGCGCCTTGCTGGAGCTCTGACCACCTGTGGGAGGGGCGGTGCCGTGGGCTACTCGAAAAGTGCATCCAACGCCTGCTCCAGCCGCGTCACCGCAATCACCTGCAACCCCGGCGGCGCTTCCTTCGGTGCGTTGCCCTTGGGCACGATCGCGCGTTTGAAGCCGTGCTTGGCCGCTTCCTTTAAACGCTCCTGACCACTGGGCACCGGGCGCACTTCGCCCGACAGGCCGACTTCGCCGAACACCAACAGGTCGTGGGGCAGCGGGCGGTTGCGCAGACTGGACATCACCGCCGCCATCAACGCCAGGTCGGACGCGGTCTCCAGCACCTTGACCCCGCCCACCACGTTAAGGAACACGTCCTGATCATGGGTCGGGATACCGCCGTGGCGGTGGAGTACCGCAAGCAGCATCGCCAGACGGTTCTGGTCCAGGCCCAGGGTCACCCGGCGCGGGTTGGCCAAGTGGCTGTCGTCCACCAGCGCCTGCACTTCCACCAGCATCGGCCGGGTGCCTTCCCACGTTGCCATCACCACACTGCCTGGGACTTCCTCCTGGGCACGGGTCAGAAAAATCGCCGAGGGGTTGGAAACTTCTTTCAGCCCGCGGTCGGTCATAGCGAATACGCCCAGCTCGTTCACCGCACCGAAGCGGTTCTTCACGGCCCGCAGCAAGCGTAAACGGCCATCGGATTCGCCTTCGAAATACAGCACGGTGTCGACCATGTGCTCCAACACCCGTGGCCCGGCCAGCGCGCCTTCCTTGGTCACGTGACCGACCAGGAAGATCGCCGTGCCGCTTTGCTTGGCATAACGCACCAACAGCGCCGCGCTTTCACGCACCTGGGACACGCCACCCGGGGCCGATTGCAGTTGCTCGGTGAAGATCGTCTGGATCGAGTCGATCACCATGACCTTGGGCTTTTCGATCCGCGCGGTGGCGATGATGCTTTCGATGCAGGTTTCGGTCATCACCCGCAACTGGTCCTGGGGCAGGCCCAGGCGGCGTGCGCGCATGGCCACTTGTTGCTGGGATTCTTCGCCGGTGACGTACAGCGCCGGCATGCGGCTGGCGATGCTGCACAGGGTTTGCAACAGGATGGTCGATTTGCCGATACCGGGGTCGCCGCCGATCAGGACCACCGAGCCGTCCACCAGGCCGCCGCCCAGCACCCGGTCAAGTTCACCGGAGGCAGTGGAGAAACGCGGGACCTCCTCGACGCTGACTTCGGCCAGGGTCTTGATCTGCGCCTGTTGCCCGGTCCAGCCGGCGCGGCCGCTGGGGGCCGCAGCGCCGCCGCTTTCGATCATGGTTTCCGTGAGGGTGTTCCACGCCCCGCACTCGGTACACTGGCCGGCCCACTTGGGAAAGGTCGCGCCGCACTCGGTGCAGCCGTACATGCGCTTGGCCTTTGCCATTTGAGAACCTCCAACCGAAAAACCGCGATGATAGCTCAGCGCGGCGCCGGGGTCCGGATTTCACCGCTGGCCAATCGTGAAGCACTGTTGCCGATCGGGTCTTCGGCATTCAGGTCGGCGCCTTTGGCTTTCAACTCGTCAAGCAGTTCGAGGCGCTTGAACAGCCCGGCGTACATGGCGGCGGTTTGCCCGGCGCCGTTGCGTTGATCGGCGTTGCAGGCGGTGGCCAGCAAGCGCCGGGCGATGTTCAGTTCACCCTTGAAGATCGCGCCCATCAGTGCGGTGTTGCCGCGCTGGTCCTGCACGCAGGCGTCGGCGCCGGCACTGAGCAAGCGCTCCACGAAGGGCCCCTGGCCGTGATACGCGGCGAGGATCAGCGCGGTGTAGCCCTTGTCGTCCTGGGTATTGAGGCTGTAGCCGGCGTCGATAAAGGTGTTGAGCATGTCGAGATCGCCACGGCGAGCGGCGTCGAAATAGTAGTCCTGCAATTGCGCCTTGAGCGCAACCGGGTCCGGGGACTCGGCGTGGGCGACGAAGGCCAGCATGGCCATCAGCAGCCCGATGGAAATACGCATGGTCATTCTCCTGCCAGGGGCAAAGCCCCCATTGAAAGCGTCGACGCCCATGTAGGGCGTCGACCGGAACCAACGTCAGTCAGTCAGTTTTTCCGCCAGCGCTTTCACGCGGGCCAGGTCACCCTTGGCGACCTTGGTCACGCCGGTGCCGTATTCCGGGTCGGCTTTATAGAGGAACGACAGGATGATGTGCTTGCTCTCGTCGTCGGTGGTGGCCAAGGAGCCGCCGAAGTTCTCGATCAAGTCCTGACGTTCCTTCTTGCTGTAGGAGCGATACAGATCACCGGCCTGCTTGAAGTTCTGCTCACGCAGGATCTTCGCCTGCTGGGTACTGCCCACCAGCGGCGACTGGCTGTAACGCGCGGTTTGCGGCTCTTCGCGTGGCAGCAGGCGGCTTGGCTGGTAGTTAACACCGGTGGTGGTTTTGCCGAGATTCATCGCACCGTCCTGGTTACCGTTGTTGACGGTGACCCGAGGGGCGTTGATCGGCAGTTGCAGGGCGTTGGCGCCCAGGCGGTACATCTGCGTGTCGGCATAGGAGAACACCCGGCCTTGCAGCAGGCGATCTTCCGACGGTTCGATGCCCGGCACCAGGTTGGCCGGGGCCATGGCTACTTGCTCGGTTTCCTGGAAGACATTGGCCGGGTTGCGGTTCAACACCATCTGCCCGACTTTGCGCTCGGGAACATTGGGCCAGATCTTGGTGGCGTCCAACGGGTCAAAGTCGAACTTGGCCAGTTCCTCAGGCTTGAGCACCTGCACGTACAAGTCCCACTTGGGGAAGTCGCCCTTGTTGATATGCGTGACCAGGTCATTCGTCATATGGCTGTAGTCACGGCCCTGCACCTCAGTGACTTGCTTGGGATCAAGATTCTTGATGCCTTGCAGGCTCTTCCAGTGGAACTTGACGTAATGCACTTCGCCTTTGGCGTTGATCAACTTGTAGGCATGTACGCCATTGCCGTCCATTTCGCGGTAACTGGCCGGCGTGCCGGCGTCGGAGTACAACTCGGTCAGTGTGCGGGTGGCTTCGGGAACATGAGAGAAGAAGTCGAAACGACGCGAGTCATCATCCAGGTTAGTGCGTGGGTCCGGCTTGAAGGCGTGGACCATGTCCGGGAACTTGATGGCATCGCGGATAAAGAACGTCGGGAAGTTGTTGCCGACCAAGTCCCAGTTGCCGTCGGCGGTGTAGAACTTGGTGGCGAAACCGCGAGGGTCGCGCAGGGTTTCCGGGGAATGGTTGCCGTGTACCACCGCCGAGAACCGCACGAATACCGGGGTTGCTTCGCCGGCGGCGAAGACTTTGGCCTTGGTCAGATCGCTGAGGTTATCGGTGACGGTAAACGTGCCGTGGGCGCCGGTACCACGGGCATGTACCACGCGCTCGGGGATGCGTTCACGGTCAAAGCGTTGCAGTTTCTGAATCAGTTGCACGTCTTGCAGCAGCACCGGGCCGTTGGCGCCAGCAGTTTGCGAGTTCTGGTTGTCGCCGACGATGGCGCCGTTATCGCGGGTCAGGTTGGCGGCGTGCACAGACAGGGAAAGCAGGCTGACGGTCGCCAGCACCAGCGCATGGCGCGCCAGAACGGGCGCGCGGTTCATGGGGTTGTTCATCGAGGTTTCCTCTGGTTTTTTTAATGCACATTCAGTTGTGCTTGCCAGAGGCTAGTGACCCGCGAGTCAGAAGATAAATAGAAAAACACCACCAGGGCGATTGAGAAAATAATCTGGTAACCCACTGAAATTATGGGTAATTCGCGCGCGAGTGATGGCACTTTGAAAACTATTTACGATTTAATGTGTCGATAAAAACCAACAGTGTTAACAGTTGTGTCAGGCAAGCCCGTTACGACTGACTTACACTGAGCTCCACCCTTCTCATCTGTAACAAGGAATAACCTATGGGCGTGATCAGTGAGTTCAAGGCCTTCGCGGTCAAAGGTAATGTGGTCGACATGGCCGTCGGTATTATCATCGGCGCCGCCTTCGGCAAAATTGTTTCATCGTTTGTAGGCGACGTGGTGATGCCACCGATCGGTCTGTTGATCGGCGGTGTCGACTTCGCTGATTTGGCCGTGACGCTCAAGGCTGCCCAGGGCAATGTCCCGGCGGTCGTGCTGGCCTACGGCAAGTTCATCCAGAGCGTGATCGACTTCCTGATCGTCGCGTTTGCGATCTTCATGGGTGTGAAGGCCATCAACCGCCTGAAGCGCGAAGAAGCGGTGGCCCCAAGCCTGCCGCCGACGCCGAGCAAGGAAGAAGTGTTGCTGGGTGAAATCCGTGACCTGCTCAAGGCACAGAACGAAAAGCCGCTGTAAGCCGTATCGATTTGAAAGAAGGCGCCTCCAGGGGCGCCTTTTTGTTACCAGTAGTTTTCCACCGCCACCTGGCCAGGGCGCCGGGACAGGCTCAATTGCATGTCGCGTTGTTTGAGCAATTGGCGGGTGTCGTCGATCATCTGCGGGTTGCCGCAAATCATCACGCGCGAATGCTCCGGGGTCAGCTCGACGCCGGCTGCGCGCTCCAGTTCGCCATTCTCGATCAGGGTGGTAATGCGCCCATGCAGGGCGCCGGGATGCTGCTCGCGGGTGACCAGCGGCAGGTACGTCAGTTTGTGGGCGTACTCGGCCAGGTACTCTCGCTGCGCCAGCCCTTGGATCAGCGACTGATAGGCCAGCTCCCTGGCCTCCCGGGCGCTGTACACGAGGATGATGCGCTCGAATTTTTCCCAGACCTCAAAGTCCTGCAGGATCGACAGGAACGGCGCCACCCCGGTGCCGGTGCCCAGCAGCCACAGGTCACGGCCGTCGACAAACCGGTTCAGGGTCAGGAAGCCTGTGGCCTGGCGCTCGACCATCAGCGTATCGCCCACGCGCAAGCGGCTCAGCTCGCTGGTGAACTCGCCGCCGGGCACCACAATCGAGAAGAAATCCAGATACTCATCAAACGGCGACGACACCACAGAGTACGCGCGCCATACCGTGCTGCCATCGGCCTTGGTCACCCCCAGGCGCACGAACTGGCCAGCGGTAAACCGGAAGCCCGGGTCACGGGTGGTGCGCAGGGTGAAGAGGCTGGGCGTCAGCGATTGCACGTCGAGCAGGGTCTGGCGGGTAAATTTCTCAGCACTGGCCGTCATGGGGAGCTCCGTTCTACAGGTGCCCTAGTGTCCCCCAAAGTCACGCGCGGAAACACCTACAGTCGGCAGTAGCATCGTTTGGCCACCCAGGGCTTGCCAAAATAGTAGCACTTTGACTTCACCCTTAATCATTTCGCTATTACCCCACATCGTTCCATTACATTGGCACGCAGTGTCTTTGTTAGTTGAACGTTACAGGCGTCACAACCCACTAAAAAATCTGAAAAAAAATACCGGCATTTGAATAGCGAACTAATGCTTGATTGAAAAACTATTAGAACACTCGGTACAAGAGCGAAAATTTCATCGGCAAATGTAGCCGATATCCTACACTCCATTCCGTGCAACGTTGGGGGCCAGGACGTACCCAAGTCACAAAAAATCCATGGAGAGTTACAGATGGTCAACTGGCGCAATACACGGCTCCCCAAGCTGGAGGGCGAGGACAAGATCACCAGCGTATTTGAAATGGTCATCAACCAAACATACGAGCTTGGCTTCCAATTCTGTTCCTTTACGATGAGCGCTCAACGACCCACACACCCAAACAAACCGATTCGCCTCAACAACTATCCAAATGAATGGAACACACTGTACGACCAGGCCCACTTCTTCGATGTAGACCCGGTCGTCACCCACTGCAAACGTTGCGTACTGCCGATTGTCTGGGAGGAAAAAGTGTTCGGCGCCGCGCCGAACTTATGGGAACTGGCCCAGTCTTCTGGCGTACACCTGGGTTGGACCCAGTCGGTCCACGACTTCCAGGGGGTGTTCAGCATGCTGACCCTGGGACGCGGTAAGGGTGAGGTCAGCCCGCAGGAGCTGTACGAGAAGGCCGGCCAGGTATTGTGGCTCTGCCATGCCATGCATGCAGTGGTCGCGCAGAAATACGCCGAAAGCCCCGGCGCAGAGACACCCAACACCTTGACCCCACGGGAAACAGAAATCCTCAAATGGTCCGCTCTGGGCAAGACCGCTTCAGACATCGCCCGCATCCTGTGCCTGTCGGAGCGCACGATTGGCTTTCACCTCGCCAGTTGTTTCAGGAAGCTGGGAGTCAACAATAAGATCGCTGCCGTACTCTGCGCCTCGAAGGCGGGTTTGTTTTAACCGGCGCGGAATCACCGCATGTAATCCTTGCGAAAAAAAAGTAACATTTATCGCCAACTCTGAGTGTTGACGCAGCCCCCCATGGTGCCGCCTCGCAGTTCACTCAGACGGTTGCGCCGGTCCCCATGCAACCCGCCGAACACTCATCGACTACCCAGAGCCTCCCCCTCCATGCCCCTGCTTGAAAGCCCGTTCGCCCAGCTCGATCTGATCCGCCAACCCGAGCAGCACAACGATCCGCTGCAAGCGTTCGACGCCGCCGACGAGTACCTGCTCAGCTACCTGGCCGAGCAGCAACCGAACGCCGCGACCCGCGTGCTGGTGCTGAACGACAGCTTTGGCGCATTGGCCGCCAGCCTTGAAGGTCATGTGCAGGTAACGTCCAGCGGCGACTCGTTTCTCGCCGCCCAAGGCCTGGAGAAAAACCTGGTGCGCAACGGCAAGACGTTTGATGCCGTGCCGTTCATGCCTGCCAGCCACGTGCCACGTGGGCCGTTCGACCGGGTACTGATCCGCGTGCCGAAAACCCTGGCGTTGCTCGAAGAACAGTTGATCCGCCTGCAGGGCCAACTGGCGCCGGGCGCTGAAGTCATCGCCGGTGCGATGGTCAAGCATCTGCCACGGGCGGCCGGTGAATTGCTGGAGCAGTACATCGGGCCGATGCACGCGTCCCTGGCGGTCAAAAAAGCGCGACTGTTGATTGCCACCGCCGGGGATCGCCCGGCCGCCGTCTCGCCCTACCCCACCCGTTACGCCCTGGACACACCGGCCATCGCCCTGCTCAACCACGCCAACGTGTTCTGCCGCGAAGGCCTGGACATCGGCACCCGCGCATTCCTCCCGCACTTGCCCACAGGCCTTGGCAGTGCGCGGGTTGCCGACCTGGGTTGCGGCAATGGCGTACTCGCGATTGCCAGCGCTCTGCAGAACCCGGACGCGCACTACACGTTGGTGGACGAGTCCTACATGGCCGTGCAATCGGCCGCCGAGAACTGGCAAACCGCACTGGGTGATCGCGACGTCATCGTCCGCGCCGACGATGGCCTGGCCGGCCAGGCGCCGCAATCGTTGGAGGTGGTGCTGTGCAATCCGCCGTTCCACCAGCAGCAGGTGGTTGGCGACTTCCTCGCCTGGCGCATGTTCCAGCAGGCGCGCGAAGCGCTGGTGGTCGGCGGCGCGCTCTATATAGTCGGCAACCGTCACCTGGGCTATCACAGCAAGTTGGCGCGGCTGTTCCGTGGCGTCGAGCAAGTGGCCGCCACGCCCAAGTTCGTGATTCTCAAAGCGCGCAAATAAAAAAAGACCCCGCCCCCTCCAAAGAAGGGGCAGGGTCAAAAAACCGTGCCGCGAGGCACCGGGATGGGATATCAGTGTGTGGTCAGGCCGGCCGCGCTCATGAACAGGCGCATCAGGCTGGCCACGATGAACAGGGCCAGCACGCTGCCGGTCCAGATCATCGCCAACCAGCCAAGGCGCCGCCACAGTGGCTGTTTCTCGGCCTGTTCAATCTCGTGCAATGAAGGTTTGCCGGACATTAAACGACCCTCCTAGTGATAACCGTCTTCGTGGGTAACCTTGCCGCGGAACACGTAGTAGCTCCAGAAGGTGTAGCCCAGGATGAACGGGATGATGAACAACGTGCCCACCAGCATGAAGCCCTGGCTTTGCGGCGGCGCGGCGGCGTCCCAGATCGACACCGATGGCGGGATGATATTTGGCCACAGGCTGATACCCAGGCCGCTGTAGCCGAGGAAGATCAGCACCAGCGTCAGCAGGAACGGCGTGTAGTGCGCATTACGCGCCACGGCGCGGATCAGCCCGTACATGGTCACCAGCACCAGGATCGGCACCGGCAGGAACCAGAACAGGTTCGGCAGGGTGAACCAGCGCGAGGCGATTTCCGGGTGCGACAGCGGCGTCCAGAGACTCACGACACCGATCACCGCCAGCACCACGAAGGCTAATGGCCGCGCCAGGTTGTGCATCTGCTCCTGCAACTTGCCTTCGGTCTTCATGATCAGCCAGGTGCAACCGAGCAACGCGTAGGCCACGATCAGCGCCACGCCGCAGAACATCGTGAACGGCGTCGCCCAATCGAGTGAACCACCGGCAAACTGGCGATTGACCACCGGGATGCCGTCGATGAACGCCCCCAGCGCCACGCCCTGGAAGAAGGTGGCCGCCAACGAACCACCGATGAACGCCTTGTCCCACAGGTGACGCTTGTGGTCCTTGGCCTTGAAGCGGAACTCGAAGGCTACACCGCGAAAGATCAGCCCGATCAGCATCAGCATCAGCGGCAGGTACAAGGCCGAGAGCACCACCGAATAGGCCAGCGGGAAAGCGCCGAACAACGCCGCGCCGCCAAGTACCAGCCAGGTTTCGTTGCCGTCCCAGACCGGAGCGACGGTGTTCATCATCACGTCACGGTCAGTCTTGCCGGGGATAAACGGAAAGAGGATGCCGATGCCCAGGTCGAAGCCGTCCATGACCACGTACATCATGATGCCGAAGATGATGATCACGGCCCAGATCAGCGGAAGATCAATACCCATCTCAATTCCCCTTGTGCTGGATGTCGACGTGATTGTCATCGCTGCCGTCATCGGCCGCCGACAACGGACGCGCCGGTGTGCGTTTCTGGCCTGGGCCACCGTGGGTAGGCTCGATGCCTTCGTGGATCACCGGGCCTTTGCGCACCAGGCGCATCATGTAGCCCAACCCAGCGCCGAACAGCGTGAAGTACACCACCACGAACAACACCAGGGTGATGCTCATCTGCACCAGGCTATGCCCGGAGGACGCATCCGCCGTGCGCATCAACCCGTAGACCACCCACGGCTGGCGACCGATCTCGGTGGTGAACCAGCCGGCGAGAATCGCGATCAGGCCGGACGGGCCCATCCACAACGCCAGGTACAGAAACGGCCTGGACGTGTACATCTTGCCGCCCCGGCGCAGCCAGAGGCTGAACAGGCCGGTGAAGATCATCAGGAAGCCCAGGCCGACCATAACCCGGAACGACCAGAACACGATGGTCGAGTTGGGGCGGTCCTCAGGCGGGAAGTCCTTGAGTGCCGGCACCTGTTTGTCCAGGGAGTGGGTCAGGATCAGGCTGCCGAGATAAGGGATTTCCACCGCGTACTTGGTTTTTTCCGCCTTCATGTCGGGCCAGCCGAACAGGATCAGCGGTGTCGGCTCGTTGCCGATATTTTCCCAGTGGCCTTCAATCGCAGCGATTTTCGCCGGCTGGTGCTCCAGGGTGTTGAGGCCGTGGAAGTCACCGATCACCGCCTGGATAGGCGCGACGATCAGGGCCATCCACATGGCCATCGACAACATCTTGCGGATGGCCGGGTTGTCCTTGCCGCGCAGCAAATGCCAGGCCGCAGAGGAACCGACGAAGAACGCCGTCGCGACAAACGCCGCCGTGGCCATGTGCATCAGGCGGTAGGGGAACGAGGGGTTGAAGATCACGGCCAGCCAGTCCGTAGGGATCACGCGGCCGTCGATGATTTCAAAGCCCTGGGGTGTCTGCATCCAGCTGTTGGAGGCGAGAATCCAGAAAGTGGAAATCAGCGTGCCGACGGCCACCATCACGGTCGCAAAGAAGTGCAGCTTGCGCCCCACCTTGTTCCAGCCGAACAGCATCACCCCGAGGAAACCGGCCTCAAGGAAGAAGGCCGTGAGCACTTCATACGTCAGCAGCGGCCCGGTGACGGCGCCGGCGAAGTCCGAGAAACGGCTCCAGTTGGTGCCGAACTGGTAAGCCATGACCAAGCCGGAGACCACGCCCATGCCGAAGTTGACGGCAAAGATCTTCGACCAGAAATGGTAGAGGTCACGGTAGGTGTCGTTATGGGTCTTGAGCCACAAGCCTTCTAGCACCGCAAGGTAACTCGCCAGGCCGATGGTGATCGCCGGGAACAGGATGTGGAACGAGATGGTGAACGCAAACTGAATTCGGGCGAGATCTAACGCCTCCAAACCGAACATAAGTCTTCCTCTGTCAGGTAATACCGAATGCTGGCTGGAGGCCGCATCCACTGCCCCCACGGATATGGAGTGTGGCGAATTTCAATTCGTTTCTTTTTTTACCTACCACGTAGGGAATCAGGCCTTGCGGCCACCAGAACAAATCCTGAAATAGCTTTGATCTGGATCAATCACAGTCAAAAGAGTAGTCCCATTTTGGCGATTGACCTGTGTGGTCTTTTGCCGCGTGACAGCTTGCCTCAGCGCAGTTTCTGCAACTGTTTGTTACAGCTTGATGCTAATCTCGAGCTCCCCTCCCGCTTTGATCCGAACGTCCGATGCCCAGTGAACCCGCGCTGCTGTTACGCCACCACCGCCCTTTCATCGCGTTCTGGCTGGCGCGGATCTTCACCGCCAGCGGCTTCCAAATGCTCACCGTGGCCATCGGCTGGAACCTCTATCAACTGACCGGCAATGTGCTGGACTTGGGCTTGGTCGGTCTGGTGGAGTTCGTCCCGCGCGTGCTGTTCATGCTGCACACCGGGCATGTGGCCGACAGCTATGAGCGGCGCAAGGTGGCGGCCATCTGCCAGACCGTGCAGGCGCTGATTGCCTTGTCCCTGGCCATTGGCGGCCTGACCGGCAACGTGACCCGCGAGATGATCTTTATCCTCGCCTTCGTGCTCGGCGCCGCACGCTCCTTTGAAATGCCCACCACTCAAGCGCTGCTCCCAAGCATCGTACCCAGCGCCCTGTTCCCACGGGCCGTGGCCTCATCGCAATCGGCCCAGCAACTGGCAACCATCGTCGCCCCGGCCCTCGGCGGTTTGCTCTATGCGTTTGGCAGCGTGTGGGTGTATGGCCCGACCGTGGTGCTGTACCTCATTGCTTGCGTGCTGACCCTCAACCTGCCCGCCCGCCAGACCCCGCTGAATAAAGCCAAGGCCACGATGGACTCGCTGCTGGCCGGGATTCGCTTTATTCGCAGCCGCCCGGACATCCTCGGGGCAATTTCCCTCGACCTGTTCGCCGTGTTGCTCGGCGGTGCTACCGCGTTGCTGCCGGTGTTCGCCAAGGACATCCTGCTGACCGGCGCCTGGGGCCTGGGCCTGTTGCGTTCGGCGCCGGCAGTCGGCGCGTTGTTGATGTCGTTGTGGCTGGCGCGCTTTTCGGTCGACCGGCACGTGGGCCGCGTGATGTTTACCGCCGTCGGTGTGTTCGGGGTGGCGACCATCGCCTTCGGCCTGTCCACCTCGTTCTGGTTTTCCCTGGCGGTGCTGGTGGTGCTGGGCGCGGCGGACATGATCAGCATGGTGATCCGCGCCTCTTTCGTGCAGTTGGAGACACCGGACGACATGCGCGGGCGGGTCAGTGCGGTCAACGGCCTGTTTATTGGCGCGTCGAATCAACTGGGCGAGTTCGAGTCCGGGATCACCGCCCACTGGTTCGGCACCGTGCCCGCCGTGGTCATGGGCGGGATCGGCACGCTGGTGGTGACCGGGGCGTGGATCAAACTGTTCCCGACCCTGGCCAACCGCGACCGCATGCATGTGCCGGTGGACGAAACCACAGTCTGAACCTCACCGCCGGGTATCCGTGGCGTTCAAGGCCATTGATCAGCGGATATTGAGCTGGGTTTTCAGGGTATTTCGCGGCGCGTTGATCGACGTGTTGCTGTATTCGAACCAGCCTGGGGCGGCGACGTTCAGGTCGAACACATAGATGTAGCCCATCAGCGTGCCCGCGCCAGCGCAGGCCTGGCTGACGCTACCGACCTGGCACACCGCAGTGCGTTGCCCGTTGAGTTCGGCGCCATTGAAACGGCCTATCGGGTTGTTGCCCAGCCCGACTTCCATCACCGACACCTGGGTGGGCCCACGGTGCGTACACATCTGCGTGCTCTGCGAGCGCTCCGGAATCGTTTCCACACACCCCGTCGACTCGACCTTGAACACCCGCACCTCGCTCAAGGCCGGTGCAGTCGCGCCCCACGCCGGTGCCGCGCCTAGCCACAAGCTGATACAAGCGATCAGAGCTAGACTCCACGCGTTGGCTATTTTCATGCTGTCGATGACCCTGAATTAAACGTCGGCGCAGTATGCCTCAAGGCCATGATTCACAGCCATGCGTCACAAAGCCAACCCCGTGCGCCAAACGGGCCCGGCTGCTGGTATGATGCGCCGCTTTTTCCGATCCTCTCTGAAGCCACAGGCGCTTGGCGCAATTTGTGCTTTGACTTAGAGGTCAACAAATCACGACGCAACATAGCGTCACAGGGAGCAGGCATGCTGGAAAAGCTGTTTCAACTCAAAGCACACAACACGAACGTGCGCACCGAGATCCTCGCGGGCATCACGACATTCCTGGCCATGGCCTACATTTTGTTCGTGAACCCGAGCATCCTCGGCGAGACCGGCATGGACAAGGGCGCGGTGTTTGTCGCGACCTGCCTGGCCGCAGCCATCGGTTCGACCGTGATGGGCTTGATCGCCAACTACCCGATCGCGCTGGCGCCGGGCATGGGCCTCAACGCCTTCTTTACCTACACCGTGGTCCTGCACATGGGCCATACCTGGCAAGTAGCGCTGGGGGCGGTGTTCATTTCGGCGGTGCTGTTCTTCATGCTGTCGATCTTCCGCATCCGTGAATGGATCATCAACAGCATCCCCCTGCCCCTGCGCTCGGCGATTGCTGCCGGTATCGGCCTGTTCCTGGCGCTGATCGCCCTGCATAACGCCGGAATCGTGATCGGCAACCCTAATACCCTGGTGGGCTTGGGCGACCTGACAAAACCGGCGCCGATCCTGGCCATCCTGGGCTTCATGCTGATCGTTGCGCTGGAAGCCCTGGCGGTACGAGGCGCGGTATTGATCGGCATCCTGGCCGTGACCATCGTGTCCATCCTGCTAGGCGTCACTGAGTTCGGCGGCGTGATGTCCATGCCACCGTCCCTGGCCCCCACCTTCCTGCAGTTGGATATCAAAGGCGCGTTGGACATCGGCCTGGTCAGCGTGATCTTCGCGTTCCTGTTCGTCGACCTGTTCGACAACTCCGGCACCCTGATCGGCGTGGCCAAGCGCGCCGGGCTGATGGGCAAGGATGGTCACATGCCGAAAATGGGCCGTGCGCTGATCGCCGACAGCACCGCCGCCATGGCCGGTTCGCTGCTGGGCACCTCGACCACCACCAGCTACATCGAGTCCGCTGCTGGCGTGAGTGCCGGTGGCCGCACCGGCTTGACCGCTGTCGTGGTCGCGATTCTGTTCCTGCTGGCGCTGTTCTTCTCGCCACTGGCCTCCAGCGTACCGGCCTTCGCCACCGCGCCTGCGCTGCTGTTCGTCGCGGTGCTGATGACCTCGGGCCTGGCGGAAATCGACTGGGATGACATTACTGTTGCAGCGCCGGTGGTGATCACCGCCCTGGCGATGCCCTTCACTTACTCCATCGCCAACGGCATTGCCTTCGGTTTCATCGCCTGGACCGCCATCAAGCTGCTTTCGGGCCGCTACCGTGAGCTGAACCCGGCACTGGTGATTCTGTCGATTCTGTTTGTGATCAAGCTGGGCTGGTTCAACGCATGACTTTTGACGCCACACGCTACACCGCTCAACTGCAAGACAAGGTCACGCGCTTGCGTGACCTGCTGGCACCGTTTGACGCACCCGAGCCCCAGGTCTTCGACTCGCCCCTGCAGAACTTCCGCCTGCGCGCGGAGTTCCGCCTGTGGCGCGAAGGCGGTGAACGCCACTACGCGATGTTCTCCCAGGACGACAAGCGCACGCCGATCCTGATCGAAGAATTCCCCATCGCCAGCCAGCGCATCAACCAGTTGATGCCGCAGCTCAAGGCCGCCTGGCAAGCCAGCGCCGCCCTGAGCCACAAGCTGTTCCAGGTGGAGTTCCTGACCACCCTGGCCGGCGACGCGATGATCACCCTGTGCTATCACCGCCCGCTGGACGAGCACTGGCACACCGCCGCGAACCAGCTTGCGGCCGACTTGAACGTGAGCATCATCGGCCGCTCCAAGGGCAAGCGCGATGTGATCGGCCACGACTATGTGGTGGAAAAACTCGACGTCGGTGGCCGCACCTTCAGCTACCGTCAACCCGAAGGCGCCTTCACCCAGCCCAACGGCACGGTGAACCAGAAGATGCTCAACTGGGCATACGAAGCACTCGGCGATCGCCCGGATGATCTGCTGGAGCTGTACTGCGGCAACGGCAACTTCACCCTGCCGCTGGCCACCCGCGTGCGCAACGTGCTCGCCACCGAAATCAGCAAGACCTCGGTGAATGCCGCCTTGAGCAACCTCGATGAAAACGCGGTGGATAACGTCACCCTGGTGCGCCTCTCCGCCGAAGAACTCACCGAAGCGCTCAATGAAGTGCGTCCGTTCCGCCGCCTGCACGGCATCGACCTGAAAAGCTACGCGTTCGGCAGCGTCTTCGTCGACCCGCCGCGTGCCGGCATGGACCCGGACACCTGCGAGTTGACCCGACGCTTCGACAACATCCTCTATATCTCCTGCAACCCGGAAACCCTGGCGGCGAACATTGCGCAACTGCATGACACGCACCGGATCAGCCAATGCGCGTTGTTCGACCAGTTCCCGTGGACGCACCATATGGAGTCCGGGGTGCTGTTGACCCGTCGATAACCCCCCTCACGGTTCCTTGCGTGGTCGACCGCCCTTCTTGCCATTGGCTCGGGCGGCGGCGGATTTGGCCGCGCTGCTTTTACGGCCGTTATGCGACGCCACCAGGCTCACGGCCAACTCCATCAAGGGTTGGCTGGTCGCAATCAGGCCGGTGATGGAAACATGCAGGTCGCGGGCTTCACAGCACAGCGCCTTGCCGCCAAAACCGACCTCCAGTTGCTGGAAGTCCTGCGCGGAAAACCCTTCGAACTCCGGGAGACCGACCACCGGTAACAGGATGCGACTGCCGTCGCTGAAGCCGATGGAGAGGCAGTCGTCCTCGTAACGCACCGAGCAAGCATTGGCGTACAAACGCTTCAGTTTGCGCCCCCGCACGATGGCCTTATCGATATCGGCCTCAGTGATCGGTACATCGGGCAAGGTTTTGGCTTTTACGATTTTCATAGATCAATCTCCACACTATCTGGCGCCCTGACCAGACTCAAAAGGGTTCGCTGCCTCGCCACATCGTGCCGGGCGTTTGCAATCACATACACACCACGCCGAATGACCAACCCCGGCACCACCTCATCGGCGTCCCAATCCCAGGAATGGTTCTCCAGGCAAACCGTTTGCAGTTTTTCCCACCAGATCCTTCGTACATGAGCCAAGACGTGCCGCTGCATTAACGTCTGGCGTATGCCTTCCAGAATCCCACGGGGTGGCCGCCGCCGTTCGGGGTCTACATCCCAAAGCGCCACTCGCCCATCCAGAAAGCTGAAGCGAAAGCGCGCATCCCATTGCTTTCCCCTGACATGTACGTGAGGCGGGCAATGCTCATCCCTGAGAAACACCGAAATCACATGTCCTTTGTAAGTGCCTACTTTCATCGTAACCCATCCGTTAGGTTATTTTCCGCCGTGTAACACTTTTCCAAGCGTCACCCGACAACCGGCTCCTTGATCAGGGCGTTTTTTCACAGCGTAGTAACGACGGGCAAACCGTCGAATGCGGTCTTGTAACTACTCATGGCGGCGCCTGGAAATGCCCGGTCTCACTGATTAACGGTTCGATAATCGAACACATCTACCGCCATCGATTGACCAAATTAACCATTCAGTACATTTTATCCCCACAACGAATAATAACTGTGGAGATCCCCTTATGCAGCCCATCGTGCTGGTGCTCAACGGCCCCAACCTCAACCTGCTCGGTACCCGCGAACCTGCCACCTACGGGCATGAAACCCTGGCCGACGTCGCTGCCCTGTGCGGCCGCAGCGCGGAACAACTGGGGCTGAGGATCGAGTTCCGCCAGACCAACCATGAAGGTGAGTTGCTCGACTGGATCCACGGTGCCCGCGCCCGTTGCGCCGGTATCGTGATCAACCCGGCGGCCTGGACCCACACCTCGGTGGCGATTCGCGATGCGCTGGTGGCCAGTGAAGTGCCGGTGATCGAGGTGCATTTATCCAACGTGCATGCGCGCGAGGCGTTTCGTCATCACTCGTTTGTGTCGCCCATCGCCAAGGCGGTACTCGCCGGGTTTGGCAGCCACGGCTATCACCTGGCCCTGGAACATTTCAGCCACACGGTGAAAGGATGAGCCCGATGAAACCGCGCATCCTCGCCGGCCTGATCGGCGCCGGCATCCAGGCCTCGCGCACGCCCGCCCTGCATGAACAGGAAGGTGACGCCCAAGGCCTGCGCTACTTGTATCGCCTGATCGACCTGGAACCGCTGCACCTGGACATCAATGCCCTGCCCGACCTCCTGAAGGCTGCCGAGCAGATGAACTTCACCGGGTTGAACATTACTTACCCGTGCAAGCAGGCGATCCTGCCTTTACTCGATGAATTGTCCGACGAGGCCCGGGGCATTGGCGCGGTCAACACCGTGGTGTTCAAGGAGGGCAAACGCATCGGCCATAACACTGACTGCCTGGGGTTTGCCGAAGGCTTTCGCCGTAACCTGAATGACGTGGCACGCCAACGCGTGGTGCAGATGGGCGCCGGGGGTGCCGGCGCGGCTGTGGCTCATGCGCTGCTGGCAGAGGGCGTTGAACGCTTGAGCATTTTCGACGTGGACGCCAGCCGCGCCCGCGACCTGGTGGATAACCTCGCCCGGCGTTTCGGTAACGGGCGCGCCCAGGTTGGCAACGATCTGGAAAACGCCATGGCCGAGGCCGACGGCCTGGTGAACACCACGCCGATGGGCATGGCCAAGCTGCCGGGCACGCCGGTGCCCGCCGCGCTGTTACGCGCTGAACTGTGGGTCGCGGAAATCGTGTATTTCCCCCTGGAAACCGAACTGCTGCGTAACGCCCACGCCTTGGGTTGTCGCACCCTGAATGGCGGCAACATGGCGGTATTTCAGGCGGTGAAAGCGTTTGAATTATTCAGTGGCCTGGTGCCGGACGCGCACCGGATGCTGGCGCACTTCCAGAGCATGAATACCTGACGGCCGAAACCGAATCCAAATGTGGGAGCAAGCCCCCTCCCACATTGAGCCCGCGCCAGCCTCAGGCCTGCAGGTAACGCAACACCGACTCACAAATCATCTCGCGATGCCGCTGTTTAACCGCCTCATCCGACAGGTCGGTCTGAAAAATCTCACTGAACGTATGGCGGTTGGATACGCGGTAAAAACAGAACGAGTTGATCAGCAGGTGAACGTCCAGCGGCACCAGCCCCGCACGGAACAGCCCCATCTCGGCGCCACGACGCAAGGTCGTGCCCAACGCATCCAGAATGTTGCTGTTCATCGCCTTGATCGAATCGGAGCGCTTCACGTACTCGGCATTGTGGATATTTTCGATGCTGACGATGCGCACGAAATCCACGTTCCGGTCGTGGTGATCGAAGGTGAACTCCACCAGCCGAAGGATCGCTTCGCGCGGTTCCAGGGCCGTGAGGTTCATGCGTGTTTCAGTGTTGCGGATATCGCCGTAGAGCTTCTCCAGCACCTCGACGTACAACTGCTCCTTGCTGCCGAAGTAGTAATAGATCATGCGTTTCGAGGTGTGGATACGCTCGGCGATCGCATCCACGCGAGCGCCGGAGAGACCCTGCTGAACAAACTCGACAATGGCTTCTTGCAGTATGTTTTCGCGGGTCTTTTCCGGGTTGTTCTTACGACTCTTGCGCGGTGCGTCTGACACTGCGGAGAGATCGGGAGTCAAGGTCATGGTGCGCTCACGGCCGGTTTTTATTGTGCAGGCCGCGATTATGGGCCGCAGCGTTCCCCGAAGGAAGCACCAGGCCCGCTGTCATAACCGTGCCTGGCGTACCGCACCGCTGCGCGACTTGGCCATCGCCGCCAGGCGCACCGCCACGTTGGCCGCGCCGTAGCCGGCATAGCCATTCTTGCGCTGGATGATCTCGAAGAAAAAACGCCCCTCGAACGGCTCGGTGTACACATGAAACAACTCACCGCCCTGGGCGTCGCGGTCGTACAGCACGTTGTAGTACGCCAGCTCACTGAGGAACTCATCGTCGAAATCAAAGCGCGCCGCCAGGTCGTCATAGTAGTTGAGCGGGATATCCAGCAACGGCACGCCCGCCTCCTTGGCCCGGCGCACCTCGGCGAAAATATCCGCGCAGTCGAAGGCAATGTGATGCACGCCCGAGCCTCGATAGCTCGACAGCGCGTGGGAAATCGCGGTGTTGCGGTTCTCGGAAATATTCAGCGGCAGGCGAATCGAGCTGCAGCGGCTACGCAGCGCACGGCTTTTCACCAGGCCATACGGATCAGGCAGCACCACTTCGTCATCGGCTTCGAAATCCAGCAGGCTCTTGTAGAACAGCACCCAGCTGTCGAGGCTGTCGGCGGGCAAGGCCATCGCCATGTGGTCAATGCGCAAAAGCCCGCCGCTGGAGGCAGCGCTCGGTTGCAGATTGAAATCGGTGTCGTATACGCCTTCGCTTGGGTCCACCAAATAAATCAGGCTGCCGTCCGGCGCGCGCACCGCCGCCAATTCCAGCTCATTCGGCCCGACCAGGCCACGATAAGGCTGGCCCTTGTAGGCCACCGCCCGCTGCAGGGCCTTGGCGCTGTCCTTGACCCGCATCGCCGTGGCACACAACGACGGCCCGTGGGCCTCGAAAAAGTTGTGGGCGAAGGAATACGGTTCGCAGTTGAGGATCAGGTTGATATCACCCTGGCGCAACAGGCTGACGCTCTTGGAACGATGCTGACCGACCTTGACGAAGCCCAGGCGCTCCAGCCATTGCGTCAGTTTGGCGCCGAGGTTTTCATCCACGGCAAATTCAAGGAATTCAATTCCGTCGTATTCGCTGGCGGGCGGGGTGTCGAAGAGGATCTCCACCGGCACGGCAGGCTGTTCATGCGCCAGGCGCTGGCGGGTTTTCTCTTCCAGGTAGAGCAGCGAGCGCAAACCATCCGCCGCGTTGGCTCGGGTTGGTGCGGCGCGGAAGCCGTCGTTGAAGATCTCCAGGGACAACGGCCCGGTATAACCGCTCTTGATGATCGGCGCGAGAAAGCCCGCCAGGTCGAATTCACCCTGGCCGGGGAAGCAGCGGAAGTGACGGCTCCACTCCAGCACATCCATGGCCAGGATCGGTGCGTCGGCCATTTGCACAAAGAAGATCTTGTCGCCGGGAATCTCGGCGATAGCACTCGGGTCGCCCTTGAGCGACAGGGTATGGAAGCTGTCGAGCAACACCCCAAGGCTCGGGTGATCGACCTGGCGCACCAGGTTCCACACCTGCTGCCAGGTGTTCACATGCTTGCCCCAGGCCAGCGCTTCATAGCCGATGCGCACGCCACGGCGGCCAGCGTGTTCGGCGAGCAGGCTGAGGTCATCGAGCAAAATACGTTCATCGCCCACGCAATCGGCCGAGGCATTGCTGCACACCAGCACCAGGTCGGTGCCCAGCTCCTGCATCAGGTCGAACTTACGCTCAGCGCGCTCCAGGTTACGTGCCAGGCGGTCGCGGCGGCAGCCTTCAAAGTCGCGGAACGGCTGAAACAAGGTGATGGCTAGGCCCAAGTCAGTGCATATTTGCCTGACTTCCCGTGGGCTGCCATCGTAATACAATAGGTCGTTCTCGAAGATCTCAACCCCATCAAACCCGGCGGCGGCAATGGCTTCGAGCTTTTCTGGCAGGGTGCCGCTCAAGGAAACAGTGGCGATGGAACGTTGCATGGGGCGACTCCCGGCAGTTGTTATTTACAGTAAATTATTCGCCCCCAGCCTACACACAGCAATTCAAATGTACGAACCAGTTAGTTTTTAGGGCGATTATCGAACACAATGGCCATCGGCGAATTGACGATTTTTTAGCCACTGCGCACCATCGTTCCCGCAGCAACGTCCAAAATAAAACCCAGAACACACCCTAAAAATTCCAAAAAACGGGTAAAACCTCATGCCTTCGCAAAACTCCGTCCTGGCTGCGCGCCCGGCCAACCCGCATGCCGGCATCGGCGACAAGATTCGCGGCGCAATGGCCGTCGGCAAAACCCGCTGGGGCATGCTGGCCCTGGTGTTCTTCGCCACCACGCTCAACTACATCGATCGCGCCGCCCTGGGCGTGATGCAACCGATCCTCGCCAAAGAGATGAGCTGGACGGCGATGGACTACGCCAACATCAACTTCTGGTTCCAGGTCGGTTATGCGATTGGCTTTGTGCTGCAAGGCCGGCTGATCGACCGCGTGGGTGTCAAGCGCGTGTTCTTCTGCGCGGTGCTGCTGTGGAGCCTGGCTACCGGCGCCCACGGCCTGGCCACCTCGGCCGTCGGTTTCATGGTCTGCCGCTTTATCCTCGGGCTGACCGAAGCTGCCAACTACCCGGCCTGCGTCAAGACCACCCGCCTGTGGTTCCCCGCCGGCGAACGCGCAGTGGCCACCGGCATCTTCAACGCCGGCACCAACGTCGGCGCGATGATGACGCCGATGCTGCTGCCGTTGATCCTGCATGTGTGGGGCTGGCAGGCGGCGTTCCTGTGCATGTCGGCACTCGGTGGCATCTGGCTTGTGTTCTGGGGCTTGAAGTACTACAACCCGGAAGACCATCCAACGGTTAAGCAATCCGAATTGGACTACGTGCAACGGGAAGTCGAACCGGAACAGCCCCGCGTCCCCTTCAGCCGTATCCTGCGCATGCGCGGCACTTGGGCCTTCGCCATCGCCTACTCGCTGACCGCACCGGTGTTCTGGTTCTACCTGTACTGGCTGCCGCCGTTCTTGAACCAGCAATACAACCTGGGCATCAACGTGACGCAGATGGGTATCCCGCTGATCATCATTTACCTGACCGCCGACTTCGGCAGTGTGGGGGGTGGGATTCTGTCGTCGTTCCTGATCGGCCGCGGGTTGAACCCGATCAAGGCGCGGCTGCTGTCGATGCTGCTGTTTGCCTGCTGCATCGTCGGCGTGATCTTGGCCGCCGGTTCCAGCCAGTTGTGGGTCGCGGTGTTCGCCATCTCCCTGGCGATTGGTGCGCATCAGGCCTGGACCGCCAACATCTGGAGCCTGGTGATGGACTACACGCCCAAGCACATGATGAGCACGGTGTTTGGCTTCGGCGGCATGTGCGCGGCCATCGGCGGCATGTTCATGACCCAGATCGTCGGCCACATCCTGACCGTGACGAACAACAACTACACCGTGCTGTTCACCCTGATCCCGGCGATGTACTTCATCGCGCTGACCTGGATGTACTTCATGGCGCCGCGCAAGATTCCTACAGTCGACGCCTGATTCAGCGCCGCCGCTGCTGCCAGGCTGCGGCCAACCCGCTCATGCAGATCACCCCGATGCCGACCACCGCGGTCAAGTCGGGGGTATGCGCAAACACCAGCCAGCCCAACACCCCCGCGAACACGATCTGGCAATAGCCGAACGGCGCCAGCAAGGCCGGCGCCGCAAAGCGGAAGGCCTGGGTCAGCATCAAGTGCGCGGTCATCCCACAGGTGCCCAACGCCAGCATCAATACGCCGTGCCACAGGGTCGGCACTTGCCAGAAGAACGGCACCATCGCACTCATCACCAAGGTATTGCACAGGCCGGCGAAGAAGTTACTGGTGGTGGGCGTGTCGTATTGGCTGAGGATGCGCGTGAGCAGTTGGTAGAAGCAGAAGAACAATGCCGAGCACAGCGGCAGCAGCACCGCAGGGGTGAACAATTCACCGCCTGGGTGGATGATCACCAGCACCCCGACAAACCCGCAGATCACCGCCAGCCATTGGCCACGCGTGACATGCTCACCGAGCAGGGGCACCGACAGCGCCGTTACCAGGATCGGCGCGAGGAAGTTCACCGCCGTGGCTTCCGCCAGCGGGATGTAATGCAGCGCAGCGGTAAAAAACAGGCTGGTGCCCAACAGGCACAAGGCCCGCACTGCCTGCATCCCCGGCCGCTTGCTGCGCAGCACACGCAAGCCTGATTGCGGCAGGAAAATCCCGGCCATCAACAAGGTATGCACCAGGTAACGCGCCCACACCACCATCACGATCGGGTAGAACCCGGCCAGGAATTTGGACAAGGCGTCGTGGCTGGAGAACAGAAAAGTCGCCACCACAATCAGCAGAATGCCTTTGAAGGGATGGTTGACGCCGGAAAGGGGGGTGCTGACAGTCATTGAATTCTCTTGCGTGGCGGGCTGAACGCGGTGGTACTCAACCCGGTAATCTAGCAGCCGGGCATGCGTCTGCCCCAAGAGCATAACCAAACACCGTGCGAACAGCGCACTAAATCACTGCAATCGAGTCCAACGCTGCACGTTCGCCCCTGCGTTGCACACTTTTTAACCAAGGCCTTGCCGCTATGAAAAAAACTGTCTTTCTTCTGTCTGCCCTTGCCCTGCTCGCCGCGTGCAACCAAGAGTCCAAGGCACCGGCCAAACCGGCGCCGCCTTCCGTGCAAGCGACCCTGGTGCCGCAAACCCCGCCCACCGACAACTGGGTCGGTAAATGGATCGGCGTCGAAGGCCTGCACCTGACCATCGCCAAGGACGACAGCATCGGCCGTGGCCACTACCTTCTGACCATGCAGTACGGCCTCGACGCCGACGCCGCCGGCACCTTTAAAGGTGAAACGACTGAAGACGGCATCGCGTTCACCCGCCCGGACGGCCCGCAACGGCTGCGCGCCGGTGACGGTGCGGCGACCGGATTGAAATGGCTGGCGGATAAAAAGGACTGCTTGATTGTTGCTACCGGCGAAGGCTATTGCCGTTAATCACGACCATAATCAATCACGGTTAGCACTTCGAGGATTGCCCCATGCTATGGAAAAAAGGCCGACGCAGCGACAACGTGGTGGATGCCCGCGATGACAGTGGCGGCGGTGGCGGCGGTGGTATGCGCTTTGGCGGCGGCAAGGGCCTGAGCCTGAGCCTGACCGCGATTGTGTTGATCGTCGGCATCGGCTGGCTGACCGGCAAGGACCCACTGCAGATTCTCGGCCAATTGACCGGCCAGATGGACCAGGCGCCCTCGGTGAGCACTCCATCGCGCCAGGCGCCGCCGGCGAATGATGAGCAAGTCGACTTTGTCCGCGCGGTATTGGGCGATACCGAAGACACCTGGGGCCAGGTGTTCAAGGAAAACGGCTTGGCCTACAAGAACCCGCAACTGATTCTGTTCCGCGGCCGGGTCAATTCCGCCTGCGGTGGCGCCACTTCCGCCAGCGGCCCGTTCTATTGCCCGGCGGATCAGCAGGTGTACCTGGACCTGGATTTCTTCCGGGAAATGTCACAACGTTTCAAGGCCGCTGGCGATTTTGCCCAGGCCTACGTGATCGCCCACGAAGTCGGGCACCACGTGCAGACCTTGCTCGGCATCTCGTCGAAGATCCAGGCTGCGCGCCAGCAAGGCCGGCAGATGCAAGGCGACGGCGGCCTGCTGGTGCGCCAGGAGCTGCAAGCCGACTGCTTTGCCGGGGTGTGGGCCTACCGTGCGCAAAAACGCCTGAACTGGCTGGAGCCCGGCGATATTGAAGAAGCGCTGAATGCGGCCAACGCGATTGGCGATGACCGTTTGCAGCAACAGGGCCAGGGCCGCGTCGTGCCGGACTCGTTTACCCACGGCACCTCGGCGCAGCGGGTGCGCTGGTTCAAGACCGGCTTTGCCCAAGGCCAGATCACTCAATGCGACACCTTTACGGCCAAGAGTCTTTAGATGAATACGCGATTGGGCATGCTGCTGGGTTTGTTGGTCACCTGTTGCGCCCCCGCCTGGGCCGCCGAGCACGGGGTCAAGGTGGTCAGTCCCGAGCGCTTTCACCTGGATGCCGGCGACCTCAGCCTCGGCTTGAGCCAGGACTGGGGTAAACCCCTGCCCAACGTCACGCGTGCGTTGATCATCGTGCATGGTCGCCTGCGCAACGCACAAACCTACCTGCAGAGCGGTGAAGACGCCGCCGAGCAGGCAGGGGTTGGCGGCACGACGCTGGTGATCGCGCCGCAGTTTCTGAATCAGTCCGATGTGAAACGCAATCACCTGGACAAGCAACTTCTGCGCTGGAAGGGCAATGACTGGATGGCCGGCGAGCCCTCAGTGGAGCCGGGAGCTGTCAGCTCCTTCGGTGCACTCGACCAGATCATCAAGCACCTGGGTAACCGCACGCTATTTCCGGCGCTGAGAGCGATTGTGGTGGCCGGCCATTCCGGCGGTGGCCAGGTGGTGCAACGCTTCGCCCTTACCGGCCACGACCATCCGACCCTGCAAACCGCGGGCATCAGCCTGCGTTTTGTGGTGGCCAACCCGTCGTCCTACGCCTACTTCAGCCCGCAGCGGCCGGTGCCATTCAAGGTCGCCGACTGCCCTGGCTTCAATGACTGGAAGTACGGCATGCAGCACCTGCCCGCCTATGCCAAGGGGCAAAGCGCCGAGCAACTGGAGCAGGCCTATGTGTCGCGTGACATCACCTACCTGCTCGGCCAGCAGGACACCGACCCGAACCACCCCGCGCTGGATAAAAGCTGTGAAGCCGAGACCCAGGGCGCGTATCGCCTGATTCGTGGGCACAACTATTTTGACAGCCTCAAGCAACGCCATCCGCAACTGACCCAGAAGCTGGTGGAAGTGCCGGGGGTTGGGCATAACGGGGATGGGATGTTTACCTCGCCCGAGGGCCAGAACGTACTGTTTTCCCGGTATTAACTGAAGAAACCGGCTCAACATGTGGGAGGGGGCTTGCCCCCGATTGCGGTGTAACAGTCAGCCAATTTTTAACTGACAGACCGCTATCGGGGGCAAGCCCCCTCCCACATTTGATCTCTATTGCCCGGGCTGGATCATCCGGCGCAATACCGTGCAATCCTCGGCATGCCAGTCGGCCAACTCCGGCCATGGGTTCTCCGGCAAGTTGACCAACACGGTCCGCGTGCCTGCGGCGCGGCCGCAATCCAGGTCAAAGCGGTAATCCCCCACCATCACCATCGCACTGGGCGATACGTCCCAGGCCGCCGCCAGTTTGAGCAAGCCACCCGGATCAGGCTTGGGTGGCGCATCATCACGCCCCAACACATCCTCGGCGGCAAAGCAGTCCGCCAGGCCAATCGCTTCCAGGGTGATGTGCGCCAGCTCCCGCGCATTGCGGGTCAGGATGCCCAGGCGACAACCGCGCCCGGCCAATTCCCGCACCAGTTCCACCGCGCCTTGCGCCGCAACCGAACCCAGCGCCAGCTCGCGCTCATGCTCAAGCAACCAGGCATGTTTGGCCGCCGCGACATCTGCCGGCAACGCCGCGAGGTGGCTGAGGATGTCGTCCTCGGGCGGTATCCCCAGCGCCACGCGAATCGCCGCAAAGTCATGCACGGCCACCGTGAGGGTGCCGTCCATGTCGAACACCCAATGTTTAATGTCCGCCAGGCTCATGCCCAATCCTTGCGGTGGCGGATCAGGCCTTCCTGGGTGACCGAGGCCACCAGTTGCCCGGCGCGGTTGTACACGCTGCCCCGGGAGAAACCACGGGAATTGCCGGCCCACGGGCTGTCCATGGCGTAGAGCAACCAGTCGTCGGCGCGCAGGTCGGCGTGGAACCACAGCGCGTGGTCGAGGCTGGCGACCTGCATGTCTTTCTGCCATACGGTCTTGCCATGGGGCAGCAGCGACGTGGTCAGCAGGCCGAAGTCCGAGGCGTAGGCCAGCAGGTATTTATGCAGCGCCGGCGTGTCGGCCAGGGCACCGTCAGCGCGGAACCACACGTACTTGACCGGGTCGGACGGCTGCGGGTTAAACGGGTCTGTTTCGGTCACCGGGCGCACTTCGATCGGTTTGGGGCACAACAACTTGTCGCGCATGTGCTCGGGGATCAGGTGGGCGCGCTGCTTGGTCAGCTCCAACTCCGACGGCAGGTTTTCCGGGCCGACCACCTCCGGCATGCTGGTCTGGTGTTCAAAACCGGCTTCGTCGTACTGGAACGACGCGCTGCAGGTAAAAATCGGCTGGCCCTTCTGGATCGCTGTCACCCGGCGCGTGCTGAAGCTGCCGCCATCGCGCACGCGATCCACCGAATACACCACCGGCAATGCCGCATCGCCGGGGCGCAGAAAATAACCGTGCAGGGAATGCACGTGTCGCTCGGCTTCGACGGTCTGGCTGGCAGCCGACAGCGACTGACCGAGCACTTGCCCGCCGAACAGTTGGCGAAAACCCAGGTCCTGGCTGCGGCCGCGAAAGAGGTTTTCCTCGATCGGCTCCAGGGTCAGCAAGTCCACCAGATCTTCCAATACTTGGCTCATAGAGCAACTCCTACAATCTATGGGGCATTCCGGGCTGCTTATCCGTGCAGCGTGTCCAACCATTGGGCGCGGGTGATGCGGTACAAAACATGCGGGCGCAGCGGGTCATCAACTGCGACCTTGGGGTGTTCAAAATCTGCCTGGGGATCGTAATGCATCCCGATGGCTTGCATGACTTTTTGTGATGGCAGATTGGTTTGGGTGGTGAAGGCGACGATTTCGTCCAGTTGCAAGCGGTCGAAACCACAGCGCAACGCAGTCCATGCCGCCTCGTTGGCATACCCGAGGCCCCAATGCTCGCGAGCCAGGCGCCAGCCGATTTCCACCGCAGGGGTGAAGCCGGCTTCAAAGCTGACATTCTGCAACCCGGCCAGGCCGATAAATGCGCCACTGTCCTTGCGCTGCAAGGCCCACAGGCCAAAGCCGTATTCGGCGAAATGCCCACGAATCCGGCCGATCAATGCGGCGCTTTCCAGGCGGTCCAATTGGGCCGGGAAATAACGCATCACCTGCGGGTCGGCGCACATGTGCGCAAACTCCGTCAGGTCGGCATCGCGCCATTGGCGCAGCACCAGGCGTGCGCTTTCCAATTCCAGTATCGGCTCCATGGGTCCCCCTCCCTTGCCATGTGCGTGAGTGTAACGCGCTGTTAAGATCCGTCGCAGGTTCCCGTCAGAAAATCCCATGCCTTTGCCATTGATCTACCACGATGACTACAGCCCCGAATTCCCGGCGGACCACCGCTTCCCCATGGACAAGTTCCGCCTGTTGCGTGACCACTTGGTGTCCACCGGGCTGACCCAGGACAGCCAATTACTGCGCCCACCGCTGTGCCCGGCAGAGATTCTGGCCCTGGCCCATGAACCTGGGTATATAGAACGCTACATGAGCGGCGAGTTGTCCCGCGAAGACCAACGGCGCCTCGGCCTGCCCTGGAGCGAAGCCCTGGCGCGACGTACCGTGCGTGCGGTGGGCGGTTCGATCCTAGCGGCAGAACAGGCACTGGAACACGGCCTGGCCTGCCACCTGGCGGGCGGCACCCATCACGCCCACTACGACTACCCGGCGGGCTTTTGCATCTTCAATGACCTGGCCGTGATCAGCCAATACCTGCTGGCCAGCGGCCGGGTCGACCGCGTGCTGATCTTCGACTGCGACGTCCACCAGGGCGACGGCACCGCACGTATCCTCCATGACACGCCAGACGCGATCACCGTGTCGCTGCACTGCGAAAAGAACTTCCCGGCGCGCAAGGCCCAGAGCGACTGGGACATCCCGCTGCCCATGGGCATGGGTGATGCCGAGTACCTCAAGGTGGTGGACGACGCGCTCAACTACCTGCTGCCGCTGTACCAGCCGGACCTGGTGCTGTACGACGCGGGCGTCGACGTGCATAAGGATGACGCCCTTGGCTACCTCAAGCTGACAGATGAAGGCCTCGCCGCCCGCGATGAAAGCGTGATACGCCATTGCCTGGGCCGCGACATTCCGGTGATGGGCGTGATCGGCGGCGGCTACAGCAAAGACCGCCCGGCCCTGGCTCGCCGCCACGGCATCCTGCACCACAGCGCGCAACGGGTGTGGACGTCATCAGGTTGTCATTGAAGTGTGGGCGTTACCCACAATGCCTGTGGAACGGCCTGTGGATAACTTGAGCGTAAAGCGTTGAAAGCCAGTAACTGCATAGCCTGTAGGAAGCTGTACGTTTTTTGATCAGGAACTTGCGGCGTCCTCGGGTAGAATGCTCGGCCTATTCACGCGACCGTAGCCCTGCCCATGCCTCACACCCCTGCTCAACACGTCACTATTATCGGCGGCGGCCCTGCCGGCCTGATGGCCGCTGAAGTCCTGAGCCAGGCAGGCCTGCGGGTGGACGTGTACGACGGCATGCCCTCGGTGGGGCGCAAGTTCCTGCTGGCCGGCGTGGGCGGTATGAACATCACCCACTCCGAGGCTTACCCGGCGTTCCTCTCACGCTACGCCGAACGTGCACCGCAGATGGCGCCATTGCTGCGCGCGTTTGGCGCGCAAGCGCTGTGCGAATGGATTCATGGCCTGGGCATCGAGACCTTTGTCGGCACCTCCGGCCGGGTGTTTCCTACCGATATGAAAGCCGCCCCGCTGTTGCGTGCCTGGCTCAAGCGCCTGCGCGACCACGGTGTGGTTATCCACACCCGCCATCGCTGGCTGGGCTGGAGCGCGGACGGTGGTTTACTTATCCACAGCCCGGACGGCGAAAAAACCATCCACAGCGACGCCGTGCTGCTGGCCCTTGGCGGCGGTAGTTGGTCGCGCCTGGGCTCCGACGGCGCCTGGCTCAAACTGCTGGAAGATAAAGGCGTGCCCTGCGCGCCGTTACAGCCCAGTAATTGTGGCTTCGAGGTGTCGGCCTGGAGCGAACTGATGGTCAGCAAATTCGCTGGCGCGCCGTTGAAAAACGTCGCCATTGGCCTGGGTGATGACAAGCCACGCCTGGGCGAATGCGTGATCACCGCCACCGGCATCGAGGGCAGCCTGATCTACGCGCTGTCGGCGCCGATTCGTGAAGCGATCAATCGCGAGGGCGTGGCCACGGTGCATATCGACCTGCTGCCGAGCAAACCGCTGGACAAGGTCCAGGCCGCGCTGGCCAAACCGCGTGGTTCGCGCTCGATGAGCAAGCATTTGCACAGTCAGTTGGGGTTGGATGGGGTCAAGGCGGCGTTATTGCGCGAACTGGCACCCGCCGGACACTTCAACGACCCGGCGCAATTGGCTGTGGATATCAAGGCATTGCCCCTGAGCCTGGCGAAAACCCGGCCGATGGATGAAGCGATCAGTACGGCGGGGGGCGTGCCGTTTGAGGCGCTGGACGAGCGGTTGATGCTCAAGCAATTGCCCGGGGTGTTCTGCGCGGGGGAAATGCTGGATTGGGAAGCGCCGACCGGCGGGTATTTGCTGACGGGGTGTTTTGCCAGTGGCAGAGCCGCCGGGCGGGGCATGTTGGAATGGTTGAACACTTCAGATTTGCGGTGAACTCTAGTCCGCCATCGGGGGCAAGCCCCCCTCCCACATTTTGAATGTATTCACAGATCAAAACTGTGGGAGGGGGCTTGCTCCAGATAGGCCATCAGCCGCGCCGAAAAATCACTTCTTCTTACGCGGCCCGGTGTTGAACACCGGCACTTTGCGCACCGGCTTGATCGACGGCTCCGCCGGCGCCACTTCGCCACTGTCCACCCACTTGCCCAGGTTGCGCTTACCGCCACCACCGGACGCCTTGGGTTTCTTAGGCTTTTTCGGCTTCTTCACCACCTGCCCACTGGCATCGGTATCCGGCACTCGGTGTTCCGGTTCGAAATCCTGCTCCATATGCCGGGTCAAGGTCTGACGGGTCAGCATCTCGATGGCCGACAGCATGTTCACTTCATCGGCACACACCAGGGAAATCGCTTCACCGGTGTTGCCCGCGCGGCCGGTACGGCCGATACGGTGGATGTAGTCCTCAGCCACGATCGGCAGGTCGAAGTTGACCACCAGCGGCAGGTCTTCGATATCCAGGCCACGGGCCGCCACGTCGGTGGCCACCAGGATCTGCACATCGCTTGACTTGAAGCGGTCCAGCGCACGTTGGCGGGTCGCCTGAGGCTTGTCGCCGTGGATGCCGTCGGCATTGATACCCAAGCCCTGCAGCTTATCCACCAGTGCATCCACGCCGTTACGGGTCTTGGCGAACACCAGCACCTGCTTCCAACGGCCCTTGCGCATTAGGTGGACAAACAGCTCCGGCTTGCGCTTCTTGTCGACCGGCACCACCCATTGCTTGACGGTATTGGCGGCGACGTTGCGCGGGCTGACTTCGATGCTCAGCGGGTCGTTGAGCATTTGCCCGGCGAGCGTGCGGATTTCATCGGAGAAGGTCGCGGAGAACAGCAGGGTCTGGCGCTTTTTCGGCAGCATGCGGTAAATATTCGCCAGCTCCTCGGAGAAGCCCAGGTCGAGCATGCGGTCGGCTTCGTCGAGCACCAGGGTTTGCAGTTGATTGAGTTTCAGCGCGTTCTGGCGAAACAGGTCGATCAGGCGGCCAGGCGTGGCAACCAGCACGTCGACGCCTTTGCGCAGCTTCATCATCTGCGGGTTGATGCTCACGCCGCCGTACACCGCGTAGGTGGTGAGCGGCAGGTTTTGGGCGTACTCAGCAACGCTGGCGTGAACCTGCTCGGCCAGCTCGCGGGTCGGGCACAGAATCAGCGCACGCGCCGAGTTGGCAACGACTTTCGGCCCTTCCATGGTCAGCAGTTGCAGGAGCGGCACGGCGAAAGCGGCGGTCTTGCCAGTGCCGGTCTGGGCGGCGGCCATCAGGTCGCGGCCGGCCAGCACCGCCGGAATGGCTTGCGCCTGCACCGGCGTCGGAGTCTGGTAGCCGAGCGTCTCAAGGGCGCGCTGCAAGGGTTCGATCAGGCCAAGGGTGGCGAAAGTCATGTGTTTACCGTAGGGAAAATTCAGCGCCTAAGGGGGTAAAAAGGCGTTATGCGCGGCAGTTTACCTTATTTTCGGCCCAGGCTTTCGCCACTGGGGCAGGCTGATCAACAGCACGGCGCTGATGATCACCAACATGGCCAACGCCTCCTCGATACCGATGGACTCGCCGACAAACACAATCCCCAACAACACCGCCACTGCCGGGTTGACATACGCATAGCTGGTCGCGGCCGCCGGGCGCACGTGCTTGAGCAAGTACATATAGGCGTTGAAGGCGATGATCGAGCCGAACACCGTCAGGTAGGCCAGCGCCAGCCAGCCTTCCAGCGGCGGCATGGCTTGCAGGCGCTCACCGGACACCGCACTGCCAATCAACAACGCCACACCGGCCACCAGCATTTCCGCTGCACTGGCCATGGCGCCCTGGGGCAGCGATAGTTGCCGGCTCCAGACCGAACCGAATGCCCACGAGGCGGCGGCAAACAACAGCAAAGCCGCGCCCATCGGGCTCGATTGCAGGGTGCTGCCCATGTTGAGCATGGCGATGCCGACAATGCCCAGAATCACCCCGGCCCATTCCAGCCGGGTATTGCG
This sequence comes from Pseudomonas sp. D3, assembly GCF_029320995.1. Lineage (NCBI taxonomy): Bacteria > Pseudomonadati > Pseudomonadota > Gammaproteobacteria > Pseudomonadales > Pseudomonadaceae > Pseudomonas > Pseudomonas sp. D3. The sequence goes on from NZ_CP119772.1 coordinate 5,743,982, forward strand.
CGCGCCCCAGAAGTAACCACACAGCAAGGTGAACAGCGGCACGGTCGCCACGGCCAGCGCGGCGACCCCGGACGACACGCCCGCATGCTCCGCCAACGTGACACCACCGTTACCGAAGGTGAGCAGCAAAATCCCGATCATCCCGGCAGCCTTCCACTGCGCCCACGTCGGCGCCGGCACCCCGCGCCAGCGCAAAAACGCGTACATCAGCGCACCCGCCGTACAAAACCGAATCCCCGCCAGCAACAGCGGCGGCCAGTACTCCACACCGATCCGGATCACCAGGTAGGTAGATCCCCAAATCACGTACAACGCAAAAAAGGCGGCGATCAACGGTAAGGGAAAGCGACGTGGGCCAGGCATTGGGCAGCTCTGTGGCAAAAAAAGAGAGGCTTATTCTAAAAAGGCAGGCGCATAAACATAAGTTACAAAACCTGTTTAAACCGCCCATACACTTTTCAAAGCATGGTTATGAAGGCTATAAACCATGTTTTCGAAAGCCGCTTAGCGCTGGAGCCTTTTCATGGACAAATACGACCGCATGCTCCTCAGTGCCCTGCTCGAAGACGGCCGCGCCTCCTTCGCGCAACTCGCACGCACGGTCAACCTCTCCGCCCCCGCCGTGGCTGAACGTGTGGCCAAGCTGGAAGCCAGCGGCGTGATCACCGGCTACCAGGCCAAGGTGGACCTGTCCAAAGTGGGTTTGCCGATCCAGTGCGTGATTGAACTGCGCCTGACCAACCATGGCAGCCAGAAGGTGTACGACGCCCTGGCCGAAATCCCCGAACTGACCGAATGCCACCGGGTGACTGGCGACCCGTGCGTCATCATGCAAGCGGCGGTGGGCTCGATGCCGGAGCTGGAGAGTTTGATTAATCGGATAGCGAAGTTCGGGTTCAGCAAGACCTCGATCATTTTATCGAGCGCGATAGAACGGCGGGTGCCGTTGGGGCAGTTGGAGGGGAATGGCAAAAGTGGTGGCTGATCTACCGTCATCGGGGGCAAGCCCCCTCCCACAGTTTGCATGTATTCGCACATCAAAATGTGGGAGGGACGGTGCGACGATTCGACTTGCCCCCGATGGCGTCAGAGGCCGCACTGCTGATTTGAACGCTGAACGATCAAGTCGACAATTTGCTCGAGGGTGGTGATGTGATCCCAATCTGCCTGCGTCGCGCGCAGCTTGAATTGCCACTTGATCTGCATGACGAAGCAAGTCAAATCGTCATCGATGATCTTGAAGTCATGGATGAAATCCGTTTGCTCCGTCACCTGGCTGCGGTCGATGAAGCCGATGATATCGACGAACAGTTGAATGACCTTTTCGCTGATCTCGGCTCGGGTCAGATTACTTTGCATTTCTTGCCTCGTAGGCACACTTACCAATACTGATTAGATCAAAAACAGCCAACCCCGCAGCCACGAAGGGAATGCCTCGCCCGATAATGCCAAATACCCTGACAGTTCCAAATGTTGCTTTCGCCATTCTGGCCACGGTTGGCTGCCTGATCAATGTACGAGGGAAGAAGCGCATTCCGATGAGGCTAGCCAGGTTCGTCGTTTTGCTGGAGCCGACTTAAACCCAAGTGCCCAAGGCAATTTTGCTTATCGGTATGCCCGCCGCACCAATGAGAACCGTTGCAGCCGTCAAGCCGTAGTGTTGCTTTGTACACTTCCAGAGTTCGTCAAAAGTAGTGCTCGGCACCGAGGATTCCGCATGAATGGGCTTGAGTAACTGATAACTGGCGCCATGGGTCCAGCCTGGCGAATTAGGCAAAGCCATGACTGCCGGGCAGCTTGTCATTGTGTTTCCCATATGAAACGCCATGCTTGAAGTTGAGCCGAAATCGATGCCCTTGCTTTCGAGCTCAAACTTGCTTCGCATGATTGCTGTATGAAGATCGCTTTCCTGCATGCCGTAGTCCCTGTACGTAAATGACAGGCGGATAGTAAGTTTCAGCAAAGGGCGATTGGTGGTTGGCGGGAAAAACCAGAAAGGTCCGACGAAGCAGTAGCGCTTAGCCTACTGACGTTTCAGAAGACCGCTAAAAGCCTCCACAAAGAACTGATGTTTTAGTGGCCAGCAAGACCAATCCCTTTCATTTGCGGGACGTTTCCTAGAGAATTCCACGGCCTTGTTTCCGTCGGATCAGGTCGCTAGTCTCGCTCAGTCATCGAATGTTCGGTGGCCGGACGTGCAAGTCCGACGGCAAGTAGAATCCACAAATCAACATACAGCTTATTAATGCCCAGCTTGATGCTTGGCGTTCGCCCATTATGGCGGCTGTGCGTGGGAGGCCTTCGGGCCTGCTGGGTTTCGCTCCTTGCCCCGGTCTTGCACACCTACGTACAGTTGCCACCCCAATTCGCGTGCAAGCGGACGGTTGCAACTTCTTCCTGCAAGGAGTTCCACCATGGTCAAAGTCACCCCCGATCCACCCAACTTCCTCAGCGAAGACGCCCTACTCAACCGCCGCGCCATCGACTACTACCTCAAAGCGTCCGCCCCGGATGGGCCCACCTTCATCCTGAATGACAACCTGAGCCTCGAAGATGCCCTCGCCCATGCGGCGGACTTGCTGCATTGCGCGGTGAAAACTGCGCACTTGCCGGGAGAGGCGATGAACGCGCAGCAACGGGCGGTGATGCATTTGGTGGAAATGGCGAAGGGCGTGGTGGATCGGGCGCTGGAGTGTGTGCAGCCTCGATAGGCACCGCATAACCAATGTGGGAGGGGCGGTGCGACGATTCGACTTGCCCCCGATGGCAGTGTGTCAGCCAGTACATCTAGTGACTGACACTCAGCTATCGGGGGCAAGTCGAATCGTCGCACCGCCCCTCCCACATTTTGAACGGCGTTGTTCTATCAGAACCCGCGATGCTTCTTCAAATGCTCATTGATCTTCGCCGCCGGGACTTTCTGCAACGTGCACAGCAAGTCATGGGACAGCTCGCGCAAGCCATGGGTCCGCCGCAGTTGCTCGGCCAGGTGTGCCGTCAGGTTGGCGGCCATTTCCGCATCCGCCATGGCCCGGTGCGCCTTGCCGGTGTGGGGCAGTTGGGCGAACGAATTAAGGGTGCCGAGTTTATGGTTGGGTGCCGCCGGCATCAGGCGACGGGCCAATAGCAGCGAGCAGGCGAATTTTTGCAGGCGGGTGCGGCGGATCAGGCCCAGTTCGAAGTCCCAGAACTTCTGGTCGAACGCGGCGTTGTGCGCCAACAGCGGTGTGGTGCCGACGAACTCATTGACTTCGTTCATCACCCGCTCTGCCGCTGGCGCGCTACGCAGCATGGCGTTGCTGATGCCGGTGAGCTGTTCGATAAAGCCCGGTACGCGCACACCTGCGTTCATCAGGCTCTGGTAACGGTCCACGATTTGGCCGCGCTCAAGGATGACCACCGCGATTTCCGTGGCCCGGCAGTGGCTGCTCGGGGTGATGCCGGTGGTTTCAAAGTCGATGACCGCTATACGTTCCAAACCTGTTCCAACTCCGTCTAAGCATTTATTTATTGAGCCGCCGCGCTTATTTGAGCAGCAACGCGCCTTCGATCGGCACGTAGCGGCTGGCGGCGCGTATCAATGAGTTGGCCGTCAACCCCGGCACGCCGTAGGCCACGGCTTCGACGCCATGCTTGTGGATGATGCGGTCGAGCAGCATGTCGAAGTCACCGTCGCCGGAAGCCAACACCACTTCGTCAACGTTAGCGGCGGCGTCCATGATGTCGATAGTGATGCCCACGTCCCAGTCGCCCTTGGCCGAGCCGTCGCTGCGCTGGATGTAGGGCTTGAGCTTCACGGTAAAGCCCAGGTTGCGCAGGATCTGCTGGAATTGCTGCTGCTTGCTGTCGCCACGGTCGATGGCATAGGCATACGCCTCGACGATCTGCCCGCGCGAGCTGATGTCAGCCCACAGGGCGGCGTAGTTAAAGTGACAGCCATACGCCTGGCGCACGGTGTAGTAGAGGTTTTGTACATCGGCGAACACTGCAATTTTCTTCACCGCACTTCCCCATGACTGCCGCTTAGACCCCGGACGCGAAGGTCCGCAAAGGTTGCCAGTATGCCAGTCACGGGAAAGTTTCCGGGAAAAATCAGCCCGGGGCGGCAAAGCGCCCCGGGCCTGGGTGCGTCAGACGAAGGAATCGTCGTCGTCGAAGGAAGAGGAATCGCTATCGGCGAAGCTGTCCGAGGCGTTGTCGCTGCCCCAGCTATCATTGCCCGCGAATTTCTGGTCATCGTTGCCCCAGTTGCTGTTGTCACTGGCGGGCGCCGGCTCTTCACGGATGATTTCTTCCACCACTTGCGGCTGTTGCGAGTTGTGGTTGAACAGGCTGCTGATGCCTTCCGCCAGCATCACGCCACCGGCCACACCCGCTGCGGTTTTCAGGGCGCCACCGAGGAAGCCACTGCCAATCGGGGCGGCGGGTTGTTGTGGCTGTTGATAGTTCTGCTGCGGCGCCGGCTGTCCGAAAGACGGCCGCGCCGGTTCACGCCAACCGCCGCCGGAAGAGGCCGGAGCGCTCTGTGCCGGTTGTGCATCACGTGGACCGCCGCCAAAGATGCTCGACAGAAAGCCACCGCTGCTCGGCGCCGGTTGTGCCGCCTGGGACTTGGCCCGCTGCAGTTCATCCTGCAATTGCTGGATCTGTTGCGCCTGTTGCTTGTTCTGCGCGTCGAGACTCTTGAGCGCGTGTTCCTGCACCAGGATCGACTGGGTCATGTAGTACCCGGCCGCCGGTTGGCGCGTCATATGCTCCTTGATCCGCGCTTCGGCCTGTGCGTCGCGGGGGGCTGTGTCCGTTTCGGCTTGTTGCAGCCGTGAAAACAGTCCATCGATCAGGGTTTGCTCTTCGCTGTTCATGGCGACCTCGTTAGATTGCCGGTAGAAATCATGGTCCGGTCTGTGATCAGGCCCGGTCCTTCTAGTTATGGGGGTGTTACCAGTTGTTTCAATGGTCTTTACTCAAGGTTTACGTTTGCTTGCTCACGGCACCTATCGGTTAAAGTGTGCCCCTGCTTTTTTCGGCCTGTGATGACTCTGATGAATCCGTTAGACGTACTGCGCGACTCCTTCCGCTTCACCCGGCACAACCTGGGCGCCATCGTCCAGCTATGCCTGCCGCTGGTGATCCTCGAAGCCCTGCTGCAACAGGTGCTCGACCACACGCTCGGCCCGGACGCATTCCCAGGCTACAGCGTGGTGGTGGGGTTGCTGGTGTATCCGCTGTACACCGGCGCGCTGATCCTGTTTCTCGATGCCCGCACCCGTGGCGAATCGCCGCGCCCCCAGGATGTGTGGGCCATGGCCCTGACCCTGTGGCCGCGCTTCGCCCTGCTGACGGCGATGAGCACGCTGCTGATATTGCTCGGGCTGTCGCTGTATTTCCTACCCGGCCTGTGGCTGATGGTGGTGCTCGCGTTTGCCGAGTACCTGCTGGTGCTGCGCGGTATGCCCGCACTGCAGGCGATGAAGGAAAGTTTACGTCTGACCCGTGGGCATTTCTGGCGAATCCTGGTGTGCATGCTGTGCGTAATGACGCCGCTGTGGCTGCTCAAAGGCGCCAGCGTGGCGGCGTATCCCGAGCCCGCGCCGTTGCTGGGGGTGCTGATCGACAGTGCACACAGCTTCCTGCAGCTGTTTACCAGTGTGGTGCTGTTCCGTTTATTCATGCTGATCGGTGGCGATGCCGACGCGCGGTGATATGCTCGGTGCCACTCCTGACACGCTATAAGCCGAGCCGATGACCCGTTTCTTGCGCATCACCTTGCTGGGCCTGCTGCTTATTGCAGGCCTGCTGACGGCCCTGATCTACAGCCTGACCTGGCGCCCCGCCGACAAGCAAACCCTGCCCGTGAGCTGCATCGCGCCCCGTGCGCCGACCCTGCTGCCCGGGCAGGCGCTCAAGGTGATGACCTGGAACGTGCAGTACCTGGCCGGCAAGAACTACGTGTTCTGGTACGACACCGCCGACGGCAGCGGCCCGGACGACCGCCCCACCGTCGAAGACATGGCCTTCAGCCTCGACGAGGTGGCCCGGGTGATTCGCGACGAACAACCCGACATCCTGCTGTTGCAGGAACTCGACGAAGGCGCCAAGCCGTCCCACTATCAAGACCAGGTAACGCTGCTCCAGGAACGCCTGGCCGACCTCTACCCCTGCAGCGCACAGGCCTTCGACTGGAAAGCCGACTTTATCCCCAACCTGCATATCTTTGGCAGCGTCGGCCGCAAGCTGGTAACCCTCAGTCGCTACCAGATCGAACACGCCGAACGCCTGCAACTGCCCGTGCCGCCCGCCAACTTCATCAGCCGTCAGTTCCAACCCAAACCGGCGTTGCTGCTGACCTACCTACCGCTGAGCGACGGCGGCCAACTGGCGGTACTCAACACCCGTCTGGAGGGCGACGAGCCGGGGCGTAGTGCGGTGCAAGAACAAGTCCAGGCCACAGTGAAACTACTCGACAAATTCGAAGGCCGCGGGACGCCCTGGTTGATCGGCGGGGATTTCAATGTGCTGCCGCTGGGGCAATTCCTGCGCCTGGATGCCGGTAAACGCGGGCAGTATTCGCCAGACAGCGAACTGCATCTGCTGTGGGACAAATACCCGATGATCCCGAGCAACAGCGAATCCAGCGGGATTGATCGTGAGCAGTGGCTGACGCACTTTCCGAATGACCCGAGCCTTGACGGGCCGGATCGCACCGTCGATTACCTGTTCTACAGCTCGCGGATCAAACGGGTGGAGGCGAAGGTGCGGCAGGCGGATACGTTGCGCATTTCCAACCATTTGCCGGTCATCGCACGGTTCCTGCTGCCGGCCGCGCAATAACCGCCCCTCCCACATTTGAATCGCTGTCACGCTTACTTACGCGGTTTGATTCGGGCGGTGGCCTCGGCCACCAACGGGTCATCCGGCCAGTAATGCTTGGGATAGCGCCCCTTCAGATCTTTCTTCACCTCGGCGTAGGTACTGCGCCAGAAGTTCGCCAGATCCTGGGTCACCTGCACCGGCCGTCGCGCCGGGGATAACAGGTGCAGCTTGACGACCTGGCGCCCGCCGGCAATGCGCGGTGTATCTGCCAGGCCGAACAATTCCTGCAGGCGCACCGCCAGAATCGGCGGATGCTCGCTGTAGTCCAACCGCACCGAAGAACCCGACGGCACTTTCAAATGCTGCGGCGCCAGTTCGTCCAGGCGTTGGGGTAGCGGCCAGGGCAACAGGTTGTGCAGGTAGCTGGAAATATCCAGGTTGGCAAAATGGCTGAGGCGCGAGACCTTGCCCAGGTAGGGCATCAGCCAGTGTTCCAGGCTGGCGAGTAAGGCGCTGTCGCTGACGTCGGGCCATTCGCTGGTTTTGCCGGTATCGAGCTGGCGCAGTAGCCTCACGCGGGCCTGCCATTGGCGCAGTTCCGGGGTCCAGGGCAACAGCTCCAGGCCTTTGCGCCGGACCAGGTTGACCAGCGCCTGGCTGCGCGCGTTTTCGTCGAGGCCGCTGAGGGGTTCGCGGCTGAGCACCAGTTCGCCGACTTTGCGTTGGCGTTCGGCGCGCAGCACGCCTTCGCGTTCGTCCCAATCCAATTGATCGACGTTGCGCACTTGTTCGGCGAGCACCGTGTCGAACAGCGTCGGATCAAAATCCGCCGCCAGGTAGATGCGTTCTTCGCGCTGGCCCTGGCGGCTGCCCAGGTCGGCAATCACCAGCCAGGCTTGCTTCATCAGGCTGTCAGCCTCGGCGAAGACTGCGGCGCGGCCATTGGCCAGGCGGTATTCGGCGCCGCCGGGTCGGCGTTGTTGGGCGACGCGGTCGGGATAGGCCAACGCCAACAAGGCGCCAAGCCAGCGCGGGTGCTCGGGGTCGGCCACCGGCTGGGTCGCCCGGCCGCGCAAATAGCCACGGTATTGCCGCGCCAACTGCTTGGCGCGCTGCACACCGCCCTGGGTGCCCCGCGCGCGCTCTTCGCCAGACAGCAGGGCCAGGCGAGAGTGCAAATCCGCCCCGCCCCCGCGCAGGATATCGCGCTCGCCCAGCAGCGCCGCGACATCACACGCGGTGGCCGCAAGCCCCAAATCCTGCCCGCGCAACAGCAGATGGGCGATCCGCGGATGGGCCGGTAGCTCGGCCATCTTCTGGCCGTGGGCGGTCAGTTTGTTGTCATTCAAGGCGCCAAGACGTTGCAGCAGGTCCTGGGCCTGGGCATACGCGGCAGCGGGCGGCATGTCGAGCCACACCAACTGTGCGGGCGTCACGCCCCAACGCGCCAGTTGCAAGGCCAGCCCGGCGAGGTCGGCCGCGAGGATTTCCGCGCTGCCATAGGCGGCCAGGCCTTCGTGCTGGTCCTCGGACCACAGGCGATAGCACACGCCCGGCTCCAGGCGCCCGGCCCGACCGGCACGCTGGGTAGCACTGGCGCGGGAGATGCGCTGGGTGTCGAGGCGAGTCATGCCGCTGCCGGGGTCGAAACGCGGCACGCGTGCCAGCCCGGCGTCGATCACCACACGCACGCCATTGATGGTCAGGCTGGTCTCGGCGATGTTGGTGGCCAGCACCACTTTGCGCTTGCCGGCGGGCGCCGGGTCGATGGCGGCACGCTGGGCGTTCAGGTCGAGCTCGCCATGCAGCGGGCAGAGCAGTACATCGGCGCGATCACCCAGAGCGTCCGCCAGTTGCTGGTTGACCCGGCGGATCTCCGCCTGGCCGGGCAGGAACACCAGCACGCTGCCGGTTTCGTCCTGCAGCGCGTCGAGGATGGTCTGCACCAGGCGCGGCTCGATAAACTCACCGACCTGGTACGGCCGCCCCCAGCGCATCTGCACCGGGAACATGCGCCCTTCGCTGCGCAGGATCGGCGCGTCATCCAACAGCGCGGCCAGGCGCTCGCCTTCGAGGGTGGCGGACATCAGCAGGATTTTCAGCGGCTGCTCGTCGCGAAACAGGTCGCGGCCATTCAGGCTCAGGGCCAGCGCCAGATCGGCGTCGAGGCTGCGTTCGTGGAACTCGTCGAAGATCAGCAGGCCCACGCCGTCCAGCGCCGGGTCGTCCTGCAGGCGGCGGGTGAGGATGCCTTCGGTGACCACTTCGATGCGCGTGTTGGGGCCGACTTTACTGTCGAGGCGGATGCGATAACCGACGGTTTCACCGACTTTCTCCCCCAGCTCGCTGGCCAGGCGCTCGGCGGCGGCGCGCGCGGCCAGGCGTCGCGGTTCCAGCATCAGGATGGTCTGCCCGGCCAGCCAAGGCTCATTCAACAAGGCTAACGGTACGCGGGTGGTTTTACCGGCGCCGGGCGGCGCTTCCAGCACGGCTTCATGGCGATTCGCCAAGGCGTCACGCAAGGCGGGTAAAACATCATCGATCGGCAACGAATTCATACTGGCTCCAAAGCAGAGCGGCGAGTATAACGGCGAACTGCTGAAGGCCGGTGGTGGTCTCACAAGCACCTCACCGGATCATCGTCGCCTGGCGGATCTGGCTTATAGTCACCTTTCAACCCTGTTCAGGAGTTTTCTCATGCGTATCGCTTCCCGTGTCATCGGCGGTGTCCTCGCCGTCACGCTGCTGAGCCAACTGACCGCTTGCGGTTCGATTTTCTACCCTGACCGCCGCGGCCAGATCGACGGCAAGATCGACCCAACGATTGCCGTGCTCGATGCCGTCGGCCTGCTGTTCTACGTGATCCCCGGCCTGATCGCCTTCGGCGTCGACTTCGCCACCGGCGCGATCTACTTCGAACCGGGCAAGACCGCACAAGTCGCCCCGGAGAAACTGCAGCAAGCCATCGGCGCCGACGGCAAGGTCGACACGGCCAAGCTGCAGACCATCATCCAGCAGGAAACCGGCCGCACCTTGCCGCTGGACGACCCGCGCATGATCCAGTTCAAGGGCAGCGTGCAACAACTGGCCGCCCTCGGTTTGCAACCGTCCGCCTAAGGATCTGACCCGCTTATGAGCACCAGTCCCGAACACGCCCGGCTCTTGCGCCTGGCCACCCGCGCTTCGGTTGGCGTGGCCTCTGTGCTGATTGTGACCAAGGCGATCGCCTGGTGGCTCAGTGGCTCGGTGAGCATGCTCGCCGGGTTGACCGACTCACTGCTCGATGGCGTCACCTCACTGCTCAATCTGCTGGCGGTGCATTACGCCCTGCGCCCGGCCGATGACGATCACCGTTACGGGCATGGCAAAGCGGAGTCGCTGGCCGGTATGGCGCAGGCGTTGTTTATCGCTGGCAGTGCGGTGCTGATTGCGTTGCAGGCATTCGAACGGATCAAGCATCCCGAGCCCGTGGGGGCGCCGTGGCTGAGCATTGGGGTGATTATTTTGTCCCTGGCGCTGACCGTGGCCCTGCTGTTCCTGCAACACCACGTGGTGCGGGAAACCGGCTCAAGCGCCGTGCGCGCCGACTCGCTGCACTACCGCTCGGACTTGCTGCTCAATGGCAGTATTTTGATTGCGCTGGTCTTGGCCGGTTTCGGCTTCCATCAGATCGACGCCTGGTTTGGCCTGGGTATCGCGGCCTACATTCTGTGGAGCGCGATCCAGATCGCCCGGGAAAGTTTTGCCGTGTTGATGGACGAAGAACTGCCGCCAGACGTCAGCCAGCACATGCTGGAATTGGCCCGTGGCATACCCGGCGTGCTGGGCGCCCACGACTTGCGCACGCGGATCTCCGGCAACCACTGGTTTGTGCAGTTGCACCTGGAATTGCCGGGGGAGTTGACGCTGTCTGTTGCCCACGGCATCAGCGACCAGGCCGCCGATGCCATTCACGCTGCCTACCCACGGGCCGAAGTGCTGGTACACGCCGACCCGTTGGACGTGGTGAGCGGCGCCCAGGCCTAGTACTGCACCTGGTAGCCGCGACTGCTCAGGCAGTTGCCCTGGGCCTGGCGGTAGGTTTGCACCACTGCCGGGGCCGGGGCGTAGGTGACCGCTTGCGGGTCAAAGCCACTTTGCTGCACAGCCCAGCGATAACAGTCATAACCGTCCTGCTGCACCTGCGCCGGTGACTGGCCATTGGCGGGATAGGCCACCACGTCATAGCCGTTGCCCTGGGGCGCCGGCTGCGGTGCCGGTACTGCGGTCGGCGGCTCCACCACCACGTACTGCTGGGAACTGCTTTCGTAGGTGTAATAGGCACCCGCCGCGAGGAAGAACAGCGCGCTGCCCACCCACACTTCCCGCGCGTAATCCGGCAGGTAATGCACGCGGATGCCATACGGCGGCGCCACCACTACATAGCGCGGGCCTTGCGGGCGATACCAGTAGCCGCCGGAGAAGAAATAATCCTGACCACGGTAAGGCACACGGTAATTGCGCTCGGGAAAACGATCCACCATATAGCCCGGGCGATACTGCGGGCCTGGGCCCCAGCCGTTGCCGTGCCCATCGGGGCGACCTGGCCAGCGATTATCACCGGGACGCTCATTGTGGTAGCCGCCGCCGTTGTTGCCTGGGCGTGAACCGGGGCCGCCAGCCTCCCAATGTTGATTGCCGTCGTTGCGGCGCGGGATGTCGCGGTAGTCACCCTGACGCGGCTCCTGGGTCTGGCGCACAGTATCGGGGCGACCTTGGATCGGCAGGCTGTTCGACGGTTGTGGCTGCGGCGCCGGGCGGCCCGGCTCATTGCCCTGGGGCCGGCCTTGCCCCTGACCGCCACCGTTCGGGCCGCCGCGATCAAAATGCGGGTTCTCCGGGCGCGGTTGATTGTTCTCAGGCCGTGACGGCGCGGTCTGCGGGCGCGGCTGATTATTCTCGGGCCGCCCGCCACCTTCAGGGCCGCGTTCATGCTGCCCGCCGCCGCCCTGCGGCCGCTGCCCCTGGCTCTGGCCCTGACCGGGTGAATTATCACGTTCGTCGGCCGTTACCTGCGCGCTGACGCTGACCACCAGCAAACCAACACCTGCCATTCGCCAGATGCGCTTCATGCTCTTCCTCACTGCGGTTTAGGGCTTATCAATGAGACTGGAAAAGCCTCGCCCGGTTCTGGCACAGGTTATCAGTCACGAGAAGAATTTTCTTAAGGCAAAAAGAAAGGGGCGACCCGTCGGCCACCCCTTGAGAACTTCGTCCGGGCTCAACGCTTATGACGTTGGCTCACCTCACGCCGTCTTGTGGACAGTGTGCAGCCTGGAGGCCGGCTCAACCCTGCTGGGGTGGCGGCCGCAGCAGGCCTGATTGGGCGAGCTGCTGTGGACTATGTCCAGGCGGTGATTCTGTTGGTAATCATAGGCGCAGCGCCCCGACAGATGATTGCGAAGATTGCGTCAATAAACAGTGCTTGCGCAATTTTTAACCCTTAAGGGATAATTCACCGCAATAGTTACGACAAAGGCCAGCCCCATGAGCAAACTTGACCGATACGACCTGAGTATTTTGGCGGAATTGCAGCGCGACGCGAGGATCTCCAACCAGGAGTTGGCCGAGCGTATCGGGCTGTCGCCGTCGCCCTGCTCGCGCCGGGTCAAGCAATTGGAGGACGACGGCTACATCGCCCGCCAGGTCGCCCTGCTCGACCGCAAGATGCTCGGCCTGAGCCTCACCGCCTACGTGCTGATCGGCATGGACCGACACACCCCCGAGCGCTTCGAGAACTTCGAAGCGGCCATCCGCACCCTGCCGCAGGTGCTGGAATGCAGCCTGGTGACCGGGATGGATGCCGACTATCAATTGAAAGTCGTGGTGCCGGACATGGACCACTACCAGAAGCTGCTGCTGGGCCACCTGACCCGCATTGAAGGCGTCACCAGCGTGCGTTCGAGCTTTGTGCTGAACCAGGTGCTCAACAGCACCGAGTTACCACTGACCCACCTGCGTACTTAAGATCGGTGAAGGTCAAATGTGGGAGGGGGCTTGCCCCCGATAGCTGAGTGTCAGTCAGTATATTTTCACCTGATGCACCGCTATCGGGGCTTGCCCCCTCCCACATTTAAGTCTGCGTGCGACGCACCGACGCAGGGCAATGCCCAGCCCGAGCACTGCCGTATACTTGCCACCTGCCCCGTCGGAAGAAACCAATGAACTCGATTGACCCCGCGCTACTTGAAGAATGGATGATGACCGGCCTGGTCACGATCCTGATCATTTTCATGGGCTTTATCGTCTGGGACCTGGCGAAGAAATCCAAGGCCGGGCGTTTCGGCTCGTTCATCCTGTTTTTCGTGCTGGGCCTGGGCGTGGCCGCATTCGTCATCAAGAGCGTGGTGATCGGCCTGATCGAGTCCGGCGTCTTATAAGCGCGCCGGTACGGCCTTCCATTGGCCCTGATCCAGGCCGTCGATGGACCAATCGCCAATCCGCACGCGCACCAGGCGCAAGGTGGGCAACCCCACCGCCGCCGTCATGCGCCGCACTTGGCGGTTTCGCCCTTCACGAATCACCAACTCCAACCAGTGGGTCGGCACGCTTTTGCGAAAGCGCACCGGCGGGTTGCGTGGCCATAACTCAGGCTCGTCCAACCGCCGGGCTTCGGCGGGCAAGGTCATGCCGTCGTTGAGTTGCACACCGTCGCGCAGGCGTTGCAGTTGTTCTTCAGTGGGTTCGCCTTCCACCTGCACCCAGTAGGTTTTCGCCAACTTGTGCTTGGGGTCGGCAATGCGCGCCTGCAATTGACCATCGTTGGTCAACAACAACAGACCTTCGCTGTCACGGTCCAGGCGACCCGCCGGGTAGATACCGGGGATGTCGATAAAATCCTTGAGGGTCGCCCGCCCGCCTTCGTCGCTGAACTGGGTCAGTACGTCGAAGGGTTTATTGAACAGGATCAGCTTCGGCTCGGCCGGTGGCGCCTTGGCGACGCGACGAGCTGCGGAATACGGGGCTTTCACGCCAGGGCGGCGCGAATCGGGACGGGTGGGACGGGACATGGCGAAGGAACATCTAACGGTCAGGACCGACAATGCTAGTGGCCTGACCGCTAAATGACCATCCCAACCGCTTAGCGGAACGGCGGCTCGTCGAAGCTGCGCAGTTTGCGCGAGTGCAGCGAGTTGAGCTCGGTGCGCAACAGGTCGACCGCCTCGATGCCGATTTTCAAGTGCTGGCTGACCGCACGCTCATAGAACGCGTTGGCCGAGCCCGGCAGCTTGATCTCGCTGTGCAACGGTTTGTCCGACACGCACAACAAGGTGCCGTAGGGCACACGCAAACGGTAGCCTTGGGCGGCGATGGTGCCGCTTTCCATGTCCACGGCGACGGCGCGGGACAGGTTGATCAGCGGACGCTCCTGGGCCCAGCGCAGTTCCCAGTTGCGGTCGTCGTAGGTCAGCACGGTGCCGGTGCGCAGGCGTTTTTTCAGTTCTTCGCCCTTTTCGCCGGTGACGTTGGCCGCCGCTTGCTGCAAAGCCATTTGCACTTCGGCCAGGGCCGGGATCGGAATGTTCGGCGGCACCACGCGGTCGAGAATCCCATCACGGCGCATATAGGCGTGAGCCAGGACGTAGTCGCCGATGGTCTGGGATTGGCGCAGGCCGCCGCAGTGGCCGATCATCAGCCAGCAATGTGGACGCAGCACGGCCAGGTGATCGGTGATGTTCTTGGCGTTGGACGGGCCGACGCCGATGTTGACCAGCGTCACGCCGTGACCGTCAGTGGCCTGCAGGTGGTAGGCCGGCATCTGGTAACGGTGCCAGACCACGCCTGCGGCAATGGCGGACGCTTCGCCGTGGTCCATGCTCTTGTCGATGATCACGTTGCCCGGCAGCACCATGCGGATAAAACGCGGGTCGCTGCGCAATTGCTCCAGGCCATGCAGGATGAACTGGTCGACATAGCGGTGGTAGTTGGTCAGCAGAATCCACGGTTGCACATGGCGCCAGTCGCTGCCGGTGTAATGCACCAGGCGGCGCAGGGAAAAGTCCACGCGGGCCGCATCGAACAGGGCCAGTGGCAGCGGGTCGGTGTTTTCCCAGTCATACAGGCCGTCGGCGATGCCATCGGTGGCGGCCGACAGGTCGGTGCTGGGGAACACACGGGCCAGGGTCGCGGCGGTCACGCCGGAGCCGGCCAGTTCGTCGCCCTGCTCGACCACATACGGGTAAGGAATATTCTGCTGGCTGACGCCGACTTCCACCGTCACGGTGAAGTCGTGCATCAACGGCACCAATTGTTCCAGCAGGTATTTACGGAACGCCGACGGATGGGTGACGGTGACGCTGTAAGTCCCCGGCAGTTGGACCTTGGCATACGCCCGGGTGGTCTGTGGGACTTCGCCGTGGCACTGGTAAGTCAGGCGCAGCTCCGGGTAACGAAACATCGCGCGTTGTTCGGCGTCGGGCTCGACGCGGTCCTTGAGGTATTGCTTGAGGGCTTGATTGAGCGCGCCGGTAGCACGCTCATGCAGAGCCGCCAGCCGGTCGACGGCTTCTTCGGCGGTTTGAACGACAACAAAAGCTTCGGTCACGGTAAGCATCCTGTGTGCTGACTTGCAGACCTTTATCTTGCCTGTATCCCGGCCTCACTGAAACAGCCGAAGTGCAATGCGCTGAATAATGTGGGAGGGGCGGTGCGACGATTCGACTTGCTCCCGATGGCGGTGGTGCAGTTAACGCATGGGCTGACCGACACACCGCTATCGGGAGCAAGCCCCCTCCCACCTTTTGGAGCGTATTTATTCAGACACTTGGGGGGTGGACCGCGCAACGATGGCCCGCACGTCCACCCCACATGGCAAGGCGCCATACACGCGCCCCGACGACTCACCCAGCCGGCTGGCGATGAACCCATCGCTGACGGCTGCATTCCCGGCCTCCAGCAACAACTTGGCCTGCAACGCCACGGCAATGTCCTCGGTCAGTTGCCGCGCGCGGTATTGGATGTCCTGGGTGTCCATGAACGCCGATTTCAGTTGCTCGATATGCTGCGCCAACTGCCTGTCGCCATGCCCGTCGCCCAGTTCGACAAACAGCGCTTCCAGCACACCCGGCTCTTTGGACAATGCGCGCAGCACGTCCAGGCACTGCACATTGCCGGAACCTTCCCACGTCGAATTCACCGGCGCCTCGCGATACAAGCGCGGCAGGATGCTGTCCTCCACATAACCGGCACCGCCCATGCACTCGGCGGCTTCGTTGATCATCGCGGGCGCGCGCTTGCAGATCCAATACTTGCCCACCGCGGTCACCAGCCGGGAGAACTTGGCTTCCTGTTCATCGCCCAAATGATCGAGGGCGCGGCCCATGCGCAGGCTCAAGGCCAGCGCGGCTTCGCTTTCCAGCGCCAGGTCGGCCAGCACGTTTTGCATCAGCGGTTGTTCGCTGAGTACGCGACCGCTGACCGAACGATGGGCGCAATGGTGACTGGCTTGCGTCAGCGCCTGGCGCATCAAGGCGCTGGAGCCGACCATGCAATCGAAGCGGGTCATGGCGACCATTTCGATGATAGTCGGCACGCCACGGCCTTCTTCGCCGACCATCCAGGCCAGGGCGCCGCGAAACTCGACTTCGCTGGAGGCGTTCGAGCAATTGCCGAGTTTGTTTTTCAGGCGCTGGATATAGAACTGGTTACGCGTGTCGTCCGGGCGGTGCCGGGGCAGCAGGAAGCAGGTCAGGCCCTTGTCGGTCTGGGCCAGGGTGAGGAACGCATCGCACATCGGCGCCGAGCAGAACCACTTGTGCCCCACCAGTTCATAGGCTTGGCCGGGGCCGCCCGCGCCCACGGGGTAAGCGCGGGTGGTGTTGGCGCGCACGTCGGTGCCACCCTGTTTCTCGGTCATCGCCATGCCGATGGTGGCGCCGGCCTTGTGGGCGATGCCGACGTTGCGCGGGTCGTAGTCGGTGCTGAGGATTTTCGGCAGCCAGGTCTGCGCCAGGTCCGGTTGCAGGCGCAGGGCCGGGACGCAGGCGAAGGTCATGGTCAACGGGCAGCCGGTGCCGGCTTCGGCTTGGCTGTGCAGGTAAGTCAGGGCGGCACGGGCCACATGCGCGCCGGATTGTGGATGCGCCCACGGCAGCGATGGCAGGCCATGTTCGACAGCGGTGCGCATCAGCTCGTGGTAGGCCGGGTGAAACTCCACCAGGTCGATACGATGGCCATAGCGGTCATGGCTGCTGAACTGTGGTTTATTCTGGTTCGCCAGGAACCCCGCCGCCATCAGCGGCCCGCCGGCCAGCGCGCCGTAGGCATCGATGCGCGGCGCGGCCCAGCCGGCGCCGAAGCGGCGCGACCAGTCTTGCAGCGGCACGTCGATGCGGTACAGGTTGACGCCGTCCAGGGAGGGCGGCTGGTTGGTAACGTCGTGGGTTTCGGCGAACTGATGCAAGTTCATGACAGGCCTCCTGGAAAAAGGCCACCGGGGGTTGCGGCCCAAATTTCAGTTAAGCACCGTCACCTCGCTTAAAAAAGTGGCATACGCGCCGAATGTCCGGCGCTTTCACCCTCTAGCGGGCACAGCAGCCGGCGCTCCAATACCGCCTGCAGCGCGTCGAAACGTACCGGTTTGACCAGGCGCTCGGTGATGCCGATGCCATGGCTACGCTCACGTTCAGACACATTCAGCGTGGCGCCCAGGGCGATCACCGGTAACTCGCCGCAGCCGGGCAACGCACGAATCTGACAGCACAACGAGAAGCCGTCTTCAGGTGTATCCAGCAGCACCGCGTCGAAGGTTTCCCCCTGCAACGCCGCCAACGCCGCCGGCCCGCTGTCCACGGTTTTCACCCGATAACCGAGCTTGAGCAACATGCCACGCACCGCCCACTGGCCGACGCTGTTGTCGTCCACCAACAGCACCGTGCACTGCGCAGGCGTGCGTTCGCGCTCAGGGCTCGCCGGGCGTGGCTCGAGCTGCAGCGCGGTGACCGCCAGTTCCAACTGGAAGCGACTGCCCTTGCGCGGTTCGGAATGATGGGTGAGGCGCCCGCCGAGTAATTCGATCAGTTGCCGGCAGATCGCCAGACCAATCCCCAGGCCGCCGTATTCGCGCGTCGTCGAGCCATCGAGCTGGAAGAAACGCTGGTACAGGGTGGCCTCGTCGAGGAAAGCAAAGCCGATGCCCGTGTCGGTGACGACAAAACTCAGGCGCACTGCGCCGTCGCTCAGGGGTACGCCGACCACCCGCAGACGCACGGCGCCTTCGTGGGTGAACTTGAAGGCGTTGTCCAACAGGCAATCCAGGCACTGGCTGAGTTTGTCGGCGTCGCCGTGCAGGCGGTCGGGCAACTCGTCGGCGACATCGATGGAAAAGGCCAGACCTTTGCTCTGCGCGCTGGCGCTGAACTGCTGGCGCAAGGTGCCGAGCACCCCGCGCAGGCTGAACACCTTGGGCTGGGCGCTCAGGCGTCCGGCCTGCAATTCGGTGAGGGTGAGGATGCCATTGACCATGCGCATCATGTCCCGCGCCGAGCCGGCGGCGGTTTGCTGGTACTGCGCCAGGTCGTCGTCCAGGGGCACGGTCTGCATCAGCTCAAGGGAGCCGATCACGCCATTCATCGGCGTGCGCAGTTCGTGGGTCAGGGTGGCAAGGAACTCGTCCTTGAGCCGGTTACTGCGGGCCAACTGCTGGTTGAGTACTTCGAGTTTCTGGCTCGCGTCGTAGAGGATCTGCGCCTGTTGCTCACGCATGCTGTTGATGCGATCCGCCAGGGCCAGGGACAACAGCGCCACTTCGATCGCCGAGCCGATCTGGCTGGCGTACATGGTGAGGAACACGTTGGGCAGGTAGCCCAGCACCATCAGGGTGTTGACCACACCGCCCAACAGGAACGCCGACCAGGCAATGATGAAATAGCGCGCCACCCGCTGCCCGCAGTACCAGGCCTTGATGGCGGCGACAAAGATGGTCACGGTAAACACCAGCGCCAAACCCGTGGCCAGGCGCAGCGCCAGGGCGTAGCTGGTCATCAGCGAGAGCAGCATCACCACCGCGCCGCAGGCCACCAACCCCAGCAACAGGCGATTGATCCAGCGGCTGTGCTGGGCGGTGTGCAGGAAGCTGCGGGCGAACAAGCTGCCGAACAACGCCGCCGAGCCGATCAGGAAGGGCGTCGCGGCATTCGCCCACCAGGGGTTGTTCGGCCAGAAATACTCCACCGCCGCGCCGTTCACCGACAACTGGTATAGGCCAAACGAGGCGATGTAGAAGATGTAATAAAGGTAGCTGGTGTCGCGCACGCTGAGGTAGATGAACAGGTTGTACACCAGCATCCCCAGCAACACGCCATAGATCAGGCCCAATACGTACAGGCGCAGCGGTTGCTGCTCAAGGTAGGCGGTGCTGGACCACAGCGTCAGCGGCGCCTGGATCGAGCCTTCGCTTTGCAGGCGCAGGTAGACGGTCTTGGTTTCGCCCGGTGTGAAGTCGAGCTTGAACAGGTAGTTGTTCTGGCGAATCTCGCGACTGGAAAACGGCAGGGCATCCCCGGTGCGACCGGCCAGGCGATAGTTGCCGGTGCTGTCGGGCAGGTACAGGTCAAGGTGATCGAGGGGCGGATAGGCTAACTCCAGCAGCCAGGTGCGCTGGGTTTCAGGCTGCTTGGGCAGGTAGCGCAGGTTGACCTTGAGCCAGAACACCGAGCGCGAATAGCCGGCGTTGAGGGTGTCTTTGTCGTGGGGTTTGAACTGTGTGGCGGCGGTGGGAGCACTCACATCGGCGATGGTCAGGGCGTTAGTTGGGTCTTCGAGCACTTGCATGGCACGGCCCAAGGGCAGGCTTCGAGTGTCTTGGGTGAACTCAATGGCGTTGGCGAACAGCGGTAGCCCGCACAACAATAAAATCAGCAAATAGCGCATAGAGCCCCAGCGTGGCCTGTCCGGTTATGTCAAATAGCCCCCATTCCTTTTGAGAAGACGTATACCGGCGATACAGTAAGTTATTTGAATCCACTTTAGCATAGCCGCTAAAGGCCATTGGACACCATCAAGATAATTTTTAAAGAGGCTCTAGAACAAGGCTTTCAGCGGCTTATTCAACTAAAAATCGATACTAGCAAACAGCCATAAACACCCACGAATACCGACAAAATTCAGCCATCGCCAGACGGCCACGCCAAAAGCGTTTGGTGGTAAGCTCGCGCACCATGAATATCTACAGCTCTCGCCCCGTTGTCCTCTGTCTCTCCGGCCATGATCCCAGTGGTGGCGCCGGCTTGCAGGCAGATATCGAAGCCCTGCTCGCCCAGGGTTGCCATGCGGCTCCGGCCGTTACCGCGCTGACGGTGCAGAACACCGTCAATGTCAGCGATTTCCGCGTGCTCGACCGCGAGTGGGTACTGGCCCAGGCCAATGCCGTGCTCGGCGATTCGCAAGTGGCGGCGGTCAAGCTGGGTATGCTCGGTTCCACCGCGATGGTCGACACCGTGGTCGAACTGCTGCAGGCGCACCCGCACTTGCCGGTGGTGTGCGACCCGGTGCTGCGCGCCGGCGGCGGTGGCAGCCTGGGCAAGGACGAAGTCGGCTACGCCATGCGCGAGCGGCTGTTGCCGCTGTCGCTGATCGCCACGCCCAACCTGCCAGAAGCACGCATCCTTGCCGAACTGCCTGAGGGCACGGCGGACGAATGCGCTGAAAGGCTGTTGCCGTTTATCAAGCACCTGCTGATTACCGGCGGCCATGGCGATGAGCATCAAGTCCACAACCGCCTATACAGCCGCGACGGCACGCGCCAGACCTTTACCTGCCAGCGTCTGCCCGGCAGCTATCACGGTTCGGGGTGTACGCTGGCCAGCGCGCTGGCGGGCCGGATCGCCCAGGGTGAAGGCTTGGTCAGCGCCGTGCAATCGGCCCTCAACTACACTTGGCGCACCCTGCGTGACGCCGAACAACTCGGCCAGGGCCAGTTCGTGCCTCGCCGGCTGCCGCTGGATTTCTGCTCGTAACACCAAGAGGCCTGCCCGATGAAACTACGTGGCCTTTATGCCATTACCGACAGCCAATTATTGGCCGGTAAATTCCTCGCCTACGTCGAAGCGGCACTGGATGGCGGCGTGACCCTGCTGCAGTACCGTGACAAAAGCAGCGACGAGGCCCGGCGCCTGCGTGAAGCTGAAAAACTGCGGGAACTGTGCTCGCGCTACAAGACCCGACTGATCATCAACGATGACGCCGAGCTGGCCGCACGCCTGGGCGTCGGCGTACACCTGGGCCTGACCGATGGCCCTCTGACCACTGCCCGTGCGTTGCTGGGCTCCAAGGCGATCATCGGCGCCACCTGCCACAGCCAGATCGAACTGGCCGAGCAGGCCGCGAAAGAAGGCGCCAGTTACGTCGCCTTCGGCCGCTTCTTCAACTCCAGCACCAAGCCCGGCGCCCCCGCCGCCAGCGTCGAAATGCTAGCCCAGGCCCGCGCGCGCTTGCAGTTGCCGATCTGCGTGATCGGTGGCATCACCCTGGAGAATGCCGAACCGCTGGTGGCACACGGTGCCGACCTGCTCGCGGTGGTCCACGGCCTGTTTGGTGCCGACAGCACCCAGGAAGTCACGCGCCGCGCCCGCGCCTTCAACGATCTTCTTAAATATCAAGTTTAGAGAGCCCGACCATGTCCCGTTCCGAAACCCTGTTTGCCAATGCCCAGAAACACATCCCCGGTGGTGTGAACTCCCCCGTGCGTGCGTTCAAGAGCGTGGGCGGCACGCCGCTGTTCTTCAAGCATGCCGAAGGCGCCTACGTCACCGACGAAGACGACAAGCGCTATGTGGATTACGTAGGTTCCTGGGGCCCGATGATCCTCGGCCACAGCCACCCCGACGTATTGGATGCGGTGCGCAAGCAACTGGAACACGGCCTGTCCTACGGCGCTCCGACCGAGATGGAAACCGAGATGGCCGATCTGGTCTGCGCGATCGTGCCGTCGATGGAGATGGTGCGCATGGTCAGCTCCGGCACCGAGGCCACCATGAGCGCGATTCGCCTGGCCCGTGGTTTCACCGGTCGCGACAGCATCATCAAGTTCGAAGGTTGCTACCACGGTCACTCCGACAGCCTGCTGGTGAAAGCCGGTTCCGGCCTGCTGACCCAGGGCGTCCCAAGCTCGGCCGGTGTGCCGGCGGCATTCGCCAAACATACCCTGACCCTGCCGTTCAACGACATCGCGGCCGTCGAGCAGATGCTCAATGAAGTAGGCCAGGAAGTGGCGTGCATCATCGTCGAACCGGTCGCTGGCAACATGAACTGTGTACCGCCGGCCCCGGGTTTCCTCGAAGGCCTGCGCGAGCAATGCGACAAGCACGGCGTGGTGCTGATTTTCGACGAAGTGATGACCGGTTTCCGCGTGGCCCTCGGTGGCGCTCAGGCGCATTACGGCGTGACGCCGGACCTGAGCACCTTCGGCAAGATCATCGGCGGCGGCATGCCGGTGGGCTGCTTCGGCGGCAAGCGCGAAATCATGCAGCACATCGCACCGCTGGGCCCGGTGTACCAGGCCGGCACCTTGTCCGGTAACCCGCTGGCCATGGCCGCCGGCCTGACCACCCTGCGTCTGATCAGCCGCCCGGGCTTCCACGCCGAGCTGACCGACTACACCTCCCGCCTGCTCGACGGCCTGCAACAGCGCGCCGATGCCGCCAGCATTCCGTTTGTCACCACGCAAGCAGGCGGCATGTTCGGCCTGTATTTCAGCGGTGCCGACAATATCGTCACCTTTGAGGACGTGATGAGCAGCGACGCCAACCTGTTCAAGCGCTTCTTCCACTTGATGCTGGACGGCGGCGTGTACCTGGCACCGAGCGCCTTTGAAGCCGGCTTCACCTCGATCGCCCATGGCGACGCCGAGTTGAAACTGACCCTGGACGCTGCCGAACGCGCTTTCGCCGCCCTGAAATAACTGACACAAAAATCTGACGCGGCCCCCGGCGGCGTCAGATTTGCTACTTTGCTTACAGATTTTTCCTAACTTTTTCGAGAAAACTCCTGCAATCCGGCAGATAACTTGCCCAAGCAGCAGAAAAACGAGTAAAGACTTTGTAAGCAGAGGCCTGCTTATTTCATAATGCGCGCTTATTGGACCCCCGAGGGTCCGCGCGCCCCGTCAGAGGTAAGTCGATTCCCATGAAACGCACCGGCCGCACCCTGGTCCTGGGCTGCCTGTTGCTCCTTCAGCCGCTGCTGGCACATGCACAAGCAGGCGGCAACTCGTTGTTAATCCCAGCGATGGGTCGTTGCACCCTCAATACCCAGCCAGACAGCCAGGCCGAAGCGCTGAGCGCGTGCCATAAACAGGCCGACGGCGGGGATGCGCAGGCGCAATACGAGTTGGGCGAGTACTACCACGACAGCAAGAACCCCGCGCGCGACCTCAACAAAGCGTTGAACTACTTCGAGAAAGCCTCGCTGCAGGGCCACGCCCAGGCACAATTCCAGCTGGGCACCATGTTCTTCCATGGTGAAGGCGTGCCGGCCAATAACGTCCAGGCGTATATCGTGCTGAAAATGGCGGCGGTCAACGGCGCCGAGGACGCGCTGGACACGGCCGACGAAGTCGCCGAGCACATGCAGCGCGATGAACTGGAACTGGCGACCCAGGTGCTGGGCCAGATCTTCCGCAACTACCTGCAGGAACTGCAGAGCGCGGATGGGCGTTCGCCGTTCTCGCCCCTGCCCTGATCGACCTGTGGCGAGAGAGCTTGCTCCCGCTGGGCTGCGAAGCGCCCCCCACAACCGTTCAATGATTTCTATCTGACACATCTGTAAATTGCATTAGGGCCGCTTCGCGCCCCAGCGGGAGCACGCGCCCTCGCCACAAACGCCCTACTTCTCAGGCATCGGCATCGGAAACGGCATGACATTGCTCGTGCCACGGGCTTCGCTGATCTTCGGCGTGCCCAGGCGCTCGACTTCATCGATGCGCACAATCGAATGCATCGGCACAAAACTGCGCACCACGCCTTCGAACTGGGCCTTGAGTTTTTCCTCGCCCGGGTCGACGACCAGTTGTGTGCGCTCGCCAAAGACGAACTCTTCCACTTCCAGGAAGCCCCACAGATCACTTTGATAGATCTGCTTGGCGTACATTTCGAACACCTGGCCCTGGTTGAGGAAAATCACCTTGTAGATTGGAGCTTCACGTTTGGTCATGGTGGGCGGGGAACACATCGGGGATTTAAAAGAGGGCGCGAACTATAGCATGGCACCCGATGCACAGCGCTAGGAACCGATGGACATGACCCCTATAATGCGCGGTTCTTTACCACCAGTTGACGATTCCCATGGCCAAGAAGCTCTACATTGAAACCCACGGTTGCCAGATGAACGAGTACGACAGCTCGCGCATGGTCGATCTGCTGGGTGAACATCAGGCCCTGGAAGTCACCGCTCGCGCCGAAGATGCCGACGTGATCCTGCTCAATACCTGCTCGATCCGCGAACGGGCCCAGGACCGCGTGTACTCGCAACTGGGCCGCTGGCGTGAATTGAAACTGGCCAACCCGGACATGGTGATCGCCGTCGGCGGTTGCGTCGCCAGCCAGGAAGGCGCCGCCATCCGCGACCGCGCGCCCTACGTGGATGTGGTCTTCGGCCCGCAAACCCTGCACCGCCTGCCGGAAATGATCGACGCTGCGCGCCTCACCAAGCTGCCTCAGGTCGACGTCTCATTCCCGGAAATCGAAAAATTCGACCATTTGCCCGAACCGCGCGTCGATGGGCCGAGCGCCTACGTGTCGGTGATGGAGGGTTGCAGCAAGTACTGCACTTTCTGCGTGGTGCCCTACACCCGTGGCGAAGAAGTCAGCCGGCCGTTTGACGATGTGCTGTCAGAAATCATCCACCTGGCCGAAAACGGCGTGCGTGAAGTGACCTTGCTGGGCCAGAACGTCAACGGCTATCGCGGCCAGACTCACGACGGGCGCCTGGCAGACCTCGCGGAGCTGATCCGTGTCGTCGCCGCAGTGGATGGCATCGAGCGCATTCGCTACACCACCTCACACCCGCTGGAATTCTCCGACAGCCTGATCCAGGCCCATGCCGAAGTGCCGGAGCTGGTCAAGCACCTGCACTTGCCGGTGCAATCGGGTTCGGACCGCATCCTGTCGGCAATGAAGCGCAACCACACCGCCCTGGAATACAAATCCAAACTGCGCAAATTGCGTGCGGCGGTGCCGGGCATCTGCATCAGCTCGGACTTTATCGTCGGCTTCCCCGGCGAGACCGAGAAAGACTTCCAGCAGACCATGAAGCTGATTGAAGACGTCGGTTTCGACTTTTCCTACTCGTTCGTCTACAGCCAGCGCCCCGGCACCCCGGCAGCCGATTTGGCCGATGACACCCCGGAAGCGTTGAAAAAAGAGCGTTTGAACGCGCTGCAACATCGCCTGAATCAGCAAGGCTTCGAGATCAGCCGACAAATGGTGGGGTCTACGCAGCGCATCCTGGTCACCGACTACTCGAAAAAAGACCCGGGCGAACTGCAAGGCCGCACCGAGAACAACCGCATCGTCAACTTCCGTTGCGACAACCCGACGCTGATCGGCCAATTTGCCGATGTACATATCGATGCGGCGCAACCGCACTCGTTGCGTGGGTCTCTGGTGTAATAAATGTGCGAGGGGGCTTGCCCCCGATTGCGGTACATCAGCAGCACATGAGCTGCCTGACACTCCGCTATGGGGGGCAAGCCCCCTCCCACACTGGATCGGGTTGGATAAGTGCTTTCGCACACCGGCGCGTGGCGTTATCCTCTCTTTCACCTCAACAGCCAAAGGGCGGCTAAAAGCGACCTTGAACGCACCCATCGAACCCCATCGTTTTCTCCTCGAGCCGTTTGAGGCTCGCCGTTTCGCCAATCTGTGCGGACAGTTCGACGAGCACCTGCGCCTGATCGAACAACGCTTGAGCATCGAGATCCGCAACCGCGGCAATCAATTCGAGCTGATTGGTGAACCCCAGCAAACCACGTCTGCAGAAAATCTGCTCCGCCGCCTCTACCGCGAAACCAAGGGTAGTGAGCTGTCGCCGGAGACGGTCCACCTGTACCTGCAGGAATCTGCCGTGGAAGACTTGGCCAACAACCCGGTGGCCGAAGCCAGCGTGGCCCTGCGCACCAAAAAAGGCATGATTCGCCCGCGCGGCTTGAATCAGCAGCGCTACGTCAAGGAAATCCTCGGTAACGACATCAACTTCGGCATCGGCCCTGCCGGTACCGGCAAGACCTACCTGGCCGTGGCCTGTGCGGTCGACGCCCTGGAGCGCGAGCAAGTGCGCCGCATCCTGCTGGTACGCCCGGCGGTCGAGGCCGGCGAAAAGCTCGGCTTCCTGCCCGGCGACCTGGCCCAGAAGATCGACCCATACCTGCGCCCGCTCTACGACGCACTCTACGAGATGCTTGGTTTTGAATACGTGGCCAAGCTGATCGAGCGCCAGGTGATCGAAATCGCGCCGCTGGCCTACATGCGCGGCCGGACCTTGAACAACAGCTTCATCATTCTCGACGAAAGCCAGAACACCACCGTCGAGCAGATGAAAATGTTCCTGACCCGTATCGGTTTCGGCTCCACCGCCGTGATAACCGGCGACGTCACCCAGGTCGACCTGCCCAAGGGCACCAAGTCGGGCCTGGCCCAGGTGATCGAAGTGCTCAAAGACGTGCCAGGCATCAGCTTCACGCACTTCATGCCCAAGGACGTGGTCCGCCACCCGCTGGTCCAGCGCATTGTCGAAGCCTACGAGCGCTTCGAACATCGCGACGACGCCCCGGCCAAGGACACCCGCCGCGATGCTTGAGCTTGACCTGCAACTGGCAACCGACGCGCACGCCCCCAGCGAAGAGCAGTTCCGTCAATGGTGCGCCCTGGCCCTGCGCCAGCGCAGCGCCGACTCGGAGCTGACCATCCGCCTGGTGGACGAACCCGAAGGCCGCGAACTGAACCACACCTGGCGCCAGAAGGACTACGCGACCAACGTGCTGTCGTTTCCCGCCGACGTACCCGACGAACTGCTGGATATCCCACTGCTGGGCGACCTGGTGATCTGCGTCGAAGTCGTCGAACGTGAAGCGAAGGAGCAAGGCAAGGCCCTTGAGGCCCATTGGGCCCATCTGGTCATCCACGGCTGCTTGCATCTCTTGGGTTACGACCATATAGACGATGACGAAGCCGAAGAAATGGAAGCACTGGAACGATCGTTGCTTGCAGAACTGGGTCACCCTGATCCGTATGCAGATGACGAAAACTGATTAACACTCAACTGAAACATCAAAGGATTTAGAGTAATCGCTATGAGCGAAGACCGATCGAGCAACGGGCAAAAGTCATGGCTGGGTAAACTGACCCAGGCTTTTGCCCACGAGCCGAAAAACCGCCAGGAGCTCCTGGAGCTGCTGCGCGAGGCCCATCAGAACAAGTTGCTGGACAGCGAAGCGCTGGCCATCGTCGAAGGCGCCATCCAGGTGGCTGACCTGCAGGTCCGGGACATCATGGTCCCGCGTTCGCAGATGATCAGCATCAAGGCGACCCAGACCCCACGGGAGTTCCTCCCGGCCGTGATCGACTCGGCGCACTCGCGCTACCCGGTGATCGGCGAAAGCCATGACGACGTCATGGGCGTCCTGCTGGCCAAGGACCTGTTGCCGCTGATCCTCAAGGAGAACGGCGACAGCTTCAACATCAAGGACCTGCTGCGTCCGGCCACCTTCGTCCCGGAATCCAAGCGCCTGAATGTGCTGCTGCGCGAGTTTCGCGCCAACCACAATCACATGGCCATTGTGATTGACGAGTACGGCGGTGTCGCGGGCCTGGTGACGATCGAAGACGTGCTGGAACAGATCGTCGGCGATATCGAAGACGAGCACGATGTCGAAGAAGACAGCTACATCAAGCCGCTGCCGAGTGGTGATTTCCTGGTCAAGGCGCTGACGCCGATCGAGAACTTCAACGAGTTCTTCGACAGCGAATTCTCCGACGACGAGTTCGACACCGTCGGCGGCCTGGTGATGAGTGCGTTCGGGCACCTGCCCAAGCGTAACGAGACCACCGTGATCGGCGCTTATCGCTTCCGCATCCTAAATGCCGACAGCCGCCGGATTCATCTGATTCGCCTGACACCTATTGCCCGCTAAGGACTGACATGCGCCGTTTCATCGCTCCCGGCTGGCCCGGTAACTTGCTGGCCGTGGTGGCCGGCGCCATCACCACCCTGGCGCTGGCGCCATTCGATCTGTGGCCGTTTGCGCTGGTGGCAGTCGGATTGTTCTATATAGGGCTGCGGGAACTGACCCCACGCCAGGCCCTCGGCCGTGGCTGGTGTTTCGGTTTCGGCCTGTTTGGCGCCGGCACTAGCTGGATCTACTACAGCATCCACCACTTCGGCGGCGCTTCGGTGCTGCTGGCCGGCTTGCTGATGCTGGCGTTCACCGCCGCCATTGCCTTGTTCTTCGCCCTGCCCGCCTGGCTGTGGGCGCGCTGGCTGCGCCGCAATGAAGCGCCATTGGCCGATGCCCTGACGTTCGCAGCGTTGTGGGTCGGCCAAGAAGCGTTCCGTGGCTGGTTCCTGACCGGTTTCCCCTGGTTGTACTCCGGCTACAGTCAACTCGATGGCCCCCTCACCGGCCTCGCGCCGCTGGGCGGAATGTGGCTGATTTCCTTCGCCCTGGCCCTGACCGCCGCCGTGTTGTGCAACCTGCCGCGCCTGCTAGCAACCAAGCGCAATGCCTTCATCGGCGCCGGCCTGTTGTTGCTGGTAGCGCCCTGGGCCATCGGCCTGGCCCTCAAGCATCACGCGTGGACTTCACCGTCCGGCGCACCGCTGAGCGTGGCGGCGATCCAGGGTAACGTCGAACAAAGCATGAAGTGGGACCCCGAGCAGCTCAATGCGCAGTTGGCGCTGTACCGCGACATGAGCTTCAGTTCCAAGCGTGTCGACCTGCTGGTATGGCCGGAAACGGCCGTGCCGGTGCTCAAGGACTCCGTCGAGGGCTACCTCGGGATGATGGGCAGGTTCGCCGCCGAGCGGCACACCGCGCTGATCACTGGCGTGCCGATTCGCCAGGAAGTGCATCACCAGAAGCGCTACTTCAATGGCATCACCGTGATGGGCGAAGGCGACGGCACCTACCTCAAGCAGAAGCTGGTGCCCTTCGGCGAATACGTGCCGCTGCAAGACATGCTGCGTGGCTTGATTGCCTTCTTCGACCTGCCCATGTCGGACTTCGCACGCGGCCCGTCCGACCAGGCGATGTTGCAGGCCAAGGGCTATCAGATCGCGCCGTTCATTTGCTATGAAGTGGTCTACCCCGAATTTGCCGCCAGCCTCTCAGCCCAGAGCGACCTGCTGCTGACCATCAGCAACGACACTTGGTTCGGCACCTCCATTGGCCCGTTGCAGCACCTGCAAATGGCGCAGATGCGTGCGCTGGAAGCCGGTCGCTGGATGATCCGCGCCACCAACAACGGCGTGACCGGGCTGATCAACCCGTATGGGCAGATCACCGCGCAGATCCCGCAGTTCGAGCGCGGCATCCTCTACGGCGAAGTGGTGCCGATGCACAACCTCACGCCGTATCTGCAATGGCGGTCGTGGCCGCTGATCGTGGTGTGCCTGGTGTTGTTTGGTTGGGCGCTATTGGCCGGCCGGATGTCCAAAACCGTCTAACCGCATCAAACCGAACCAAAAGTGGGAGGGGGCTTGCCCCCGATAGCAGTGTGTCAGTCAGTACATTTGATACTGATACACCGCAATCGGGGGCAAGCCCCCTCCCACATTTTGATTTGCGGTGCTATCGGTAGAACAACCGATACCCCACCTGCCCCACCGCCTCATTGAGCAACTGCCCGCTCTGCCACACCGACTTGAACTCCGGCATCCAGCCACCCAGCGGCCGGGCGTTATCCTGGCCAAGGAAGCCGACCGGCGCCGGCACCACGCTGAAACCGGCTTTTTCAAAGCTCCAGACCGCACGCGGCATATGCCAGGCCTGGGTCACCACCACGACGCGTTTGATCCCTTCGGGCAACAGAATCTCGGCGCTCATCTGTGCATTTTCCCAGGTGGTGCGGCTGCGCTCTTCCTTCCAGCGCACCGTCACAGCGAAGTCGTCCCGCATCGATACCGCCATCAACTCAGCCTCGCTCGGCGGCGTACCGTAGTGCAAACCGCCGCTGGTCAACACCGGCAGCCCGGAGGCCTTGGCCAATCGCGCGGCATAACGTTGACGCTCCAACCCGATGCCGGTTGGCTGGTCCGAACCCCAGGCCGGGTCCCCACGCTCGCGCCCCGAACCCAGTACCACAATGGCATCGGAGTGCTGGGCCAGGCTCGACCAATCCTCCCGGGCCAACGGCGGCGCCGTCTCGAGGGCGCGCGCACCCCACTCCACCATGACCGGTAGACTCATCAGCCACATCCCGCCCAACCCGAGAGCAAAGCAACACCCCGCCAGGCGCGGGCGGCTGCGCCGAAACCACCAGGCAAGGGCCAGCAACAGCAAGAGAATGCCGGGCGGCAGCAACAATTGTTTGATGAAATAACGAATAGGCATCGAGCATCTCCATAGATGCCCGAAGCCTAAGGTGTAACGGGGTTTAGCGACAATCTTTACAAGAACTAAGCAGTGTCAGCGATGATCAGGCCGCGAAGGGGGCATGTATTACTTAAACCGCACGGCCCGATGTTTTTCCGGACCGCGAGCGGCTGATACATCCTTGAGCCACACCACCTTGGCCGACCGCACAGGCTCATTGGGTGGCGTGCAAGCCACGCCGACAGAGGCCAAGCGTTCGTTCCTTGCCAGGTAAGCCTTGATCAGTTCCATCTCCGCGTGGCTCAAGCCTCGCAGTTCCAACTCGACGGGCTGTTCATCACGCAACCGGCCCGCTGTACTGGCTGCATCCAATGCGCGACCCAAGCGGTCGATGAGTCCTTGGTAAACATCCGATTTAGATAACATTCGCTGCGATTCCACCATCCCCTCACCTCATTGAAGATAAGTCTTGCTCCCCAATAAACAGCGTAGCCCCCATGGCTGCGCCTGCCCGGCGCCGCGACAGACGGCCTCGACCGAGCAATCAGGGTTTCCCTCGATAGAGTGGGGTCATGTATGCTACGGCGCTTCCTGTAACTCCACTTCCCGCAGGGTTTGGGCACGGACGCGGCGCTTTTTGGTGCCGCTCGACCCGGACAATGTACCGAAGAGGATTAGGCCACCCCTATTCAGTTCAAAAGTAGCCATGCACGAACAATATCAGCCCCGTGAAATAGAAAATGCCGCCCAATCTTTCTGGGACGAGCAAAAGTCCTTTGAAGTCAGTGAACAGCCAGGCAAGGAGACCTTCTATTGCCTATCGATGTTCCCTTACCCCAGCGGCAAGCTACACATGGGGCACGTGCGTAACTACACCATCGGCGACGTGATTTCCCGCTTCCAGCGCATGCAAGGCAAGAACGTCCTGCAACCCATGGGTTGGGACGCCTTCGGCATGCCGGCGGAAAACGCCGCGATGAAGAACAACGTAGCGCCCGCCAAGTGGACCTACGAGAACATCGCCTACATGAAGACCCAGCTGCGCAGCCTGGGCCTGGCGGTGGACTGGTCCCGCGAAGTGACCACCTGCAAGCCGGACTACTATCGCTGGGAACAATGGCTGTTCACCCGCCTGTTCGAAAAAGGCATGATCTACCGCAAGAACGGCACCGTGAACTGGGACCCGATCGACCAGACCGTGCTGGCCAACGAGCAGGTGATCGACGGTCGCGGCTGGCGTTCCGGCGCGCTGATCGAAAAGCGCGAAATTCCGATGTACTACTTCAAGATCACCGCCTACGCGGATGAACTCTTGTCGAGCCTCGACGACTTGCCGGGCTGGCCTGAACAGGTCAAGACCATGCAGCGTAACTGGATCGGCAAATCCAAGGGCATGGAAGTGCAGTTCCCGTACAACGTCGATTCGATCGGCGAAGCGGGTGCCCTCAAAGTCTTCACCACCCGTCCGGACACCTTGATGGGCGCGACTTACGTCGCCGTCGCGGCTGAACACCCGCTGGCTAGCCGGGCCGCACAGAACAACCCTGAGCTGCAGGCGTTCATCGCCGAATGCAAAGGCGGCAGCGTGGCTGAAGCCGACGTCGCCACCCAAGAGAAAAAAGGCCTGCCGACCGGGCTGTTCGTCGAGCACCCGCTGACCGGCGAAAAACTGCCGGTGTGGGTCGCCAACTACGTGCTGATGCACTACGGCGATGGCGCAGTAATGGCTGTGCCGGCCCACGACGAACGCGATTTCGAATTCGCCACCCAGTACAACTTGCCGATCAAGTCCGTGGTGCGCACCAGCTCGGGCGACACCAACCCAGCCCCGTGGCAAGACGCCTACGGCGAGCACGGTGAGCTGATCAACTCTGGCGAGTTCGACGGCCTGGACTTCGTCGGTGCCTTCGACGCCATCGAAGTGGCGCTGATCAAGAAAAACCTCGGTGCCTCGCGCACCCAGTTCCGCCTGCGCGACTGGGGCATCAGCCGCCAGCGCTACTGGGGCTGCCCGATCCCGATCATTCACTGCGAGACCTGCGGTGACGTGCCGGTGCCGGAAGACCAGTTGCCGGTGATCCTGCCGGAAGACGTGGTGCCGGACGGCGCCGGTTCGCCTTTGGCGCGCATGCCCGAGTTCTACGCGTGCAACTGCCCGAAATGCGGCCAGCCTGCCAAGCGTGAAACCGACACCATGGACACCTTCGTCGAGTCCTCGTGGTACTACGCCCGTTACGCCTCGCCGCACTACGAGGGCGGCCTGGTCGAGAAATCGGCGGCCGACCACTGGTTGCCGGTGGATCAGTACATCGGCGGTATCGAACACGCCATTCTTCACCTGCTGTACGCGCGCTTCTTCCACAAGCTGATGCGCGACGAAGGCCTGGTCAGTTCCAACGAGCCGTTCAAGAACCTGCTGACCCAAGGCATGGTGATCGCCGAGACGTATTACCGTCGCGAAGCCAATGGCAGTTACACCTGGTTCAACCCGGCCGATGTCGAGCTCGAGCGCGACAGCAAAGCCAAGGTCATCAGCGCCAAGCTGATCGCCGACGGCCTGCCGGTGGAGATCGGTGGCACCGAGAAGATGGCCAAGTCGAAGAACAATGGCGTCGATCCGCAGTCGATGATCGACCAGTTCGGCGCCGACACCTGCCGCCTGTTCATGATGTTCGCCTCACCGCCTGACATGAGCGCCGAATGGTCCGACTCCGGCGTCGAGGGTTCGCACCGCTTCCTCAAGCGCGTCTGGCGCCTGGCGCACGCCCATGTCAGCCAGGGCCTGCCGGGCAAGCTGGACGTGGCCGCCTTGAGCGACGAGCAGAAAGTCATTCGCCGCAGCACCCACCTGGCCATCAAGCACGCCAGCCAGGATGTGGGCCAGAACCACAAGTTCAACACCGCCATCGCCCAGGTGATGACGCTGATGAACGTGCTGGAAAAAGCGCCACACGTCACCGAACAGGATCGTGCGCTGGTTCACGAAGGCCTCGAGGCGGTCACCCTGCTGCTGGCCCCGATCACGCCGCACATCAGTCATGAACTGTGGAACCGCCTGGGCCACAACGATGCCGTCATTGATGCCCGCTGGCCGGTGCAGGATGACAGCGCGCTGGTACAGGACACGCTGCAGTTGGTGATCCAAGTCAACGGCAAACTGCGCGGCCAGATCGACATGCCGGCCAGCGCCAGCCGCGAAGACGTCGAAGCAGCCGCGCGCTGCAACGAGAACGTGCTGCGCTTTACCGAAGGCCTGACGATCCGCAAAGTGATCGTGGTGCCGGGTAAACTGGTCAACATCGTCGCCAGCTAAATCGGATCGGGCGCAGGGCTTGAGCGCTGCGCCGAACTAAACCTTCAGGGCCTCGATAAGGCCCGCATGGTTTCAAGGGGAGCAATAAAATGATCAAACGCAACTTGCTGGTGATGGGCCTTGCTGTGCTGCTGAGCGCTTGCGGCTTCCAGCTGCGTGGTACCGGCACCAATGAACTGACCATCAAGGAATTGGACGTCAGCGCCCGCAACGCCTATGGCGAAACCGTTGTGCAACTGCGCGACACACTGGAAAACAGTGGCGTGCATGTCTACACCGGCGCGACCTACAAGCTGTTCCTGGCAGACGAGAAAGAAACCCAGCGTAACCTCAGCTACGCCAGCGCTGGCCGTGCGTCCGATATCGAGCTGAACACCTCGTTGGTTTTTGAAATGCAGGGCCGCGACCATCTGCCATTGATGGGTGACAAGATCGAAGTGCAAAAGGTCGTAAGCCACGATGGCAACAACCTGGTGGGCTCGGACTCGGAAATGACCCAGGTACGCAAAGAAATGCGTCGTGAGCTGATCCAGCGCGTGATGCTGCGCCTGCAACAGCTGACGCCGGAAAAACTGGAACTCCTGCAACAAACCGCCGACAACAAGGCCAAGGCTGACGCCGATGCCCTGAAAGCCGCGCAAGAGTACGAAAACAACACGCCGAAACAATCGCCTGTTGAAGTCCCTGTAGAGTAAGCCAGACGGGGCGCCCCAGGCGCCCCGTTCATCTCGCCTATGAAACTCGCCCCCGCCCAACTCGCCAAACACCTGCAAGGTGCTCTCGCGCCTATCTATATCGTCAGCGGTGATGACCCGTTGCTGTCCCAGGAAGCGGCAGACGCCATTCGCACCGCCGCACGCCAGCAAGGCTTCGACGAACGCCAGGTGTTCAGCGCCGACGCCAGTTTCGACTGGGGCACGCTGCTGCAAGCCGGCGCAAGCATGTCGCTGTTTGCCGAGAAACGCCTGCTGGAACTGCGTCTGCCGTCGGGCAAGCCTGGGGACAAGGGCGCGGCGGCCTTCATCGAGTACTGTTCGCGGCCTGCCGAAGACACGGTGTTACTGATCAGCCTGCCCAAGCTCGACGGCAGCGCGCAGAAAACCAAGTGGGGCAAAGCGCTGGTGGAAGGGGCACAGACCCAGTTCATCCAGATCTGGCCGGTGGACAGCAATCAGTTGCCGCAGTGGATTCGTCAGCGCCTGTCCCAATCCGGGCTGTCGGCCACGCAGGACGCCGTGGAGCTGATCGCCGCCCGCGTCGAAGGCAACCTGCTTGCCGCTGCCCAGGAGATCGAAAAGCTCAAGCTGATGGCCGAAGACGGGCAGATCACCGTCGAAACCGTGCAGGGCGCGGTGGCTGACAGTGCGCGCTTTGACGTGTTCGGGCTGGTGGACGCCATCCTCAACGGCGAGCCCGCCCACGCCCTGCGCATGCTCGAAGGGTTGCGCGGTGAAGGCGTGGAACCGCCGGTGATTCTCTGGGCCCTGGCCCGCGAGTTGCGGGTACTGGCCAATATTGCACTGCAATACAGCCAGGGCACGCCGTTGGACAAATGCTTCAGCCAGGCCCGGCCGCCTGTCTGGGACAAGCGCAAACCACTGATGAGCAAAGCCCTGCAACGGCACTCGGCGCAACGCTGGGCGCAATTGTTGCTGGAGGCCCAGCGCATCGACGCACAAATCAAAGGCCAGGCAGCCGGTTCGCCGTGGATGAGCCTGAGTCGTTTGTCACTGTTGATGTCTGGCCAGCGCCTGACATTACCTGCCGAATAACGCCGCGCTTAAAAACACCGCAAAACCACTGTGGGAGGGGGCTTGCCCCTCCCACATGTTGGCTGTGTTTTCATTTCAAAAAACTTGTCAGGCTTTACAGCGGCCAGACTTCGGCAGATGATTTGCACCGCTGCATCCCACCTGAAGAGAGTAACGATCATGAGCAAAAAGCCATCTAAGCATGGCCTCAACAAGGCCAAATCCATCATCGCCCAGCCACTGTTCCGCAGCCGTCAGGAACGCGCCGGCAAGGGCAAAGGCAGCTACCGCCGCGAAGCCTTCCAGTCTAATAGCTGGGAGGCTTCTTACTTTCTGGCTGCCTGAAGGCAAGCGGCCCTCCGGCATGATAAGGTCAGCACTTGATTTGTAATCCCTGGACCTGTGCATGCCCTCTCGTCTTTCCCGTCGTTGGCACCTTCGCCAATTGATCGCTGCCTCCAGCCTCATTCTGCTTGTCGCCTGCGCGGAAAAACCCACCGCCGCAGATGCTCAACCCCTGCCAACACTGTCGACCGCACCGGTCGTTGCGCCCGCTGTCGTGGCACCGCTGGCCGTGGACAACCTGGACATCCAGCCCACCCAGACCTTTGCCGAATGGCAGGCCGGTTTCCGTGCGCAAGCCTTGGCGGCCGGGATTACGCCAGCCGTCTTTGATACGGCCTTCGCCAATATCACCCCGGACATGGCAGTGATCCGCGCCGACCGCAGCCAGCCGGAATTTTCCCGCCCGGTGTGGGAATACCTCGACGGCGCGCTGTCGCCAGTACGCGTGCGTAATGGCCAGGCACTGTTGATCAAGTACGCCGACACCCTGCAAAGCATCGAGCAACGTTATGGCGTCGACCGCCAGGCGCTCGTCTCGGTGTGGGGCATGGAGAGTAACTTCGGTCAGTTCCAGGGCAATAACTCGGTGATCCGCTCCCTGGCGACCCTGGCCTACGAAGGTCGGCGCCCAGCCTTTGCCCAGGCGCAATTGCTCGCGGCGCTGCAGATCATCCAGCACGGCGACATCCAGGCCGACCAAATGCGCGGCTCGTGGGCGGGCGCCATGGGCCAGACCCAGTTCATCCCGACCACCTACAACACCCACGCCGTGGACTTCGACGGCGACGGTCGCCGTGATATCTGGAACAGCCCGGCCGACGCCCTCGCCTCCACCGCGCATTACCTGCAAAGCTCCGGCTGGCAGAAAGGCCAGCCGTGGGGTTTCGAAGTCAAACAACTGCCGACCAACTTCGATTACGCCCTGGCCGACGGTGGCGTGCGCAAGACCGTCGCCGACTGGCTGAAACTGGGCATCCAATTGCCGCCGGGGGCGAGCATGCCGCCTAACGTCGACCAGCTCTCCGCCGCCCTGTTGCTGCCGGCGGGTTACCGTGGCCCGGCGTTTCTGGTGCTGGATAACTTCCGCGCAATCCTCAAGTACAACAACTC
Organism: Pseudomonas sp. D3; assembly: GCF_029320995.1. NCBI lineage: Bacteria > Pseudomonadati > Pseudomonadota > Gammaproteobacteria > Pseudomonadales > Pseudomonadaceae > Pseudomonas > Pseudomonas sp. D3. Next base: position 5,780,877 of record NZ_CP119772.1, read on the forward strand.
GTCGTCCTACGCATTGGCCGTTGGCCTGCTGTCGGAGCGCTTCGGCGGAAGCGGTGTGATTCGGGGCGATTGGCCGAAAGATGAACTGCCGCTGAGTCGTTCCCAGCGTATTGATCTGCAGACCGTACTCAGCACCAATGGCTATGACGCGGGCAACCCGGACGGGATTATCGGCGCTAACACGCGCAAGGCGATCCGTGCGGCGCAACAGTCACTGGGCTGGCCGGCGGATGGTTATCCGACGGTGAAATTGCTGGAGTCGTTGCAGAACCGTTAGATCGGCTTATGGCAACTACCGCTATCGGGGGCAAGCCCCCTCCCACATTTGACTGCATTTCAAAGGATGTACGCGGTCCAAATGTGGGAGGGAGCTTGCTCCCGATAGCGGTTTAGCAGACGACAGATTCAGGGGTTGAACACCACATCCTGCTCCAACACCACCCGCTGCTCCCCCGCATCCAACCGCACCCACGCCCCCATCGGCAGCGTCAGGTTCGGATCGCAATGCCCACTGCGCCAGCCGGACAGTACCGGGATGCGTAGCGGTTCGAAGGTCTGTTTCAGCAGCCGCTCCAACGCGGCGTTATCCACACCCGCCACATCCCCCACCAGCACACCCGCTACCTGGGCCAGCTTGCCGGCCAGGCGCAGATGCGTCAGCAAGCGGTCGATGCGGTAGATCGGCTCGTTGACGTCTTCGATAAACAGAATGATGCCCTCGGCATCGATTTCGTAGGACGTGCCCATCACCGCTGCGATCATCGACAGGTTGCCGCCGAGCAAGCGCCCACAGGCGATACCGGGCTCGATCGTGGTCAACGGGTAGGCTGCAGGGTGAGTCAGCACGCTGCCTGCGCCGAGCTGGCCACGCAGCATGTTGAACAGCGACGATTCGGTCGGTGGCTGCTTGTCGCCGAGCAGGTCGGCATTCAGCATCGGGCCGTGGAAGGTCACAAAACCGGCATAGCGGTTGATTGCCAGGTGCAACGCGGTGATGTCGCTATACCCCACAAATGGCTTGGGGTTGGCGCGCAGCAGGTCGAAGTCCAGGCGGTCCAGCAGGCGGGGCGTGCCGTAGCCGCCGCGCAGGCAGAAAATCGCATCAATCGCGGGGTCGGCGAAGGCGGCGTGCAGGTCGTGCAGGCGCATGTCATCGCTGCCAGCCAGGTAGCCGTCGCGTTCATATACACCCGCGAAGATGCGCAGCTCATAGCCACGGGCGCGCATCCATTGCCCGGCTTTTTCCACGTCCAGCGCGGCAGGGCCGGCGGGCGCGATCAGGCCAATGGTGGCTTCAGAACGCAATGCAGGTACGGCGGCGGTCATCCACGATTCTCCCTAATCAACGCGGAACGAAATGTGGGAGGGGGATTGCCCCCGATAGCGGTGGTTCAGTCACCAGAGGCAGTGACTGACACTCTGCAATCGGGGGCAAGCCCCCTCCCACATTGGACCTGCGGTGTTGCACAAATGCCTATCAGGAAACCAGGCTAGCCTTGACCAGCTTGGCCTGCTCGTCGGCGTGGTACGAGGAACGTACCAGCGGGCCCGACGCCACGTTCTTGAAGCCCATCTTGTAGCCTTCCTCGGCGAACCAGGCGAAGACGTCCGGGTGTACGAAACGCTGCACCGGCAAGTGGCTGCGGGACGGCTGCAGGTATTGGCCCAGGGTCAGCATGTCGATGTCGTGTTCGCGCATGCGCTGCATGACTTCGATCACTTCTTCGTCGGTTTCGCCCAGGCCCAGCATCAGGCCGGACTTGGTTGGGATGTGCGGCATCATCTGCTTGAACTTCTGCAGCAGGGTCAGCGACCACTGGTAGTCCGAACCTGGGCGCGCAGCCTTGTACAGGCGTGGCACGGTTTCCAGGTTGTGGTTGAACACATCCGGCGGCTCGGCGGCGGTGATTTCCAGCGCGACGTCCATGCGGCCACGGTAGTCCGGCACCAGGGTTTCGAGCATCACGTCCGGCGACAGCTTGCGGATTTCGCGGATGCAGTCGGCAAAGTGCTGGGCACCGCCGTCACGCAGGTCGTCGCGGTCGACCGAGGTGATCACTACGTACTTGAGCTTCAGGTCGGCGATGGCGATGGCCAGGCTTGCCGGCTCGTTGACGTCCAGCGGCTTCGGCCGGCCGTGGCCGACGTCGCAGAACGGGCAACGACGGGTGCAGATGTCACCCATGATCATGAAGGTGGCGGTGCCGCCGGAGAAGCATTCGCCCAGGTTCGGGCAGGACGCTTCTTCGCACACGCTGTGCAGCTTGTGCTTGCGCAGCAAAGCCTTGATCCGGTCGACTTCCGGCGAGACCGGGATGCGCACGCGAATCCAGTCAGGCTTTTTCGGCAGTTCGGTGGTCGGGATGATCTTGACCGGGATGCGTGCAACCTTGTCGGCGCCGCGCAGCTTGACGCCGGCTTCCACCTTGGCACGCGGGGCCGGGGCCGGACGCTCGGTGACGTCCAGCGTCGGGATCATGGTTTGCACTGCATCAGTAGTCATAGTCAGTCGATTCCGCCCGTAAGGGTCGTCTGCTCAGCATAGTCGAGGTGTTTGACGAGCTGCGCACGCAGCCGGGCACTTACCTCGGCAAATTTAATCGGTGTGGCGTGGTCGCTCAACTGGGTCATCGCCAACCCGGCATAACCGCAAGGGTTGATACGCCGGAACGGCGCCAGGTCCATGTCCACATTCAGCGCCAGGCCATGAAACGAACAACCGTGGCGAATGCGCAGCCCCAGGGAGGCGATTTTCGCGCCATCCACATACACACCGGGCGCATCGGGCTTGGCCGTGGCGCTCACGCCGTAACTGGCCAACAGCTCGATCAGGCAAGCCTCCATGCGGTTCACCAGGTCGCGCACGCCAAACCCCAGCTTGCGCACGTCCAGCAGCAGATACGCCACCAGTTGACCGGGCCCATGGTAAGTCACTTGCCCCCCTCGGTCGACCTGCACCACCGGAATATCACCCGGAAGTAGTAGATGCTCGGCCTTGCCGGCCTGGCCCTGGGTGAACACCGGCGGGTGCTCCACCAGCCAGATTTCATCGGGAGCCGAGCTGCCGCGCTCGTTGGTGAAGCGCTGCATGGCGTGCCAGACGGGCTCGTAGTCCATCCGACCGAGCTCGCGAAAGCCCAGGACCTGTGGCATCACAGCACCATGTGTACGAAGCCGGTGGCCCGCAGTTCGCTGTTGATGTCGTAGAGCTGGTCTTGACCGATCGCAACGATGTGCAATTGGATCGTGGTGTACTTACCGTTGGTGCTCGAACGCTCATCCACACGGTTGTCGTTGATCGTCGCGTGTTTACGCACGATGTCGATAATCTTGTCCTTGTTGCCCACACCGGTATCGCTGATCACCTTGACGGGATAATCCGTCACCGGGAATTCGATCTTTGGCGCCTTTACTTCTTTATCGGTCATGGCGTAACAGCCTCGTAAGCGTAAGCCGTGGCGACGGGCAAAGCCCCGTGTCGGATCAACACGGGGCTTTGCAGGTGCACACTTATCAGTTGAACAAGCTGTAGAAGAATAGACGGATGCTATCCCACACGCGGCGGAAGATACCACCTTCGTCGACGGCGTCCAGGGCGATCAGGTCGGCACTGTGTACCACTTTATCGTCCAGTTTCACTTCGACCTTGCCGATCACGTCGCCCTTGGCGATTGGCGCAACCAGGTGCGGGTTCATGGTCATGCTGGCAGCGAGCTTTTTCAACTGGCCTTTAGGCATGGTCAGGGTCAGGTCTTCAGCCAGGCCGGCCTTGACTTGCGAGGTCGCGCCTTTCCATACCGGCGCGGTCGCCAGTTCAGCACCCTTCTGATAGAAGGTCTGGGTTTCGAAGAAGCGGAAACCGTAGGTCAGCAGTTTTTGCGTCTCGGCCGCACGGGCCTGCTCGCTGTTGGTGCCGAAGACCACGGCGATCAGGCGCTGGCCATCACGCACGGCGGACGACACCATGCAGTAGCCGGCTTCTTCGGTGTGACCGGTTTTCAGACCGTCAACGGTCTTGTCGCGCCACAGCAGCAGGTTGCGGTTAGGCTGCTTGATGTTGTTCCAGAAGAATTCCTTCTGGGAGTAGATCGCGTAGTGGACCGGGTCGACACGAATGATCGCGCGCGCCAGGATCGCCATGTCGTGAGCCGACGAGTAGTGCTCTGGGTTCGGCAGACCGGTCGGGTTCATGAAGTGGCTGTTGGTCATGCCCAGGTCGGCCACGGTTTTGTTCATCATGTCGGCGAACGCGTCTTCGCTGCCGGCGATGTGCTCGGACAGGGCGACGCTGGCGTCGTTACCGGACTGGATGATGATGCCGTGCAGCAGATCGCTGACCGTCACCTGCGAACCGACCTTGATGAACATCCGTGAACCGCCGGTGCGCCAGGCGTTTTCGCTGACGGTCACCGGGTCGTTTTCGCCGATCTGGCCGCGACGGATTTCCAGGGTCGCAATGTAGGCCGTCATCAGCTTGGTCAAGCTGGCGGGTGGCAGGCGCTGGTCACCGTTGTTTTCCACCAGCACGTTGCCACTGGCGGCATCCATGAGGACCCAGGCCTTGGCGGCCAGTTGCGGTGAAGCCGGCACCATTTCAACCGCCCAGGCGGCCGGGGTGATGATCAGCGAGATAAGCAGGCACGTGCGTTTGGCTAAGGTGATGATGTTCATCCGTCTCTCGAAATTACTTATGGAAACTTGCCCTCGCGGGCAAAACTTATTCAGACAGCCCGTTACCAGTCTGTCGCGTGTTCGGTTGCCTGCCCACCCCTTGCCCCTGGGTTTTATTGTTCAACGAGCCAACAACCAGGGCTCAGGCGCGCGCACGAACCTGAACCTTCAATCCTTTACGGTTTATTCGGCGCTGACCACGCTGGGTTGCCCCAGGTTGGCCAAACGCACGCTGTTCTGCACTTGCGCGACCTCGCTCGGCGAACCGATCGGGCCCATGCGCACGCGGTGCAAGGTCTGTTGATTGCGCACGATGGAGCTGATGAAGACCGGCGCATTGACCATGCCGCTCAGCTTGGACCTTAACAGCTCTGCCGCATCCGGGTTGGCGAAAGCGCCCACTTGCAGGTATTGCCCGCCAGCGGCCGAGGCACCCGGCGCAGCGCGGGGCACGACGACCGTGTCAGGGGCGTGCTGTTGCGCAGGTGGCGTCCACTGCTCGATCTTGCCGGTCGACGCCGTCACTTGGGGTTGCGCGACCTGCGGCTCGTTGAGCATCAAGGGTGCCGGCTTACCACGCTGGGCCCAGTATTGCGCGGGGTCGATCCCTTCGACCTTGACCCGCGCGGTGCCGGTTTCGGCATAACCGAGTTTCTTCGCGGCAGCGTAGGACAAGTCGATGATCCGGTCCGAATAGAACGGCCCGCGATCGTTGACCCGCAGGATCACCGTGCGATTGTTGTCCAGGTTGGTCACGCGCACATAGCTGGGCAGCGGCAGGGTCTTGTGGGCCGCGCTCATGCCGTACAGGTCATAGACCTCGCCATTGGCCGTGTTCTGGCCGTGGAACTTGGTGCCGTACCACGACGCTGTACCCGACTGTACGTAGGTCTTGGAGTCCTGCAGCGGGAAGTAATTCTTGCCCAGCACGGTATAGGGGTTGGCCTTGTACGGGCCGGTGTGCAGGGTTGGCGTGGCATCCGGGATTTTCGACACGTCGACGTCCCACCACGGCGCACCGTCTTTATGCGCGCGGTTGATGTCCAGGCCCGGCTGGGAACGAACGGCGGCCCCCCCGGACTTTTGCGTCGGCGCGCGACTGGTGGAGCAACTGGCAACCAGCAAGGACAACGCGGCAAACGCCACCAGCTTGAGCGGTTTTTTCAACGGCGATGCCCGCATTACTTGTTGCCCCGTGCTTGGACCAGCATGTCAGACAGTTGATGCACGGCCATGGCGTACATCACACTGCGGTTATAACGCGTGATTGCGTAGAAATTCTTCAGGCCCATCCAGTATTCAGGGCCGTTTTCGCCTTCCAGGCGGAAAGCCGTAACCGGCATATCATCGCGCAGCGCATCATGACTTGACCAGCCCAGCGCCCGCAACTCCCCGACCGTCTTGGCCGGCTCGATACCCTGGGTCAGGCCTTCATCGGCGCGCTCACCGCTCACGTCGGCACGGCTGACCACCGGTTCGCCGCCCACCCAGCCATGGCGCTTGAAGTAGCTGGCCACGCTGCCGATGGCATCGTCCGGGTTGCTCCAGATATTGATATGGCCGTCGCCGTCAAAGTCCACCGCGTAGGCGCGAAAGCTGCTCGGCATAAACTGCGGCAAGCCCATCGCACCGGCGTAGGAGCCTTTGAGGGTCAGCGGGTCGACCTGTTCTTCGCGGGCCAGCAGCAGGAATTCGCGCAGTTCCTTACGGAAAAAATCGGCGCGGGGCGGGTAATCGAAGCCCAGGGTCGACAAGGCGTCGATCACCCGATAACTGCCGGTATTGCGCCCGTAGAAGGTTTCAATGCCAATGATCGAGACAATCACCTGGGCGGGCACGCCATATTCCTGCTCGGCGCGGGCCAGCACGGCTTCGTGCTCGCGCCAGAAGTCCACACCCCGTGCCACGCGGGCATCGGTCAGGAACATCGGGCGATAGTCCTTCCACTGCTTCACGCGCTCGGCCGGGCGGGAGATGGCGTCAAGGATCGCCTGCTTGCGCTGCGCCTCGCGGAACACGCCCATCAGCTGTTCACCGGCGAAGCCGTAGTCGCGGGTCATCTCACCGACGAACTCGGCGACTTGGGGCGAACCATCGTAGTCACCGGCCCGCGCCTCGTGCATGGCGCCCAGCAGCCCAATCAGGCTCATCCAGGACGCATGCCGAGTCGCCCAGCAGCGCATTACTTGCATTGACATCTTCACCTTATTCAAACCTGTGCGATCCATTTGCGATGCGTATGAATCGACATCAAAACCCCAAACGCTGACATCAATGTCACCAGCGAAGTTCCGCCGTAGCTAATGAACGGCAACGGCACCCCAACCACCGGCAACAGGCCACTGACCATACCGATGTTGACGAAAACGTAAACAAAAAAAGTCATGGTCAACGAACCCGCCAGCAATTTGCCGAACAACGTCTGCGCCTGCGCGGTGATCACCAGGCCACGACCAATCAACAGTAAATAGATCAATAGCAACGCGCAAATGCCCACCAGGCCGAACTCTTCGCCCATCACCGCAATAATGAAATCGGTGTGGCTCTCAGGCAAAAAGTCCAGGTGCGACTGGGTGCCCATCAGCCAGCCTTTGCCAAAGACACCGCCAGAACCGATGGCCGCCTTCGACTGGATGATGTTCCAGCCAGTACCCAGCGGATCGCTCTCCGGGTCGAGAAACGTGAGAATCCGCTGCTTCTGGTAGTCATGCATAAAGAAGAACCACATGGCCACGGCCACCGGAACGGCGGCGGCGAGCACGCTGAGAATCCAGCGCCAGCGCAAGCCGCCCATGAACAGCACGAACGCGCCGCCCGCCAGGATCAGCAGCGAGGTACCGAGGTCCGGCTGGCGCACGATGAGGATAAACGGCACGCCGATCAGGATCAGGCTGATCCCCACATGCTTGAGTTGCGGCGGCAAGGTGCGCTTGGACAAGTACCAGGCGATGGTCGCCGGCATCAAGATCTTCATGAATTCCGACGGTTGGAAGCGAATCACCCCCGGAATATTGATCCAGCGGGTAGCGCCCATGGCGTTGTGGCCCATCACGTCCACCACCACCAGCAGCAACACGCCAGCGACATACCCCAACGGCACCCAGCGCGCCATGAAACGCGGCTCCAACTGGGCAATCACCACCATCGACAACAGGCCCAGGCCGAACGACGACGCTTGCTTGATCAGCAGGTCCCAGTTCTTGCCGCTGGCCGAATACAGTACGAACAGGCTGCCGGCCGCCAGGGTCAGCAGCAGGATCAGCAACGGGCCATCAATGTGCATGCGCTGCAGCAATGTCGCGCGGCGACGCATCACATCCTCGCTGGAAAGGATGCGGTCAAAATTACTCTTCACTGGCCGTAACCTCGGTGCTTGAAGGGGGGCCGCCATATTCGGGCTTGAGCTTGCCGTCGTCGGTCAACAGCCAGGCATCCATCACTTGACGGACCACTGGCGCCGCGACGCCCGAACCGGACTCGCCGTTCTCGACCATCACGGCGACCACGATCTTAGGGTCGTCCGCCGGGGCGAAGCCGACAAACAAGGCGTGGTCGCGGTGGCGTTCCTGAACTTTGGAACGGTCATATTTTTCGCCTTGCTTGATCGCGACCACCTGGGCCGTACCGCTCTTGCCAGCAATGCGATATTGCGCCCCGATCGCCGCCTTGCGCGCCGTGCCCCGGGCGCCGTGCATCACCTGCTGCATGCCGTGGTTGACCTTGGTCCAGTCCGACGGGTCACGCAGCACAATGTCCGGAATCGGGTTTGCATCCACCGGCTTTTCGCCCTCGATGGTGCGGGCCAGGTGTGGCCGGTTCCAGATGCCTTTGTTGGCGACCAGTGCCGTGGCCTGGGCCAGTTGCAGCGGCGTGGCCTGCATGTAGCCCTGGCCGATGCCGAGGATCAGCGTCTCGCCGGGGAACCACGCCTGACGGCGGGTTGCACGTTTCCATTCGCGCGACGGCATCAGGCCGGGCGACTCTTCGAACATGTCCAGGGAGACTTTCTGACCGAGCCCGAACTTGCCCATGTAGGCCGACAGGCGATCGATCCCCAGCTTGTGGGCCAGGTCATAAAAATAGGTGTCGTTGGAACGCATGATTGCGGTGTCCAGGTCGACATAGCCGTCACCGGTGCGGTTCCAGTTACGGTATTTGTGATCGTAATTAGGCAGCATGTAATAGCCGGGGTCGAACACACGACTCGACGCCGTGACCACGCCCGCGTCCAGGCCGGCAATCGCCACCGCCGGCTTGATCGTCGAACCCGGCGGATACAGGCCGCGCAACACCCGGTTGAACAGCGGCCGGTCGATGGAATCGCGCAGCTCGGCGTAGGCCTTGAAGCTGATCCCCGTCACGAACAGGTTGGGGTCGAAACTGGGCTGGCTGACCATGGCCAGGACTTCGCCCGTATTCGGGTCCAGCGCCACCACAGCACCACGTCGCCCACCCAGGGCCATCTCGGCGGCTTCCTGCAGCTTGATGTCCAGGCTCAGCACAATGTCCTTGCCCGGCACCGGGTCGGTACGCTTGAGCACCCGCAGCACGCGGCCGCGAGCGTTGGTCTCGACCTCTTCGTAACCCACCTGGCCGTGCAGCTCGGGCTCGTAGAAGCGCTCGATGCCGGTCTTGCCGATATGGTGGGTGCCGCTGTAATTGACCGGGTCGAGGCTTTTCAGCTCTTTCTCGTTGATCCGCCCCATATAACCGACGGAGTGCGCGAAGTGCGGCCCTTGCGGGTAATGCCGCACCAGTTGCGCCACCACTTCCACGCCCGGCAAGCGGAACTGGTTCACCGCAATCCGGGCGATCTGCTCTTCGGTCAGCTCAAACAGGATCGGCACCGGCTCGAACGGCCGACGCCCCTGTTTCATGCGCTTTTCGAAGATCGCCCGGTCTTCCGGGGTCAGTTGCAGCACGTCGACGATCACATCGAGGACCTGCTGCCAGTCGCCGGAGCGTTCGCGGGTCATGCTCAGGCTGAAGCTGGGCCGGTTATCCGCGACCACCACGCCGTTGCGGTCGAAAATCAGGCCACGGGTCGGCGGAATCGGCTGCACATGCACCCGGTTGTTTTCCGACAGTGTGGAGTGATACTCGTACTGGATCACCTGCAGGAAATACAGGCGCGCAATCAACACCCCGATCAACGTCACCACCATGATCGCGCCAAAAACCACGCGCGCGCGTACCAGACGTGCGTCTTTCTCGTGGTCCTTGATGCGGATCGGCTGAGTCATCGGGAGGGGCGCAGACTATTTGTGGTAAGGGTGCCCGGACAGAACTGTCCAGGCGCGATACAGCTGTTCACCGATCAGAATCCTTACCAACGGGTGCGGCAACGTCAGCGCCGACAGCGACCAGCGTTGGTCCGCCCGCGCACAGACCTCCGGCGCCAGCCCCTCGGGGCCGCCGACCATGAAGTTGACAGTGCGCGAGTCCAGGCGCCAGCGATCCAGTTCAACCGCCAATTGCTCGGTGCTCCAGGGCTTGCCGTGGACTTCGAGGGTGACGATGCGCTCGTTGGGGCCGACCTTGGCCAGCATGGCTTCGCCTTCCTGACGGATAAAGCGAGCCACATCGGCGTTCTTGCCCCGGGTGTTGAGCGGTATTTCCACCAGCTCAAGCGACAGCTCGGCGGGCAGACGCTTGGCATATTCGTGCCAGCCTTCTTCCACCCACTTGGGCATGCGTGAACCGACAGCGATCAGACGCAGGCGCACAGCCGTTCCTTATTCCTGGTCTTTGTTGAGCTTGTCGAAGTGCGCATGGCCCACTTCAGGGTTGTGGTGCTTGCCATCCGCCGCGCGGCTCTGCTCGGCACCTTTCCACAAACGCTCCAGGTCGTAGAACTGACGGGCGTTGGAGGTCATCATGTGAACGATCACGTCGTCCATGTCCAGCAGCACCCAGTCGCTGTCGCCCTTGCCTTCTTCACCCAGCGGCTTCACGCCTTGGGCTTTGACGGCTTCGCGCACTTTGTCCAGCATCGCGCCGATCTGGCGGTTGGAGGTACCGGTGGCGATGATCATGAAGTCGGTGATGCTCTGCTTGTCGCGCACGTCCAGCACCTGGATGTCCTGGGCCTTGACGTCTTCCAGGGCAGCCACGGCGACTTTCACCAGCTCTTCGCCAGCCAGTTCCGGGCCAACATGGGCTTCAACCGGCAGTGGCGCGCTTTTGAAGGTGCCTTTGCGCTTAACTTTGCTTACGTCTTTGTTCGTCATATAAAACTCGTTTTGCTCGTATGTTCGGGCGCTCGCTGCACGATTGTTCGTGCGTTCAAGCGCGCCTTTTCAGTTCGACGCACGGTAAAGTCCGTGCGCATCGATGTAGGCCAGGACCGCGTCAGGCACCAGGAAACGTACCGACTTCCCGCTGGCCAGCAGTTGACGGATCTGGGTGGCGGACACCGCAAGCGGGGTCTGCCAGACGAATGCAATATTCCCGTTCGGCCCGGTCAGGGCCAAGGGGTCACTTACCGACCGCGCGGCCAGCAGGTTGCGCAAGGCATCCGGCGGTTCGCTGTCGGCATCCGGGCGTTGCAAAACCAGGATGTGGCAATGCTGGAGGAGTTCCTCCCAGCGATGCCAAGAGGGCAGGCCGCAAAATGCGTCCCAGCCCAAAAGCAGAAACAACTGGTCGTCCGCGGCCAACTCGGCACGCATCAGCTCCAGGGTGTCGACAGTGTAGGACGGTTTATCGCGCTTGAGCTCGCGGTCGTCCACCACCAACGGCGGTATGCCAGCGACGGCAAGGCGCACCATTTCCAGGCGCTGCTGCGCTGACACCTGCGGCGTATCGCGGTGCGGCGGCCGGGCATTGGGGATCACACGCAATTCGTCCAGCGCAAGGGCATCCGCGACTTCCAGGGCGCTGCGCAAATGGCCGATATGCACGGGGTCAAAAGTGCCGCCGAGCAACCCGATGCGTTTACCCATCAAGTGCGCACATGACCGTCGCCGAACACTACATACTTCTCGCTGGTCAGGCCTTCCAGGCCAACCGGGCCGCGTGCGTGGAGCTTGTCGGTGGAGATACCGATCTCCGCCCCCAGGCCATACTCGAAGCCGTCGGCAAAGCGCGTCGAGGCGTTGACCATCACCGAAGCGGAGTCCACTTCGGTGAGGAAACGCCGGGCATCGCTGAAATGCTCGGTAACAATGGCGTCGGTGTGCTTGGAGCCGTATTTGTTGATGTGTTCGATGGCCTGGTCAAGGTCGTCGACGATGCGGATCGACAGGATCGGCGCCGTGTACTCGGTGTACCAGTCTTGCTCGGTGGCTTCGATCACGTCCGCGCCGAGCAGCGCACGGGTACGCTCGCAACCACGCAGTTCAACACCCTTGTCGCGGTAGATGGCAGCCAGCGGCGGCAGCACGCGATCGGCAATGCCGGCGTGCACCAGCAGGGTTTCCATGGTGTTGCACGGGGCGTAACGGTGCGTCTTGGCGTTGTCGGCGATGCGGATCGCCTTGTCGATGTCGGCCGCGATGTCGATGTAAACGTGGCAGACGCCGTCCAGATGCTTGATCACCGGCACCTTGGCATCACGGCTGACGCGTTCGATCAGGCTCTTGCCACCGCGCGGCACGATCACGTCGACGAATTCCGGCATGGTGATCAGCGCGCCGACGGCGGCGCGGTCGGTGGTTTCCACCACTTGCACCACTTCGGCCGGCAACTCGGCCACGGCCAGGCCTTGCTGGATGCAGGCGGCAATCGCGCGATTGGAATGAATCGCCTCGGAACCGCCACGCAGGATGGTCGCGTTGCCGGACTTGAGGCACAGGCTCGCCGCATCGATGGTCACGTTCGGGCGCGACTCATAGATGATACCGATCACGCCCAGGGGCACGCGCATCTTGCCGACCTGAATGCCGGACGGCAGGTAACGCATATCGCGGATTTCACCGATGGGGTCAGGCAGCTTGGCGACCTGACGCAGGCCTTCGATCATGTCGTCGATACGCGCAGGGGTCAGCGCCAGGCGGTCGAGCAGCGCCGGCTCCAGGCCATTGGCGCGGCCGTGGGCCAGGTCCAGTTCGTTGGCGGCAGCCAACTCGGAGCGCGAAGCATCCAGAGCATCGGCGGCGGCCAACAAGGCGCGGTTCTTCTGTGCGGTGCTCGCACGGGCGATCAACCGCGAGGCCTGACGGGCAGCGCGACCCAGGCGGGTCATGTAGTCAAGAACGGACTCAGTCATGGTCAGGGAGTCTTGGCAAAGAGGAAAGCGGCAGATTATAGCTGTGACGCCGCCCGACTGACAGCGGTGAGGGGCGGATGGTCGAAATGAACTGTAAAAACCTGGGGTTCAGCCGTAATTAAGGTGGGAGTTGTTATTATTCCGTCACATTTAGCCGTATTTACCCTGAACGCCATGTCGAGTGTTACCTCCCAACTCCCCGCCAGCGCCCTGCCCGACCGCTTCTTCGACCGCGATGCGCAACTCCTTGCGCGGGAATTGCTCGGCAAAGTCATCCGCCATCGTGTCGGAGATATCTGGCTTTCGGCACGGATTATTGAAACCGAAGCGTATTACATGGCCGAAAAAGGCAGCCATGCCTCACTGGGCTACACAGAAAAGCGTAAGGCTTTGTTTCTGGATGGTGGGCATATCTATATGTACTACGCCCGTGGCGGCGATTCGCTGAACTTCAGCGCCCAAGGCCCGGGCAATGCGGTATTGATCAAATCCGCCTATCCCTGGGTCGATGACATCTGCGGCCCGGCGAGTTTGGCGCAGATGCTGCTGAACAACCCGGACGCCAATGGCGGCCCGCGCCCCTCGCAGAAGCTCTGCGCCGGCCAGACCTTGCTGTGCAAGGCGCTGGGCCTGAAAGTACCAATGTGGGATGCCAAGCGCTTCGAACAGGAGCGGCTCTATGTGGAAGACGTCGGCCAGGTGCCGATGCACATTATCCAGACCACTCGCCTGGGCATTCCCAGCGGCAGGGATGAACACTTGATGTACCGCTTCGTCGATGCTGGCTATGCGGCCTATTGCACGCGGAACCCGCTGCGCCGGGGCCAGGTAGAAGGCCGCGACTATTTTTTGCTTTGAAGGCTTGAACCGGTTGTTCCTGCTGGAAATGGCTACCTGCAACGCAACCGATCCTCTGTGGGCGCTGATCGTCGGTGGATTGCCAATTGAAAAAACTGCATAAGTGGAGTGGATTGTATGGGCCAATGGCTCGATAGCATCACCGTCTGGCTGACGCTGAACCCCCAATGGCTGGCGGCGGCGGTATTTATCGTCGCATGCATAGAATGCCTGGCCATTGCCGGGTTGATCGTGCCCGGCACGGTGCTGCTGTTCGCCATTGCCACGCTGGCCGGCAGCGGTGCACTGCCCCTGAGTGAAACCCTGCTGCTGGGTTTTCTCGGCGGCCTGTTAGGCGATGGGGTGTCCTACTTCCTGGGGCGACATTTCCACCAGAACATCCGGCGCCTGCCCGGCCTGCGGCATCACCCTGAATGGATGAACGGCGCAGAGACCTACTTCCACAAGTACGGCATCGCCAGCCTGCTGGTAGGGCGCTTCATCGGCCCATTGCGCCCCATGCTGCCGATGGTGGCCGGCATGTGCGACATGCCGTTCCCGCGCTTTGCTCTCGTCAGCATTGTCGCGGCGGCCAGTTGGACGGTCGCCTACCTGCTGCCGGGCTGGGCGACCGGCGCGGCCTTCCGCCTGCCATTGCCGGCGGGGTTCTGGCCCGAAGCGGGGATTGTCGCGGCATGCCTGGCGGTGTTGCTGGGGTTGAGTTTGAACAGCAGCCTGCGCGGCCATCGCCAGGCCACGTTGTGGACCGGTTGCGCCAGCCTGATCCTGTTGATCGCGCTGTTTATCGGCTACCCGCACCTCAACGACTTCGACCAGGGGCTGAGCACCCTGGTGCAGGAGCATCGTAGCGCCTGGCTGGACGAGACCATGGTGAGGCTCACTCAACTGGGCGAGTTCAAGAAGATGTTTGTCGCCAGCGCCCTGCTCACTGGCCTGTTGTTACTGGCACGACAATGGCGCCACGCATTGTTTGTCGGCGTCACGCTGGGCGGGGCCGCGCTGATCAATACCAACACCAAGCAATTTTTTGCCCGTGGTCGCCCGGAAATCCTCACTGACCCGCTGACCAGCTTCAGCATGCCCAGTGGCCACGCCTCCGGCGCATTCGCGTTTTTCCTGGCCTTGGCGGTACTGGCCGGGCGCGGGCAACCCACGCGCCTGCGCCTGACCTGGCTGCTGCTGGGCTGCATTCCCGCCGCATTCATCGCGCTGTCGCGGGTCTACCTCGGCGCCCACTGGCCCACCGACATCCTGGCCGGAACACTGCTGGCGATGACCGTCTGCGCATTGAGCCTGAGCGCGGTCCAATACCGCAGCCCGCTGCCACCCATGCCGCAGAAAGCCTGGTGGCTGGTATTGCCCGTCGTAGTGGCGGTGCTCGGTTTCATCGCCTTTACCGGCACCCCGCACGCGCTGCTCAGGTACGCCTACTGACCCTTGGCCGGACCGATCCAGTCAATTGGGGCGGTTCGACGCTCGATGCACCTTTCGCGCCGCTCCAGCAGCATTTCGTCGGCAATTTCTGCGCCGCGCTCGGCGATGTATTCCGGACTACGCATTGCATCCTGCGCAAGCAACTGCGAAGTAATGGTGACAAAAAAACGTCCCAGGCCGCCTGCTCCGATTGCACTAGCCGAATCATGTTCATCCCCTGATCAGTGGTTGTGTGATCGGAAACTATTTCAGCCAGTGCGACGGGAGCAACGCAGGAAAGTCTGAAAGCAGCGCCAGACAATTCCGAAGATCAGGTGAACAGCTCACCTTGCAACTCATCCAGCAGCATCTGGATCGCATCCAGCCGCTGCTGCGGATCATCGAGCTGCAGCAGGTCGATTTTGTCGGCCTCAGTGAACGGCAGCAAATACGCCAATTGATTGCCCAGGGCCTGCTGGCCATCGGCATGGGTGCCCATGTCCAGCGAGGCCACCATCGGGTGTTCGGCCAGGGCCTGGAGCAGGGCCAGCAGGTCGGCGTCCTCCTCTTCCAGCGCGTGGTCCGGCAGTTCCTCCAACCATTGCACCTCGGCCACCAGCAACTGGTCCTTCTGCACCTCGGCGTCGCGGACACGAAAGCGGCGCCCGCCCTCGACGCGAATGCCCAGCAGGCCGTTATCCTGCTGCTTGAAGTCACGTATCAGCGCTTCACAGCCGATCAGCGCGTAGCCATCCGCGGCCGTGCCTACCTCCTTGCCATCGAGGATGCACACCACGCCGAAACTTTCGCCCTTTTTCATGCAGCGGCTGATCATGTCCAGGTAGCGCACCTCGAACAATTGCAGGTCGAGGGTGCAGCCGGGAAATAGCACAGTGTTGAGCGGGAACAGCGCCAGACTCATAAAGGTTTCCTTAACCCCGATTCAAACAATCACCGACACGGCCAGCGGCAGGAACACCGCCGTCGCCACGCCCATGAGGCTCATGGCCAGCGCCGCAAAGGCGCCACATTCTTCGCTTTCCTGCAGGGCCACCGACGTGCCGACGGCGTGGGCGGTCATGCCCAGGGCCATGCCGCGCGCCTCGGGGCTGTGCACGCCCAGGCGCGACAAGTATGCCGGGCCGATCATCGCCCCGATCACCCCGGTGATCAGCACAAACACCGCAGCCAATGCAGCCACGCCGCCGATCTGCTCGGCCACCAGCATGGCAATCGGCGAGGTCACCGACTTGGGCGCCATCGTCATCAACATCCTGTGTTCGGCACCGAACCACCAGCCCAGCAATACACAGAGACCAGTGGCCAACACGCCACCTATCACCAGCGTAGTAAAAATCGGCCAGAACAATTGACGAATCCGTCGCAAGTTCAGATAGAGCGGCACCGCCAGGGCCACGGTCGCCGGGCCCAGCAGAATGCTCATGATCTCGGTGCTCTTGCGGTACTCGGCGTAACTCAGGCCACAGGTGAGCAACACGCCAATCACCAGCAGCATCGACACCAGCACCGGCTGCAGGAAGATCCAGCGGGTTTTCTCGAAGCCCGCGAGTACCAGTTGATAGGCGCCAAGGGTGATGCCGATGCCGAATAGCGGATGATGAATCACCGCTGTCCATGCGCCTTGCCAGTCGAAGGTCATGATTGCTCCTCCCTCTGCGCCTGGCGCTTGACCAGTTTTTGCATCAGCACGCCGACGAACCCCATGGCGATCACCAGCGACAACACCAACGCGCCGACGATGGCCCAGAAGTCGGCGGCAATATCCTTGGCGTACACCATCACTCCCACCGCCGGCGGCACCAGCAGCAACGGCAAGTAACGCAGCAGGCTGCTGGCCGCCAGGCTCAGGGGCTCAGCGACTTCGCCGCGCCACACCAGGTAACCCAGCATCAACAGCAAACCGATGATCGGCCCCGGCAACACCGGCATCAGCAAATGGTTGATCGCCGTGCCGATCAATTGAAACAGCACCAGCCATGTCAGACCGCGTAACAGCATCCGTTCTTCCCCCTCAAGACTCGCCCGCATTATAAACATGCCCACGCTATGCTCAGGCATTCGCAATAAGCATGGTGGATTGACCGGGCTGGTTGCCCATGATGATCTAACCTCGTTCTCGCACATCAATAAAAACCGATGAACCAAGGAGAGACGCAATGCCCTATGTACCTGTAGCGCAGCTCAAAGATTATGTCGGCAAGGAACTGGGACGTTCCGAATGGCTCACCATCGACCAGGCCCGTATCAACCTGTTCGCGGAGGCCACTGGCGATTATCAGTTCATCCACGTCGACCCGGTCAAGGCCGCGCAAACCCCGTTCGGCAGCACGATCGCCCACGGTTTCCTGTCACTGTCGCTGATGCCCAAGTTGATGGAAGACATCCTGATCATGCCCGAAGGCTTGAAGATGGCGATCAACTATGGCTTGGACAGTGTGCGTTTTATCCAGCCGGTGAAGGTCAATTCCAAGGTGCGCCTGAACGTGACGCTCACCGACGTCACCGAGAAAAAACCCGGCCAATGGCTGTTCAAGGCCACCGCCACCCTGGAAATCGAAGGCCAGGAAAAACCCGCTTACGTTGCCGAGTCACTGTCACTCTGCTTCGTGTAAGCGCCGCCCTGTGGTGAGGCGCTGAAACTCACCACAGGGCACGTAAATTTATGTATGTAAGTCGTAGCTGCGGCATACTCGGCGCTCAATTATCCGGATCCCGCTATGCGCCCACTCGCTCCCCTTGTCCTTGCCCTGTTGCTCACCGCTTGCGGAGACGGCGAATCGCTGTTGCCGCCCGATGCGCGCCTGCCCGATGGCGGCCGTTACCGGGGTGACGTGGTCAATGGCTTGCTGCAGGGCCAGGGGCGCGTGGACTACCCCAACGGCAGCTGGTACACCGGCCAGTTCGACAAAGGCCAGTGGCACGGCCAGGGCGAATGGCACGGCAGCAACGGCGAAGTCTATAAAGGTCAATTCCAGCAAGGCCTGTTCGACGGCCAGGGTAGCCTGACCACTGCGGGCAGCCAGTATGTCGGCGGTTTCAAGCAAGGCCGACGCAACGGCGAAGGCACCCTCAAAGAGGGGCAGATGACCTATCGCGGCGAATTCAAGGACGATCAGTATTCCGGCCTCGGGCGCCTGGAGCTGGCCGACGGCAGCCAATACCAGGGCCAGTTCGCCCACGGCAAGCCCAATGGCGAAGGTCAGCGCAACGATGACAGCGGCAACCAGTTCAGCGGCCACTTCGTCGACGGCCAACTCGAAGGCAACGGCACCTTCAACAGCGCTGACGGCGACATCTACGTCGGCCAGTTCAAACAAAACCAACTGAATGGCAAGGGTCGCTACGAAAACGCCGACGGCGACGTGTGGATCGGCGAGTTCAAGGAAGGCGCCCTCAGCGGCAAGGGCGAGTTGATCGGCGTCGATAGCAGCCACTACGTCGGCCAGTTCAGCGATTGGCGCTTCAGCGGCGAAGGCCGCCTGAACCTCACCGACGGCAGCTTCTATATCGGCGGTTTCGACAGCGACAACTACCAGGGTCGTGGCACCTTGGTGCTCACCGATGGCACCGTGCAAGCGGGCACATGGGTCAACGGCATGCGCGTGCGCGACGCCGACGGCAAGCTGTTGCCCGACCCGTTGGAAATTGGCGTACTGGCCCAGGGCCACTTGCTCGATGCCGCCCTCGCCGCCGTGCCCGCCTCGACCCCCGCCGTGGAGCTGTACACCCTGGTATTGGCTGGTGACGGCAAACAAAGTGTGTTCCTGCGCGAAGCCGATTACGTCAGCAATATGCTCGCCAGCCGCTTCGGGGCGCGCGGACAGATTCGCCTGGTCAACCATCGCGACCATATCACCGACCGCCCCCTGGCCACCCGCGAAAGCCTGCGGCGTGCGGTGCAGACCCTGGCCGAACGTAGCGGGCCGGAGGACTTGGTATTTATCTACCTGACCAGCCACGGCACCCACGAACACGAACTGGTACTCGACCAACCGCGCATGGAACTGGCCGATCTGCCGGCCGATGAGCTGGCCGCAGTACTCACGCCGCTGAAGAACCGCGACAAGATCGTGGTGATTTCCGCGTGCTACTCCGGCGGCTTCATTCCGGCACTGAAAGACGAGCACACCTTGATCATGACGGCTTCCCGCGCCGACCGCGTGTCATTCGGTTGCTCCGAAGAAGCCGACTTTACCTACTTCGGCGATGCCCTTTTCGCCCAGGCTTTCAACCAGACCGACGACTTGCAGCAAGCCTTCAAGCTGGCGCAACTGCACGTGACCGAACGCGAGCAGGCAGACAACTTCGAAGCCTCCGAACCGCAGATCTGGGCCCCCAAAGGCGTGATCGCCCATTGGCAACTATTACGCAAGCAGCAGGCACGAAAGGCGCTCGAAAGCGTCTCACTAAATAGCAGGGAAGCTAAAGGCAACTAAGCTGTAACGTGTAATAAGGGGGAAACACCATGTACCTGACACCTCAGCATATCTTGCTCGCCGGAGCTTCTGGCCTGACCGGTGAACACCTGCTCGATCGCCTGCTCAATGAACCCACCGTGACCCGCGTGCTGGCGCCCAGCCGCAAGCCGCTGGCCAAACACCCACGCCTGGAAAACCCGGTGGGCGACCCGGCGGTGTTCTTGCCGCAACTGCAGGGCCAGGTGGATATCGCCTTCTGCTGCCTGGGCACCACGATCAAGCAAGCCGGCTCCGAAGAAGCCTTTCGCGCCGTCGACCTGGACATGGTCGTGGGGTTTGCCAAGCGCGCGCGGGACATGGGCGCGCGGCACCTGATCGTCATCAGCGCGATTGGCGCCGACCCTAAATCCTCGATCTTCTACAACCGGGTCAAAGGGCAAATGGAAGAGGCCTTGAAGGCCCAGGGTTGGCCGCAACTGACCATCGTGCGGCCTTCGCTGTTACTGGGGGAACGCCTCGAACCGCGCCTGGCCGAGCAATTGGCCGGGCCGCTGTCACGGCTGATTCCCGGCAAGTACCACGGCATCGAAGTGTGCGAACTGGCCCGCGCCATGTGGCGGCTGGCGCTGGAAGAGCAGGACGGGGTGCGCGTGGTTGAGTCGGATGAGTTGCGCAAGCTTGGTAAGTAATTTTGCGGTGACCGGGCAGCCCTCATCGCGGGCAAGCCCGGCTCCCACATTTGGAACTGCGTGAACCACAATCAAATGTGGGAGCTGGCTTGCCCGCGATGAGGCCAGCACAGGTAATACACTTCTATAGGCCGCCTGTGGCGTTGAATCCTACGCCCACCACCGTCAACACCGACAGCGGCAACAGCAAGGTGTCGAGCAACGCGCTGGCCGGCAGGTCGACGCCGGGATAGCTCGGCGCCTCGGCACCAAAACGGTCCATGGCACAACAGCCGCCATTCATGGCGTACAGATCCAGCCGCGTGCCAGCGTACACCACCGGCGCACCGGGCTTGGCGGCATCCAGCGTGCGCGCGGTGGCGCAGCCCGTCAGTTGCAAGGCCAACAAGACCAGCAGTAGCTTATTCATCGCTGCTCAAATGATGCTCACCCCAACGCGGCAGCATGTCCTGCGGAATGTTCAGCAGATTGAGAATCCGCGCCACCACAAAGTCCACCAGGTCATCGATCGTCTGCGGTTGGTGATAGAACCCGGGCGACGCGGGCAAGATGGTCACACCCATGTTTGACAACTTGAGCATGTGCTCCAGGTGAATGCTCGAATAAGGCGCTTCACGCGGCACCAGAATCAACTGACGACGTTCTTTCAACGTCACATCGGCGGCCCGCTCGATCAAATTGTTGCAGGCGCCGGTGGCAATCGCCGACAACGTACCCGTGGAACACGGCACCACCACCATCGCCGCCGGCGCGCCGGAGCCCGAGGCCACCGGCGACATCCAATCCTCTTTACCGTAGACCCTGATCTGCCCCGCCGCCGCACCGGTGTACTCGGTGAGGAACGCCTGCATCATCTGCACCTTGGGTGGCAGCGCGACATCGGTCTCGGTGGCCATCACCAGTTGCGCGGCCTTGGAGATCAGGAAGTGCACCTCACGCTCCTCGCGCACCAGGCAGTCGAGCAGGCGCAGGCCATAAGGCGCGCCGGATGCGCCGGTCATGGCCAGGGTAACGCGCTCCGGCCCGCTCATTTCAGGGCCTCGGCCAGTTTACCGTGCAGGCCGCCGAAGCCGCCGTTGCTCATCACCACCACGTGGGTGCCGGGCTTGGCCTGTTGCTTGACGAATTCGATGATTCCTTCGATGGAATCGCAGACCTTCGACGGCACGCGACACAGCGCCGCAATGGCGGGCAAGTCCCACCCCAGGTTGGCCGGCGCGTACCAGACCACTTGGTCCGCGTCGTTGACGCTCTCCGGCAAACCATCGCGGTGTGCGCCGAGCTTCATGGAGTTGGAACGCGGTTCGATAATGGCAATGATCGGCGCATCACCGACACGCTTGCGCAGGCCATCAAGGGTGGTGGCAATCGCCGTCGGGTGGTGGGCAAAGTCGTCGTAGATGGTAATCCCATTCACATCGGCGACCTTTTCCATGCGCCGTTTCACGCTTTTGAACGCACTCAATGCCGCGATGCCCATCGAAGGCACCACGCCAACATGCCGTGCGGCCGCCAGAGTGACCAAGGCGTTGGCGACGTTATGCTGGCCGGTCATATCCCAATCGACAATGCCTTGGGCTTCGCCTTCCAACAGCACTTCAAATTTGGAGCCGTCGTCACTGAGCAACCTGACCTGCCACTGCCCGCCCGCGCCGGTGGTTTGCACCGGGGTCCAGCAGCCCATGTCGATGACGCGCTGCAAGGCCGGTTCGGTGGTCGGATGGATCACCAGGCCTTCACTTGGGATGGTGCGCACCAAATGGTGGAACTGCCGCTCGATGGCCGCCAGATCGGGGAAGATATCCGCGTGATCGAACTCCAGATTGTTCAGGATCGCGGTGCGTGGGCGGTAGTGGACAAACTTGGAGCGTTTGTCGAAGAAAGCGCTGTCGTATTCATCGGCTTCGATCACGAAGAACGGCGTATCGCCCAAGCGCGCCGACACCGAGAAGTTCTGCGGCACACCGCCGATCAGGAAACCCGGGCTCATGCCCGCGTGCTCCAACACCCAAGCCAGCATGCTGCTGGTGGTGGTCTTGCCGTGAGTGCCCGCGACCGCCAGCACCCAACGCCCTTGCAGCACATGGTCCGCCAGCCATTGCGGGCCGGACACATAAGGCAAACCTTTGTTCAGTACGTACTCGACCGCCGGGTTGCCACGGGACATGGCGTTACCGATCACCACCAGATCGGGGGCCGGATCGAATTGGGATGGGTCATAGCCCTGGGTCAACTCGATGCCCTGGGCTTGCAGTTGCGTACTCATGGGCGGGTAGACGTTGGCGTCGGAACCCGTCACATGGTGGCCCAACTCTTTGGCCAGAACCGCCATCGAGCCCATGAAAGTACCGCAAATACCGAGAATATGAATGTGCATGGTCGACCTCGTAAAACATCGAGGCAGGTTAGCGCAGGGAGTGGGAAATCGCACTCTTTTAGCGGTACGCGCCGGATCAATCTGCTCGATTCGACCGGCAGCGCCGTCGTTGAGTCCGGTGCCGGCGCACGCCTTTACTGCACCGGACTCATGCGCAGACGAGTGTCACTATGGAGTGCCAGCAATCAACTGCCTACCGGCGCCGACATAACCTGCATCAGACAACCTGCGTTGAGGATGGCAGCCCCTTCGGCTCCAACACCGTATTGATACGGGAGATCTGATTTAAAACAGCCTGATTTCGTCGATCCAATGTTTCAAGGCGGCGCACAGGATCTTTCTCGGTGGTGACGGCATCACGCTTAAAAGGCCTGAATATAAAATCGTTTTCCTCAGAAATTAATTTCAAGTTCGACTCGACGGTGGCGTATTGTTTTTCCACCATATCAAGTCGAGCAGTTGTCTCGGTTGGCCAATCAGGGCTTTTATCCAAGGCTTTACCCTCGCTCCCTTCGGTGTATGCCTGGATCGTATTACTGACCAGTACAAGTTTTAACTCCGCATTTTCCAAGCGCAACTCCAGATCTTGCGGCGATGCAAGACTCGACGCCGATCCCGCCACACCGTTCTGTTGACTCGGGGCGGGTTGGTGCGCAGGAGGAAGTAACGGGGTGTTGGCGCTAAACGTCCCCTTGATATGCTCACCACTCCACACGGAGCCTGCGTAAGTAGCAATACTCAATGGCGTACTGACCAAGCCGTTGACCGCGGCATTCACGAAAGCGTCGCGTGTCACGGTTTTCAAATCAGGCCCGGTCTTAAAAACGCCGGCCTTGACCAAGCGATCGGCAGTGACCAGGTTTTGCGCCACCTCTCCAAACGTCCTGGGAACGGGATGGGACCTGGAAGGAAGAGTACCGGCGCCGCTGAACGAATTGGTATTCACTAAAAGATTTCGAATGGGATTGGTTGTTGCAGAAGTGGGAGAGGGTTTGGGGAGAGACGATACCGGAACAGGATTATAGTGACCGGGCGTCCCCGAAGCCGGCAGGCTGGACCCTCTCAATGCTGGCCTGCGGAAAAGGCCTCCGATATTAATCCCTCTTTTACTACGAGCGTGTACGTTCGAGTTTAAACGTTCAGAGTCGTCAGTTTTGTCGCAGTGGTCACTTTTCCAAGTAGTTGAACCGCCCTCGCGCGGACTACCCGTCGATCTACCATTATTGGCATCCGGGGTAAAATCAGCTGAAACATCAGCCGAGGGTGCTGCGGCACAAATGGAAATACCTGCAATATTCATATTCATCACCTGAGTTAATCAATAACAAACTTGCATTCACTGGGTGACAAAAAGATCCAACTTAGTTCCACCAACACAACATTACAGGTACTCGCCTACTTGCACCCCCGCTGCCATTGACACACACCACCCCAATAAACCCCCTATAAAAAACAGAAGTAAATCACCCTACAACCAAAAATCAAAAACCGCACTTATGCACTTGATAACAACTTACGCATTACAGCGCCGAACGCAGTTCAATCCCATGTTTTCGTAACTTTCTATATAACGTATTGCGGCTCACCCCCAACCGTTCAGCCACAAGTGTCATATGCCAGCGCTGCTGCGTCAGGACTTTCAACAATGCCAGGCGCTCGGCATCATCGAGCAGCGACAGGGATGGCACATCCGCAGCAGCCGTAGCCAAGGACGCCGGACGAATCGTCGGCGGTAGATCATCGACACGGATTAACGCCCCCTCACACAGCGCAACCAGGGTGCGCAACACCGTGCGTAACTGCCGCACATTGCCCGGCCAGGTGAACGCCAGCAATGCCTGTCGCGCGCCAGCATCGAGCGTTATCGTCTGCCCACCGACTTCCTGGGCCAGCAAAAAATCCAGCACTTGCGACTTATCACTACGTTCGCGCAACGGTGGCAAGCCAATTTCGAAACCGTTAAGCCGGTAGTACAAATCTTCACGAAAGCTGCCGTCCTGCACACGTTGCAACAAATCCCGGTGGGTGGCACTGATGACCCTCACGTTGACCGCCTGGGGCTCGCCGCCGATGGGCACCACCAGGCGATCCTCCAGCACCCTTAATAGCCGGGTTTGCAAGGCCAGCGGCATGTCGCCGATTTCGTCCAGGAACAACGTGCCCCCGTCCGCCTGTTGCAGCTTGCCGCGCATGCCTTCCTTGCGGGCGCCAGTGAAGCTGCCGCCGCGATAGCCGAACAGTTCGCTCTCGATCAGGCTTTCCGGGATGGAGGCGCAATTGAGCGCGACAAAAGCCTTGTCCGCACGCTGGCTGGCCTGGTGTACGGCCTTGGCGAAGGCCTCTTTGCCGGAACCGGTTTCACCGTTTACCAGCAGCGGCACGTCACGCTCGAATACGCGTAGCGCCTTGCGAAAATCGCTTTGCAACGCGGGATCGCCCAGGCAGATACCGGGCCGACGCTCGGGCTTGGCGGCAGCCACCGACGCTGGCACCGGCACACTGCGCGGCTGGCCGCGCAACGCCGCAAACAGATGCCGACCGTCCCGCGTAAGCAACGGCCAACTTGCCGTGGCATTGGCGCTGGCGCGGCCCAGCAGTTGATCCAGGGAGCATTCGAAAAGCGCCTCCACCGGCTGCCCCAGCAGGCCGCCGCGCACCTGCCCCAGCAGGTTCAGGGCACTTTGGTTGACCGCACAAATGCGCCCTTCCCCGTCGAACGCCAGCAGCCCTTCACTGAACAAGCCCACGGACTCCGCCTGCAGGTGAAAACGCAGTAGCCAGTGGTGCTCAAAGTGACGCAGGAAGTAACAACTCTCGATCATCTTCGCCGACAGGTTAACCAGCGCCATGGTGTGGAACTGACTCTGGCGCGACACCGCTTCCCGCGCCGATGACACGTCCAGCACCGCTAGCAATTCACCCTGGTGATCGAACACCGGGCTCGCCGAACAGGTCAGCCCGGTGTGGCGACCGCGAAAATGTTCATCGCGGTGAATGGTCAACGACTGACGCTCCACCAGGCAGGTGCCGATGCCATTGGTGCCCTCGCAGGCCTCGCTCCAGTCGGCGCCGAGCCACAGCCCGGCGCCTTCGAAAATCTTGCGTTCGGACGGCGCGGTGACACAGTTGAGGATCACCCCGTGCGCATCGGTGAGCAACACGGCGTGGCCGGCGCCCGACAGTTGCTGATGCAGGCTGTTCATCTCGCTGCCGGCAATGTGCAACACCTGCTGCAGGCGCTCGCGGCTTTCCAGCAGACGGCCATGTTCGAGCACCGTGGGAGCGATGGTCAGCGCTGGGTCAAGGTGATAATCCTCCAGGCAACGCAGCCAGGAGCGGGCGATGGACGGGTCGCTGCCGGGGCCCTGGGAAAGGTCTTGCCCACGAGTGACGGTCAAGACTTGCTGGGCATGGCGACTGAAATGATCGTGACGCATGTTCTTATTATTCTCCCTGCGTGAGAACACCCAGCATCCCCCAGCCACCCGGGCATTGCAATCCCGCGCCGGCCCACCGGTCACAGGCTGTACCGTTGATGGGACAAACTGTCACACCGACTGTACCAAGGCTGGCACAGCAGCGCTTTTCAGCACTCGCCAACCCCCTGATTTAACTGGCTTGCAAGGCAGTGGCCCGACCTTTGCTCTACGCTTTATCAAGCGCTTGCCGCGCTGCACTCCAATAAACATAAAAAGCCAGGAGATACCCACCATGCGTTACGCACACCCCGGTACTGAAGGCGCGATCGTTTCGTTCAAGGCCAAGTACGGCAACTACATCGGCGGCGAGTTCGTGGCGCCGGTCGATGGCAACTATTTCACCAATACCTCGCCGGTCAACGGCAAGCCAATCGCCGAATTCCCACGCTCCACCGCCAAAGACATCGACAAAGCGCTGGACGCCGCCCATGCCGCCGCTGACGCCTGGGGCAAAACCTCTGCCCAGGACCGTTCGCTGGTGCTGCTGAAGATCGCCGACCGTATCGAACAGAACCTCGAGCTGCTGGCCATCACCGAAACCTGGGACAACGGCAAGGCCGTGCGTGAAACCCTCAACGCCGACATCCCGCTGGCTGCCGACCACTTCCGCTACTTCGCCGGTTGCATCCGCGCCCAGGAAGGCAGCAGCGCCGAAATCAACGAACACACCGCCGCCTATCACTTCCATGAGCCCCTGGGCGTGGTCGGCCAGATCATCCCGTGGAACTTCCCGCTGCTGATGGCCGCCTGGAAACTCGCCCCGGCCCTGGCTGCCGGCAACTGCGTGGTGCTCAAGCCAGCCGAGCAAACTCCGCTGGGCATCAGCGTGCTGATGGAAGTCATCGGCGACCTGCTGCCGCCGGGCGTGCTGAACGTGGTACACGGTTTCGGCAAAGAAGCTGGCGAAGCCCTGGCCACCAGCAAGCGCATCGCCAAGATTGCCTTCACCGGCTCCACTCCGGTGGGCGCGCACATCATGCATTGCGCGGCCGAGAACATTATTCCGTCCACCGTTGAACTGGGCGGCAAGTCGCCGAACATCTTCTTCGCCGACATCATGAACGCCGAACCGCAATTCATCGAGAAAGCCGCCGAAGGCCTGGTGCTGGCGTTCTTCAACCAGGGCGAAGTGTGCACCTGCCCATCCCGTGCGCTGGTGGAAGAATCGATCTACGACGACTTCATGAAAGTGGTGATGAAGAAGGTCGAGGCGATCAAGCGTGGCGATCCGCTGGACACCGACACCATGGTTGGCGCCCAGGCGTCCGAGCAGCAGTTCGACAAGATCCTGTCGTACCTGGAAATCGCCAAGGGCGAAGGCGCCGAGTTGCTGGCTGGCGGCAAGGTCGAGAAGCTGACCGGCGATCTGGCCACCGGTTATTACATCCAGCCGACCCTGCTCAAGGGCACCAACAAGATGCGGGTGTTCCAGGAAGAAATCTTCGGCCCAGTGGTGAGCATCACCACCTTCAAGGATGAAGCCGAAGCCCTGGCGATCGCCAACGACACCGAGTTCGGCCTCGGCGCCGGCCTGTGGACCCGCGACATCAACCGTGCCTACCGCATGGGCCGGGCGATCAAGGCCGGCCGCGTGTGGACCAACTGCTACCACCTATACCCGGCACATGCCGCGTTTGGCGGTTACAAAAAGTCCGGCGTGGGCCGCGAGACGCACAAAATGATGTTGGATCACTACCAGCAGACCAAGAACTTGCTGGTGAGCTACGACATTAATCCACTGGGCTTCTTCTAACTGACAACTCCCTCCCACATTTTAAATGCACTAAAAAATGTGGGAGGGGCGGTGCGACGATTCGACTTGCCCCCGATGGCGGTGCGTCAGTCACTTAATTGTTGGTTGATCCACTGCTATCGGGGACAAGTCGAATCGTCGCACCGCCCCTCCCACATTTAGATATTCATAAGTACTTGCCAATTGCATCCGGCACACAGAGGCCGAATTAAAAACAATAACAATCAAAGGTACTTCCCCATGCCTAGCGAACCCACTAGTTCTACCGTCGACTTCGAAAAAGTCGGCACCGACTACTTCCAACAACGCGAACTGAAAAAAGGCGCCGCCGGCTGGGTGCTGTTAGTCGGCCTTGGCGTTGCCTACGTAATCTCCGGCGACTACGCCGGCTGGAACTTCGGCCTGGCCCAAGGCGGCTGGGGCGGCATGTTCCTCGCCACATTGCTGATGGCCACCATGTACCTGTGCATGTGCTTTTCCCTGGCCGAACTGTCTTCCATGATCCCCACCGCCGGCGGTGGCTACGGTTTTGCCCGCAGCGCCTTTGGCCCTTGGGGCGGGTTCCTGACCGGCACCGCGATCCTGATCGAATACGCCATCGCCCCCGCCGCCATTGCGGTGTTCATCGGCGCCTATTGCGAGTCGCTGTTCGGCATTGGCGGCTGGATGATCTACCTGGCGTTCTACATCATCTTCATCGGCATCCATATCTTTGGCGTGGGCGAAGCCTTGAAGCTGATGTTTGTGATTACCGCCGTCGCCGCCATTGCGCTGGGTGTGTTTCTGGTGGCGATGGTGCCGCACTTCAACGTCGCCAACCTACTCGACATTCCAGTGACCGAAGCCAAGGGCGCCAGCACCTTCCTGCCATTTGGCTACGTCGGCGTGTGGGCGGCGATTCCGTATGCGATCTGGTTCTTCCTGGCGGTAGAAGGCGTTCCGTTGGCTGCCGAAGAAACCAAGAACCCGAAGCGCGATCTGCCCCGCGGCCTGATCGGCGCCATTGTGGTGCTGACCAGTTTTGCCCTGTTGATCCTGGTGATTGCACCGGGCGGCGCCGGCACCTATGCGCTGATCAAGTCCGGCAACCCACTGGTT
This sequence comes from Pseudomonas sp. D3, assembly GCF_029320995.1. NCBI lineage: Bacteria > Pseudomonadati > Pseudomonadota > Gammaproteobacteria > Pseudomonadales > Pseudomonadaceae > Pseudomonas > Pseudomonas sp. D3. The sequence continues at coordinate 5,809,863 of NZ_CP119772.1, forward strand.
GAAGCGTTGGCGCTGTCGTATGGCGGCTCGACCTGGATGGGCAGCTTCGTCAACCTGGTCGGCCTGGCGGGCTTGATTGCCAGTTTTTTCTCGATCATCTACGCCTATTCGCGGCAGATCTTCGCGCTGTCCCGCGCCGGCTACCTGCCGCGCAAACTGTCCCAGACCAATAAAAGCAAGGCGCCGGTCCTGGCGTTGGTGATCCCCGGCATTATCGGTTTCGGCCTGTCGCTGACCGGCCAGGGTGACCTGCTGATCCTGGTGGCGGTGTTTGGCGCGACCATTTCCTACGTGCTGATGATGGCCGCGCACATCACGCTGCGCATCCGTCGCCCCAAAATGGATCGTCCGTACCGCACGCCGGGCGGCATCTTCACCTCCGGCGTGGCGCTGGTATTGGCCTGCGTGGCCGTGGTAGCGGGCTTTCTGGTCGACCCACGGGTGGTGATTGGCGCTGCGATCATCTATGGAGTATTAATTGCTTACTTTGCTTTCTACAGCCGGCATCACTTAGTAGCAGGCACGCCGGAAGAAGAATTCGCGGCGATCCAGGCCGCAGAGGCCGCCTTGCACTAAATGCCGTAAACCTCGACGCGGGCGCCTTACCCACATTTGCCCGCGTCATCCAGGAGACACTGTATGGCAAGTTTTTCCCACGCGGTGGGTGCATCGACCTACCGCTTCGACAGCCTCAAGGACGTGATGGCCAAGGCCAGCCCCGCCCGTTCAGGGGATTTCCTCGCCGGCGTCGCCGCACAGAACGACGGCGAGCGGGTGGCGGCGCAAATGGCGCTGGCCAATATTCCGCTGAAGCACTTTCTGCAAGAGGCGCTGATCCCTTATGAAAGCGACGAAGTCACCCGTCTGATCATCGACACCCACGATAAACAGGCGTTTACCGCCGTCAGCCACCTGACCGTCGGCGGCCTGCGCGACTGGCTGCTCAGTGATGCGGCCGATGAACAATCCCTACGTGCACTAGCGCCAGGGCTGACACCGGAAATGGCCGCCGCCGTGTCGAAGATCATGCGCGTGCAAGACCTGGTGCTGGTGGCGCAGAAGATCCGCGTGGTCACCCGGTTTCGCGGCACCATGGGCCTGCGTGGCCGCTTGTCGACCCGCCTGCAACCCAACCACCCCACTGACGAACCGGCGGGCATCGCCGCGAGCATTCTCGACGGACTGCTCTACGGCAACGGCGACGCCATGATCGGCATCAACCCGGCCACCGACAGCATCGCCTCGATCTGCGCCATGCTGGAGATGCTCGACGCGATCATCCAGCGCTACGAAATCCCCACCCAGGCCTGCGTGCTGACCCACGTCACCACCTCCATCGAAGCCATCAACCGTGGCGTGCCGCTGGATCTGGTGTTCCAGTCGATCGCCGGCACCGAAGCGGCCAACGCCAGTTTCGGCATCAGCCTGAGCCTGCTGCAGGAAGGCTACGAAGCGGGCCTGAGCCTGAACCGTGGCACCCTGGGGCAGAACCTGATGTATTTCGAAACCGGCCAGGGCAGCGCCTTGTCGGCCAACGCGCACTTCGGCGTCGACCAGCAAACCTGCGAAACCCGCGCCTACGCCGTGGCCCGGCATTTCAAGCCGTTTTTGGTGAACACCGTGGTCGGTTTTATCGGCCCCGAGTATCTGTACAACGGCAAACAGATCATCCGCGCCGGCCTCGAGGACCACTTCTGCGGCAAGCTGCTGGGAGTGCCGATGGGGTGCGACATCTGCTACACCAACCATGCCGAGGCCGACCAGGACGACATGGACACCCTGCTGACCCTGCTGGGTGTGGCCGGGATCAACTTCATCATGGGCATTCCCGGTTCCGACGACATCATGCTCAACTACCAGACCACCTCGTTCCACGACGCCCTGTACGCCCGGCAAACATTGGGTTTAAAGCCGGCGCCGGAGTTTGAACAGTGGCTGGCGAAAATGGGCATCTTCACGCAAGCCGACGGCAAAGTGCGCTTCGGCAACAGCCTGCCACCGGCGTTTCGCCACGCCTTGGCGCAATTGGGATGAAGGAGCCGCCCGTGCAACCAGACTTACCCGAAAACCCGTGGTTGGAACTGCGTCGCCTGACCCCGGCGCGCATTGCCCTGGGCCGGACCGGCACCAGCATCCCGACCAACGCACAGCTAGACTTCCAATTCGCCCACGCCCAGGCGCGCGACGCGGTCCACCTGCCCTTCGACCACGCTGGCCTCAGCACTCAGCTTGCCGAGCGCGGGCGTGACAGCCTGTTACTGCACAGCGCCGCCCTCGACCGCCACAGCTACCTGCAACGCCCGGACCTGGGGCGGCGCCTGAGCGACGCATCGGCCCAGGCCCTGCGCGACCATGCGGCGGCCAACCCCGGCGGCGTCGACCTGGCCGTAGTGGTGGCCGATGGTCTGTCGGCGTTGGCGGTGCATAAACATACGTTGCCGTTTCTCACGCGCATGGAAGAACAGACCCACGCCGAAGGCTGGTCCCTGTCGCCGGTGATCCTGGTGGAACAGGGCCGCGTCGCAGTGGCCGATGAGATTGGCCAGTTACTCGGCGCCAAGATGGTGGTGATCCTCATCGGTGAACGGCCGGGGCTGAGTTCGCCGGACAGCCTGGGCCTGTATTTCACCTACAACCCCAAGGTCGGCCTCACCGATGCGTACCGCAACTGCATCTCCAACGTGCGCCTGGAAGGCTTGAGTTATGGCATGGCAGCCCACCGCCTGCTGTATTTGATGCGCGAGGCGTGCCGTCGACAGTTGTCGGGGGTCAATCTCAAGGATGAGGCGCAGCTTCAGACCATCGAGTCAGATGACCCGGACTTGGTGAAAGGCAATTTCCTGCTCAGTCCACTCACGGACTGATCCCCACACGATTGCGCTTTTTCGCGTCTTTAGGCAGCATCAAGTCACGGCCCCTCGCGGGGTCGTACCCCATTTGGAAGTTGAGGCCTGGCATGCGGATCACTCAAGCGACCCCGGAACACCTGGACCTGTTGACCCCGTTGTTCGTCAAATACCGCGAGTTCTACGGGGCCCTGCCGTTCCCGGACTCCTCGCGGGCCTTCCTGGAAAAGCGCCTGCGCCGCAAGGAATCGGTGATCTACCTGGCCCTGGCCGATGACGACGACAAACGCTTGCTCGGGTTCTGTCAGCTGTATCCGAGCTTTTCTTCGTTGTCGCTCAAACGTGTGTGGATTCTCAACGACATCTACGTCGCCGAAGACGCGCGCCGGCAACTGGTGGCGGATAACCTGATGCGCACGGCGAAGAAGATGGCCAAGGAGACCCATGCCGTGAGGCTGCGGGTGTCGACCAGCAGCAACAATGACGTGGCGCAGAAGACATATGAGTCGATGGGGTTTCGCGAAGACACCGAGTTCAAAAACTACGTGCTGCCGATCAGCGAAGACTAAACTCAACGCCTCCAGACACCAAAAACCCCCTGTGGGAGGGGGCTTGCTCCCGAAAGCGGTGGATCATTCAGACTCTTTATAACTGACACGACTCCATCGAGGGCAAGCCCCCTCCCACATTTGGTTCTGTGGTGCTCGGGAGCCGAGTGCCATGACATCCCCCGCTACAAAACCCACACGCTTTTCACTTCTCAATCCGTATAATGCCGACCTTTCAGGGTTGTAAGAAGCGCGACAAATACTTGTAGCCTTATTACCCGAGCCTCCGCACAGGCCTGCCGAGCCGGGCCATTCACACAGGTGCCATCCATGGATTTCAACCCGCTTGACCTTATCCTGCATCTCGACGTTTACCTCGACCTGCTGGTAAAAAATTACGGTCTGTGGATCTACGCCATTCTGTTCCTTGTAATCTTTTGCGAAACCGGCCTGGTGGTCATGCCTTTCCTGCCGGGTGATTCATTACTGTTCATTGCCGGCGCGGTGGCGGCGGGCGGTGGCATGGACCCGGTCTTGCTCGCGGGCCTCTTGATGTTGGCGGCGATCCTCGGCGACAGCACCAACTACGTAATCGGGCGAACGGCCGGCGAACGCTTGTTCAGCAACCCGAATTCGAAAATCTTCCGCCGCGACTACCTGCAAAAAACCCACGACTTCTACGACAAGCACGGCGGCAAAACCGTGACCCTGGCGCGCTTCCTGCCGATCCTGCGGACCTTTGCACCGTTCGTCGCCGGCATCGCGAAAATGCCCTACCCGCGCTTTTTCGGTTTCAGCGTGCTGGGCACCGTCTTCTGGGTCGGCGGCCTGGTGACCCTCGGCTACTTCTTCGGCAACGTACCGTTTATCAAGAAAAACCTCTCGCTGCTGGTGGTGTTCATCATCCTGCTGTCGCTGGTGCCGATGATCATTAGCGTGTTCCGCAGCCGCTTTGGCCGCGCGTCTTCCGAAGCCAAGCCGCAGTAACCTGCGATGTGGTCCCTCAGCGCCTGGCGTCGCCGGCGCCTGCTGGCCAAGCACCCGATTGCCGATGACACCTGGCAGCGGGTGCGCGAGCACCTGACCTTCCTCGACGGCATCAGCGCCGAGCAAGACCAGTGGCTGCGCGAAGCCTGCGTGGTGTTTCTCGCCGAAAAACACCTCACCGCCCTGCCCGGCGTCGAGCTGCACCAGGAACAACGCCTGCTGCTCGCCGCCCAGGCACAACTGCCCCTGATGAACCTCGGCGACCTCGATTGGTATCAGGGCTTCCACGAGATCGTGCTGTACCCCGACGACTTCCTCAGCCCGCAACGCCATCGCGATGCCAGCGGCGTCGAGCACGAGTGGGACGGCGAGCACAGCGGCGAAGCCTGGCAACAAGGCCCGGTGATCCTCGCCTGGCCCGGCGTGCTGGCCAGCGGCAATTGGGAAGGCTACAACCTGGTGATCCACGAGCTGGCGCACAAGCTCGACATGCTCAACGGCGACGCCAACGGCCTGCCGCCCCTGCACCACGACATGCGTGTGCAAGAGTGGGCCAGCGTGATGCAAGGCGCCTACGACGAGCTTAATCGCCAGTTGGACGCCAACCCCGACGCCGAAACCGCCATCGACCCCTACGCCGCCGAAAACCCGGCGGAATTTTTCGCCGTCACCAGCGAATATTTTTTCAGCGCGCCCGATTTACTGATCAACAGTTATCCACAGGTGTACGCGCAACTGAGCCGCTTTTACCGCCAGGACCCTCTAGCCCGCCTCACCCAGCTGCAAGCGCACGACCCACGTTATCAGCCACAAGGCGAATGACTGTACGACGTCTGGTGAATGGCATCGGCGTCAGAATATGCCTATAATCGCCGCCACTTTTAGGCCAATCCGGCCATGTCCATGGCCAACTACGGGGGCAACGCCCAATGAGCTACAGCAAGATTCCGGCTGGCAAAGACCTGCCGAACGACATCTACGTCGCCATCGAGATTCCGGCCAACCACGCGCCGATCAAATACGAAATCGACAAAGACAGCGACTGCCTGTTCGTTGACCGGTTCATGGCCACCCCGATGTTCTACCCGGCCAACTACGGTTTCATCCCCAACACCCTGGCTGACGACGGCGACCCCCTCGACGTGCTGGTCGTAACCCCTTACCCGGTTACCCCAGGCTCGGTTATCCGCGCGCGTCCAGTCGGCATCCTGAACATGACCGACGACGGCGGCGGCGATGCCAAAGTCATCGCAGTCCCCCACGACAAGCTGTCCCAGCTGTACGTGGACGTGAAGGAATACACCGACCTGCCGCCACTGCTGCTGGAACAGATCAAGCACTTCTTCGAGAACTACAAAGACCTCGAAAAAGGCAAATGGGTGAAGATCGAAGGTTGGGGCAACGCAGACGCCGCCCGCGCCGAGATCATGAAGTCGGTCGCAGCCTACAAAGGCTGATACCTGCTCCTCATTGCTGCGACAATCAAAAAAGCCCCGATCATTCGGGGCTTTTTTTGTCGGAAAAACTAAACATCAAGTTCAACACTTAACACTCTATGTTGAACTAACAAGCAACAAAGAAAGATCAGGCTACAACTAAGCAAAAACCTACACCGGCAATTGAACGCATGGTTTATTTGATCTATTTTCCCGGCCAGTAAACTCTGCGTTTATGAATACATCAGGTGATCGCTTAAAAGCGTTATTACGGGAAGTTCATCTTTCCGCTTCCGACTTCGCCAAGAACCGCGGTGTCACGCCTCAACACGTGAACAACTGGTTCAAACGCGGCGTCCCCATGGGCCGACTCAACGAAATCGCAGAACTGCTGTGCGTCTCCAGCCGCTGGCTGCACGCCGGCGTAGGCCCTAAACACCCACCGGCCAACTTCCTGTTGGAAGGTCACGATGCAAGGAAAGCATTGCCCACCCGCGAAGAAAGCGGCAAATACCTCACAGGCCCCGTCCGTCACCCGGAAACCATCGACGTGGAGATCACCCTCCATCCGTCCTTCACCTCAACCGAACACATCCGCCTCTCGCGTCACACCCTCGACACCTTAAACGTAAACCCCGACCGCGCCCTCGGCGCCTACATGGTCGACAACAGCATGATCGACATCATCCAACAAGGCGCCACCCTCGCCATCGACCGCGGCCGCACCCAAATCGTCGACGGCGAAATCTACGCCGTCGAACACGACGACATGCTGCGCATCAAATACCTCTACAACCGCCCCGGCGGCGGCCTGCGCATGCGCAGCCACAACGCCGGCGAACACCCCGACGAATACCTGACCTTCGATCAACGCTTCGAACAGAACTTCCAGATCGTCGGCTGGGTATTCTGGTGGTCCACCCTCAACAACCGCCGCCCACCCGTGCCACTGGATGAACACCTACTGGGCTGGGAAGGCTCTAAATCCGATCCGGAGGTGGGCAACTGAGGGGAATGTGGGTATCATGCGCCGCACATTTGGCAGGGGTTGGTTTTAGGCCATTCACCCTGCCAGGCGATGCGGAAAACTCCCGCGGATGCCCCGACTATTCAGCCAGACGCGATGTTGGCTGAGCGATTTGAAGGCTGCTGAGGTTTGTCAAAAACAAGCTGAGGCAGTCCCCGAGAAGCCGGCCACAAGCCGGCTTTTTAATGCCTGCAGTCATCGAAATCCAAATACCCAACGCCCGTTCCGCCACCAGCTTCGCCATCTCCACCAAATGCATCACCGCCCTCTGCGGCGCAGCCAGCGGCTCCCCGAGCGCCTGCGATGTCGCCACCGCACATTGCAGCAACTCAGCCACACGCACCCAGCATCCTCAAAGCTCAGTTCTTCATTAACAGTAAAGGGGTTGGTCGTAGGCTATGACGGCGAATCCGAAACAACGTTATCCATAGCAAAACTCCTAGCAGTAAGTGAATACCACCGTCCTTTCGCGACTAAACGAGCAGAGGTGGCGGCTGTACGCAGGTTAGTCGACCGGCCGCTAGGCACCGGCGCACCCGGAGGTGCCCTGCGCACAGCCACCATAAAGTGCAGGTGAGAAGACACCTGTCTTTGGGATGGCGCGTGCGCCTAGCGAAGTCCGGGCGACTAAACCCGATCACTGAATTTGCAGTGACGGACCGCAGCCTAGTCACGGAATTTCGCTGACGCAAGCGACTCGGATTTTCTAGGAAACGTCCTGCAAATGAAAGGGATCGATACTGCTAGCAGCTCAACCAATTGTCCCTTTTAAGTTGACAGTAAGACGCCTCCCAGCCGATTTATCCCCCACACCCCACCCATTAATCTGTGCCCATGTTGAACGCAACGCCCAACCCACTTAAACAAAAAAGGATTCAACCATGAGCGCACCAACCTACAACCGCTTGAACAAAGACGACGCCGTAGTCCTGCTGGTCGACCACCAGACCGGCCTGATCTCCCTGGTGCAGGACTTTTCGCCCAACGAGTTCAAGAACAACGTGCTGGCCCTGGCGGATCTGGCCAAGTTCTTCAACCTGCCGACGATCCTCACCACCAGCTTCGAGCAAGGCCCGAACGGCCCGCTGGTGCCGGAGTTGAAGGAGATGTTCCCGGACGCGCCGTACATCGCCCGTCCTGGTCAGATCAACGCGTGGGACAACGAAGACCTCGTCAAGGCGATCAAGGCCACCGGGCGTAAGCAGATCATCATTGCCGGTGTGGTGACGGATGTGTGCGTGGCGTTCCCGACGTTGTCGGCGCTGGCGGAGGGGTTTGAGGTGTTTGTGGTGACGGATGCGTCGGGCACGTTCAATACCACGGTGCAGCAGGCGGCGTGGAGCCGGATGACGCAGGCCGGTGCGCAGTTGATGAACTGGTTTTCGGTGGCGTGTGAGTTGCATCGCGACTGGCGCAACGATATCGAAGGCCTGGGCAATCTGTTGTCCCAGCGTATTCCGAACTATCGCAACTTGATGAATGGTTATGCGGCGCTGACGGCGCAGCAGAAGTAAGAGAACCGCCGTCAACGATAGGCCTGCTTGAAAAAGCAGGCTTGCTTCGGGGACTGTCATAAATTTTGTGTTCGGGCATAACATTGCAGAAGAGGTGCATATATGCCGACCAAAAAGAAACCGGCCCGTGAGGCCCCGCGTGATCTTCCAACCATTCCCAAAGAGCTGATCGACCAGTTCGTCAGCGGTCCGATGAGTGCCGAAGCCATTCAGGATGCGTCGATGGCGTTCAAAAAGGCGCTGATCGAGCGAGCCCTTGGTGCCGAACTGGGTCACCACCTTGGCTATCCTCAGGGCGCGGAGCGCCCTGAGGAGTCGAGTAACCAGCGCAATGGCAAGAGCGGCAAAACGGTGCTCACCGATGACGGCCCGCTTCGCCTGGACATCCCCAGAGATCGCGATGGAAGTTTTGCGCCGATCCTGATCCCAAAACACGAACGCCGATTTACGGGCTTTGATGACAAGATCATTGCGATGTATGCCCGAGGCATGACGGTCCGTGAGATCCGTGCATTTCTATCCGAACAGTACGGAACAGAGGTCTCTCACGATTTCATCAGCTCAGTGACCGATGCGGTTTTAGACGAAGTCACTGCCTGGCAACAACGACCGCTTGAGCCGATGTACCCGGTGATTTTCTTCGATGCGTTGCGAGTCAAAATTCGCGACGAAGGTTTGGTTCGCAACAAGGCAATCTACCTGGCGCTGGGTGTCTTGCCGGATGGAACCCGAGACATCTTGGGCATTTGGATTGAAACAACCGAAGGTGCGAAGTTTTGGATGAAGGTCTTCAACGACCTCAAAACCCGAGGTGTCGAGGACGTCTTGATCGCAGTAACTGATGGCCTCAAAGGTATGCCTGAAGCGCTGAGCGCGGTATTTCCCGAGACGACGTTGCAGACCTGCATTGTGCATTTGATCCGTAACAGTCTTGATTACGCGCCTTGGGATAAGCGCCGCGAGCTGGCGAAAGCGTTGAAGCCGATCTATCAGGCACTCAACGCTGACGCCGCTGAACAAGCGCTGTTAGCCTTCGAAACCGGCCCTTGGGGCAAGCAATATCCAACGGTCGCAAAGGCCTGGAAGCGTGCGTGGGATCGAGTTATCCCCTTCTTCGTGTTTCCTCCGGCCATACGTAAAGTGATCTACACAACGAACGCCATCGAGAGTATCAACGCTCAGTTGCGCAAGATCATCAAGACCAGAGGCCATTTCCCAACGGACGATGCCGCGACGAAGCTAATCTGGTTGGGCTTACGCAATATCACCGCAAACTGGGGCAAGCCGGCACACGACTGGAAGAGTGCGATGAATCAATTTGCGATCTTGTATGGAGATCGATTTATCAGGCCGACCTGGTAAAACTACGGCCTGCCTAACGGCAGGCCGTTAACGGCCCGCACACAAAAAATCTGACACTCTCTTGCTTCGTTAAATACCGCTATGGACGTTGCGGCGCCCGCGCTTTACTCAGTAGAAATAGTTGGACTCCGCTTTTTTATCGAGCCCCACCAAAACACTCTGAGCAATTCGGCAGGCCGTCGGCGCGGCGTTGGGCCCCCAGTGCTGGCAGTAGTAACGACCTTCGTTGACTGATTTACCTTCCTCGGTGAAGACTTCGATCACCGCATTCCAGAGTGACACCCGTGGGGCGTCGCTGGTGGGGTCGAGGCACAGCAGGTGGGTGATTTGTAATTCATCATCATCGTTTGCCTGGTAGCCCTGATAGCCGATAACCAGCAGCCAATGCCCCGCCAGGCCACCGTCCCAATCGACACCAACGATCGGGATTTTGCGGTTGTCGACGGCATCGGCAATATTGCGGATGGTCGTTTGTCGTCGCGGAGCCGCATCCAGCACTTCGGTCACAACCCCGGCGCGCTTGAACACGTCGACCAGCCAGCTCACATCGAAATCGTCGGTGCCTTCCGACACCAGAGCGCCGAAGGCCAGCAGGCTTTCGCGAAAGCGACCCAGTCGAGTTCGGCCATCATAGGTGTCGAGTGATTGAGCCTGCTCGCGAGACATGACGCCCAGCGCGATCAAGGTCATCGCCACGCAATAGGGTCCACAGGCGCCATCCATTTCGCCTTGGCGCAAATGCACATAATCATGTGCCTGGGGGTGGGCACAGGTCACCGGGCCGTTGGGGGATACCGACAACCACGGGCTTACAAACATTCGATTCATGCAGTGTCATTCCTTTGCAAAAAAAGCAGCCGCCCTGTATGGGCGGCGTCACGATGAAAAGGCTGATTCAACTCAGGCGTTCAAGCTGGGAACTCCAGCGCCTGCAATGTGCGCGTCAGTTCATGCCAGTCGCTGCAGTCTTTTTCACGTTGGCTGGCGGCGCCTTGCAAGGCGGTACGGCTCTCTTCGTAAGGTTTTCTCTGCTCGCGGAAGAGTTGGTCAATCAACTCACAGACGCTTTGGACCAAGGCGCTCTCCACCTCGGCGCTTGTTTCTTCAATCCACTGTATGCGTTGAAGAGCACGGCTGTGGTTGCGCTCGTTCTCCTTGTCTTCGCTGCGAGCGGCCATAAAAATTTCTGCAATGGCGAATACCAGTTGAACCACCGGCGCTGCACGCCCCGCCCATTTCTGCAAGGTCGAGAGCCAACGGCCTTTCAACATCGGTATCTTCAGTTTGCGGCCCAGTACCAGCAACGAGGTCAGGTGATCCTGGTTGATGCCCTTGAGCTGAGCGAAGATCGGTCCGGACAACTTGTCCAGCAGTTCGCTTTCTTCGATGTTCGAATACAGCTTGGGGTCGATCCCGGCGCCCGATAGCAACTCGTTGATTTGCGCCTTGCGCATGCTCTGCAACTCGCCTTCCAGCCATTGCTGCAGTTTCTCGGCAATGCCCTGCGCCTGAACCTCCAATGCACGGGTCAACGACGCGGGATCGGTACACTGATCGAGCGCGGCCTCGATGGCCGGCCGTGCCGCGAGAATCTCACGGCGCACCAAATGCCTGGCGCTGTTTTTCAGCTGTTGCTGCTGACGAGCCATATGCTCCAACTGAGCATCGATCGCGCCTAACTGCTGGGCGTGTGGTGTTTCGCCGTCGATGCAGTTGGCCACTGGCGCCAGCAATGCCCTTTCGATAATTCCGAAGGTTTGCTTGAGCAGTTGTTGCTCACTGTCGAAATGCTGCAGCCATTGTTTGAATCGAACGATGAAGGCTTCAAAACCCGAGTGCTCAAGCAGTTTCGCCTTGCCCTCGAGGCGTCCACGACTTGCCGTTCTGATATTCATCAATATCACGGGCAACTGTTGAACCAGGCGCTCATCGATAGCATTTTTGCGCGCATGGTTGAGCAGTGTCAGAGAGAAGCTGGACTGGATGCGATCGATAGCGGCAGGGTCGCTGTCTTCATAGTTCAGCACGACGAACAGCGGGCGACGCTGGGCAATCAAGGCAAAAATACGCTCGATTATGTTTTGCGCGTCCTGATCTTCCTGGCGCAACACGAACAGAATCAGGTTGGCCCGTTTCAACTGCTCTGTGCTGACTTCTTCGTGTGCAATGGGTGCATTGATGCCCGGAGTATCGAGCAAGACATGCCCATCCCAATCGTAGCGATGTACCGCATCGGTGGTTGGAATATCGCCAACCACAGCGCGCTCTTCACCCAGCAAAGTATTGATCAACGTACTTTTGCCGGCGTTGTAGGCACCGAACAACATCACGTGTACTTTGCGTTCATCAATCTGTTCGACTAATTGTTCGATACGCTGGGACGCATCTGGCAGGTAGCGCGAAGCAATGCCACAGGCGCTGGCGAGTAGGGTTTTGTAGTGTTCAAAAGGGTTCATCGCGCAATACGCTCCTTCAACTGCTTCAGGTCCTGTTCGCTGGTCGCGATGATGTCGAACAGGCGCATGGCCTCGACTTCCACCAGGTTGATCGACTCGATGCAGGTGTCTACCGCCACGTTAACGGCCTTGGGCAAGCGAGCACGCAGGTCGCTCTCAAGCTTGGCATGCAGGCGTGCATAACTGACGCCGACGACTTGCCGGACCATCTCCGTTTCAACCATGTACTTGCCAACGGCGCCGCCGATCATCCCACCCAGCAGGCCACCGGCAAGGGCACCGAGCGGGCCGCCAAATGCGGTGCCGATTGCGGTTCCGATAGCACTTGCGCTCGCCGCCGCCGCCGCTTGTTTGCCTCGGCCGGTCACCCGTTCAATGTCAACGCCAAGGTCCTCGAAGCTGCCGATGTCATCACTGGACATATCGACCAGCGCACCCTTGAGCTCATTGACATAGTCTTTCAACTCCCGCGTCAGGTGATGTTCGATCGTGGCCTGGCACAGCGCGTTAACATCCTGGGTCAGCGCCTTAACATCCTGCGTAGCCTTGTGGGTCTCCAGCAGGTCGCCCAGTTTGAGCAGCACATCGGCGAGCACCGCTGAGGCGATCTGATCGTTACGCACCTTGAGGCCATGAACCGCAGCGCGCGTCGCATTGCGCAGTTCATCCAACTGGGGGAGCACCGTGCTGCGCAAACTGTGCAGTACGTTGTTCTCCAGATGGCTGATCATCAACTGCGTCGCCTTGCCTTCTTTGTAGGTTCGAGCCTCTTGCGCAGTCAGCTGCAATTGCTGGAACAGGCGCTCGAAACCTGCGGCGTCCAAGGCATCCGCCTGCGATGCGTGCACGCGGGCAAAACGCACGGAAACAGCGACAACCGGCTTAAGCAGTGCCGCGTCGAGGTGGGATTTGGTGAGCTGCTCGCCAGCCCTTTTATGCACATCCTCTTCTTGCATCTTGCGGTTTGCCGCAGTCTTGTTGCGCAGCACCTTGACCAGTTCGTCCTGACCCGGCACCTCATCCTCGTCGAAGAAGTCGCTTTTGGTGATGATGGGCAGCAGTGGCTTGTTACGCTTGAGTTCACCTTCGAGTTCAGCCAACTCCTGCACCTGCCCGGGCGCCGTGGAGCTGCTCAACCACAGCACCGCATCGGCGCTGTCGGTGTAGCGTTTGGTCAGTTCGCCATTGACCCCCGTCACCGACAACAGGCCGGGCGTATCGATGAGAATCAACTTCTGACCCAGGCGAATGCCCTGGATCTGCGACGTGGTTTCCGTCTCGCCTTCGGCGAACGGCTCATCACGGTCGACAATCGAATCGTTCGCCAGATGAAAGTACTGAACGGCTTCGCCCTGAGCGGCAAAGCGCTCGGCGATGAAGTTACAGAACGAACTCTTGCCGGCATTGACCTTGCCGAACACCAGAATCACAGCTTTGTCGCCAAAGGTTTCGGCAAGCTGGGCAGACGGCTGATTGCGCGCCCATGACTTACCCCAATCGTTAATGCACACCTGCACCACTTCGCGCACACCTTGCGCTTGGCGTGCGAGGTGGCCATCGCGGTTCAGCTTGCCCAGCGATGGCTGAACGCTCAGCGCGCGCGTCAATGCAGCCTGCCAATCGCGTAATTCACTTTCTTCGGCTTCCACGCGCTGGGTCAGGTATTCAAACCCTTTGAGCGCGTCGATAAATGCTTTTTCCTGCATACACAATCCTGTGCCTGTTAACGCCACTCGAAGTCGCGAACAGAGAGTCCAAAAAGGGGCGGTGCGAGCGCAAATACGCGTCACACCGGTATCAAGAGGCAGTCAGCCAATCGGCAAACTGTCAAGGAAGGTCTTGGCTTGGCTGCGCTGTGCAATCTGCTGCTCCAATGCGCTGACTTGCGCATCGATGGCGCGCATGGAGGCGGTGCGCTGGAAGGCTTTTTTCAGCGTCTCGCTGGGGTATCTATCCGGCTGACTGATCATCGACTTAATCAATGCCGCAAACTGCACGGCCGTCACTTCAATGCCTTTGCTCTGAAGGAAAGCCTTGAGCTGACGCTCCGCCGCGTCGGTGTTGGCTTGAAGTTTTACTTTGTGCGCTTTTTCAGCCGCTTCACGTTCATAGTCGCGGGAAGGCCCCGAAGAAGAGGAAGAGGACGAAGACGAAGACGAACTGCTGGACACCGCAGCAGCGACGGCAGCGATTGCAGCACCGGCCAACAAAAATAGTGGAAGCATTGCTCAGGTCCCTTTGAGTTGTTGATGGAGTTTGCTGTGCAGTTGCCTGTAGTCATCCATAAACCCAGTCAATTGCGCTTGCTGAGTGGATTGCCGATGTTCAAGCTGCGCCTGCAGGTTGCTCAGGCCCTGGTCGATGAGGCCACCGAGGGTTTCTCCCAGCGCCGACACTTCATCGAGACGGGTTTGCGACACATCGTCCAATGCCGTTTGCAAAGCCTGGCGCAACGCTTTGACGCCACTCTTCTTCACCTTCAACGCACTACCGCTTTGTAAGCCCTGAAGGTAACGATGGGCAGAGACGGGGATGATCGACAGCGTTGGCGCCTGTTTTCTGATGCTCGCCTGAACATTGGCCAGGGCCTGTTCTTCGACTTGCTCGATCTGGGTCAGTACGATCAAGGTTTGACGCCCACTGTCTGACGCGTCCCGTTGCAACGCATCAATCATCTCGCTTTCGCTTTGGTCGAACTCGCCCTCTCGAACGCAATGCACGAACAGCCGAATATCCGATTGCTGCCATGCGCCATTCATCGCCTCGCGGTCGTCTTCGCGCGCCAGGTCAGCATCCAACCCCGGTGTGTCCAACCACCTCACGCCTTCATGCTCGAAGTAGCTCAATACAGTTGTTTCCCGAGCATCGGACACGGCGAACTGCTCGCGCTCCACGAGGGCGTTGAGCAAGGAGCTCTTGCCATGGTTGTATTTGCCGATCACCGACACAACCGGCAACCGTGCTTCAGCCAACAGGTACTGCAAGCGGCTTATTTCGGCCACCTGATCCGGCAGCACCGCATAAATCGTATCGAACCCCATGGTTACTGCTCTCCCTTAAATAGCGCTGATGCAGTCCGTGCTTAGAAAATGCCGAACAGTTTGGGGCGAATGAAGACGCGTCCCGTTAGATGGCTGGCGAAGAAGTTGTCGTCCTCGGCATATTTGATGAAAAGCTGATCGAGTGCTGTGTGGACGCGGCCAAAACCTTCATCCAGCCATTCGATCATGGTCGACTTCAGGGTCAGGATGATCTTTGCCGCTTCGTAGAGCGCGCCCACCTTGCGCAGGAGGCTATCGGACTCGAACCCGTCTTCGATCTCTTTGAAACGGCTCTCCATCTCGCCCTGGAAGTCATCAAACACACGGGTTACTGCGTTTTCCAGCTCATCGCTGGTCTCCCAGTCCCCACGAAACCAAAGGATGAGAGGTAGTCATCGAAACCTTTCAGATCGGAAAACACTTCATCGAAATCGGGCAACTCGATTTCCGTATCCAGATCGAGGTCCGCGATTCTAAAAATGCTGAGGTCGGCCTGTTCTATCTTGGCAACCACCGTATTGCGCATTTCGCGAAGTACACCCTTGAAGTTCAAGCAGCTCATCGCTGCCAGACGCTTGCTGAGAAAGGCGTGCGACTGTTCCAGGTAGAGCGAAAGCACTTCATCGCGGCCAAAGGCTTGCGTCGACTGGCCACCGCGCCTGCGTACCGATACCGAACACAGCGGCGTCACCGATACACCCGGGCATAGGTGGTGAATTTCTCGCTGGAGGGCCTCGACCTTATCGCCCGCAACGTCGGCATTGGTCAGGATGACTTGCAGGGGAATCCTGGCATCCTGCCCGAGCCGTTTGATCAGGTTCACATCCACCGGTTCCAGGCGTGCCGAGCTGGCGTTGATCACATAAAAGGCGCCATGAATCCAGGTTTCCGGCTCCATCGGGCGGGCGCGACGTTGCTGCATGAAACTGTCGAACTGTTTGAGCCATCGCTCATAGTTGTCAGCTTCCAGGCCAACGCTGTCGAACACATTCAACAGGTGCCCCTGATGCTCGAAGGTGTGCGACTGGAAGTTTTTCTCCCAGGAGGTGACGGGCTTGCCGCTGCCCGTCTCAAACAAACCCGCCTGGTCGAAAAGATAGTTGCAGAAGCTGCTTTTGCCGACGCCGCTTTTACCCAGCACGATGATGTTGATCGCAAACTGATCCATGTCTCTCTAAACCCTGAACCGCGGAAAGGGGATGAAGACCTGCACAGAAACAGCGTGATCTGTCTCTCGCCACGGCCTTCAAAGTGCGACAAGTGGCTTCAAGCTTTTTGATTGCCCCATTTTCCCAGCGCAATCTTGAACGCCTGCATGAACTGCTCGTTAGAAAAGAGGCGGGCCCAGTCCGGCGACTTGCCTGTCTTAAGGTAGCCGTCCACGGCTCGTTCATAGACCTCGACCAGGGCCAAGCCAAGCGCTCCGGTGATAGCCCCGGCGACAGCGGCGTTAATGATCTGCCCAAGCACGGGGATCATCTTGGTCAGGCTGGCTGCCAACTGGCGCCCCACCAGGCTGAGGATCTGGCCCTTGAGCATGCTGACGGCCATTTCACCCATCGAGCCAAACCCGTAGAGCTTGGCCAGGGATGCGGCCATCGCCATCTGCTGAGGCACAATGAGTAACGCGTCCGACATCGGCACCGGGTTAAGCCCGGCGCTGGCGGCGGTGGTGGCGCTGTAGGTCATGATGATCGTCATCGCTTCGCTGCGTTTGGCCGGTAGCGAGGCGATCTGGGCAGCCACAAAGGACTGGCGCAACGCATCGTCCTTGAGCGATGCGCTCGACCAGGCGATCAACTTTTCAAGGTCCAGTTTCAGCTCTGGGTCATGGTTGGGGTTATTTGCACAGGTCTCAAAAACCTCACAATGAACACCATGCTCGCGCAGGACTTTGCGAAACGCCTGGGAAGTCTCACCGCGACCTTCGTCGTCGACGGGCTCGGCATCGCACTGGGTGAGTACCACAGCCACCGGGATATCCAGTTCGCCGGTAATGAGTCGCAAGTTTTCCAGGTCAAAATCGGTAACGCGGTGGTTGGCCACGCTCAGGCAGTACCAAATGAGATGGATGTGCTCATCCAGCACTTTGGATTTGCGCTGAATGATCTCGGGAATGATTTTTTCCCGAAAATTGCCTGCCGAAGGCCCGCCTTCAGTCACCTCGTAACCTTCGGTATCAAAGATGACCAGAGGGATGTTGGCATCTTCGTACCGATGACAACCCCGAGTGACAGGCTGCCCGGTACCGACCTCGGCAATCGTTTTGCCGAAGATATAATTGATCAGGCTGCTCTTTCCAACACCGGTGCCGCCGACAATCATCAGGTTCGGGCGTTTGACCGCAGCCATTTCCTTATCGAACTGCTCTTCCAATTGAGCTTCCATACTTGCCATCGTTCTTTTCTCCGTCACTGCGCGACGCTCGCAAACGTGCGCGCTAAAAAAGGTTTTCGCCCTGGATCCAAAATTCTTAAGCCTCAATCGCATTTTGCCACTATCCGTGTCAAGCGTAGGCTCCTACGGGTATCGGGGTTCAAGACGCCTGCTCTCGTCTGAATATCAATGAGCAAGACATCCCGCCCCTACTCTCCTTGCGCAATCACCCCCTGCAAAATCCCCACCTTCCTCTGCAACTGCTTGATATGCGCCTTCTCAGCGCGCAGCGCAGAACGCAGCTCCCGGTTCTCAGCCTCCCAGATCCGCCCCCAGCGTGCGTCTCTGCGGCAGTTAAGCGCCATTTTCCAGAGTTCACGCAGCCGCAAGTATTGCAGCAGGAGGACCAGCAAGATGCTCCCCAGCACTACCAGCGCCCCTGTCGACACTGCTTCTGCCATAGTCATGTGTACTTCCTTGGGTGTGTTCGATTTGTTTAAACGACAGCCACACGATATGTAGTGATAGACGACAGGTCTAGAATGTAGACTTATACAGGTAAAGTATTCGCGCACATGGAGAGGGTATGAAACGCAAGCAATCCATCGAACAGGTTCGCTGGGACCTGGCACTTCGCTATCGTTTGATCGAAACCGTTGTCTGGTGGGAGGGCCGGCTGACCACGGGCCACTTGATCCAGAGCTTTGGTATCAGCCGTCAGCAGGCCTCCAAAGACATCAATACGTACATCACCGAACATGCGCCTAAAAACCTTACATATGACAAAAAAATAAAGGGCTATGTGCCAAGCAAAACGTTCAAGCCGCTGTTCATCGACGACAGCGCGAGCGCCTATTTGCACCTGCTTTATCAAAACCACGAACGCGCGCCCCACATTGATGGCTTGGCGTTGGCCTACGCGCATACCAAGGTTCTGGATGTTCCGGATCGGCCCATCCGCCCGGAAATTCTGCGCCCTCTGTTGAAGGCTTGCCGCGATGGCCTGCGCCTGGAGACCGAGTATGTGTCGCTGAATTCGCCCCAGGTCGATATCCGCCTGATCGCACCACACACCCTGGTCTACACCGGCATGCGCTGGCACGTGCGCGCGTACTGTGAGAAGAATCGAGAGTACCGGGACTTTGTGTTGAGCCGGCTGCGGGGCGAGCCTGGTTTGCTGGACGTATCAGAGAACACCCAGGCGCTGGACGATGACTGGAACACCGAAACACCCGTGATCATCGCGCCCGACGGGCGTTTGAGCGCGGCACAAAAGGCGATCATCGAAACCGACTTTGGCATGGTTGACGGCCAGCTCGTTGTGCCCAGCCGCAGGGCGCTGGTGAAGTATGTCCTGCAGCGTTATCAGATTGATGCACGCAACCTGGACCCGAACCCTGAAGCACAACAGATTGTGGTGACGAACCTCAAGGACTTGAGACCGTGGCTCTATGACTAACGGATGCTGCAGCGCCGCCGCCGCTTGACTCTCCCCTATACGGCAGCCCCTACTCTGCAAGCCCCTTTTCAGGACTCGCCCCCATGGCTCAGCGCATTCTGGTCATCCTCGGTCACCCCTGCGGCTCCAGCTTCTGTTCGGCGCTGGCAGACACCTACATCCAATCGGCAACAAACGCTGACCATGAAGTACGCGTCCTACGGCTGGGCGCGCTGGCTTTCGACCCTGTCCTGCATAACGGCTACAACGACATTCAAGCCCTGGAGCCCGATTTACTCGGCGCCCGGGAAGATATCCTTTGGGCCACCCATTTGGCGTTTGTCTTCCCGATTTGGTGGGGCGGTATTCCGGCCTTGATGAAGGGCTTCATCGACAGAGTTTTCCTACCCGGCTTTGCCTTCAAGTACCGTGCAGGCAAGGCATTTCCTGACAAACTGCTGCATGGCCGAACCGCGCACTTACTGGTGACCATGGACACGCCGCCGTGGTATTACCGCTGGTTCTACCGCATGCCGGGCATCCATCAGATGCGCAAGACGACGCTGGAGTTTTGCGGCATCACGGTGACCAAGACCTTGTTGCTCGGCCCGGTGCTGGGCTCCACGTCCGCGCAGCGCAATCGCTGGCTGACGCGGGCCGGCGGATTATTTGAAAAAGGGCGTTTTCATGTTCATCGGCAAAGCCGCGCAACTGTCGGGCACGACCATCAAGGCGATTCGTCACTATGAGGCGATCGGCCTGCTGCCCACCCCGCAGAGAGAGGGGCGCTATCGGGTCTATTCGACACAGAGTGTCGAGCGGCTGATGGTGATCAAATGTGCTCAGCAGTTGGGTTTCAAGCTCAAGGAGCTGCAGGCCATTTTGCAGGGGCACCAGGGCGACGCGCTGCCTTGGGAGCGCGCGAGCCAGGCGATTGCTCGCAAGCAAGAGGAGCTGGCGCGGCAAATGACGGCACTGCAGAAGATGCAGGCGGGGCTGGCCGAGTTTGACGCAATGCTTAAACACTCAAACGATAATTACACAGAAAATACAAATTAGACAAAAAATATAAATCAGGCTAGTGTCGCGCTTTCGCCCCGCTGATCGTCAGGAACGCGCCATGGCCACACCCTCGGATTTCAATCTCAAAACCTGCTTTTCCACGTGGGAGCGTGCCTGATGAGCGCGGCACCACTGGCGGTTTACGGGCTCAGTGCGTTACGCGCCACGCTATCGCGCCAAGACATGCTGTACGCGGTGGAACAGGCATTGATCAGCCACGCCGACGGCCGCATCGTGGCCCCGCCGCCGGGGGTGTTACTGTTTGAAAACCCGCCGGGGGACTGTCATATCAAGTCCGGCTATGCGAAAGACGGTTCGGTGTTTGTGGTCAAGCTGGCCATGGGCTTTTACGAGAATCCTTCCCGCGGCCTGGAGACCAATAATGGCCTGGTATTGGTGTTCGATTCTCACACCGGCAAGACCCGCGCCGTCCTCAATGACGAAGGCTGGCTGACCAGTTGCCGCACTGCCGCCGCCGGCGCCCTGGCTGCGCGGGCCGGGGCACCTCGGCGGGTGAGCGCGTTAGGGATAATCGGCAGCGGGCATCAGGCGCAACTGCAGGCACGCTGGACCTGCGAACTACTGGGAATCGAACGTGTAGTGATCTGGGCGCGCGCCCCTGACAAGGCACAACATCTCGCCAGGACGCTGACTCAAGAGGGGCTCAAGGCCCAAGCAGCCGACAACGTTGAGGCTGTTTTCGCACAGTGCAATCTGGTGATTACCTGCACGCCGTCGACCCAGGCAATCGTGCCGGCCGCCGTGGTCCGTAAAGGCACGCATATTGTCGCCCTGGGTGCAGACAGCCCTGGCAAACAGGAACTGGACCCGCTACTGCTGCAACGGGCACGCGTGCTCATGACGGATGACCGCAGCCAATGCGTCGACCATGGCGAAATGAGCCACGCAGTACGGGCCCATTTGATCAGCGACCACGCCGACGTTTCCCTCGGCCATGTGCTGGCCGGCAAGGCGTGCGGACGTTTCAGCGACGACGACCTGACCATTGCCGACTTGACCGGCCTGGCCGCTCAGGACATCGCACTGGCCACCCTCGCGGTGCAGCGCATGCAGGCCGTGAACTGACAACTGTTCGGACGCCTGCGTACAATCACCGTTCCTTTCCCTGTGCCCGGTTAACCCATGGTCGATATCGCGTTCATCAAGGCAACCGCCGACGGCATCGCCGCCCTGCTCTATCCGGACCTGGAAGCCGTGGTACACGACCTGAGCAGCGGGCGCATTGCCCACATCGCCAATGGATTTTCCCGACGTAAGGTCGGGGATGAATCGCTGATCACCGATTTGGCTGAGTTGGATGCCGGACCCGACGTAGTCGGGCCGTATGAAAAGACCGGCCTCAACAGCCGTCAGTTGCGTTCAATCTCCCTCGTCGCCCGCGCGGCAAACGGGGAGCCCAACGCCTTGCTGTGCCTGAACTTCGATGTAACCGCACTGGCCCACGTGCAAAAACTGCTCAGCGGCTTTGCCGTAGGCCAGCAGTCCCAAGTGCGCCCAGAATCGCTGTTCAGTGGCGATTGGCGGGAAAAACTCAATGAGATCATCGAAACCCTCGCCGCCGCGAATCATTTGAAACCCGCCGATTTCGGTCGAGGGGAAATCATCCAGGTGCTGGTACAGGCACGGGAGCACGGCTTGCTGGACGTGCGTAATTTTGTCGAATACGTCGGCGATTACTTCAAGATTTCCCGGGCCAGTGTGTATAACTATTTGCGTGCCGCTGCGGCGCAGTCATAGGCGAGCGCACAATCGGCTCACCCCTGTTGCACAGCCTACAGCAGGCGATGACCGGGTCGTCTGCCCCCCCGCTCATTTGCCCCCATCCCCCATGTCTGCTAGTGTCGCGCCGGTTTACCGTCTACCGGAATAGCCGCCATGGCCCGCAAAAAAGTTGCACTCGATTTCGAACAATCCCTCGCCGACCTGCAAACCCTGGTCGAGCGTCTGGAGAACGGCGAGTTGTCGCTGGAAGACTCGCTGACCGCGTTTGAGCAAGGCATCGGCCTGACCCGTGACTGCCAGAGCGCGTTGGCGCAGGCGGAGCAGAAGGTCCAGGTGTTGCTGGAACGCGACGGGGAGTTGGCCGAAGAACCTTTCGATGCGGAACAGCCGGAATGATCGACGCGTATCAGGCCAGTAGCCAAGCCCGGGTCAATGCGGCGCTGGAGCCCTTGTTTGTTGCGCCAAGCCCCGAAATCAAACGTCTCTATGAGGCCATGCGCTACAGCGTAATGAATGGCGGCAAGCGTGTGCGCCCGTTGCTGGCGTATGCGGCGTGCGAAGCCCTCGGCGCGCCCGCCGAACAAGCCAATGGCGCGGCCTGTGCGGTGGAGTTGATTCACGCCTATTCGCTGGTGCATGACGATTTGCCGGCGATGGACGACGATGACCTGCGTCGCGGTCAGCCGACCACCCATAAAGCCTTTGACGAAGCCTGCGCGATTCTCGCTGGCGATGGCCTGCAAAGCCTGGCGTTCAGCGCGCTGCTGGACCCGAGCTTGAGCAGCGTGAACGCCGAGATCCGCTTGCGCATGGTCACTGCCCTGGCGGTGGCCGCAGGCCCCGCCGGTATGGTTGGCGGCCAGGCCATCGATCTTGGTTCGGTGGGCCAGAAGCTCGATCAACCGGCACTCGAACACATGCACCGGCACAAGACCGGCGCCCTGATCGAAGCCGCCGTCCACTTGGGCGCCCTGGCCAGTGGTCGTGCCGACGCCGCGCAATTGGCGGCCTTGCAGGTCTACTCCCGGGCCATCGGCCTGGCGTTCCAGGTGCAGGACGACATTCTCGACGTAGAAAGTGACACCGCCACCCTGGGCAAACGCCAGGGTGCCGATATCGCACGGGACAAACCGACTTATCCTGCGCTGCTCGGGCTGGATGCCGCCAAGGCCTACGCCCTGGAACTGCGCGACCAGGCCCTGGCCGCCCTGCGACCTTTCGACGCGGCGGCCGAGCCCCTGCGTGACCTGGCGCGGTACATCGTCGAACGTCGCTACTGATAACAGCGGCCATTACGGCCGCATATCAGTCAAGTTCGGCGCTCCGCGTGGGCAGTTTGCGATGCTTGAGGTAAACTGCCGCCTCTTCTATACCTATAACGATTCGCCTGATGCCCACGACGTTTCAAGAGATTCCCCGCAAACGCCCGTCCACGCCCCTGCTCGACCGTGCTGCCACGCCGGACGGCCTGCGGCGTCTGGGTGAAACCGAGCTGGTAACCCTGGCCGATGAATTGCGCCTGGAATTGCTCTACACGGTCGGCCAGACCGGTGGGCATTTCGGTGCCGGCCTGGGCGTCATCGAGCTGACCATCGCGCTGCACTACGTGTTCGACACCCCGGACGACCGGCTGGTGTGGGACGTGGGCCATCAGGCGTATCCGCATAAAATCCTCACCGGCCGTCGCGAGCGCATGAGCACCCTGCGCCAGAAGGACGGCATCGCCGCCTTCCCGCGCCGCTCCGAGAGCGAGTACGACACCTTTGGCGTCGGCCACTCCAGCACCTCCATCAGTGCCGCACTGGGCATGGCGATTGCCTCGCGCCTGCAAAACAGTGATCGCAAGGCGATTGCGGTGATCGGTGACGGCGCGCTGACCGCCGGCATGGCTTTCGAAGCGCTGAACCATGCGCCAGAAGTGGAAGCCAACATGCTGGTGATCCTCAACGACAACGACATGTCGATCTCGCGCAATGTCGGCGGGCTGTCCAACTACCTGGCGAAGATCCTGTCCAGCCGGACCTACGCCAGCATGCGCGAAGGCAGTAAGAAAGTGCTGTCGCGCCTGCCCGGCGCGTGGGAAATCGCCCGCCGCACCGAAGAATATGCCAAGGGCATGCTGGTGCCCGGCACGCTGTTCGAAGAGCTGGGCTGGAACTACATCGGCCCCATCGACGGCCACGACCTGCCGACCCTGATCGCCACGCTGCGCAACATGCGTGACCTCAAAGGCCCGCAGTTCCTGCACATCGTCACCAAAAAAGGTAAAGGCTTCGCGCCGGCGGAAGTCGACCCGATCGGTTACCACGCGATCACCAAGCTCGACCCCCTGGACGCCCCCGCCGCGCCGAAAAAGGCCAGCGGGCCGAAGTATTCCGGGGTGTTCGGCGAGTGGCTGTGCGACATGGCCGCCGCCGACCCGCGCCTGGTGGGGATTACCCCAGCGATGAAGGAAGGTTCCGACCTGGTGGCATTCAGCGAGCGTTTCCCGCTGCGCTACTTCGACGTCGCCATCGCCGAGCAACACGCGGTGACGTTCGCCGCCGGCATGGCCTGCGAAGGCGCCAAGCCGGTGGTGGCGATCTACTCCACCTTCCTGCAGCGCGCTTACGACCAACTGGTGCATGACGTCGCGGTGCAGAACCTCGACGTGCTGTTCGCCATCGACCGCGCCGGCCTGGTGGGCGAAGACGGCCCGACCCACGCCGGCAGCTTCGACCTGTCCTACCTGCGCTGCATCCCCGGCATGCTGGTGATGACGCCGAGCGACGAAAACGAACTGCGCAAGATGCTCAGCACCGGCTACCTGTACAACGGCCCGGCCGCCGTGCGTTACCCACGTGGCAACGGCCCGAATGCAGTGATCGAAAAAGACCTGGCACCGATCGAAATCGGCAAAGGCATCGTGCGACGCCAAGGCAGCAAGACCGCATTCCTGGTGTTCGGCGTGCAACTGGTCGAGGCCCTGAAAGTGGCCGAGAACATCGACGCCACCGTGATCGACATGCGCTTCGTCAAACCCTTGGATGAAGCCCTGGTGCGCGAGATCGCCGCGAGCCATCAATTGCTGGTGACGGTCGAAGAAAACGCCATCATGGGCGGTGCCGGTGCGGCGATCAGCGAGTTCCTGGCACGCGAGAACATCCTCAAGTCGGTGCTGCACCTGGGCTTGCCGGACATGTACGTCGAACACGCCAAGCCGGCGCAGATGTTGGCCGAGTGCGGCCTGGATGAAGCCGGGATCGAGGCTTCGGTACGCAAACGTATGGCGCTGCTGGGCCTGTAGAAACCGGATCAAAATGTGGGAGGGGGCTTGCCCCCGATGGCAGTGGGTCAGTGACAGATACGTTAACTGGTACACCGCTATCGGGGGCAAGCCCCCTCCCACATTGTTTTTGTGCCAACTTTCAACGCTGTGGACAGCCATGAATCATCTTCGCTTTGTCCTGCCCTTGCTGCTTCTGCCCACACCCGACCTGCTCGCCAACACCCGCGACCAGGCGCTTAAACTCCCCGATGTGGTCATCAGCGCCAACCGCCAGGTCCAGGCGCGCAACGACAGCAGCGCCGCCAACACCGTCTTCACCCGCGACGACATCGACCGCCTGCAACCCACCAGCCTGACCGACCTGCTCAGCCGCGTGCCCGGCGTGCAAGTGGCGCCCACTGGAGGCCGTGGCAGCTTGCCGGGCATCTACCTGCGCGGCACCAAGTCCGCGCAAAGCCTGGTGCTGGTGGACGGCCAGCGCATCGCCAACACCACCTCCGGCGACAGCGGCCTGCAGTACCTCAACGTCGATCAGATCGAGCGGGTCGAAGTGCTGCGCGGCTCGCGCTCGGTGATCTACGGCAGCGATGCGATTGGCGGGGTGATCCAGGTGTTTACCCGGCGCAACGCCGAACAGGGCCTGCAGCCGCGCCTGAAACTGGGCTTCGGCAGCCACCAGAGCTGGGAACGCAGCCTCGGGCTGTCCGGCGGCGACGAACACACACGCTTCAACCTGAGCGCGAGCCTGGATGAAACCGCCGGCATCAATTCGACACGCACCTCGTTTCCCAGCGATGGCGACCATGATGCCTACCGCAACCAGTCCGTCAGCCTTAACCTCAGCCACAGCTTCAGTGACGAGCTCGAAGCCGGTTTCAATCTGTTGGACAGCCGCGGCAAGTCGGAGTACGACAACAGTTTCGGCCGCTATGACGTCGCCACCAAGCAGACCGTCGGCCAGAAACCCTACACCGACTACGCCGTGAGCAGCGCCAGCGGCTATCTCGACGCCAGCCTCACCGAGCGCTGGCAATCGCGCCTGGAACTGGGCCACAGCGAGAACCGCGATACCAAGCGCGACACCCTCAGCGATGACTTCAGCGTGTTCAACACCTACCGCGACTCGCTCAACTGGCAGAACGACCTGACGCTGAATGACCGCAACAACCTGATCCTCGGCGGCGACTGGTACGAAGACCGCTTCCACGGTTCCACCACCTTCACCGAAAACAGCCGCTGGAACCGCGCGGCGTTTGTGCAGCATCGTTTCCACAGCGACTGGTTTTCCACCGAGCTGGGCCTGCGCCATGACCAGAACCAGCAGTTCGGCCGCCAGAACAGCTGGAGCGGCACCCTCACCGTGCCGATCAATCCCGACAACGATGTGCTGCTGAGCTACAGCGAAGGCTTCCGTGCGCCGACCTTCAATGACCTCTATTACCCGGACACGCAGTACAGCAACCCCAATCTTCAGCCCGAGACGTCGAAGAGTTACGAGCTGCAATGGCGCAGCCAACTCGGCGACCACACGCGCCTGGAAGCCTCGCTGTACCGCACCGACTTGAGCGACGCGATCATCCTAGACAGCAGTGGCAAGCCGCAGAACGTGGCGTCGGCGCGGATCAATGGGGTTGAAGCGGCGCTCAAGCAGGAGCTGTTTGGCTGGCAAGGCAACCTGGGGCTGTCGATCATCGACCCGCGTGACCGCGACAGCGGCCACACCCTGGCCCGCCGCGCGCGACGCACCCTAAGCCTGGACCTGGATCGGCAATTCGATCAACTCGGCGTGGGCGCGAGCTGGCAGGCGATCAGCAGCAGCTACGACGACGAAGCCAATCGCAATCGCCTGAGCGGTTATGCCCTGCTCGGGCTGCGCAGCAGTTGGGCGGTGAGTCGGGAGGTGGCGCTGTCGCTGAACGTCGATAACCTGCTGGACAAGACTTACGCACGGGCGCGTTACAGCTACGACGATCCGGCGTTTCTGAATAATCAGGATTACCGGGAAGAAGGCCGGGTATGGAAGGTTGGGGTGACCTGGACGCCGGCGCTCTGATTGGAACGTCGGTTTGCCCTGGCCTCATCGCAGGCCTCACAGGTTTGGCGCAATCACCTGACACAACCGCGCCAACGCCTCCAACATCTGCCCACTCGGCCGCTCCAGGCCTTTATCCGGCACCAACAGCAATCGCCCCTGCGCCACCGCCGCCACCTGCGGCCAGGCTTTCCAGGCATCCAACTGCGGCTGATCCGCTGCCAGAATCACCTCGGGATTGCGCTGCAACACCGACTCGATGCTGACCTGCGGCGCGGGCAGCGTGAGGTCGTCGAACACATTGCGTGCGCCGCACACACTCAGCGCATCGCTGATGATCTGCTCACCGCCCACGGTGTACAGCGGCGGGCTCCACACTTGGTAAAACACCCGCAAGGGCTCGGCACGCTGATAGCGCTGGCGCAACTCGGCCAGGCGCTGGCGCAACTGCGCAGACAATTGCCGGCCGGCGTCGGCGCGCCCCAGTTGCTCGGCGATGGCCTGGACCTGGCGGGTCAGTTGTTCGAGGTTATGGGGTTCGGCGACATAGACCGGGATATTCAGGCGCTGCAACTGTTCGCGCTGGGCCGGGCCGACACTGCCGGGCCAGAGCAGGATCAAGTCGGGCTTGAGGCTGAGCAAACGCTCGATGTTCAATTGCCCATAGCGACCTACCGACGCCACCTTCGCCAGCGCCACCGGCCGATCGCCGCCGTCGAGCACGCCCACCAGCAGGTCGGCAGCGCCCAGTTCAACCACGATTTCCGACAGCGACGGCGCCAGGCTGACCACCCGCTCGACCGCCAGCGCCTGGGCACCGAACGCCAGCAGCAGGACCGCCAGCCAGCGAAGCCTCATCCCAACTGACGCGGGATGCGGTAGAGGTAAAACAACACCAGGGTCGACAGCACGAGCAAAAACAACGGCACCGCTTCCAGGCCGACAAACACCGCCAGCGCGCCAATCCACGCCGGCACGGCAGCAATCAGCAAGGCCATGCGGCGACGGGCGGCAAGGGTGAGCCAGGCTGCCGGTTCCTCGGCGGTATCGAGGGCTTTGGACGTGGCGATCAACGCATGTTTATAGCCATGGAAATACCGCAGGCTGAGAAACATCGAGGCCACGCCGGCAATGAAGAACGGCATGGCCAGCACCGGCAACAGCGGCTCGGCCCGACCGAACACCAGGTTGATCACGAACAAAGGCAGCAACGCGAGCGCCAGGTATTGCCACCAATTGAAGGTCAATCGCCGTTTCACCTGGCCTCGGGTC
Source organism: Pseudomonas sp. D3 (assembly GCF_029320995.1). Taxonomy (NCBI): domain Bacteria; kingdom Pseudomonadati; phylum Pseudomonadota; class Gammaproteobacteria; order Pseudomonadales; family Pseudomonadaceae; genus Pseudomonas; species Pseudomonas sp. D3. The sequence continues at coordinate 5,838,271 of NZ_CP119772.1, forward strand.
ACGCGCGGTCGACCTCGCCCTGATGCTCGTTGCCCATCATGTGGTCGAGCTTGCTGGCTTTGGTGGCCAGGTAGAGTTTGTTGTGCGGGTTATGCCCGGTGTGCAGCGGCACGCGCTCGGCGACGGTGATGCCCATCTCGGTCAAGGCTTTGACCTTGCGCGGGTTGTTGGTCATCAGGCGCAGGGATTTCACGCCCAGGTGCTGCAGCATCGGCAGGCAGATGCCGTAGTCACGCTGGTCAGCGGCAAAGCCCAGGCGCTCGTTGGCTTCGACGGTGTCGGCGCCGCCATCCTGCAACTCGTAGGCGCGGATTTTGTTCAGCAGACCAATGCCACGACCTTCCTGGCGCAAGTACAGCAAGACGCCACGGCCTTCATGGGCGATGGCGCGCATCGCGGCTTCCAGTTGCGAGCCACAGTCGCAGCGCTGGCTGAACAGCGCGTCACCGGTGAGGCACTCGGAGTGGACGCGGCCAAGCACCGGCGCGCCATCGGCGATATCGCCCAGGCTGAGCACAACGTGCTCGCGCCCGTTGGCTTCTTCGAGGAAGCCATGCATGGTGAACGAGGCAAAAGGGGTAGGCAGCTTGGAAGCAGCGACGAAAACGACGGGCACCGTGTGCTCCTGATTTCAGATTTCACAGAGGCACGCATTGTAACAGCACGTTCCTACAGACGCTTAAGCTGAATTATCGCTGATAAAGATCAATCGGTTCGATTGGCCTTCGTCTCGGTTCTATGCAAGCCAGAACACTGGCTCAGGGCGTCTCGCGAAAATGCTGATAGCCGCGAATGGCCGGGGTGATGTCGTGCCCGTTCACGTCGAGCAGTGTCACACCCTGCCCCACCTCGACCCGGCCGATCACATGCACCGGCCAGCCGTCCGCCAGCAACGGCGCGAGTTCGGCCGGCGGCAGGGTGAACACCAACACGTAGTCGTCGCCCCCACTCAAGGCCGCCACCCGCGCCGCGTCATCGCCGACAAACGCGAGCAAGGCCTGGGACAACGGCAGCGTCTGGCGCTCGATAAGCAGGCTGACAGCCGATGCCTTGGCGATATGCCCACAATCGGCCAATAACCCGTCGGAGATATCCATCGCAGACGTCGCCTTGCCCCGAAGGGCCACCCCCAAGGCCAACTGCGGTTGCGGCGACCAGTAATGAGCCAGCAGCGGATCGGCGATGCTGGCATCGGCGCTGCGCTGGCCCAGTACCAACGGCAGAGCGCCCGCCGCGTTGCCCAATTCACCGCCCACACACAGCAAGTCACCCGGCCGCGCACCGCTGCGGGTCAGTGCCTGGCCGGCCGGCAAGCGGCCGAACACGGTCATGGTCAAGCTCAGCGGCCCGCGCGTGGTATCGCCGCCGACCAGGCCCACGCCGCAGTTCTGCGCCATGGCGTTCAAACCCTGGGCATAGCGTTGCAGCCAGTCGGCATCGACGGTGGGGGTGGTGAGGGCCAGGATAAATGCAACGGGGTGGGCGCCCATGGCGGCCAGATCGCTCACTGCAACGGCCAGCGAGCGCTGGCCGAGCAGGAACGGATCACAGGGGTCGGCGAAATGCACGCCGGCCACTAAGGTATCGGTGGAGATTGCCAACTGCTCCCCGGCGGGGAGCGCCAGCAAGGCGCAGTCATCGCCGATCCCCAGGGCAATGCCCTCGCCGCCCTGCGCACAGGGCGCGGCGGCGAAGTATTTGCGGATCAGCTCAAACTCGCCCATTCAGGACTCAAGCGCAGGTTAGCGCTTGTACGCCTTCACTTCGGCTTCACGCAGGCGCGGGGCCAGCTTGTCGAGCACGCCGTTGACGAACTTGTGACCGTCGGTCGAACCGTAGACTTTCGCCAGTTCGATACCTTCGTTGATCACCACGCGGTACGGCACGTCGACGCGCTTGAGCAGTTCCCAGGTGGACAGGCGCAGTACAGCCAGTTCAACCGGGTCCAGCTCATCGATAGTCAGGTCCAGACACGGGGTCAATGCAGCATCGATCTCGGTCAGGTTGGCCGGAACACCGTGCAGGATGTCGTGGAAGTAACTCTGGTCGGCGAAGGCGAAGTCATTGTCGACGCGAAATTGCGCTTCGATTTCGTTCAGCGAAGTGCCGGCCATGTGACGCTGGTACAGCGCCTGGGTGGCGAGCTGACGGGCAGCACGGCGCTTTTCGCTTTTCGATGGCTTACCGGCGTCCGCCGGACGCTCGTCGCGCGGGTTGAAACGATCGCTCTCGTCGGAAATCACTTGGCCTCCAACTGCGCCAGCAGGCTGACCATTTCCAGGGCGGACAGGGCAGCTTCAGCACCTTTGTTACCGGCTTTGGTGCCGGAACGTTCGATGGCTTGTTCGATCGAATCCACGGTCAGCACGCCGAAAGCAACCGGTACGCCGAACTCCATGGACACCTGGGCCAGGCCCTTGGTGCATTCGCCAGCCACGTATTCGAAGTGCGGCGTGCCGCCACGAATGACCGCGCCCAAGGCGATGATCGCCGCGTATTCACCGCGTTGCGCAACTTTTTGCGCAACCAGTGGAATTTCGAAGGCGCCAGGGGCGCGGATGATGGTGATGTCGCTCTCGCTCACACCGTGGCGAACCAGGGCGTCCACGGCACCGCTTACCAGGCTTTCAACCACGAAGCTGTTGAAGCGGCCAACCACCAGGGCATAGCGGCCTTTGGGGGCAATGAAGGTACCTTCGATGGTCTTCAGGGTCATTCGACAAATCTCTTAAAGAGCCGGGACGCTAAAAGTGCGTCCCTCAGTGATGATTTAACCGCGAACAAGGCGCAACAATCGCCAGCCTTTATTCGGAGGGCACGTATTCTACAACTTCCAGGTCGAAACCGGATATCGCATTAAATTTCATCGGTGCGCTCATCAGACGCATTTTGCGCACGCCGAGGTCGCGCAGGATCTGCGAACCGGCGCCGACGATGCTGTAGGTGGTCGGCGTTTTGACCGGAGTTTGCTCGGCGGACTCGCGAATATGCGCGAGCAAGACGTCGCCATCCACCGCGTTGCCCAGCAGCAGCACCACTCCGCTGCCGGCCTCGGAGACCGCAGCCATCGCGGCGCGCAGGCTCCAGCGTCCGGGTTGTTTGACCATCAACAGGTCGCGCAGCGGGTCCATGTTGTGGACACGCACCAGGGTCGGCTCGTCGGCGCAGATGGTGCCCAGGGTCAGCGCCATGTGGACGTCGCCTTCCACCGAATCACGGTAGGTCACCAGGTTGAATTGGCCCAGTTCGCTGTCCAGCGGCTGCTCGGCAATCCGCTGAACGGTACGTTCGTGGATCATCCGGTAGTGAATCAGGTCGGCAATCGTGCCGATCTTGAGGTTGTGTTGGGCGGCAAAGGTTTCGAGCTCGCTACGACGGGCCATGGTGCCGTCGTCGTTCATCACTTCGCAGATCACCCCGCTCGGCTCGAAACCGGCCATGCGCGCCAGGTCGCAGGCGGCTTCGGTATGACCGGCACGGGCCAGGGTGCCGCCTGACTGCGCCATCAGCGGGAAGATGTGACCCGGGCTGACGATGTCTTCGGCCTTGGCGTCTTTCGCAGCAGCCGCTTGCACGGTGCGCGCACGGTCAGCGGCGGAGATCCCGGTGGTCACGCCCGTGGTGGCCTCGATCGACACGGTGAACTTGGTGCCAAACCCGGAACCGTTGCGCGGTGACATCAGCGGCAGCTTGAGCAACTCGCAGCGCTCGCGGCTCATGGGCATGCAGATCAACCCACGGGCATGCTTGGCCATGAAGTTGATGTGCTCGGGCTTGCACGCCTCGGCGGCCATGATGATGTCGCCTTCGTTCTCACGGTCTTCGTCATCCATCAGGATGACCATCTTGCCTTGGCGGATGTCTTCAACCAGTTCTTCGATGCTATTGAGCGCCACAGGGCACCCCCTTGGTCAGGATTTCAGGTAGCCATTAGCGGCCAAAAAACTTTCGGTGATGTTCCCGGCAGGCTTTTGTCGAGAGTCAGACTCTGCGGCCTTATCGCCCAATAGAAGGCGCTCCAGGTAACGGGCAAGCAAGTCGACTTCCAGGTTCACCCGGCGACCTGGCTGGTACGACGCCATGATGGTTTCGCTCAGGGTGTGAGGAATGATGGTCAGTGCGAATTCGGCGCCGTCCACGGCGTTCACGGTCAGGCTGGTGCCATCGACGGTGATCGAGCCTTTGTGGGCGATGTACTTGGCCAGCGCCTTGGGCGCACGGATGCGGAACTCGACAGCGCGGGCATTTTCGCTGCGGGCCACCACTTCGCCGACGCCGTCGACGTGGCCGCTGACCAGGTGACCGCCCAGGCGCGTGGTCGGGGTCAGGGCTTTTTCCAGGTTGACCGGGCTGCCGGCCGCAAGATCGCTCATCGCCGTGCAGTCCAGGGTTTCCCGGCTGACATCGGCGGCAAAGCCGTTGCCCGGCAAGTCGACGACAGTCAGGCACACGCCGCTGACGGCGATGCTGTCGCCCAGCTTGACGTCGCCCAGGTCGAGCTTGCCGGTGTCAACCAGCAGGCGCACGTCGCCGCCCTTGGGGGTCATGGCACGGATGCTGCCGATGGATTCGATAATGCCGGTGAACATGGCCTTCTCCTGGAAAACGGGGCGAGCGCTTGAGCGCCCGGTCAGAATTATACGCTCGCTACTGGGATGGCAGTGATTCGCCAGTCATCGCCCACAGCGCGCATTTCAGTGATCTTGAGTTGGGGCGCGTCGGCCAGTTTCTCAAGCGGCCAGTCCAGCAAAGGCCGGGCCGCAGAACCGAGGAACTTGCCGGCGACGAAAATCACGTATTCGTCCACCAGGCCCTGCTGGGCGAACGCGCCCGCCAGGCTTGGGCCGGCTTCCACCAGGACGTCGTTGACACCACGGGCCGCCAACGCCACCAGCGCCGAGCGCAGGTCGACCTGGCCATCGACACCGGGCACCACCAGGCACTCGGGCCCACGGGGAAACTGGTTTTCCGCCGTGACGCAGGTGATGACCAGCGCCGGGCCGGCCTTGAAGAACGGCGCATTGAGCGGCACCCGCAAGCGACCGTCGATCAGCACACGCAGCGGCGGACGCGACATGGCCAGGGCGGTGGTTTGCGCGTCCAGGCCGAGTTCGGCGGCGCGCACGGTCAGGCGAGCGCCATCGGCCAGCACGGTGTCGGCGCCGGTCAGCACCACGCTGGCCTCGGCGCGCAGGCGCTGCACGGCGGCGCGAGCGGCGGGGCCGGTGATCCATTGGCTCTCGCCGCTGGCCATCGCGGTGCGGCCGTCCAGGCTCATCGCCAGCTTGACCCGCACAAATGGCAGGCCGTGTTCCATGCGTTTGAGGAAACCTTTATTGAGGGCCCGCGCGTCCACTTCGAGCACACCGCTGTGTACCTCGATGCCAGCCTGGGCCAGGCGCTGCATACCGCGCCCGGCGACGTCCGGGTTGGGGTCCTGCATGGCCGCGACCACCCGCGCCACCCCGGCACTCACCAGCGCATCGGCGCACGGCGGGGTGTGACCGTAATGGCTGCAGGGCTCGAGGGTGACGTAGGCCGTGGCGCCGCGGGCTTTGTCAGCGGCAGCGCGTAAGGCATGCACTTCCGCATGGGGCTCGCCGGTACGCACATGCCAGCCTTCGCCGACGACCTGCCCGTCACGCACGATCACGCAGCCCACACGCGGGTTGGGATGGGTGGTGTACAGGCCGTTGCGCGCCAATTCGAGGGCGCGGGCCATGTAATGGGCGTCGAGGACGGCCTGTTCAGCAGACGGTGGGTTCATTTTTTGACCGGCTCACGGGCCAGGCGGTCGATCTCTTCGCGGAACTCATTGAGGTCCTGGAAGCGTCGATACACCGAAGCGAAACGGATATAGGCGACTTCGTCGAGCTTTTGCAGCTCGCCCATCACCAGCTCTCCAACCACCAGGGACTTGACCTCGCGCTCGCCGGTCGCGCGCAGCTTGTGCTTGATATGCGCCAGCGCCGCCTCCAGCCGCTCGACACTCACCGGGCGTTTTTCCAGGGCGCGCTGCATACCGGCGCGTAATTTTTCTTCGTCGAAAGGCTGGCGGCTGCCGTCGGATTTGATCAGACGTGGCAATACCAGTTCGGCGGTTTCGAAGGTGGTGAAACGTTCACCGCAGCCAGAGGCCAGGCATTCGCGCCGGCGACGCACTTGATCGCCCTCGGCGACCAGACGCGAGTCAATGACCTTGGTTTCGTTGGCACCGCAGAAGGGACAGTGCATGGTGGCAGGCAACAAAAAAAGGGAGGGCCATGGTAGCGCATCCCCGTGGCAAGACAAGCCATAGCCTTTGCGGTATATAGGCTGACGATTATGTTTCATGTTTTTTAAGCCACGGATATTGTCCTTTCTGGAGCCTTACATGCAGTTACGACCACTCGTTTTACTCACCTTGTTCGGTTTTCTGGTCGCCTGCAGCAGCGAAGCCCCGAAACCGTCGACGCCGCAACCTCAGCCTGCACAAGAGAAAAAAGTCCCCGGCATTGAAGACCTCGGCCCGCTGCCGGCCTACCAGCGTGAAATCAACGGCAGCCTGACCAACGTGCCCGCCGGCGCCGAAGTCGAGATGGCGCTGTTGGTAATCGACGACCGCAGCCGCCCGCAACAACTGCTCGCCAGCAGCGTGCTGAGCGGCAACGGCAAACCCCTGGCGTTCCGCCTGCGCTTCAGCCCCGACGCGTTCCCGGCCGGTGCACGGGTTGAACTGCGCGGGCGCGCCAGCCAGTCCGGCCAGTTGATCCTGCACCTGCCCGCCGTGCGCATCACCCAGGCGATCACCCAGACCACCGGCCCTCTGCAACTCGTCACAGCACCATGACGCCACCGCTGGACCTGCAACGCGCGCTGAGCGCCCTGATCGGTGACGCACAGTTGGTGCCCTGCCCGCTGCCGGGCACCGACCTGGCGTTATGGCTGCTCGACGCCGACAACATGGACCGCGCCTTCAGCCCCGAAGAAACCCGGCGCATCCTGCATGAGCCGCCCTACTGGAGTTTTTGCTGGGCCAGCGGCCTGGCACTGGCGCGCTACCTGGCGGCGAACCCGACGTGGGTTGCGGGCAAGCGCGTGCTGGATTTTGGCGCCGGCTCCGGCGTCGCCGGGATTGCCGCCGTCAAAGCCGGTGCGTTGGAAGTGGTGACCTGCGACCTTGATCCGCTGGCGTTGGCGTCCTGCCGGGCGAATGCCGAACTCAACGAGGTTGAACTGGGCTATTCGGCGGACTTTTTCGCCGAAGCCGACCGTTTCGACCTGATCCTGGTGGCCGACGTGCTCTATGACCGCGCCAACCTGCCGCTGCTGGACCAGTTCCTCACGCGCGGGCGTGAAGCGCTGGTGGCGGATTCGCGGGTACGGGATTTTCAGCATCCGGATTATCAGCGCCTGGCGATACTAGAGGCGCTGACATTGCCGGACTTGGCGGAGCCTTGGGAGTTTCGCAAGGTGAGCCTGTACCATTCGCGGCGCCAGCCCTTATAGTTGCCCCATTCCCGCTTTATTCGAGACGCCCCATGAGTGAGCCCACGCCGTATATCTTCGACGCCACCACTGCCACGTTCGACCAGGCGGTGATCCAGAACTCCTTCGAAAAGCCCGTGCTCGTGGACTTCTGGGCCGAATGGTGCGCGCCGTGCAAAGCGCTGATGCCGATGCTGGCGAAAATCGCCGAGAGTTATCAGGGCGAGTTGCTGCTGGCCAAGGTCGATTGCGAGGCCGAGCAGGACATCGTTGCGCGCTTTGGTATTCAGAGCCTGCCGACGGTGGTGCTGTTCAAGGACGGCCAACCGGTGGACGGGTTTGCCGGGGCGCAGCCGGAGTCGGCGGTGCGGGCGATGCTCGAACCTCACGTGCAGATGCCGCCGCCAGCCGCAGCGGCCCCACTGGAGCAGGCCCAGGCGCTGTTTGCCGAGGGCAGCATCAGCGAAGCCGAAGCCGTGCTGGTCGCGCTGTTGGGCGAGGACAACAGCAACGCCGCCGCGCTGATTCTGTACGCGCGCTGCCTGGCCGAGCGCGGTGAACTGGGTGAAGCCCAAGCCGTTCTCGACGCCGTGAAGAGCGACGATCACAAAGCCGCCCTCGCCGGCGCCAAGGCGCAAATCACTTTCCTGCGCCAGGCTGCCGACCTGCCGGACGCCGCCGACCTGAAAAGCCGCCTGGCGCAAAACCCGCAGGACGATGAAGCCGCCTATCAGTTGGCCATTCAGCAACTGGCGCGCCAGCAGTACGACGCCGCGCTGGAAGGCTTACTCAAGCTGTTTATCCGCAACCGCAGCTACAGCGAGGGCCTGCCGCACAAGACCTTGCTGCAGGTGTTCGAACTGCTGGGCAATGATCACCCACTCGTGACCGCATACCGCCGCAAGCTGTTCGCCGCGCTGTACTAATCGCCAACCCAGCGGTACAGCGGCGTATCGCCGCCGCTGGTGACTTTCACCTGGGCGCTGTGGCGCAGGCGCACCAGCAGGCGCTTGCCCGCCGCCGCATCGCCGGCCAGTCCTTCGAGTTGATCGAGCAATTCCAGCCCGTTGAGTTGGCCGGCGGCGCGCAACAGGTCCTGGGCGTTCTGCCACAGGTCATCATTGTGCTTGACCGCAACGGCCGGCGCGGCGGTCGCGCTGGCCACGGGCGTTGCCTGCAACTGCGCGCTCAGTCGCGCCCAATCAGCGTCATCGAGCTCCAGGGTCAAGTCCACTGGCAGGTCACCGACGGTTCCACGAATTCGCAACATCGTCCTTACTCCTGCATTTTTCCGACGGGCATGCTCCCATGCGGCTTGCGCAACGCCAAGCGTGCGGTCAAACTCCCCGCACTATTGTTATAAGATCACATAACATAACTTTCATGTTCTGGAGCCTCCCCATGCGCCGTCTGCTGCTTGCTTTGCCGTTTGCCCTGCTGCCACTGGCTATCGCCCATGCCGCTGACGAGCATGATCATGAGCACGCCAGCCTCGGCGCCCATGAACACGGGGTCGGCCGCCTCAACGCGGTGCTCGATGGCCAGGCCCTGGAGCTTGAGCTGGACAGCCCGGCGATGAACCTGGTGGGTTTCGAACACCTGGCCACCAGCGCCGCCGACAAAGCCAAGGTCGCCGCCGTGCGCAAACAGCTGGAAAATCCCGTGGCCCTGTTCAACCTGCCAAAGGCCGCCGGTTGCGTGATCAGCACCCAGGAACTCAACAGCCCGCTGTTCGGCGACAAGCCCGAAGTCGAGCATGACGACGACGATGACGACCACGCCACCGACAGCAAAGGCGCGGCTGCCCACGAGCATCATCACGACCACAGCGAAATCCACGCCCACTACCAATTCACCTGCGCCACGCCGACTGCCTTGAGCAACCTCGACCTGAGCCAAGTGTTCAAGACCTTCCCCGCCACGCAAAAAATTCAGGTACAACTGATCGGCCCGAGCGGCCAGCAAGGTGTGGAAGCGACGGTCACAGCAGCCACCCTGAAGTTCTGAGTAGCCATGACCCACGCATTGATCGAACTGTCCGACCTGGGCTTCAACTGGCCCGGGCACCCACAGTTGCTGGACATCCCCGCGTTCCGCCTGGAACCGGGGGAGACCCTGTTTCTCAAGGGCCCCAGCGGCAGCGGCAAGACCACCCTGCTCGGCCTGCTGGGCGGCGTGCAGACACCCAGCCGGGGCAGCATTCGCCTGCTCGGCCAGGAGCTGACCGACCTCTCGGCCGGCGCCCGCGACCGTTTTCGCGTCGACCACACCGGCTACATCTTCCAGCAGTTCAACCTGCTGCCGTTCCTGTCGGTGCGCGAAAACGTCGAGCTGCCGTGCCACTTTTCCAAACTGCGCGCGCAGCGGGCCAAGCAGCGCCACGGCAGTGTCGACCAGGCCGCCGCGAGCTTACTCGCGCACCTGGGGTTGAAGGACAGCGCCCTGCTGGAACGCCGCGCCGATTCGCTGTCGATCGGCCAGCAACAACGAGTGGCCGCCGCCCGCGCGTTGATCGGCCAGCCGGAACTGGTGATCGCCGACGAGCCGACCTCGGCCCTGGACTACGACGCCCGCGAAGCCTTCCTGCAACTGCTGTTCGCCGAATGCCGCGACGCCGGCGCCAGCCTGTTGTTTGTCAGCCATGACCAGAGCCTGGCCCCACTGTTCGACCGTCACCTGTCGCTGGCCGAACTCAATCGCGCCGCCACGCCCGCAGAGGTTTGAGATGTATCTGTTCCGTCTAGCCATGGCCAGCCTGGCTAACCGCCGCTTTACCGCGATCCTCACCGCCTTCGCCATCGCCCTCTCGGTGTGCCTGCTGCTGGCTGTGGAGCGGGTGCGCGTTGAAGCGCGCAACAGTTTCGCCAGCACCATCAGCGGCACCGACCTGATCGTCGGTGCGCGTTCCGGCTCGGTCAACCTGCTGCTGTATTCAGTGTTCCGCATCGGCAACGCCACCAACAATATCCGCTGGGACAGCTACGAACACTTCGCCGCCAGCCCCCAGGTGAAATGGGCCATTCCGATTTCCCTCGGCGACTCCCATCGCGGCTACCGGGTGATGGGCACCAACGCGTCCTACTTCGAGCACTACCAGTACGGCCGCAAGCAAAACCTCGAGCTGGCCAGCGGCCGCGCCTTCGCCACCGATCCGTTCGAAGTGGTGCTCGGCGCCGAAGTGGCCGAAGCGTTGCACTACAAGCTCGGCGACAAGCTGGTGCTGGCCCACGGCGTGGCGGTGGTCAGCCTGGTCAAGCACGATGACAAACCGTTCACCGTGGTCGGCATCCTCAAGCGCACCGGCACGCCGGTGGACCGCACGCTGCATATCAGCCTCGGCGGCATGGAGGCGATCCATATCGACTGGCACAACGGCGTACCCGCCCAGGGCAAAGGCCGCATCAGTGCCGATCAGGCGCGCAACATGGACCTGACGCCGCAAGCCATCACCGCCTTCATGCTCGGGTTGAACAACAAGATTTCCACCTTCGCCCTGCAACGCGAGATCAATGAATTTCGCGGCGAGCCGATGCTGGCGATTCTGCCGGGCGTGGCGCTGCAAGAGCTGTGGAGCATGATGGGCACTGCGGAAAAGGCGCTGTTCGTGATCTCGCTGTTCGTGGTGCTGACCGGGTTGATCGGCATGCTCACCGCGATCCTCACCAGCCTCAACGAGCGCCGTCGCGAAATGGCGATCCTGCGTTCGGTGGGCGCACGGCCCTGGCATATCGCAACATTGCTGATCTTCGAAGCCTTTGCCCTGGCGCTGTCCGGTGTGATCGCAGGCGTGGGTTTGCTGTACGTGTGCATCGCGGCTTCGCGCGGGTATTTGCAGGCCAACTACGGCCTGGACCTGCCGATGGCCTGGCCCAGCGAATATGAATGGACCTTGCTCGCCGGTATCCTGGCGGCGGCGCTGCTGATGGGCAGCGTGCCCGCGTGGCGTGCTTATCGACAATCCTTGGCCGATGGCCTGTCCATACGTTTATGAGGAAGGCTTCGATGCGTCGTGCCCTGTTTACCCTGTTGTTGCTGCTGGCCGCGCCCGCCTGGGCGGAGGATCAGCCCAAGGATTTGTCCTGGCAGGAGATGATTCCACCGGACGCGCCGCCGGAAATCCCCAATATGAAACCGCTGCACGACCTGTCGAAGATGGCCGATGCCTTGTCGGTCGAGGCCGCGCCAGCGGCCAAGCAGGACTTGCCCAACGCGCCGGTGGTGCAGAGCCTCAACGGCCAACAGATCCGCCTGCCGGGCTATATCGTGCCGCTGGAAGTCAGTGAAGAAGGCCGCACCACCGAGTTCCTTCTGGTGCCGTATTTCGGCGCGTGCATTCACGTACCGCCGCCGCCGTCGAACCAGATCGTGCATGTGAAAAGCGAAGTCGGCGTGAAGCTCGATGAGCTGTATCAGCCGTATTGGATCGAGGGCGCGATGCAGGTCAAACCGTCGTCCAGTGAGTTGGCCGACGCGGGCTATCAGATGGACGCCGAGAAGATTTACATCTACGAATTGCCGGAATAGCGCTTATCACCCTTTCATTGAGCTGCGTCAAAAGACCAAGCGGAACGATCTTTACCATTGGATGTACAACCTTTAAACGTCCTCTGGAGCTCCCATGAACAAGTCCCTGCTCGGCGCGTCCCTCTTCGCCCTCGCCCTCGCCGCCCCTGTTGCCCACGCTTACGAGGCCGGTGACATTCTGGTTCGTGCCGGTGCAATCACCGTGAACCCGAATACCGACAGCGGCAACGTCAAAGTTGACCAGGGTCCATTGAGCGGCGCCAACCTGGGTGGCAAGGCGACCTTGAGCAGCAACACGCAACTGGGTCTGAACTTCGCTTACATGTTCACCAGCCACTGGGGTATCGAACTGCTGGCGGCCACGCCGTTCTCGCATGACGTGAAGCTCAAGGGCACCTCCGTGGGCGCAGCCAACGGTAAACTCGGCTCCCTGAAACAACTGCCGCCAACCCTGAGCGTCGTGTACTACCCGCTGGACAGCGCCTCGAAGTTCCAACCGTATGTAGGTGCAGGTATCAACTACACCTGGATCTATGACGAGAGCCTCAGCGGCACCGCGAAACAAAACGGGTTCAGCAACTTCAAGGCCGATAACTCCTGGGGCTGGGCCGCGCAGATCGGCGCCGACTACATGATCACCGACAAGTGGATGATCAACGGCCAGGTCCGTTATATCGACATCAGCACCACGGCCACCGTGGACAACAACGCCCTGGGCCAGGGCACCCGCGCCAAGGTCAATGTGGACGTTGACCCACTCGTTTACATGGTTGGTATCGGCTACAAGTTCTAAGCGATATTTCACAAACGCCACAAAACCAATGTGGGAGGGGGCTTGCCCCCGATAGCGGTGGTTCAGTCAATGATTCTGTTGACTGACACCGGGCTATCGGGGGCAAGCCCCCTCCCACATTTTGCTTTGGGGTGTTTCAGCTACGGCGGTAAAACCGATCCAGCAACGCCGGCAACCCCGCCCGCCACGCCCGTGGTTTGATGCCGAAGGTATGCAGGATTTTCTTGCAGGCCAGCACCGCGTGTTGTGGTTCTTCACCGGCATCCGGCCGAGCCGCATGGGCCTGGGCGGTGGGCGCTTCGATGGCCAGCGCACGGAAACTGCGCGCTTCGGTGAGGATCGCCTGGCCCAGCGCCAACGGCGTGGTCGCCTCGTGACCGGCGTAGTGATAAGTGCCCCACAGCGGCGCCGCGCAATCGAGTTGCTTGAGCACGGAGATGATCACCCGCGCCGCATCGTCCACCGGCGTCGGGTTGCCGCGACGGTCGTCTGCCATCAGCAATTCTTCAGGCTTCTCGGCCCGCGCCAGGAAACGCCCGAGGGTACCGTCGACACTGTCATCCAGCAGCCAGCCAAACCGCAGCAGCACATGTTGCGGGCACGTGGCGCGCACGCTTTGTTCGATACGCCACAACGCCTGGCCGCGCAGGCCCAGGGGCACCGGCTCGTCCTTTTCGCTGTAGGCGGTGGCGCGGGAGCCATCGAACACGCGGTAGCTGGACGGTTGCAGCAAGGTGATGTTGTGGTGCTGGCACAGTTCGGCCAGGCGTTCGATCGCAGACTCCTGGGCGGCCAGACGGCTTTCGCTGACCGCTTCGGCCTGGAACCAGTCGAAATAGTAGGCGAGGTTGATCAACGCATCGGGACGGGTGTCGTCGAGCAATTGGGTAAGACTCGCGGCATCCCAGCCGTCTTGGGGCGGTTTGGGGGCGAGGAAACCGATGTCTTCCTCTGCACCGAGGCGAATCAGCGCCTGCCCGAGGGCATTCCCGCCGCCCAATAACATAAGGCGCATTCGCATAGATTGAGCAGGCCCGGTCTGTTTGGAACGATGGTTAGTATCGACAGGCGTTTGAGCCTTGCCGTGGGTGTTTGCCAGAATCGTTGCATTTTGCGGGTTTGTAGCGCAACCGTCACGGATAAACTGCGGGCTTGCCAGGTATTGCTCGCCGCAGTAGCTGAACACGTGACCGCCGATAAAGCTCTTTATTCTGCACGATGACGCATTAACAGCGAGGCGTTCTGCATGATTCACACGCCAAACCGGCTGCGATACTCGCTGGGCGCCAGGCCGGTGATTTTCTTGAACGTGGCGCGAAACGCGCTGGGGTCCTGATACCCCACGGTCCAGGCGATATGGTCGATGGTGCCATTGGTAAATTCGAGCATTTGCCGGGCCTTGCCCACTCGCAGGTGCTGGCAATATTCAGTGGGTTTCAAACCCGTCGCGCCGCGAAAGCGCCGCAGGAACGTGCGCTCTTCGAGGCCCGCCTGCTGCGCCATCGCCGCCACCGAGACATCCACCGCGCCGCTCGCTTGCAACCAGTGCTGCACTTTCAGGATCGCGCCGTCGCCATGCCCAAGAATCGGCGCGAAGTTGCTCCCGCACTGGCTGGCGCTGTCGCTGTGTTCGATCACCAAAAAGCGCGCCGTGTCGGCCGCAATGCTCGGCCCCATGAGGCGGTCGACCAGGCGCAGGCCCAGTTCGGACCACGCCATCAGCCCGGCGGTGGTGATCAGGTCGCCGTCGTCAACGATCGGTTTATCCGCTTCCAGGCGCACCGCCGGGTAACGCGCAGCGAAGGTGCTGGCGGAAGACCAATGGGTGGTGGCGCTGCGCCCGTCCAACAGACCACTGCGCGCCAGCATGATCGAGCCGATGCACACGCCACCGAGCACGGTGCCCGCTGCGTGTTGCTGACGTAGCCAATCCAGCAGCGCGGGGGGCGTCTGTTCCTCGGTGAATTCGCCGATCGACGGTGGCACCAGCACGGCCATCAGTGGTTGGCCTGGACCGGGATGGCTGGCGAATATGCGCGCGGGCGAGCCATCCGGCGCCACCTGCCAATGGCTGACCCGCAGCAGCGGCAATTGCGCGGATTGGTGCGCGGCGGCGATCCGATTGGCCACCCCGAACAGATCGGTCAAGCCATGCACCGCCGCCAGTTGCGCGCCCTGGTAGATCAACACACCCAGCTCGATGATCGAGCGTTCCACGGCCATTGTCAGTTTTCCCCCTGTTATTGTCGGTGCAGCCAATCCCCGCTCTGCGCGCCAGCTAAGATACTGGCCCCATCAACCCATCACGAGGCAACACACATGGCCAAGCAAGCGCTCATCCTAATCGATATCCAGAACGACTACTTCCCCCAGGGCAAGTGGCCGCTCGACGGCGTGGAGGCTGCGGCAGACAAGGCCGCGCAGGTGCTGCAGGCATTTCGTCAGGCGGGCGATGCGGTGATTCATGTGCGTCATGAGTTCACCTCGGACGATGCACCGTTCTTCACCCCAGGCTCCGAAGGCGCGCACCTGCATCCCAAGGTGCTGAACGAAGGCAGTGAGCCGGTGGTGCTTAAACACTTTGTGAATGCGTTTCGCGAAACCCAACTGCGCACGGTGCTGGAACAATGCAGCATCACTGACGTGGTGGTGGTCGGCAGCATGAGCCATATGTGCATCGACGCGGTGGTACGGGCGGCGGCGGACCTGGGTTACAAGGTCACGCTGATCCATGACGCCTGCGCCACGCGGGATCAGGAATTCAACGGGCAAGTGATTCCGGCGGCGCAGGTGCACGGTGCGTATATGGCGGCGCTGGCGTTTGGGTATGCGAGCGTAGTGTCGACACAAGAATACTTGCAGGCCCAGGCGGCGGCCTGACCGCCGCGTGCGGGCGTGGCGCTAGCGGGTCGCAATGATGAACAGGCGCGGGAAAGGCAGAAGTACGGTGCCATCATCCAGGGCCGGATAAGCCTGGCTGATCCGCGCCTTATAGTCCTGCAGGAAAGCGGCTTTTTCGTCGTCGCTCAACGGCGCGAGGAACGGCCGCAATGCCGAGGCCTTGAACCACTCCACCACGGCCGCGTGATCCGCCAGCGGGTGCAGGTAGGTGGTGCGCCACACATCGACGGTGCTGCAGTGTTGGCTCAACAGCTCGTAGTAATAGCTCGCTGTGTGCCGTTCATTGTGTTTAACCGTGCCGATCCTGGCGGACCATGGGCCATCGGCCGCGACCTCACGGGCCAGCCGATGGGCGGGCTCGTCAAGGTTGTCCGGGGTTTGCACCGCCAGGGTTCCGCCGCGTGTCAGTTGGCTGACCAAGTGCGGGTAGAGCGTGGCGTGGTCCGGCAGCCATTGCAGGGAAGCATTCGCCAGGATCACATCGAAGGGTTGTGCCGGGGTCCATGCGCCGATGTCCGCCAGTTCGAAGCTCAGCGCCGGCAAGCGTTTGCGGGCGTCGGCCAGCATGTCGTCGGAGCTGTCCATGCCGGTAACGTGAGCCTGTGGAAAACGCTCGGCCAACACTTGCGTGGAATTACCGGGGCCGCACCCCAGGTCAACGGCGGTTTGCACAGCGGTATTGGGGATGGCCGCAACCAGATCGCGGACGGGGCGTGTGCGCTGCTGCTCGAACAGGGTGTATTGCTTGGCTGACCAGGTCATCACGGCTTTCCTTTTGTTTAACGGTTGGCCACAGCCTAAATCGTGTGAGCCATGAGAACAAACGCCAGGGTTCACATCACCATCGGAAGATGCCTGCACACCCTACGCAGCGCTCGCAAACCCGAACTAAGATCAGGTTAGACCTGCACGAGCCAAGTCCTCTGCAGATCGTTAATACCCATGCCAGCGTAGTGTCCACGGACGGTTTTCTGGCCTTCACCGCCAAATCTGTACACGTCAATGGAGCTACGCCATGACTTATCTGAAAACTCGCGAAGGCAACGATCTTTACTACAAGGACTGGGGCAGCGGCCAACCTGTTGTGTTCTGCCACGGCTGGCCACTGAACAGCGACAGCTGGGAATCGCAAATGCTGCATTTCGCCAACAACGGTTTTCGCGCCATTGCGCATGACCGCCGAGGGCATGGCCGCTCAAGCCAGCCGTGGAACGGCAATGACATGGACCACTACGCGGACGACCTGGCGGAATTGATCGAGCACCTGGATCTGACCAACCTGATCCTCTTCGGTTTTTCCACCGGAGGCGGTGAAGTTGCGCGTTATATCGCTCGCCATGGCACGTCGCGCGTGGCCAAGGCCGGCTTGATCTGCGCTGTAACGCCACTGATGCTGAGAACCTCCAGTAACCCCCAAGGCACACCGATCGAAGTTTTTGACGGGATGCGGGCCGACTCCATCGCCAACCGTTCGCAGCTTTACCTTGATCTGGCCAGCGGTCCTTTCTACGGATTCAACCGGCTAGGCGTCGAACCCTCGCAAGGCTTGATCAATTCATTCTGGATGCAGGGTGTAATGGGAGGGCACAAAAATACCTTTGACAGTATCAAGGCATTTTCGGAAACCGACTTTCGGGATGACCTGAAGCATTTCAACATCCCCACGCTCATTATCCATGGGGGCGACGATCAGATCGTGCCGATCCAGGCGTCAGCCTTGGAGAGCAAACGCCTCATTCCAGACGCCCAGTTGTTGGTGTATTCAGGCGCCCCTCATGGGTTGACCGACACTCACAAGCAGCGGGTTAACGCCGATATGTTGCGCTTCGCGCAGTCTTAGGCCGCATAAGACGCATAAAAAAGCCGCGCGGCCTTGAGGGCGGCGCGGTTTTTTAAGTTGCAGCTTGTTGCTTCGGTAAGCGCTAGAACGGGATATCGTCATCAAAGCTGTCGAAATCCGGAGCCGGTTGCGGAGCGGCCTGTTGTGGCGCTGGGCGCGACTCACGCTGCGGCTGCTGGCTTGGCTGCGGACGCGACTGCTGTGGACGCGGTGCCGAGTTGGACATGCCGCCCTGGCCCTGTTGGTCGCCCTGTGGACGGCCGCCGAGCAGTTGCATGGTGCCTTGCATGTCGACCACGATTTCAGTGGTGTAACGCTTGATGCCGTCTTTTTCCCACTCGCGGGTCTGCAGTTTGCCTTCGATGTAGACCTGCGAACCTTTGCGCAGGTATTCACCGGCGATCTCCGCCACTTTGCCGAACATCGACACACGGTGCCATTCGGTTTTCTCGACCTTCTGGCCGGTCTGCTTGTCGGTCCACTGTTCGCTGGTCGCCAGACTCAGGTTGGTCACGGCGTTACCGTTAGGCAAGTAGCGAACTTCGGGATCCTGGCCGCATGTACCGACCAATATGACTTTGTTAACCCCACGGGCCATAACGTTCTCCTAAGCTGGGCGCGCTGTCGGCACTGGGTTGACCAGTTGCTCGAGCGTCGCGCGATCCAATAATTCGGTGTCCAATTTGATGTAAATGGCCGCTTCTTCAGCAACCACGACTGCATCGGTTACCCCAACGACGGCCTTCAGGCGCTCGACCAGGCCAGCTTCACGAACGGCTTCGGGCGACAACGGCAGGCGCAGGCTTGTGACGTATGGGGGTTCGCGCATGGTAACAGCAAAGGCCAGCCAAAGTGCAGCAAGCCCGGCGCATCCCAGGAAGACAACCGACAAACCGCCGTGCTGGAACATCCAGCCACCCATGATGCCGCCGAGTGCCGAGCCCAGGAACTGGCTGGTGGAATACACCCCCATCGCCGTGCCCTTGCCGCCGGCCGGTGAAACTTTACTGATCAGCGAAGGCAACGAAGCCTCTAGCAGGTTGAACGCGGTAAAGAACACCACCGTACCGATTACCAGCGCCCGCAGGCTGTCGCCGAACTGCCAGAAGAATAGCTCAGTGAGCATCAGCGTCACGACGGCGCCGAGTAAAACTCGTTTCATTTTGCGTTTCTTCTCGCCATAGATGATGAATGGGATCATGGCGAAGAATGAAATCAGCAGTGCGGTCAGGTAGACCCACCAGTGCTGTTCCTTGGGCAGCCCGGCTTTTTCCACCAGGGCCAGGGGCAAGGCAACGAAGCTGCTCATCAGCATCGCGTGCAATACAAAGATACCTAAATCCAGGCGCAGCAGGTCCGGATGCTTGAGGGTCGGCAGTAAGGCCTGGCGCGCAACCCCGGATTCACGGTGCTGCAGGGTGCCGGTGGAGCGCGGCACCATAAAGGCCACGATCACGATACCGAACAACGCCATGCCGCCGGTGGCCAGGAACAGTCCGTGCAAACCAAAGGCGCGGGTCAGCAACGGGCCGATCACCATCGCGACGGCGAACGATAGGCCGATGGTCATGCCGATCATGGCCATGGCCTTGGTACGGTGTTGTTCCCGGGTCAGGTCCGACAGCAAGGCCATGACCGCCGCAGAAATTGCCCCGGCGCCCTGCAGGACACGTCCGGCGATCACGCCCCAGATAGAATCGGACTGAGCCGCGAGCACGCTGCCGAGGGCGAACACGATCAACCCGAGATAGATCACCGGGCGGCGGCCGATGCGGTCGGAAATGATCCCGAACGGAATCTGGAAAATCGCCTGGGTCAGGCCATAGGCGCCAATGGCCAGGCCGATCAGGGCGGGGGTCGCGCCTGCGAGGTCCATCCCATAGGTCGCCAGTACCGGCAACACCATGAACATGCCAAGCATACGGAAGGCGAACACCAGGGCCAGACCGCTTGCCGCTCGGGTCTCGCCGCTACTCATGCGTTCGCTGTGGGGATCGTGCATGGAAAAACCTCGTGTGAACCGGCGGCGATTCTACCAGTCCCATCGATTGAGAGGGTATATGCGGCGCTTTGCCGCGCAGGTTTCATGTAAGGCTGCACCTAGCACCTTGACAGTGTATATTCATCCAGTCTTTATCCGTATACTCCTGCATTATTTACGCCCGCCGTGCGAGGCCATCTTGGACAAGATCCTGATTCGTGGGGCTAGAACCCACAACCTGAAGAATATCGACCTGACCCTGCCCCGGGACAAACTGATCGTCATCACCGGTTTGTCCGGGTCCGGCAAATCGTCGCTGGCGTTCGACACGCTGTACGCCGAAGGCCAGCGGCGCTATGTCGAGTCGCTGTCGGCCTATGCCCGCCAGTTCCTGTCGATGATGGAAAAACCCGACGTCGACACCATCGAAGGCCTGTCGCCGGCGATTTCCATCGAGCAGAAGTCGACGTCCCATAACCCGCGGTCCACCGTGGGCACCATCACCGAGATCTACGACTACCTACGCCTGCTCTATGCGCGCGTAGGTATCCCGCGCTGCCCGGACCACGACATTCCGCTGGAAGCCCAGACCGTCAGCCAGATGGTCGACCTGGTGCTGGCCCAGCCGGAAGGCGCCAAGCTGATGTTGCTGGCGCCGGTAATTCGCGAGCGCAAGGGTGAACACCTTTCGGTGTTTGAAGAACTGCGGGCCCAAGGTTTCGTGCGTGCGCGGATCAACGGCAAGCTGTATGAGCTGGACGAAGCGCCGAAGCTCGACAAGCAGAAGAAGCACTCGATTGATGTCGTGGTCGACCGTTTCAAAGTGCGCGCCGACTTGCAGCAACGCCTGGCCGAATCCTTCGAGACCGCCCTGAAGCTGGCGGACGGGATTGCCCTGGTCGCGCCGATGGACGACGAGCCTGGCGAAGAGATCATCTTCTCCGCACGCTTTGCCTGCCCGATCTGTGGCCACGCCATCAGCGAGCTGGAACCCAAGCTGTTTTCCTTCAACAACCCGGCCGGCGCATGCCCGACCTGTGATGGCCTGGGGGTGAAGCAGTTCTTCGACATCAAGCGCCTGGTCAATGGCGAACTGACGTTGGCGGAAGGCGCGATACGCGGCTGGGACAGGCGTAACGTCTATTACTTCCAGATGCTCGGGTCGTTGGCGTCGCACTATAAGTTCAGCCTGGAAGTACCGTTCAACCAACTGCCGGCAGATCAGCAGAAGGTCATTCTCAACGGCAGCGGTTCGCAGAGCGTCGACTTCAAATACCTCAACGACCGTGGCGACATCGTCAAACGCTCGCACCCGTTCGAAGGCATCGTGCCGAACCTCGAACGCCGCTACCGCGAGACCGAGTCGGCGAGCGTGCGTGAAGAGCTGGCGAAGTTTCTCAGCACCCAGCCCTGCCCGGATTGCCGTGGCACCCGCCTGCGCCGTGAGGCGCGGCACGTATGGGTTGGCGAGAAGACTCTGCCGGCAGTGACCAACCTGCCGATCGGTGATGCCTGTGAATACTTTGGTGTCCTCAAACTGACCGGACGCCGTGGGGAGATCGCCGACAAGATCCTCAAGGAGATTCGCGAGCGCCTGCAGTTCCTGGTCAACGTCGGCCTGGATTACCTGTCACTGGACCGCAGCGCCGATACCTTGTCTGGCGGTGAAGCCCAGCGTATTCGCCTGGCCAGCCAGATCGGTGCGGGCCTGGTGGGTGTGCTGTATATCCTCGATGAACCATCGATCGGCTTGCACCAGCGCGACAACGATCGTCTCCTGGGCACGCTGAAGCACCTGCGGGATATCGGCAACACGGTGATTGTGGTCGAGCACGATGAAGACGCGATTCGCCTGGCAGATTATGTGGTCGATATTGGCCCGGGTGCCGGCGTGCATGGTGGACATATCGTCGCCCAAGGTACGCCTGCCGAGGTGATGGCCCATCCGGACTCACTGACGGGCAAGTACCTGTCCGGTCGCGTGAAGATTGAGGTGCCGGCCAAGCGCACGCCACGCAACAAGAAGATGGCGTTGCACCTCAAGGGCGCGCGTGGCAACAACCTGCGCAATGTCGACCTGGAGATTCCCCTGGGCCTGCTGACCTGCGTGACGGGTGTTTCCGGCTCGGGCAAGTCGACGCTGATCAACAACACGCTGTTCCCACTGAGCGCCACCGCCTTGAACGGCGCGACCACTCTGGAAGCGGCTGCACATGACAGCATCAAGGGCCTTGAGCTCCTGGACAAAGTGGTCGATATCGACCAGAGCCCGATTGGCCGCACACCACGCTCCAACCCGGCGACCTATACCGGGCTGTTTACGCCCATTCGCGAGTTGTTCGCTGGCGTCCCGGAATCCCGCTCGCGGGGCTACGGGCCGGGCCGGTTCTCGTTCAACGTCAAGGGCGGGCGCTGCGAAGCGTGCCAGGGCGATGGCTTGATCAAAGTGGAAATGCACTTCCTGCCGGACATCTACGTGCCATGCGATGTGTGCAAGAGCAAGCGCTATAACCGCGAAACCCTTGAGATCAAATACAAGGGCAAGAACATCCACGAAACCCTGGAGATGACCATCGAAGAAGCGCGGGTGTTCTTCGACGCGGTTCCAGCGTTGGCGCGCAAGCTGCAGACACTGATGGATGTGGGCTTGTCGTACATCAAGCTGGGGCAATCGGCGACCACGCTGTCCGGTGGTGAGGCGCAGCGGGTCAAGCTGTCCCGCGAGCTGTCCAAGCGGGATACGGGTAAAACCCTGTATATCCTCGATGAACCGACCACGGGCCTGCACTTCGCGGATATTCAGCAATTACTGGATGTGTTGCACCGCCTGCGTGACCACGGCAACACCGTGGTGGTGATCGAACACAACCTGGATGTGATCAAGACCGCCGACTGGCTGGTCGACCTCGGACCGGAAGGCGGTTCCAAGGGCGGCCAGATCATCGCGGTGGGTACGCCGGAGCAGGTCTCCGAAATGCCGCAGTCGCACACGGGTTACTACTTGAAACCATTGCTCGCACGCGACAGGGCGTGATTTATCCGACCCAATAAAAAGCCCCTGTCACTTCAACGGTGACAGGGGCTTTTTTACAGCCGGGAATCAGAACTGCGATTGCAGGTAATTCTCCAGGCCGACCAGCTTGATCAGGCCCAACTGCTTTTCCAGCCAGTAGGTGTGATCTTCTTCGGTGTCGGCCAACTGCACGCGCAGAATTTCACGCGTGACATAGTCGTTGTGCTGCTCGCATAGCTCGATGCCCTTGCACAGCGCGGCACGGACCTTGTACTCGAGGCGAAGGTCGGCTGCGAGCATCTCAGGCACCGTGGTGCCTACGTCCAGGTCGTCCGGACGCATGCGTGGCGTGCCTTCGAGCATCAGGATACGGCGCATCAGCGCATCGGCGTGCTGCGTCTCTTCTTCCATCTCGTGGTTGATACGTTCATAGAGCTCGGTAAAGCCCCAGTCTTCGTACATACGCGAATGGATGAAATATTGGTCACGAGCAGCCAGTTCGCCCGTCAGCAACGTGTTGAGGTAATCGATTACGTTGGGGTGACCTTGCATCGCCCTACATCTCCCTGCTTGAAAGTCTTCAGTTTGAACCATGCTGACCTATAGGTCACGGAAGCAACGGCAGAAAAGTGAAGATTTACAGAGAAAAGTAGCTAAATTAGCGCAAAAACCGCCCAAATGAGGGCGGTTCTGCTTATCGTTTAGAGTCAGTTAAGCGATACACCCAGTGCCTTTGCGATTGCTTCTCCATAAGCCTGATCGGCTTTGAAGAAGTGCTGCAACTGACGCTGGACCACATCACTGGAAACCCCCGACATGGCGCCGGCGATGTTGCCGGTGAGCAAGGCCTTCTGCTCATCGTTCATCAGGCGGAACAGCGCACCGGCATGGCTGTAATAGTCGGTGTCTTCGCGGTGATCGTAACGATCTGCGGCACCGCTCAGGGCCAATGCAGGCTCGGCGTACTGTGGTGCTTGTTTCGGCGCGTCGGCATAGCTGTTTGGTTCATAGTTGGGAGTCGCACCGCCATTGCTGCCGAAGGCCATCGAGCCATCACGCTGGTAGCTGTTGACCGGACTGCGTGGGGCATTCACCGGCAATTGTTGGTGGTTGGTGCCGATACGGTAGCGATGTGCATCTGCATAAGCGAAAACGCGGCCCTGCAGCATGCGGTCTGGCGACAGACCGACACCCGGGACCATGTTGCTCGGGCCGAACGCAGCTTGTTCCACTTCAGCGAAGTAGTTCTGTGGATTACGGTTGAGCTCCAGTTCGCCGACTTCGATCAGCGGGAACTCCTTTTGTGACCAGGTTTTGGTCACGTCAAAGGGGTTCTCGTAATGCGCGTTGGCTTGGGCCTCGGTCATGATCTGAATGCAGACGCGCCATTTCGGGAAGTCGCCGCGCTCGATCGCACCAAACAGATCGCGCTGTGCGTAATCAGGATCGGTGCCAGCCAAGCGTGCGGCCTCAGCCGGTGCAAGGTTCTTGATGCCTTGCTTGGTCTTGTAGTGCCACTTTACCCAGTGCCGCTCGCCCTTGGCGTTAATCAGGCTGTAGGTGTGGCTACCGAAGCCGTGCATGTGACGGTAACCATCAGGGATACCACGGTCCGAAAATAGGATGGTGACCTGGTGCAGCGCCTCCGGGGAGTGCGACCAGAAGTCCCACATCATCTGCGCACTTTTCAGATTGCTTTGCGGCAGGCGTTTCTGGGTGTGGATAAAATCAGGGAACTTCAGAGGGTCACGGATGAAGAACACCGGCGTGTTGTTACCGACGATGTCCCAGTTGCCTTCTTCGGTGTAGAACTTCAAGGCAAAGCCACGAGGATCGCGCTCGGTATCAGCCGAACCACGCTCCCCACCCACCGTGGAGAAGCGCAGAAAGGTCGGCGTTTGTTTGCCCACGGACTCGAACAGCTTGGCGCTGGTGTATTCAGCGATGTCCTGGGTAACGGTGAACGTGCCGTAAGCCCCCGAACCTTTGGCATGTACTCGACGCTCAGGGATGTTTTCGCGGTTGAAGTGCGCGAGCTTCTCAATCAGGTGAAAATCGTCGAGCAACAACGGGCCACGTGGGCCGGCGGAACGGGAGTTCTGGTTGTCCGCCACGGGAGCGCCGCTGGCGGTGGTAAGAATTTTGTTCTGGCTCATGCTCAATCTTCCTCAGGTCGGACTTGGAACTGCCGGCTAATCGGCTTGCAGTGAGTATTGATCATCAACATGACACCTACAAATTCATTAAATTGTGGGAATCAATAGAAAATTACTACCAATACACCTGGCCACCATCGTGCCAGTGTTGACCTGACGCAGCTTGTACAAATGGCGTTTTTCTTACGCGCACAAAAAACCGGGCACGAGGCCCGGTTCTTCGTTACAGACTGTCGTCTTACTCGGCGCTTACAGCTTCGCCGGCAGTAGCACGATCAACCAACTCGACATACGCCATAGGCGCGTTGTCGCCAGAGCGGAAACCGCACTTGAGGATGCGCAGGTAGCCACCCTCACGGGTAGCGTAACGCTTGCCCAGGTCGTTGAACAGCTTACCAACGATAGCTTTCGAACGAGTACGGTCGAATGCCAGACGGCGGTTAGCCAGGCTGTCTGTCTTAGCCAAAGTGATCAGCGGCTCAGCAACGCGACGCAGTTCTTTAGCTTTCGGCAGTGTAGTTTTGATCAGCTCGTGCTCGAACAGCGACACCGCCATGTTTTGAAACATGGCCTTACGGTGCGAGCTGGTACGGCTCAGGTGACGTCCACTTTTACGATGACGCATGGTTCATTCCTTACCAAACTCACGTTCGGTGATTACGACGATCAGGCAGTCGCCTTGTCGTCCTTCTTAAGACTTGCAGGCGGCCAGTTGTCGAGGCGCATGCCGAGGGACAGACCGCGGGAGGCCAGAACGTCCTTGATTTCAGTCAAGGATTTCTTGCCCAGGTTCGGAGTCTTCAACAGTTCTACTTCGGTACGCTGAATCAGGTCGCCGATGTAGTAAATGTTTTCCGCCTTAAGGCAGTTAGCCGAACGTACAGTCAGTTCCAGATCGTCAACCGGGCGAAGCAGGATCGGATCGATCTCGTCTTCCTGCTCGATTACCACTGGTTCGCTGTCACCTTTGAGGTCGACGAACGCAGCCAACTGCTGTTGCAGAATGGTTGCAGCGCGACGGATAGCCTCTTCAGGGTCCAGAGTACCGTTGGTTTCCAGATCAATAACCAGCTTGTCCAGGTTAGTACGCTGCTCGACACGGGCGTTTTCCACCACGTATGCGATGCGGCGAACCGGGCTGAACGAAGAATCAAGCTGCAAGCGACCAATGCTGCGGCTTTCGTCTTCATCGCTCTGACGCGAGTCGGCCGGTTCATAACCACGACCACGAGCTACAGTGAGCTTCATGTTCAGGGCGCCGTTAGACGCCAGGTTAGCGATTACGTGATCGGGGTTAACGATCTCGACATCATGATCCAGCTGAATATCGGCAGCGGTAACCACCCCCGAACCCTTCTTCGACAAGGTCAGCGTAACTTCGTCACGGCCGTGCAGCTTGATAGCCAGACCTTTAAGGTTCAACAGGATTTCAATTACGTCTTCCTGTACACCTTCGATGGCGCTGTACTCGTGGAGCACACCGTCAATCTCGGCCTCGACTACTGCACAGCCGGGCATTGAGGACAACAGGATGCGGCGCAGCGCGTTGCCCAGGGTGTGGCCAAAACCACGCTCGAGAGGCTCGAGAGTGATTTTGGCGCGGGTTGGACTGACAACCTGCACATCAATGTGGCGGGGTGTCAGGAACTCATTTACCGAAATCTGCATGGATGCACCTATTTTCTAGCCCTTACTTGGAGTAGAGCTCGACAATCAGGCTTTCGTTGATGTCGGCGGACAGATCACTGCGAGCAGGAACGTTCTTGAAAACGCCCGACTTCTTCTCAGTGTCTACTTCTACCCATTCTACGCGGCCACGTTGGGCACACAGATCGAGAGCTTGGACAATGCGAAGTTGGTTTTTTGCTTTCTCGCGGACAGCGACCACGTCACCAGCACGAACCTGGTAGGACGGAACGTTTACGGTCTGACCGTTAACGCTGATCGACTTGTGCGATACCAGCTGACGGGATTCGGCACGAGTAGAACCAAAGCCCATACGGTATACAACGTTGTCCAGACGGCATTCGAGCAGTTGCAGCAGGTTTTCACCGGTTGCACCTTTCTTGCCAGCAGCTTCTTTGTAGTAGCCGCTGAACTGACGCTCGAGAACGCCGTAAATACGACGGACCTTCTGCTTTTCACGCAGTTGGGTGCCGTAATCGGACTGGCGACCGCGGCGTTGGCCGTGGATACCAGGTGCTGCTTCAATGTTGCACTTCGATTCGATCGCGCGCACGCCGCTCTTCAGGAAGAGATCGGTGCCTTCGCGACGAGCGAGTTTGCATTTTGGACCAATGTAACGAGCCATTCTTTACAATCTCCTGGATTACACGCGGCGCTTCTTCGGCGGACGGCACCCGTTGTGCGGGATTGGCGTCACGTCGGTGATGCTGGCGATCTTATAGCCACAGCCGTTCAAAGCACGGACAGCAGACTCACGACCTGGACCTGGACCTTTGACGTTAACGTCAAGGTTTTTCAGGCCGTATTCCAGCGCAGCTTGACCAGCACGTTCAGCAGCTACTTGAGCAGCAAACGGGGTGGACTTGCGGGAACCGCGGAAACCCGAACCACCGGAGGTAGCCCAAGAAAGCGCGTTACCTTGACGGTCGGTGATGGTCACGATTGTGTTGTTAAAAGAAGCATGGATGTGGGCGATGCCATCAACCACTGTCTTTTTAACTTTTTTACGAGGACGAGCAGCAGGTTTTGCCATGATTAATTTCCTGTCGATTCGCGTGGGCGATTACTTGCGGATCGGCTTACGCGGACCTTTACGGGTACGCGCGTTAGTCTTGGTACGCTGACCGCGTACTGGAAGACCACGACGATGACGCAGACCACGGTAGCAACCGAGGTCCATCAAACGCTTGATTTTCATGTTGATTTCGCGACGCAGGTCACCTTCAGTGGTGAACTTCGCCACTTCGCCACGCAACAGCTCAATCTGCTCGTCGCTCAGATCTTTAATCTTTGCGGCTGGGTTTACCCCAGTATCTGCGCAAATTTTCTGCGCAGTAGTGCGACCAACACCATAGATGTAGGTCAGCGAGATAACAGTGTGCTTGTTATCTGGAATGTTAACGCCTGCAATACGGGCCATTCAGTGGGACTCCAATTGACAGCTACCTACGCCCCGGAAGCCAAGAAATAGGGCGCGAGATAATATCGCTGTAATAACAAATAATCAACCCGGCAGCGCACTAGCTGCCGGGCTTCAAGCGGATCACACTCAGCCTTGGCGCTGTTTGTGACGCGGTTCCGCGCTGCAAATTACTCGAACAACACCTTCGCGGCGAATAATTTTGCAGTTACGGCACAGCTTTTTCACCGATGCACGAACTTTCATCACCAACTCCTCGAACCTTATGGGTACTCAGCGCAACATGCCGCTGCCGTAACCCTTCAGGTTGGCTTTCTTCATCAGGGATTCGTACTGGTGCGAAACGAGGTGCGATTGTACTTGGGACATGAAGTCCATCACAACCACGACGACGATCAGCAACGAGGTCCCGCCAAGGTAGAACGGAACGTTTGCCGCAACCACCAGGAACTGGGGCAACAAGCACACGGCCGTCATATATAGAGCACCGAACAGGGTCAAACGAGTCAGAACGCCATCAATGTAGCGTGCAGACTGCTCACCTGGACGGATGCCCGGAATAAAGGCACCGGACTTCTTCAGGTTTTCCGCTACGTCTTTCGGATTGAACATCAACGCCGTATAGAAGAAGCAGAAGAAAATAATCCCTGCACTAAACAGCAGAATATTCAACGGCTGACCAGGAGCGATCGACTGAGAAAGGTCCTGCAGCCAGCCCATGTTTTCAGACTGACCAAACCAGGTACCCAACGAAGCCGGAAACAGCAAAATGCTGCTCGCGAAAATTGCCGGAATAACACCGGCCATATTCACTTTCAGCGGCAAGTGGCTGGTCTGCGCAGCAAAAACCTTGCGGCCCTGCTGACGCTTGGCGTAGTGAACAGCAATACGACGCTGGCCACGCTCAATGAACACCACAAAACCGATAATCGCTACTGCCAGCAAACCGATGGCAACCAGGGCAAAAATATTGATATCACCCTGACGTGCAGACTCGAAAGACTGCCCGATTGCTCTCGGAAGACCGGCGACGATACCTGCGAAAATCAACATCGAGATACCGTTACCAACACCACGCTCAGTAATCTGCTCACCCAGCCACATCATAAACATCGCACCAGCCACAAACGTGGATACCGCAACGAAATGGAAGCCAAAGTCACCAGTGAACGCAACACCCTGCCCCGCCAAGCCAACGGACATGCCGACAGCTTGAACCAGGGCAAGGATGACAGTGCCGTAGCGGGTGTACTGGCTAATCTTGCGACGGCCAGCTTCACCTTCCTTCTTCAACTGCTCCAACTGCGGGCTGACGGCGGTCATCAACTGCATGATGATCGATGCCGAAATGTACGGCATGATCCCCAGTGCAAAGATGCTCATCCGTTCCAGCGCGCCGCCGGAAAACATGTTGAACAAGCTAAGAATGGTCCCCTCATTCTGTCGAAACAGGTCTGCGAGTCGGTCCGGGTTGATACCTGGAACCGGGATGTGTGCGCCTATTCGGTAGACGATAATCGCCAGGAACAGAAAACGCAGACGAGCCCAAAGTTCAGACATACCGCCTTTGCCGAGCGCTGAGAGAGCACCTTGCTTAGCCATTTATTCCTCGAACTTGCCGCCAGCTGCTTCGATAGCCGAACGCGCACCTTTGGTGGCGCCGATTCCCTTGCCGATAGTGATAGCGCGGGTCACTTCACCGGACAGCATGATTTTCACACGCTGTACGTTGACGTTGATCACGTTGGCATCTTTCAGGGTCTGCACAGTAACGATGTCGCCTTCCACTTTAGCCAGCTCGGACAAACGCACTTCTGCGCGATCCATGGCTTTCAGGGATACGAAACCGAACTTAGGCAGGCGACGATGCAGCGGCTGTTGACCGCCTTCAAAGCCTGGAGCGATGGTGCCACCGGAGCGGGAGGTTTGACCTTTGTGGCCACGGCCACCAGTCTTACCCAAACCGCTACCGATACCACGGCCCGGACGATGCTTTTCGCGACGGGAACCCGGCGCTGGACTCAGATCATTGAGTTTCATCGATTAACCCTCGACACGCAGCATGTAGTAAGCCTTGTTGATCATCCCGCGATTCTCGGGAGTATCCTGGACTTCTACAGTGTGACCGATGCGACGCAGACCCAAACCCTTAACGCACAATTTGTGGTTAGGGATGCGACCGGTCATGCTTTTGATCAGCGTTACTTTAACGGTAGCCATGATCAGAAGATCTCCTTGACGCTTTTGCCACGCTTGGCGGCAATGGATTCAGGAGACTGCATTGCTTTCAAACCCTTGAAAGTGGCGTGAACCACGTTTACTGGGTTAGTCGAGCCGTAGCACTTGGCCAGAACGTTCTGAACGCCAGCAACTTCGAGGACAGCACGCATAGCGCCGCCAGCGATGATACCGGTACCTTCAGAAGCAGGCTGCATGTACACCTTCGAAGCGCCATGGGCGGACTTCATTGCGTACTGCAGAGTAGTGCCGTTCAGATCAACTTGGATCATGTTGCGACGAGCAGCTTCCATTGCCTTCTGGATCGCAGCAGGCACTTCACGTGACTTGCCACGGCCGAAGCCAACACGCCCTTTACCATCACCAACCACGGTCAACGCGGTGAAAGTGAAGATACGGCCGCCTTTAACGGTTTTGGCTACGCGGTTAACTTGAACCAGCTTCTCAATGTAGCCTTCGTCGCGCTTTTGGTCGTTATTTGACATAACTTAGAACTCCAGCCCAGCTTCACGAGCAGCATCAGCCAGCGCCTTGACGCGACCGTGATACTTGAAGCCAGAGCGGTCGAAAGCCACCTGCGAGACGCCAGCGGCTTTTGCACGCGTAGCGACCAGCTGGCCAACCTTAGTGGCCGCGTCGATGTTGCCAGTGGCACCATCACGCAGTTCTTTATCCAAAGTCGAGGCGCTTGCCAGGACTTTGTTGCCGTCGGCCGAGATGACCTGGGCGTAGATGTGCTGCGACGAGCGGAACACGCAGAGACGCACGACTTCGAGTTCGTGCATTTTCAGGCGTGCTTTGCGAGCGCGACGCAGTCGAGTAACTTTTTTGTCGGTCATTTGCTATGCCCTACTTCTTCTTGGCTTCTTTACGACGGACGACTTCGTCCGCGTAGCGCACACCTTTGCCTTTGTACGGCTCTGGTGGACGGAAGTCGCGGATCTCAGCGGCCACCTGACCTACCAGCTGCTTATCAATACCCTTGATCAGGATATCGGTTTGGCTCGGGGTCTCAGCGGTGATGCCTTCTGGCAGTTCGTAATCCACTGGGTGCGAGAAGCCAAGGGCCAGGTTCAAAACCGTGCCTTTTGCTTGCGCTTTGTAACCAACACCGACCAGCTGGAGCTTACGCTCGAAGCCTTGGCTTACGCCTTGGACCATGTTGTTTACCAACGCACGAGTGGTACCGGCCATTGCGCGAGTTTGTTGATCGCCATTGCGAGCAGCGAAACGCAGCTCACCAGCTTCTTCAACGATCTCAACGGACGAATGGATGTTCAGTTCGAGAGTACCCTTGGCACCCTTCACCGAAAGCTGTTGGCCTGCGAATTTTACTTCGACACCGGCTGGCAGCTTAACGGGGTTCTTAGCGACGCGTGACATGCTTATCCCCCCTTAGAACACAGTGCAAAGAACTTCGCCGCCGACACCGGCAGCGCGCGCAGCACGATCCGTCATCACACCTTTGTTGGTGGAGACGATAGACACACCGAGACCGCCACGAACTTTTGGCAGATCATCGACGGACTTGTACTGACGCAGGCCTGGACGGCTAACGCGCTTCACTTCCTCGATGACCGGACGGCCTTCGAAGTACTTCAGCTCGATGGACAGCAGAGGTTTGATTTCGCTGCTGATCTGATAACCCGCAATGTAGCCTTCGTCTTTCAGGACTTTGGCAACAGCAACCTTCAACGTGGAAGATGGCATGCTTACGACGGACTTTTCAGCCATCTGGGCATTACGGATACGAGTTAGCATGTCCGCTAACGGGTCCTGCATACTCATGGGCTAGACGCTCCTAATACAAAAAAATTAGCCTTGCGGCTACATATGTCGCCGAGAATCTCCGAGCATAAAACACACGGGCTCAGGCGAGCCGCGTATTTTAGACACACTACGGAAATGAAACAAGCCCCAAAAGGGGCTTGTTCCAGATTCAAGGCCACCGGCGGTCAGTATCTTGCGAAACCGACCACCTGGACGCTGAACGTACTTACCAGCTGGCTTTAACCAGACCCGGTACGTCACCACGCATTGCCGCTTCACGCAGCTTGTTACGGCCGAGGCCGAACTTGCGGTAAACGCCGTGTGGACGACCGGTCAGGCGGCAGCGGTTACGCATGCGCGAGGCGCTTGCGTCACGTGGCTGCTTCTGCAGTGCTACTGTCGCTTCCCAACGTGCTTCTGGACTTGCGTTCAGATCAACGATGATTGCTTTCAGTGCTGCACGCTTCTTGGCGTACTTGGCAACCGTGAGCTGACGCTTCAGCTCGCGGTTTTTCATGCTCATCTTGGCCATGGTCCTACTCCAATCAGTTGCGGAACGGGAATTTGAAAGCACGCAACAGGGCGCGACCTTCATCATCGTTCTTGGCAGTGGTGGTCAGGGTGATGTCCAGACCGCGGAGAGCATCGATCTTGTCGTAGTCGATTTCCGGGAAGATGATCTGCTCTTTCACGCCCATGCTGTAGTTACCACGACCATCGAAGGACTTGGCATTCAGGCCGCGGAAGTCGCGGACCCGAGGCAGGGAGATCGACAGCAGACGATCCAGGAATTCGTACATACGCTCACGGCGCAGAGTCACTTTGACGCCGATCGGCCAACCTTCACGGACTTTAAAGCCAGCGATGGATTTCCGAGCGTAAGTCACAACGACTTTTTGACCGGTGATCTTTTCCAGGTCAGCAACAGCGTGCTCGATGACTTTTTTGTCGCCGACCGCTTCGCCCAGACCCATGTTCAGGGTGATTTTGGTAACGCGTGGAACTTCCATCACGTTCGAAAGCTTAAGTTCTTCCTTAAGCTTCGGTGCGATTTCTTTCCAATAAATCTCTTTTAGTCGTGCCATGGTCTTCTACCTAGCAGTGTTCAAGCATCAACCGCTTTTTGGGTCGACTTGAAGACACGAATTTTCTTGCCATCTTCTACTTTGAAACCAACGCGGTCTGCCTTGTTGGTTTCGCCGTTGAAAATGGCGACGTTAGAAGCGTCCAGCGGAGCTTCTTTTTCGACGATACCGCCTTGTACGCCCGACATCGGGTTAGGCTTGGTATGACGCTTAACCAGGTTCAGACCACCAATAACCAGACGGTTATTAGCGAGAACCTTAAGCACCTTACCGCGCTTACCTTTGTCTTTGCCGGCGATCACGATGATCTCGTCGTCACGACGAATCTTTTGCATGTCGGATCTCCTTACAGCACTTCTGGGGCGAGCGAGACGATCTTCATGAACTTCTCAGTACGAAGTTCACGGGTCACTGGCCCAAAGATACGGGTGCCGATCGGCTCTTGCTTGTTGTTCAGAAGAACAGCAGCGTTGCCATCAAAGCGGATAATGGAGCCATCTGCACGGCGAACGCCGTGACGAGTGCGGACTACAACAGCAGTCATCACTTGGCCTTTTTTCACTTTACCGCGAGGAATTGCTTCCTTCACGGTAACTTTGATGATGTCACCGATACCAGCGTAACGACGATGGGAGCCACCCAGCACCTTGATGCACATAACACGGCGAGCGCCGCTGTTATCGGCCACATCGAGCATGGATTGAGTCTGAATC
Organism: Pseudomonas sp. D3; assembly: GCF_029320995.1. Classification (NCBI taxonomy): domain Bacteria; kingdom Pseudomonadati; phylum Pseudomonadota; class Gammaproteobacteria; order Pseudomonadales; family Pseudomonadaceae; genus Pseudomonas; species Pseudomonas sp. D3. The sequence goes on from NZ_CP119772.1 coordinate 5,871,858, forward strand.
ATATAATTTCTCCGACCCCTAGTCCTTAGACTTCCACAGCGCGTTCGAGAACATCAACCAGTGCCCAAGACTTGGTCTTGGCCAGCGGACGAGTTTCACGAATAGTGACTTTGTCGCCGATGTGGCACTGGTTGGTTTCGTCGTGCGCGTGCAGCTTAGTCGAACGCTTAACATATTTACCGTAGATCGGGTGCTTAACGCGACGCTCGATCAAAACGGTGATGGTTTTGTCCATCTTGTCGCTGACAACACGGCCAGTCAGCGTACGGACAGTCTTTTCGGCTTCAGCCATGATCACTTACCTGCCTGCTGGTTGAGCACAGTCTTCACGCGAGCAATGTCACGCTTAACTTGCGAGAGCAGATGAGACTGCCCCAACTGGCCAGTTGCTTTCTGCATGCGCAGATTGAACTGGTCGCGCAGCAGGCCGAGCAGTTGCTCGTTCAGCTGCTGTGCGGATTTTTCACGAAGTTCATTCGCTTTCATCACATCACCGTCCGTTTAACAAAGGCGGTGGCGAGCGGCAGCTTTGCAGCAGCCAGGGCAAAAGCCTCACGCGCCAGCTCTTCAGTTACACCCTCGATTTCATACAGGACTTTGCCTGGCTGAATCTGGGCAACCCAGTATTCCACGTTGCCCTTACCTTTACCCATCCGAACTTCGAGGGGCTTTTTGGAGATTGGCTTGTCCGGGAATACACGGATCCAGATCTTGCCGCCACGTTTTACGTGACGGGTCAGAGCACGACGCGCTGACTCGATCTGACGAGCGGTGAGACGACCACGAGCTACAGACTTCAGCGCGAACTCGCCGAAGCTGACTTTGCTACCGCGCTGAGCCAGACCACGGTTGTGGCCTGTCATCTGCTTGCGGAACTTCGTACGCTTTGGTTGCAACATTTGGCGTACCCCTTACTTAGCAGCTTTTTTACGAGGCGCTGGTGCTTGTGGTTTCAGTTCTTCTTGGCGACCACCAATTACTTCGCCTTTGAAGATCCAAACCTTTACACCGATCACACCATAAGTGGTGTGAGCTTCGTAGTTGGCATAGTCGATGTCGGCACGCAGGGTGTGCAATGGCACACGACCTTCGCGATACCATTCAGTACGTGCGATTTCAGCACCGCCGAGACGACCGCTCACTTGGATTTTGATGCCTTTGGCACCAATGCGCATGGCGTTCTGTACGGCGCGCTTCATAGCGCGACGGAACATGACGCGACGCTCCAGCTGCTGAGCTACGCTCTGCGCAACCAGCATACCGTCGAGCTCCGGCTTGCGGATCTCTTCGATATTGATGTGCACAGGCACACCCATTTGCTTGGTCAGGTCCTGACGCAGTTTCTCAACATCTTCACCTTTCTTCCCGATAACGATACCTGGACGAGCGGTGTGGATGGTGATACGTGCAGTTTGTGCCGGACGATGGATATCGATACGGCTTACGGACGCGCTTTTTAGTTTGTCTTGGAGATACTCACGCACCTTCAGATCAGCGAACAAATAGTCCGCATAAGTCCGACCGTCTGCGTACCAGACGGAGGTGTGCTCCTTGACGATTCCCAGGCGAATGCCAATGGGATGTACTTTCTGACCCATCTCTTCGACTCCGTTACTTGTCAGCAACCTTGACAGTGATATGGCAAGACCGCTTGACGATGCGATCAGCACGGCCTTTGGCACGCGGCATGATACGCTTCAGCGAACGCCCTTCGTTGACGAAAACGGTGCTGACCTTCAGGTCATCAACGTCTGCGCCTTCGTTATGCTCGGCGTTGGCTACGGCCGACTCCAGCACTTTCTTCATGATCTCGGCGGCTTTCTTACTGCTGAAAGCCAACAGGTTGAGCGCTTCGCCCACCTTCTTCCCGCGGATCTGGTCGGCGACCAAGCGGGCTTTCTGGGCGGAGATTCGAGCGCCCGACAACTTAGCGGCTACTTCCATTTCCTAACCCCTTAACGCTTGGCTTTCTTGTCTGCCACGTGCCCACGATATGTGCGGGTACCGGCAAACTCGCCTAGTTTGTGGCCGACCATGTCTTCGTTCACGAGAACTGGGACGTGAAGGCGACCGTTGTGTACTGCGATGGTCAAACCGACCATTTGTGGCAGGATCATCGAACGACGCGACCAGGTTTTCACCGGTTTGCGATCGTTCTTTTCCGCCGCCACTTCGATCTTCTTCAGTAGGTGAAGATCAATAAAAGGACCTTTTTTCAGAGAACGTGGCACTGTCGTATCCCTCTATTTACTTGCGACGACGGACGATCATTTTGTCGGTACGCTTATTACCACGAGTCTTCGCGCCCTTAGTCGGGAAGCCCCATGGCGATACCGGATGACGACCACCAGAGGTACGACCTTCACCACCACCGTGTGGGTGGTCAACCGGGTTCATGGCAACACCACGAACGGTTGGGCGAACGCCACGCCAGCGTTTGGCACCAGCTTTACCCAGCGAACGCAGGCTGTGCTCGGAGTTCGAGACTTCGCCCAAGGTCGCGCGGCATTCAGCCAGCACTTTACGCATCTCACCAGAACGCAGACGCAGGGTCACGTAGACACCTTCACGAGCGATCAGCTGAGCCGAAGCACCAGCGGAACGAGCGATTTGCGCGCCTTTACCTGGCTTCAATTCGATGCCGTGTACGGTGCTACCAACTGGAATGTTACGCAGTTGCAGAGCGTTGCCCGGCTTGATCGGTGCCAAGGCACCTGCGATCAGCTGGTCGCCAGCACTCACGCCTTTAGGGGCGATGATGTAGCGACGCTCGCCATCTGCGTACAGCAGCAGAGCGATGTGAGCAGTACGGTTTGGATCGTATTCGATACGCTCGACAGTGGCAGCGATGCCATCTTTGTCGTTGCGACGGAAGTCGACCAGACGATAATGCTGCTTATGGCCACCACCGATGTGACGAGTGGTAATGCGACCATTGTTGTTACGACCACCAGTCTTCGATTTCTTCTCGAGCAGCGGTGCGTGAGGAGCGCCTTTATGCAGCTCCTGGTTGACCACCTTGACCACGAAACGGCGGCCAGGGGAAGTCGGTTTGCATTTAACGATTGCCATGATGCACCCCTTCCTTACTCAGCACTGCTGCTGAAATCGAGATCTTGGCCTGGCTGAAGGGAGATAACCGCCTTCTTCCAGTCATTACGCTTGCCCAGACCGCGAGCAGTGCGCTTGCTCTTACCCAGAACATTCAGGGTAGTAACACGCTCTACTTTCACGCTGAACAGGCTTTCGACGGCCTTCTTGATTTCCAGCTTGGTTGCGTCAGTTGCAACCTTGAAAACGAACTGGCCTTTCTTGTCAGCCAGAACCGTAGCCTTTTCGGAAACGTGCGGGCCAAGCAGAACTTTAAATACGCGTTCCTGGTTCATCCCAGCAGCTCCTCGAATTTCTTCACGGCCGACACGGTGATCAACACCTTGTCGTATGCGATCAGACTAACTGGATCGGAACCTTGCACGTCACGTACATCAACGTGTGGCAGGTTGCGAGCAGCCAGGTACAGGTTCTGATCAACAGCTTCAGACACGATCAAGACGTCAGTCAGGCCCATGCCGTTCAGCTTGTTCAGCAGATCTTTGGTTTTCGGTGCTTCAACAGCGAAGTCCTGAACCACGACCAGACGATCAGTACGCACGAGTTCAGCAAGGATGGAGCGCAGTGCTGCGCGGTACATCTTCTTGTTGAGCTTCTGAGTGTGATCCTGAGGACGAGCTGCGAAAGTGGTACCGCCGCCGCGCCAGATTGGGCTACGGATAGTACCGGCACGAGCACGGCCAGTACCTTTCTGACGCCAAGGGCGCTTACCGCCACCACGAACGTCGGAACGGGTCTTTTGCTGCTTGCTACCTTGACGGCCGCCGGCCATGTAGGCCACGACTGCTTGGTGAACGAGCGTCTCGTTGAATTCGCCGCCAAATGTCAGTTCGGAAACTTCGATCGCTTGAGCGTCATTTACATTTAATTGCATGTCAGCTTCCCCTTAACCGCGAGCCTTGGCCGCTGGACGTACAACCAGGTTGCCGCCAGTAGCGCCAGGAACAGCACCCTTGACCAACAACAGATTGCGTTCAGCGTCGACGCGCACTACTTCGAGGGACTGCACGGTCACGCGCTCAGCGCCCATATGACCGGACATTTTTTTGCCCTTGAATACACGACCAGGAGTCTGGCACTGGCCAATAGAGCCCGGGACGCGGTGGGAAACGGAGTTACCGTGAGTGTTGTCTTGGCCACGGAAATTCCAACGCTTGATCGTACCCTGGAAGCCTTTACCTTTGGACTGACCGGTTACATCAACCAGTTGACCAGCGGCGAAGATTTCAGCGTTGATCAGATCGCCAGCCTGGTAGTCGCCTTCTTCAAGACGGAACTCCATAACAGTGCGACCAGCTGCAACGTTTGCTTTAGCGAAGTGACCTGCTTGAGCAGCAGTCACACGCGAAGCACGACGCTCGCCGACAGTGACTTGCACTGCACGATAGCCATCGGTTTCTTCAGTTTTAAACTGGGTGACGCGATTCGGCTCGATCTCAATGACCGTAACCGGAATGGAGACACCTTCTTCGGTGAAAATACGGGTCATACCGCATTTACGACCGACTACACCAATAGTCATGTTGTAAACCTCATGAGTGTACGGGGCTTTCACCCGCTATGGCCGCCCATTTCAGAGCGTTACACGACTAAGACCCAAGTCTTAGCCGAGGCTGATCTGTACTTCCACACCGGCCGCCAGATCAAGCTTCATAAGTGCATCAACGGTTTTATCCGTTGGCTGGACGATGTCCAGTACGCGCTTATGAGTACGGATCTCGTACTGGTCACGCGCGTCTTTGTTGACGTGCGGGGAGACCAGAACGGTGAACCGCTCTTTACGGGTAGGCAGTGGAATTGGACCACGCACTTGTGCACCAGTACGTTTCGCGGTTTCCACGATTTCCTGGGTGGATTGGTCGATCAGGCGATGGTCAAAAGCCTTCAACCTGATACGGATTTGCTGATTTTGCATTGGATTTCAGACTCCGGCTGCTATTCCCAGCGAGCGCAATACGCCCGTTAAAAGGAGGCGCAATTCTATAGACGCCCCAGATGGGTGTCAACCCAATAAAAAAAGCCCCCGCTAAGCGGGGGCTTTCTCAAAACCTCGAAGCTAACTCAAAAAAGAGCTTACTCGATGATTTTAGCTACAACGCCAGCACCAACGGTACGGCCGCCTTCACGGATAGCGAAGCGCAGACCGTCTTCCATTGCGATGGTTTTGATCAGGGTGACAACCATTTTGATGTTGTCGCCTGGCATTACCATTTCAACGCCTTCCGGCAGTTCGCAGTTACCAGTCACGTCAGTAGTACGGAAGTAGAACTGTGGACGGTAGCCTTTGAAGAACGGAGTGTGACGACCGCCTTCTTCTTTGCTCAGCACGTACACTTCAGCTTCGAACTTGGTGTGCGGCTTAACCGAACCCGGCTTAACCAGAACCTGGCCACGCTCAACGTCGTCACGCTTGGTACCACGCAGCAGAACGCCGCAGTTCTCGCCAGCACGACCTTCGTCGAGCAGCTTACGGAACATTTCAACACCGGTGCAGGTGGTGACGGTAGTGTCACGCAGACCAACGATTTCCAGTGGATCTTGAACCTTAACGATACCGCGCTCGATACGACCGGTAACAACAGTACCACGACCGGAGATCGAGAATACGTCTTCGATTGGCATCAGGAACGGCTTGTCGATAACACGAACTGGATCTGGGATGTAGCTGTCCAGAGTCTCAACCAGTTTACGAACGGACGTGGTGCCCATTTCGTTATCGTCTTTGCCTTCCAGAGCCATACGAGCAGAACCGATGATGATCGGAGTGTCGTCGCCTGGGAAGTCGTAAGTGCTCAGCAGATCGCGCACTTCCATCTCAACCAGTTCCAGCAGCTCAGCGTCGTCTACCAGGTCAGCCTTGTTCAGGTAAACCACGATGTACGGAACGCCAACCTGGCGGGACAGCAGGATGTGCTCACGGGTTTGTGGCATCGGACCATCAGCGGCCGAGCAAACCAGAATCGCGCCGTCCATTTGGGCAGCACCGGTGATCATGTTCTTCACATAGTCAGCGTGACCTGGGCAGTCAACGTGAGCGTAGTGACGGATCAGCGAGTTGTATTCAACGTGAGCGGTGTTGATGGTGATACCACGAGCTTTTTCTTCTGGTGCGCTGTCGATTTTATCGAAATCAACGATTGCAGAACCGAAAATTTCGGAGCAAACGCGAGTCAGAGCAGCAGTCAGAGTGGTTTTACCGTGGTCAACGTGACCGATAGTGCCAACGTTGACGTGCGGTAGGGAACGATCAAATTTTTCTTTAGCCACGACAATTAACTCCTTGCCTAAAGGACTGAATCAGCCTTGTTTTTTGGATACAGTTTCAGCGATGTGCGCCGGAGCTGTGTTGTATTTTTTGAATTCCATAGAGTAGCTTGCGCGACCCTGGGACATGGAGCGAACGTCGGTCGCATAACCGAACATCTCACCCAACGGAACCTCGGCGCGAATCACTTTGCCGGAAACCGTGTCTTCCATACCCAAGATCATGCCGCGACGACGGTTAAGGTCGCCCATGACATCACCCATATAGTCTTCAGGTGTAACAACTTCTACCGCCATGATTGGCTCAAGCAACTCACCACCGCCCTTCTGGGCCAGTTGCTTGGTTGCCATGGAAGCAGCCACCTTGAACGCCATCTCGTTGGAGTCGACGTCGTGGTAAGAACCGTCAAAAACGGTTGCTTTCAGGCCGATCAGCGGATAGCCGGCAACAACACCGTTCTTCATCTGCTCTTCGATACCCTTCTGGATAGCAGGGATGTATTCCTTAGGAACAACACCACCCACTACTTCGTTCACGAATTGCAAACCTTCCTGACCTTCATCAGCAGGAGCAAAACGGATCCAGCAGTGACCGAACTGACCACGACCGCCGGACTGACGAACGAACTTGCCTTCGATTTCACAGTTCTTCGTGATGCGCTCACGATAGGAAACCTGAGGCTTACCGATGTTGGCTTCGACGTTGAACTCACGGCGCATCCGGTCAACCAGGATGTCCAGGTGCAACTCGCCCATGCCGGAGATGATCGTTTGACCAGTCTCTTCATCAGTCTTGACGCGGAAAGATGGATCTTCCTGAGCAAGTTTGCCCAGAGCAATACCCATTTTTTCCTGGTCATCCTTGGTCTTAGGCTCTACGGCAACCGAAATAACCGGTTCCGGGAAGTCCATGCGAACCAGGATGATTGGCTTGTCAGCGTTGCACAAAGTTTCACCAGTGGTGACGTCCTTCATGCCGATCAAGGCCGCGATGTCACCAGCGCGCACTTCCTTGATCTCTTCACGGGCGTTTGCGTGCATTTGCACCATACGACCCACACGCTCTTTCTTGCCCTTGACCGAGTTGATCACGCCGTCGCCGGAGTTCAACACGCCCGAGTAAACGCGGACGAAGGTCAGGGTACCCACGAATGGGTCGGTAGCGATCTTGAACGCCAGAGCCGAGAACGGCTCGCTGTCGTCTGCATGACGCTCCAGCTCGATAGTCTCGTCATCCGGGTCAGTACCCTTGATGGCAGGAATATCAACCGGCGCAGGCAGGTAGTCGATCACGGCGTCGAGAACCAGGGGAACACCCTTGTTCTTGAAGGAAGAACCGCAAACAGCCAAGACGATCTCACCAGCGATAGTACGCTGACGCAGAGCGGCCTTGATTTCCGCGTTGGTGAGTTCTTCACCTTCGAGGTACTTGTTCATCAGCTCTTCGTTGGCTTCGGCTGCAGCCTCAACCATGTTATTGCGCCACTCGTCAGCCAATTCCTGCATGTCTGCTGGGATAGCTTCGCGACGAGGAACCATACCTTTGTCAGCATCGTTCCAGTAAACAGCTTCCATGGCCAGCAGATCGATCTGCCCCTGGAAGTTGTCTTCGGAACCGATAGCCAACTGGATTGGCACTGGGGTGTGACCCAGACGCTGCTTGATCTGACCGATCACGCGCAGGAAGTTCGCACCAGCACGGTCCATCTTGTTTACGTAAACAAGACGTGGAACGCCGTATTTGTTGGCTTGACGCCATACGGTTTCCGACTGAGGCTCAACACCCGAGGTGCCGCAGAACACAACGACAGCGCCGTCGAGTACGCGCAGGGAACGCTCAACTTCAATGGTGAAGTCTACGTGGCCCGGGGTATCGATTACGTTGAAGCGGTGCTCATCTTTGTACTGCTTCTCGGAACCTTTCCAGAAGGCGGTAATAGCAGCAGAAGTAATGGTAATACCACGCTCCTGCTCCTGAACCATCCAGTCTGTGGTCGCGGCGCCGTCATGCACCTCGCCCATCTTGTGACTTTTGCCGGTGTAAAAAAGGACGCGCTCGGTGGTGGTGGTTTTACCAGCATCCACGTGAGCGACGATACCGATGTTACGGTAGCGACTAATCGGAGTAGTACGAGCCATAAAGCCCTCGCAAAATTAGTGAAGCTAGAATTAGAAGCGGTAGTGCGAGAAAGCTTTGTTAGCTTCAGCCATACGGTGCACGTCTTCACGCTTCTTAACAGCAGCACCTTTACCTTCAGCAGCGTCCAACAGTTCGCCAGCCAAACGCAGAGCCATAGACTTCTCGCCACGCTTACGGGCGAAGTCTACCAACCAGCGCATTGCCAGGGCGTTACGACGGGACGGACGAACTTCGACCGGAACCTGGTAAGTAGCACCGCCTACACGGCGCGACTTCACTTCGACCAGCGGAGCGATGGCGTCGAGAGCTTTCTCGAAGATTTCCAGGGGGTCGCTGTTCTTGCGTTCTTTAACCTTTTCCAGCGCGCCATAAACGATACGCTCGGCAACGGCTTTTTTGCCGCTTTCCATCACGTGGTTCATGAACTTGGCCAGAATTTGGCTTCCGTATTTTGGATCGTCAAGCACTTCGCGCTTGGCTGCTACGCGTCTTCTTGGCATGGATAAGCCCTCAAACGGTCTTCAGGTTCGCTCGGAATCGGTGCCCTTTCGGGACGCCTCCGACCTTACTCTTATCGACTCAGAAAATAAGATGATTCAGTTTTACAAAAAGCCGCTACTACTTAGGCTTCTTGGTACCGTACTTCGAACGACCCTGGTTACGACCTTTAACGCCGGAAGTATCCAAGGAGCCGCGTACGGTGTGGTAACGAACACCTGGCAAGTCTTTTACACGACCGCCGCGGATCAGCACCACGCTGTGCTCTTGCAGGTTGTGGCCTTCACCGCCGATGTACGAGGAAACCTCGAAACCGTTGGTCAGACGCACACGGCATACTTTACGCAGTGCCGAGTTAGGTTTTTTCGGCGTAGTGGTATACACGCGAGTGCATACGCCACGACGTTGCGGGCAGTTCTGCAGCGCAGGCACGTCGGATTTCTCGACGATACGCTTACGCGGCTGACGTACCAGCTGGTTGATAGTTGCCATCTACTAGCTCCACTGTTGTCTTGCGACGCTATTGTCTTGCAAGAAAAGCAAAATGGCAGGAACGAATTCCCGCCAAATTTAGGGGTACAAGAGTCTAAAGAGGATCTTGTCCCCAGTCAAGGCAAGGCCCCGACCTCCCCTCTCAACGAACCGGGGCAAAACTGCCTCGATCCGACGAATGGGGGCTGCCAGGGCCCAGACTTATTTATCGCAGAACTCAGTTACCGCTTGAGTTCAGCGCTTCGGTCAGTGCAGCTTCCACTTCACTGGCGCTTACGCGCAACGGCTTGTCAGCTTCACGGCGGCGCTTGCGCTCGCTGTGGTAAGCCAAACCGGTACCGGCTGGGATCAGACGACCCACAACCACGTTTTCTTTCAGGCCGCGCAGGTAATCGCGCTTGCCGGTTACCGCTGCTTCGGTCAGTACACGAGTGGTCTCCTGGAAGGAGGCCGCCGAGATGAACGATTCAGTGGACAACGACGCCTTGGTGATACCCAGCAGTACACGAGTAAATTTGGAAACAAATTTCTCGTCGGCTGCCAGACGCTCGTTCTCTACCAGTACGTGAGTCAGTTCCATCTGGTCGCCCTTGATGAAAGTAGAATCGCCGGATTCAGCGATTTCAACTTTACGCAGCATCTGACGCAGGATGGTCTCGATGTGCTTATCGTTGATCTTCACGCCTTGCAGGCGGTAAACGTCCTGGATCTCGTTAACGATGTACTTGGCCAGCGCACTCACACCCAGCAGACGCAGGATGTCGTGTGGATCGCTAGGACCGTCGGAGATAACTTCGCCGCGGTTTACCTGTTCGCCTTCGAACACGTTCAGGTGACGCCACTTCGGAATCAGCTCTTCATACAGATCGCTACCGTCGTTCGGGGTAATGACCAGGCGGCGCTTGCCCTTGGTCTCTTTACCGAACGCGATGGTGCCGCTGACTTCAGCCAGAATCGACGCTTCTTTCGGACGACGAGCTTCGAACAAGTCGGCAACACGCGGCAGACCACCGGTGATGTCACGGGTCTTCGAAGTCTCTTGCGGGATACGCGCGATAACGTCGCCGATCGCGATCTTCGCACCATCCGCTACACCGACCAGGGCGTTGGCTGGCAGGAAGTACTGAGCGATTACGTCAGTGCCTGGCAGCAACAGATCCTTGCCGTTGTCATCGACCATCTTCACGGCAGGACGGATGTCTTTACCGGCAGCTGGACGATCTTTCGCGTCGAGTACTTCAATGTTGGTCATACCGGTCAATTCGTCAGTCTGACGCTTGATCGTGATGCCTTCTTCCATGCCCACGTAGGTCACGGTACCTTTCATTTCGGTAACGATTGGGTGAGTGTGCGGGTCCCACTTAGCCACGATTGCGCCAGCGTCGACCTTGTCACCTTCTTTAACCGAAATCACAGCACCATACGGCAGCTTGTAACGCTCACGCTCACGACCGTAGTCATCAGCGATTGCCAGCTCACCGGAACGGGACACAGCAACCAGGCAACCGTCCACTCGCTCAACGTGTTTCAGGTTGTGCAGGCGGACGGTACCGCCGTTCTTCACCTGAACGCTGTCGGCTGCGGAGGTCCGGCTTGCCGCACCACCGATGTGGAATGTACGCATGGTCAGCTGGGTACCCGGCTCACCGATGGACTGGGCAGCGATAACGCCGACCGCTTCACCGATGTTCACCTGGTGACCACGAGCCAAGTCACGGCCATAGCACTTGGCGCAAATGCCGAAGCGGGTTTCGCAGCTGATCGGCGAGCGAACGATCACTTCGTCGATGCTGTTGAGTTCGATGAACTCGACCCACTTCTCGTCAACCAGGGTGCCGGCAGGAACGATAATTTCCTCGGTACCTGGTTTGAATACGTCACGGGCAATAACACGACCCAATACGCGCTCACCCAGCGGCTCTACAACGTCACCGCCTTCAATGTGCGGTGTCATCAGCAGACCGTGTTCGGTGCCGCAATCGATCTCGGTTACAACCAGATCTTGTGCCACGTCTACCAGACGACGAGTCAGGTAACCGGAGTTCGCGGTTTTCAACGCGGTATCCGCCAGACCTTTACGAGCACCGTGAGTGGAGATGAAGTACTGAAGTACGCTCAAACCTTCACGGAAGTTCGCAGTAATTGGCGTTTCGATGATGGAGCCGTCCGGCTTGGCCATCAGGCCACGCATACCGGCGAGCTGACGGATCTGCGCAGCAGAACCCCGTGCGCCCGAGTCAGCCATCATGTACATCGAGTTGAACGACTCTTGATCGACTTCCACGCCATGACGGTCGATAACCTTCTCTTTCGAGAGGTTAGACATCATCGCCTTCGACACTTCGTCGTTGGCCTTGGACCAAAGGTCGATCACTTTGTTGTACTTCTCGCCCTGGGTTACCAGGCCGGAGGCGTACTGGCTTTCGATCTCTTTCACTTCATCAGTAGCAGCACTGATGATGCGGGCTTTTTCATCCGGGATAACGAAGTCGTTAACACCGATGGAAACGCCGGAAATAGTCGAATAAGCAAAACCGGTGTACATCAACTGGTCAGCGAAAATCACGGTCTCTTTCAGACCAACCACGCGGTAGCACTGGTTGATCAGCTTGGAGATCGCCTTTTTCTTCATCGGCAGGTTGACGACGTCGTAAGACAGACCTTTTGGCACAACCTGATACAACAGCGCACGGCCGACAGTGGTGTCGACGATACGGACATTGCTCACGCTGCCGCCGTCACGGTCGTTCACGGTTTCGTGAATCCGCACTTTGACCTTGGCGTGCAGTGCGGCTTCGCCGGCACGGAACACACGGTCAACTTCCTGCAGGTCAGCGAATACACGACCTTCGCCCTTGGCGTTGATCGCTTCACGGGTCATGTAGTACAGACCCAATACAACGTCCTGCGAAGGAACGATGATTGGCTCACCGTTGGCTGGCGACAGGATGTTGTTGGTCGACATCATCAACGCACGCGCTTCCAACTGGGCTTCCAGTGTCAGCGGTACGTGCACGGCCATTTGGTCGCCGTCGAAGTCGGCGTTGTACGCAGCACAGACCAGCGGGTGCAGCTGGATAGCCTTACCTTCGATCAGTACCGGTTCAAACGCCTGGATACCCAGACGGTGAAGGGTCGGTGCACGGTTGAGGAGAACCGGGTGTTCGCGAATCACTTCAGCGAGAACGTCCCAAACCTCTGGCAGTTCGCGCTCGACCATTTTCTTGGCCGCTTTGATGGTGGTCGCGAGACCGCGCATTTCCAGCTTGCCGAAGATGAACGGCTTGAACAGCTCGAGAGCCATCTTCTTAGGCAGACCGCACTGGTGCAGACGCAGGGTCGGGCCTACGGTAATTACCGAACGACCGGAGTAGTCAACACGCTTACCGAGCAAGTTCTGACGGAAACGACCTTGCTTACCCTTGATCATGTCAGCCAAGGATTTCAGAGGACGCTTGTTCGAACCAGTGATAGCGCGGCCACGACGACCGTTGTCGAGCAGGGCATCGACGGCTTCTTGCAACATACGCTTTTCGTTGCGCACGATGATGTCCGGAGCGGACAGATCGAGCAGGCGCTTCAAGCGGTTGTTACGGTTGATCACGCGGCGGTACAGGTCGTTGAGGTCGGACGTCGCGAAACGACCACCGTCCAACGGTACCAGCGGACGCAGGTCTGGCGGCAGAACCGGCAGAACGGTCAGCACCATCCACTCTGGCAAGTTGCCGGAACCCTGGAAGGCCTCCATCAACTTCAGACGTTTGGACAGCTTCTTGATCTTGGTTTCGGAGTTGGTTTGCGGAATTTCTTCACGCAGACGGCCAATCTCGTGCTCCAGGTCGATAGCGTGCAGCAGTTCGCGGACAGCTTCGGCACCCATGCGGGCATCGAAATCGTCGCCAAACTCTTCCAGCGCTTCGAAGTACTGCTCGTCGTTCAGCAGCTGACCTTTTTCAAGGGTGGTCATGCCTGGATCGATAACGACATAGCTCTCGAAGTAGAGAACGCGTTCGATATCACGCAGGGTCATGTCCATCAGCAAGCCGATACGGGACGGCAGCGATTTCAGGAACCAGATGTGGGCAACCGGCGAAGCCAGTTCGATGTGCGCCATGCGCTCACGACGAACCTTGGCCAGTGCGACTTCAACGCCGCACTTCTCGCAGATCACACCACGGTGCTTCAAGCGCTTGTACTTACCGCACAGGCACTCGTAATCCTTTACCGGGCCAAAGATCTTGGCGCAGAACAGGCCGTCACGCTCAGGTTTGAACGTACGGTAGTTGATGGTTTCCGGCTTTTTAACTTCACCGAACGACCACGAACGGATCATCTCAGGCGATGCCAGTCCAATACGGATGGCGTCGAACTCTTCGACTTGACCCTGGTTTTTCAGCAAATTCAGTAGGTCTTTCAAGGCCTTTCCTCCTGGCGGAGCAGAGAGCGGGCTAAATAGCCCCGCTCTCGATTCGCGTCACGTGTTATTCGGTTTCCAGATCGATATCGATGCCGAGGGAACGAATTTCTTTGATCAACACGTTGAAGGACTCGGGCATGCCCGGCTCCATACGGTGATCGCCGTCCACGATGTTTTTGTACATCTTGGTCCGACCGTTCACATCGTCCGACTTCACTGTGAGCATTTCTTGCAGAGTGTAAGCAGCACCGTATGCTTCCAGTGCCCAGACCTCCATCTCCCCGAAACGCTGACCACCGAACTGAGCCTTACCACCCAGCGGCTGCTGGGTAACCAGGCTGTACGAACCGGTAGAACGAGCGTGCATCTTGTCGTCTACCAAGTGGTTCAGCTTCAGCATGTACATGTAGCCAACAGTAACCGGGCGCTCGAACTTGTTGCCGGTACGGCCGTCGAACAGCTGCATCTGGCCGCTTTCTGGCAGGTCTGCCAGTTTTAGCATGGCCTTGATTTCGCTTTCCTTGGCACCGTCGAACACCGGGGTAGCCATTGGAACCCCGCCGCGCAGGTTCTTCGCCAGATCCAGGATTTCCTGGTCGGTGAAGGTATCCAGCTCTTCTTTGCGGCCGCCGATCTCGTTGTAGATCTCGTGCAGGAACTTGCGCAGGTCAGCAACCTTGCGCTGCTCTTCGATCATACGGTTGATCTTCTCGCCCAGACCTTTGGCCGCGAGGCCCAGGTGGGTTTCAAGGATCTGACCAACGTTCATACGCGAAGGTACGCCCAACGGGTTGAGGACGACGTCGACCGGGGTGCCATTGGCATCGTGCGGCATGTCTTCAACCGGCATGATCACGGAGACCACACCCTTGTTACCGTGACGACCGGCCATCTTGTCGCCCGGTTGGATGCGGCGACGGATTGCCAGGTAAACCTTGACGATTTTCAGCACGCCTGGAGCAAGGTCATCGCCCTGCTGCAGTTTGCGCTTCTTGTCTTCGAACTTGTCGTCCAGCAGACGGCGACGATCAACGATGTAGGCCTGGGCCTTCTCGAGCTGCTCGTTCAGAGCGTCTTCAGCCATGCGCAGTTTGAACCACTGGCCGTGCTCAAGACCGTCGAGTACTTCGTCGGTGATGTCCTGACCTTTCTTCAGGCCCGCGCCGCCTTCAGCCTTGCGGCCTACCAGGGCGGAACGCAGACGTTCGAAGGTCGCGCCTTCAACGATACGGAACTCTTCGTTCAGGTCCTTGCGGATCTCGTCGAGCTGGATCTTCTCGATGGACAGAGCACGAGCATCGCGCTCAACGCCGTCGCGGGTGAAGACCTGTACGTCGATGACAGTACCCTTGGTACCGGTAGGTACACGCAGGGAGGTGTCTTTAACGTCGCTGGCTTTTTCACCGAAGATGGCACGCAGCAGCTTCTCTTCCGGAGTCAGTTGGGTCTCGCCTTTCGGAGTGACCTTACCAACCAGGATGTCGCCTGCGCCAACTTCAGCACCTACGTAAACGATACCGGCTTCGTCCAGCTTGTTCAGTGCAGCTTCACCCACGTTCGGGATGTCTGCAGTGATTTCCTCAGGCCCAAGCTTGGTGTCACGCGCCACGCAGGTCAGTTCCTGGATGTGGATCGTGGTGAAACGGTCTTCTTGAACAACACGCTCGGACAAGCAGATGGAGTCTTCGAAGTTGTAACCGTTCCAGGCCATGAACGCGATGCGCATGTTCTGGCCCAGAGCCAGCTCACCCATATCGGTGGAAGGGCCGTCGGCCATAATGTCGCTACGCTGAACACGATCACCCTTACGCACCAGCGGACGCTGGTTAATGCAGGTGTTCTGGTTCGAGCGGGTGTATTTGGTCAGGTTGTAGATGTCGACACCGGCTTCACCAGTTTCAACTTCGTCATCGGCAACACGAACCACGATACGGCTGGCATCAACGGAGTCGATCACGCCGCCACGACGGGCCACGACGCAAACGCCGGAGTCACGGGCTACGTTACGCTCCATGCCGGTACCTACCAGCGGCTTATCAGCGCGCAGGGTCGGTACAGCTTGACGCTGCATGTTGGAACCCATCAACGCACGGTTGGCGTCATCGTGTTCCAGGAACGGGATCAGCGACGCTGCAACCGAAACTACCTGCTTCGGCGAAACGTCCATCAAGGTGACGTCTTCCGGCGCCTTGACGGTGAATTCGTTCAAGTGACGAACAGCTACCAGCTCGTCGATCAGCATTTTCTTGTCGTTCATCGTGGCCGAAGCCTGGGCGATCACGTGATCAGCTTCTTCGATGGCGGACAGGAACACGATCTCGTCGGTGACCAGAGCGTCTTTCACCACACGGTACGGGCTCTCAAGGAAGCCGTACTGGTTGGTGCGCGCATAGGCAGCCAGGGAGTTGATCAGACCGATGTTCGGACCTTCCGGCGTTTCGATCGGGCAAACACGACCGTAGTGCGTCGGGTGTACGTCACGGACTTCAAAGCCAGCACGTTCACGGGTCAGACCGCCCGGGCCCAGTGCGGATACACGGCGCTTGTGGGTGATCTCGGAGAGCGGGTTGTTCTGGTCCATGAACTGCGAGAGCTGGCTGGAACCGAAGAACTCTTTCACCGCTGCAGCCACTGGCTTGGCGTTGATCAAGTCTTGCGGCATCAGGCCTTCACTTTCAGCCATCGACAGACGCTCTTTGACCGCACGCTCAACACGTACCAGGCCAACGCGGAACTGGTTCTCGGCCATTTCGCCTACGCAGCGAACACGACGGTTACCCAGGTGGTCGATGTCATCGACGATGCCTTTGCCGTTACGGATGTCGACCAGAGTCTTCAGGACCGCAACGATGTCTTCCTTGCACAGCACGCCTGAACCTTCGATCTCGGTACGACCGATACGACGGTTGAACTTCATCCGGCCGACCGCAGACAGGTCATAGCGCTCAGGGCTGAAGAACAGGTTGTTGAACAGGGTTTCGGCAGCGTCTTTGGTAGGTGGCTCGCCAGGACGCATCATGCGATAGATCTCGACCAGCGCTTCCAATTGGTTGCTGGTGGAGTCGATCTTCAGGGTGTCGGAGACGAACGGACCGCAGTCGATATCGTTGGTGTACAAGGTTTCGATGCGAACAACCTGAGCCTTGGCGATTTTTGCCAGGATTTCGGTGTTCAGCTCGGTGTTGCACTCAGCCAGGATTTCGCCTGTGGCCGGGTGAACGATGACCTTGGCGGTCGTGCGACCCAGGACGTAGTCCAGAGGCACGTCCAGCGACTTGAGACCGGCCTTTTCGATCTGGTTGATGTGGCGCGCAGTGATACGGCGGCCAGCTTCAACGATGACCTTGCCATTTTCGTCCTGGATATCCAGGACAGCAATTTCACCACGCAGACGCGAAGCAATCAGTTCCAGGCTGAGGGTTTCATCCTTCAGGCTGAAGACGTTGGTGGTGTAGAAAGCGTCCAGCACTTGCTCAGTGGTATAGCCGAGCGCGCGCAGCAGCACGGAGGCCGGCAGCTTGCGACGACGGTCGATACGCACGAACACGCAGTCTTTCGGGTCGAACTCGAAGTCCAACCACGAACCGCGGTACGGAATGATCCGCGCGGAGTACAGGAGCTTGCCGGAGCTGTGCGTCTTGCCGCGGTCGTGGTCGAAGAACACGCCCGGGGAACGGTGCAGCTGGGAAACGATAACACGCTCGGTACCGTTGATAACGAAGGTACCGTTTTCAGTCATCAGTGGGATTTCGCCCATGTAGACTTCTTGCTCTTTGATGTCCTTGATCGCTTTGTTCGACGATTCTTTGTCGAAAATGATCAGACGGACTTTTACCCGCAAAGGTACGGCGTACGTAACACCGCGCAACACGCATTCTTTGACATCAAATGCCGGTTCGCCCAGGCGATAACCGACGTACTCCAGCGCAGCATTGCCGGAGTAGCTGATGATCGGGAAAACGGATTTGAAGGCCGCATGCAGGCCCACGTCGCGGAACTGATCTTTGGTCGCTCCCGCCTGCAAGAATTCACGATACGAATCCAGCTGGATAGCCAGAAGGTACGGGACATCCATGACGTCCGGCAACTTGCTAAAGTCCTTGCGGATACGTTTTTTCTCAGTATATGAGTAAGCCATCAGCGTTCCCCAGCTTGGTCACCTGCTTGTTTGGCCCTCCCGACGGGAGCAGCCAGAAAATCTTGCAAACCCCTTGGTTTGCACCACCGCATCGGGTGGCTACAGCGCGTTAATGGCGGCGACCGAGTCGACAGCCAAGAACGGAAAAAGGCCGGTGGCATGAGCCACCAGCCATCAGCCTTCAGCTTAACGCTTGGGCTGGAGACGCAAGGTCGATGCTTACTTCAGCTCGACTTTAGCGCCTGCTTCTTCCAGAGTAGCTTTGGCTTTGTCAGCGGCGTCTTTCGACACAGCTTCCAGAACAACGCCAGGAGCGCCGTCAACTACAGCCTTGGCTTCTTTCAGGCCCAGACCGGTCAGTTCACGAACGGCCTTGATCACGTTTACTTTCTTCTCGCCAGCTTCCAGCAGCATGACGTTGAATTCGGTTTGCTCTTCAACAACGGCAGCAGCAGCAGCTGGACCGGCGGAAGCAGCGGCAGCGGAAACGCCGAATTTTTCTTCGAAAGCTTTGATCAGCTCAACAACCTGCAGAACCGACATCTCAGCTACGGCGTTGAGGATATCTTCTTGGGAGATAGACATTACTGTATTTCCTGAATTGGGGGACGGCCTACGCGGCCATCGAAATAAACAAAAATACGCGAGAGAAAATGCTCAGCCTTAGGCTGCGGCAGCTTCTTTTTGCTCGCGAACTGCAGCCAGAGTACGAGCCAGCTTGCTGGTAGCGCCTTGAATCACGCTCATCAGCTGAGAAATAGCTTCGTTACGGGTCGGCAGTGTTGCCAGTACGTCGATTTGGTTAGCTGCGAGGAACTTGCCCTCGAACGCAGCTGCCTTGATCTCGAACTTATCCTGACTCTTGGCAAATTCCTTGAACAAACGGGCAGCAGCGCCTGGATGATCTGTGGAAAACGCGATCAGAGTCGGGCCGGTGAACACGTCGTTGAGGACACTGTATTCAGTGTCAGCAACAGCGCGCTTGAGCAGGGTGTTACGTACAACACGTACGTATACGCCAGCTTCACGAGCCTCTTTACGGAGTCCGGTCATAGCGCTTACTGTCACACCACGGGCATCAGCCACGACAGCGGACAGAGCAGCTTTGGCAGCCTCGTTGACTTCAGCGACGATGGCCTTCTTGTCTTCGAGATTAATTGCCACGGGTTAAACTCCTGCTTGTTACCGTTTCATCTGGCCGAAGCCGGATGTCGTTTTGGTGTCTGATTCGGTAAGGAACCGGGAGCACCATCTGCGTAGGCTTGAGGTTTAAGACTTGCGCCGCCTACGGTCTTGGATAGCCCCCGCCAGGCAGGGACCCCAATTTTTTCAATTGACGCGATCGCTCACGCCAACGTGTGTCTTATACGTCCAGCGAACCTTGGTCGATGACCAGACCTGGGCCCATAGTGGTGCTCAGGGTAACGCGCTTGACGTAGATGCCTTTCGAAGAAGCTGGCTTGATACGCTTCAGATCAGCGATCAGGGCTTCAACGTTTTCCTTCAGCTTGACGGCATCGAAGCCGACTTTGCCAACGGAAGTGTGAATGATGCCGTTTTTGTCAGTGCGATAACGAACCTGACCAGCCTTGGCGTTTTTAACCGCGGTAGCTACGTCTGGGGTTACGGTGCCGACTTTCGGGTTAGGCATCAGACCACGTGGACCAAGGATCTGACCCAACTGACCTACAACGCGCATTGCATCCGGGGAAGCAATAACGACGTCATAGTTCAGGTCGCCGCCTTTCATTTCGGCAGCCAGGTCGTCCATGCCAACGCGATCGGCGCCAGCGGCCAGAGCAGCTTCAGCTGCTGGACCTTGGGTGAAGACAGCAACACGTACAGTCTTGCCAGTACCGTGTGGCAGCACAGTAGCGCTACGAACGACCTGGTCGGATTTACGTGGGTCAACACCCAGGTTTACAGCAATGTCAACAGACTCGCTGAACTTGACAGTCGACAGCTCGGTCAGCAGTGCAGCAGCGTCTACAAAGTTGTAGGCCTTGCCTGCTTCGATTTTGCCGGCGATAGCCTTTTGGCGTTTGGTCAGCTTAGCCATTACACACCCTCCACGTTAAGGCCCATGCTACGAGCAGAACCGGCGATGGTACGCACGGCTGCATCCATATCAGCTGCAGTCAGATCCGCGTTTTTGGTTTTCGCGATTTCTTCCAGCTGAGCACGAGTCACGGTGCCAACCTTAACGGTGTTAGGACGAGCGGAACCGCTAGTCAGGCCAGCAGCTTTCTTCAACAGAACCGAAGCCGGGGTCGACTTGGTTTCGAAGGTGAAGCTACGGTCGCTGTATACAGTGATGATCACTGGAGTCGGCAGACCTGGCTCAATACCCTGTGTACGGGCGTTGAAGGCCTTGCAGAATTCCATGATGTTCACGCCGTGCTGACCCAGAGCTGGACCGACGGGTGGGCTAGGGTTGGCCTGAGCGGCCTTCACTTGCAGCTTGATGTAAGCGGTAATCTTCTTGGCCATGAGGCACTCCAATTACGGGTTCGAACGCCTCAAAAGGCTCCCCGGTTACTTGCGCGTTTATCCCAGTGACGACAAAACCCCACAGCCTAGGCTGCGGGGTTGGGATGCTTGCTCAGCTAGACCTTCTCGACCTGACTGAACTCCAACTCTACCGGAGTAGAGCGTCCGAAAATGAGCACCGCCACTTGGATCCGGCTCTTTTCGTAGTTAACTTCTTCGACGGTGCCGTTGAAATCAGCAAACGGACCATCGGTAACACGAACAACCTCACCCGGCTCGAACAACGTCTTCGGCTTGGGCTTGTCGCTACCATCAGCAACACGACGCAGAATCGCTTCTGCTTCTTTGTCGGTGATCGGAGCAGGCTTATCGGCAGTACCACCAATGAAACCCATGACACGAGGCGTATCCTTGACTAAGTGCCAAGTACCTTCATTCATGTCCATCTGAACCAGCACGTAGCCCGGGAAGAACTTGCGTTCACTCTTGCGCTTCTGACCATTCCGCATTTCAACCACTTCTTCAGTGGGAACCAGAATTTCGCCGAAGCCATCTTCCATGCCTGCCAGCTTTACGCGCTCTAGCAAAGAGCGCATAACATGCTTCTCGTAACCCGAGTAAGCATGCACAACGTACCAACGCTTAGCCACGGGACACCCTTAGCCAACAATCAAGGAAACAAGCCAGCCGAGCAGGGAATCAAGCCCCCACAACAGCAACGCCATAACCAGAACAACAGCCACAACAATCAACGTGGTCTGCGTGGTTTCTTGGCGAGTCGGCCAAACGACTTTACGAATTTCGGTGCGAGCTTCCTTTACCAAGACCGCGAAAGACTTGCCTTTGGCAGTCTGCAGGCCTACAAAGGCAGCTACAGCAGCGAGGGCGAGCAAAGCGAGTACACGGTACAGGATCGGCGAAGCAGAATAGTACTGATTGCCAACAACGCCTACGACCACCAATGCGACTACTGCAAGCCACTTGACCAGATCGAAACGAGAGCTTTGAGCTTCAGCCTTAGGAGTCATCTATGAAGATCCTGTGAAAAGAAAGCCAGATACACCACGTGAATCTGGCAGGTCAGGAGGGAATCGAACCCCCAACCTACGGTTTTGGAGACCGTCGCTCTGCCAATTGAGCTACTGACCTAAAACAAAATCAGGCCGACCATTATGCAGGCCTGAAAAAGACTTTACAACAGCAAACCCCAAGAGACTTGATACCACCTGACATAAACGCCAGCTACAACAGAATCAAGCCGAGATAGCCGTTAAAACAAAGGCAGATATTTTCATATCTGCCTTGTTATATGGAGCTCTTGAGCGGATTTGAACCGCTGACCTCACCCTTACCAAGGGTGTGCTCTACCAACTGAGCTACAAGAGCAAAACACGCCGCACAACCTGCAAACTTGGAGCGGGTAGCGGGAATCGAACCCGCATCATCAGCTTGGAAGGCTGAGGTTCTACCACTAAACTATACCCGCGGAGCTTGCAGCTCACGCTAAAAATGGTGGAGGGGGAAGGATTCGAACCTTCGAAGTCGTAGACGTCAGATTTACAGTCTGATCCCTTTGGCCGCTCGGGAACCCCTCCTAAGCGAGCCGGCATTCTACATCACGCCGACCTTCTGTCAAGCATTTTCTCATTAAAAATATGAGGTTAGCTGCGTTGACGTTCGCTTCACGCTGTAGACCTTAAAGGTCTTCACTGCGAAGCGGGCGCCATTCTATGCAAACTATTCGAGAGTTGCAATGCCTTCGCACAGCATTATTTTATGTTTTAACTCATTGAATTCTTTAGCAAGGTTTTCAAACGGCAGATCCTCAGCCAGGCGTCGGCTTTCAGGGGCCACACGAAGCCAGTAACCGGATGCCTCAGGCGTGCTCAACAGTTGAACCTTGACCTTTATATCCAGGCTTGTAAGACGCTGCTCAACAGACTGTGCCTGACGCTGGTCGGCAAAGCCGCCGATGTATAAGCAGGTATTCTGCGCGTCAGGCGCTTTTGCTCGGTCGCGCCGAGACACCGAATCCGAGGATTCACTCAGCAGCCGAATATCCTGCTGAGGGCCACGATAAAGACTCAGGGGCGTGACATCCTTGGCGCGCAACGGAGCCTCTTGCTGATGCCAAACGTAATAGAAGGCATTAAGAACGAGTAAAAGTAAAAACAGCCAACGCATAAACACCTCAGGACAAAGGACACGCCATTGCCAGACCAACGAAAACCAGGTCCGGAACCAACCGCGCCTGCGGTACGGCATCCGTGACCAGATCAGCATCCCCACCCGTGAGGAATACGGTGAAATCATCACCCCAGTAGCTTCGGGCCAACTCAAGCTGGGTCAACACGAACCCCCTGAGCATCAGCGTACAGCCTCGCTCGACAGCCTCTGCGGTCGTGCGCCCAGGGGAAAGCCGCTCCAGGGCACGCTCAGCAGCCGCGTCGTCGTAGCGTATCTTGCGGGTGTGCGTTCGCAACTGGTTGCGCATCAACGGCATGCCGGGGCAAATGAAGCCTCCCAGGTGCTCGCCATTCCCCGCGATGAAATCTGCCGTGGCCGCAGTACCAAAATCCAGCACCAGGCACGCGCCCGGCGCCAGCTTGAAGCCTCCCAGCATCGCCAACCAGCGATCAAGACCAAGACGCTCGAAGTCTTCGTAGCCATTGCGCACTCCGGCCATCTCACGCGAGGATACAGCACAGGATACGACAACACCGAAAGCGCCTTGCAGCACCTCGACGAGCTTATTGGTTTCTTCCAAAGCCCGAACGCTCACCAAGCGGCAACGCGTCAACGACAGCCCAGGTAGCGCTGCCAGGCTTTCAATCAATGCGAAATCCGAACCTACAACACCTTCGGCGGATGCTTTCGCCTGATCCGATTCAAGTACGCGCCATTTGATAAAGCTATTCCCACAGTCGAGCTCAAGAATCATCACGCAACCTCAGGCTTAACTCACCACCGCTAAATATTTTTTCAACACCATCCACGCTCAAACGCAACGCACCCTGGCGGTCGACACCCAGGACCACCCCGTCAATACGATTGACTCCAGCAATGAGGGACACCGCCCTGTCCTGCCATAGGTGATTCTGCTCCCACTCTTCCTGAAGCGCCGCAAAGCCAGAGGCTGTATGTCGCTGCAGGTAGTTTTGCAACTGCAGACCCAGCTGCGCCACAAGTAGATTACGATCCACAGGAAGGCCCGTTTCCAGCTGCACCGACGTCCACTGCTGATCAACTGCAGTGGCTTTCTGCATATTCACGTTAATGCCGATCCCGAGAACAACGTGACAGATATCAGCAGGATCGCCCACCAACTCCAACAGGATTCCGGAAATTTTTTTCTGCCCCACCAGGACGTCGTTTGGCCATTTCAAGGCAGCCCCTTGCACCCCCGACTCACGCAGGGCCTGCATAACCGCAAGCCCCACAACCAGGCTCAGCCCCTCTAGCTGCCGCAGGCCGCCCTCGATGCGCAGCACGAGGCTGTAATACACATTCTGGGCGAACGGACTGACCCACTTGCGCCCGCGCCGGCCTCTTCCTGCGGTTTGTTGCTCCGCGAGCACTAGAAATGGCGCCGCGCACCCCGCATCGACAAGGCGCAAGGCCTCAGCATTGGTGGAGTCAATAGAATCAGAGATGTGGACGGGCCATGCCAATGAAGGCGCCTTCAGCGCAATATCTTCAGCATTCAAGAACACCAGCGGCGATGCCAACTGATACCCCCTGCCACGCACTTTGTGGATGGGCAAGTTTAACTCAGCCTCAAGATGCTGAAGCTGCTTCCATACAGCACTGCGACTGACGCCCAGGGCGGCGCCAAGTGCTTCCCCGGAGTGGAATCGGCCATCTTTCAGAAGTTTTAACAACGTCAGCATGCAAGTATCGCCTCACAATGAGGCACGCATGATAGCCATGCGCAGGGTCATTGCATAGAAAGGCCGGACCTTAGCACTGAAGACTATCGCGATGAGCCTCTTCGCACTTTCCGAGCGCGCAAAACAAAACCCCTGTCTGCGTAAGCAAACAGGGGTTCTGGAATTTAATCTTGACGATGACCTACTCTCACATGGGGAAACCCCACACTACCATCGGCGATGCATCGTTTCACTGCTGAGTTCGGGATGGGATCAGGTGGTTCCAATGCTCTATGGTCGTCAAGAAATTCGGGTACTGAGTCGTGGCCAGCTGGCCTCGCTTCAGCAAATTGGGTATGTGATAGCTTTCGGTGTTTTGTGAGATTCGAACTTTCGGTTCGTTTCGTCTTCACACACCGCAATCTGATGCTCTTTCGAGTAGTCAAATTGCTTGGGTGTTATATGGTCAAGCCTCACGGGCAATTAGTATTGGTTAGCTCAACGCCTCACAGCGCTTACACACCCAACCTATCAACGTCGTAGTCTTCGACGGCCCTTCAGGGGACTCAAGGTCCCAGTGAGATCTCATCTTGAGGCTAGTTTCCCGCTTAGATGCTTTCAGCGGTTATCTATTCCGAACATAGCTACCCGGCAATGCCACTGGCGTGACAACCGGAACACCAGAGGTTCGTCCACTCCGGTCCTCTCGTACTAGGAGCAGCCCCTCTCAAATCTCAAACGTCCACGGCAGATAGGGACCGAACTGTCTCACGACGTTCTAAACCCAGCTCGCGTACCACTTTAAATGGCGAACAGCCATACCCTTGGGACCGGCTTCAGCCCCAGGATGTGATGAGCCGACATCGAGGTGCCAAACACCGCCGTCGATATGAACTCTTGGGCGGTATCAGCCTGTTATCCCCGGAGTACCTTTTATCCGTTGAGCGATGGCCCTTCCATACAGAACCACCGGATCACTAAGACCTACTTTCGTACCTGCTCGACGTGTCTGTCTCGCAGTCAAGCGCGCTTTTGCCTTTATACTCTACGACCGATTTCCGACCGGTCTGAGCGCACCTTCGTACTCCTCCGTTACTCTTTAGGAGGAGACCGCCCCAGTCAAACTACCCACCATACACTGTCCTCGATCCGGATAACGGACCTGAGTTAGAACCTCAAAGTTGCCAGGGTGGTATTTCAAGGTTGGCTCCACGCGAACTAGCGTCCACGCTTCAAAGCCTCCCACCTATCCTACACAAGCAAATTCAAAGTCCAGTGCAAAGCTATAGTAAAGGTTCACGGGGTCTTTCCGTCTAGCCGCGGATACACTGCATCTTCACAGCGATTTCAATTTCACTGAGTCTCGGGTGGAGACAGCGCCGCCATCGTTACGCCATTCGTGCAGGTCGGAACTTACCCGACAAGGAATTTCGCTACCTTAGGACCGTTATAGTTACGGCCGCCGTTTACCGGGGCTTCGATCAAGAGCTTCGCGTTAGCTAACCCCATCAATTAACCTTCCGGCACCGGGCAGGCGTCACACCCTATACGTCCACTTTCGTGTTTGCAGAGTGCTGTGTTTTTAATAAACAGTCGCAGCGGCCTGGTATCTTCGACCGGCATGAGCTTACGGAGCAAGTCCTTCACCCTCACCGGCGCACCTTCTCCCGAAGTTACGGTGCCATTTTGCCTAGTTCCTTCACCCGAGTTCTCTCAAGCGCCTTGGTATTCTCTACCCAACCACCTGTGTCGGTTTGGGGTACGGTTCCTGGTTACCTGAAGCTTAGAAGCTTTTCTTGGAAGCATGGCATCAACCACTTCGTTAACTAAAAGTTAACTCGTCATCAGCTCTCGGCCTTAGAATCCCGGATTTACCTAAGATTCCAGCCTACCACCTTAAACTTGGACAACCAACGCCAAGCTGGCCTAGCCTTCTCCGTCCCTCCATCGCAATAACCAGAAGTACAGGAATATTAACCTGTTTTCCATCGACTACGCTTTTCAGCCTCGCCTTAGGGACCGACTAACCCTGCGTCGATTAACGTTGCGCAGGAAACCTTGGTCTTTCGGCGTGGGTGTTTTTCACACCCATTATCGTTACTCATGTCAGCATTCGCACTTCTGATACCTCCAGCAAGCTTCTCAACTCACCTTCACAGGCTTACAGAACGCTCCTCTACCGCATCACCTAAGTGATACCCGTAGCTTCGGTGTATGGTTTGAGCCCCGTTACATCTTCCGCGCAGGCCGACTCGACTAGTGAGCTATTACGCTTTCTTTAAAGGGTGGCTGCTTCTAAGCCAACCTCCTAGCTGTCTAAGCCTTCCCACATCGTTTCCCACTTAACCATAACTTTGGGACCTTAGCTGACGGTCTGGGTTGTTTCCCTTTTCACGACGGACGTTAGCACCCGCCGTGTGTCTCCCATGCTCGGCACTTGTAGGTATTCGGAGTTTGCATCGGTTTGGTAAGTCGGGATGACCCCCTAGCCGAAACAGTGCTCTACCCCCTACAGTGATACATGAGGCGCTACCTAAATAGCTTTCGAGGAGAACCAGCTATCTCCGAGCTTGATTAGCCTTTCACTCCGATCCACAGGTCATCCGCTAACTTTTCAACGGTAGTCGGTTCGGTCCTCCAGTTAGTGTTACCCAACCTTCAACCTGCCCATGGATAGATCGCCCGGTTTCGGGTCTATTCCCAGCGACTAGACGCCCTATTAAGACTCGCTTTCGCTACGCCTCCCCTATTCGGTTAAGCTCGCCACTGAAAATAAGTCGCTGACCCATTATACAAAAGGTACGCAGTCACCTAACAAAGTAGGCTCCCACTGCTTGTACGCATACGGTTTCAGGATCTATTTCACTCCCCTCTCCGGGGTTCTTTTCGCCTTTCCCTCACGGTACTAGTTCACTATCGGTCAGTCAGTAGTATTTAGCCTTGGAGGATGGTCCCCCCATATTCAGACAAAGTTTCTCGTGCTCCGTCCTACTCGATTTCATGACTAAGAGATTTTCGCGTACAGGGCTATCACCCACTATGGCCGCACTTTCCAGAGCGTTCCGCTAATCTCAAAGCCACTTAAGGGCTAGTCCCCGTTCGCTCGCCACTACTAAGGGAATCTCGGTTGATTTCTTTTCCTCAGGGTACTTAGATGTTTCAGTTCCCCTGGTTCGCCCCTTACACCTATGTATTCAGTGTAAGGTAACCATCTTATGATGGCTGGGTTCCCCCATTCAGACATCTCCGGATCAAAGTCTGTTTGCCGACTCCCCGAAGCTTTTCGCAGGCTACCACGTCTTTCATCGCCTCTGACTGCCAAGGCATCCACCGTATGCGCTTCTTCACTTGACCATATAACCCCAAGCAATCTGGTTATACTGTGAAGACGACATTCGCCGAAAATTCGATAATACTCAATTAAGAGCAACTCACAAATTTTACCTTAGCCTGATCCGTTACCAGTGAAAGTAACGTTCAGTCTATCTTTCTATCACATACCCAAATTTTTAAAGAACGATCTAATCAAAGACTAGAAATCAACATTCACCATCATCACGATGGAATGCTCATTTCTAAGCTCTCAAACTTCAGAAGCAGTAGTGGTGGAGCCAAACGGGATCGAACCGTTGACCTCCTGCGTGCAAGGCAGGCGCTCTCCCAGCTGAGCTATGGCCCCGTATTTCTACAGGTTCCCACACAAAATTGGTGGGTCTGGGCAGATTCGAACTGCCGACCTCACCCTTATCAGGGGTGCGCTCTAACCAACTGAGCTACAGACCCAATTTCGGGCTGCTTCTTATCGTCTTCTTCAATGAATCAAGCAATTCGTGTGGGAACTTATGGAGCAGCTGATGTCGTCGATTAAGGAGGTGATCCAGCCGCAGGTTCCCCTACGGCTACCTTGTTACGACTTCACCCCAGTCATGAATCACACCGTGGTAACCGTCCTCCCGAAGGTTAGACTAGCTACTTCTGGTGCAACCCACTCCCATGGTGTGACGGGCGGTGTGTACAAGGCCCGGGAACGTATTCACCGCGACATTCTGATTCGCGATTACTAGCGATTCCGACTTCACGCAGTCGAGTTGCAGACTGCGATCCGGACTACGATCGGTTTTCTGGGATTAGCTCCACCTCGCGGCTTGGCAACCCTCTGTACCGACCATTGTAGCACGTGTGTAGCCCAGGCCGTAAGGGCCATGATGACTTGACGTCATCCCCACCTTCCTCCGGTTTGTCACCGGCAGTCTCCTTAGAGTGCCCACCATTACGTGCTGGTAACTAAGGACAAGGGTTGCGCTCGTTACGGGACTTAACCCAACATCTCACGACACGAGCTGACGACAGCCATGCAGCACCTGTCTCAATGTTCCCGAAGGCACCAATCTATCTCTAGAAAGTTCATTGGATGTCAAGGCCTGGTAAGGTTCTTCGCGTTGCTTCGAATTAAACCACATGCTCCACCGCTTGTGCGGGCCCCCGTCAATTCATTTGAGTTTTAACCTTGCGGCCGTACTCCCCAGGCGGTCAACTTAATGCGTTAGCTGCGCCACTAAGAGCTCAAGGCTCCCAACGGCTAGTTGACATCGTTTACGGCGTGGACTACCAGGGTATCTAATCCTGTTTGCTCCCCACGCTTTCGCACCTCAGTGTCAGTATCAGTCCAGGTGGTCGCCTTCGCCACTGGTGTTCCTTCCTATATCTACGCATTTCACCGCTACACAGGAAATTCCACCACCCTCTACCATACTCTAGTCAGTCAGTTTTGAATGCAGTTCCCAGGTTGAGCCCGGGGATTTCACATCCAACTTAACTAACCACCTACGCGCGCTTTACGCCCAGTAATTCCGATTAACGCTTGCACCCTCTGTATTACCGCGGCTGCTGGCACAGAGTTAGCCGGTGCTTATTCTGTCGGTAACGTCAAAACAATCACGTATTAGGTAACTGCTCTTCCTCCCAACTTAAAGTGCTTTACAATCCGAAGACCTTCTTCACACACGCGGCATGGCTGGATCAGGCTTTCGCCCATTGTCCAATATTCCCCACTGCTGCCTCCCGTAGGAGTCTGGACCGTGTCTCAGTTCCAGTGTGACTGATCATCCTCTCAGACCAGTTACGGATCGTTGCCTTGGTGAGCCATTACCTCACCAACTAGCTAATCCGACCTAGGCTCATCTGATAGCGCAAGGCCCGAAGGTCCCCTGCTTTCTCCCGTAGGACGTATGCGGTATTAGCGTCCGTTTCCGAACGTTATCCCCCACTACCAGGCAGATTCCTAGGCATTACTCACCCGTCCGCCGCTCTCAAGAGAAGCAAGCTTCTCTCTACCGCTCGACTTGCATGTGTTAGGCCTGCCGCCAGCGTTCAATCTGAGCCATGATCAAACTCTTCAGTTCAAACATCTTTGGGTTTTTAAGAAACCCTAAACTTGGCTCAGCAATCGTTGGTTACATCTTTGATTTCTCGCGGAGTAACTTGTGATGCTGATAATCTTGTTGACTATCAGTCTGACTCCACAAGCACCCACACGAATTGCTTGATTCAGTTGTTAAAGAGCGGTTGGTTAAGATCTTTCGTCTCAACCGAGGCGCGCATTCTACAGCAGCCTCATTTGCTGTCAAGTGATTATTTTCAGAAGTTTTCAAAGTTTCCTTTGTAACTTCAACCACTTGCGCTTCCGATCTCTCGTTAGCGGGAGGCGAATTCTACAGCGTTACACGCTGCTGTCAACACCTCTTTTTCTCCGCTTTCGACCGAGAAGATCGAAACGTTAATAGAGCCTAACAACACCGCTCTACCAACTCCTTCCAGGCTTCGATGAACTGAAGCAGGCCGCTGTCGAATCTCGCATAACTCTTTGTTTACCAAGGAGTTTTCCGTTTCGACTGCGCCGGAAGTGGGGCGAATTATAGACAGATATAAATCGCCGTCAACCGTTAATTTCAGACTTATTCGGATTTGAGCGTAATACGCGCAAATGCCTTCTTCCCAGCCTGACAAACATGGGTCGCGCCCAGTTCGTATATAAAGGTGCGATCAACCACTTCACCATCTATACGCACACCACCGGAACCCAAGAGGTCACGCGCGACCGCCGAGTTCTTCACCAGGCCCGCCTTATTAAGGACTGCCGCGATCGGCATCGCCTCTGCAGCAGTCAGCTCGATCTCCGGCAGATCATCCGGCAGCTCGCCATCTTTCATCCGGTTGCCCGCCGCACGATGAGCACTGGCCGCAGCCTCTTCACCATGGAAACGCGCAACAATCTCTTCAGCCAGCTTGATCTTCACATCACGAGGGTTGGCGCCCGCTTCGACATCCGCACGCAGCGCATTGATCTCGTCCATCGAGCGGAAGCTCAACAGCTCGAAGTAACGCCACATCAGCGCATCCGGAATCGAAACCAGCTTGCCGTACATCACGCCCGGCGCTTCCTGGATACCGACATAGTTACCCAGGGACTTGGACATCTTCTTGACGCCGTCCAACCCTTCCAGCAACGGCATGGTCAGAACGCACTGAGCTTCCTGCCCATACGCCCGCTGCAGCTCACGCCCCATCAAAAGGTTGAACTTCTGATCGGTGCCACCCAACTCAACGTCAGCCCGCAACGCCACCGAGTCATACCCCTGGACCAGCGGGTACAGGAACTCGTGAATCGCGATCGGCTGATTGGTGGAATAGCGCTTGTCGAAGTCATCGCGTTCAAGCATGCGCGCTACGGTGTACTGGGATGTCAGGCGAATAAAATCCGCCGGCGCCATCTTGTCCATCCAGGTGGAGTTGAAGGCCACCTCGGTCTTGGCCGGATCGAGAATCTTGAACACCTGAGTCTTGTAGGTCTCGGCGTTATCGAGAACCTGTTCACGGGTCAGCGGCGGACGCGTGGCGCTCTTGCCGCTCGGATCACCGATCATCCCGGTGAAATCCCCTATAAGGAAGATCACTTGATGCCCCAGGTCCTGGAACTGCCGCAACTTATTAATAAGCACGGTATGACCCAGGTGTAGATCCGGCGCCGTCGGGTCAAAGCCGGCCTTGATACGCAGGGGCTGGCCACGCTTGAGCTTTTCGATCAGCTCCGCCTCGACCAACAGTTCTTCCGCACCACGTTTTATCAGCGCTAGCTGTTCTTCAACCGACTTCATAACAGACCCGCAAGGCTCAGATTCAAAAGGGAACCAACCATACAAGATCAGGGACTAATTACAAGTTTTGCCCTGCGCACGGACACCGTTCAGCAAACCCAACGCTCGCGAGCTTGCGCCACAGATGATTTGGTTATATTTTATACAGTTATTTCATCTTCATCATGTCATTCATCTTTTCCATTTCATCTTCAAAGTCAAAATTACCTATGACCACAGAACCGTCTAAAGCGCCGCCGCTTTACCCAAAGACCCACTTGCTCGCTGCAAGTGGTATCGCCGCCCTTTTGAGCCTGGCACTCCTGGTATTCCCTTCCAGTGACGTAGAAGCCAAACGAACATCCCTGAGCCTTGACCTGGAAAGTCCAGTTGAACAACTGACACAAGATCAAGACGCTTCCGACGCGCAACAAGCCACAAATGCACCTGTCGATTCGCCGTTTGCCCAGATCGAAAGCGCCCCCGACGAAACCGACAAAACCGCCCAGCAGCAGCCTGCACCTGCGCCAGCGCTGGCCAAGAACCCTCAGCATCGCGAGGTGATCGTCGGCAAGGGCGACACGCTTTCCACGCTGTTCGAGAAGGTCGGCCTGCCTGCCGCCACGGTTAATGAGGTCTTGGCCAGCGATAAACAAGCCAAGCAATTCACCCAGCTCAAGCGCGGTCAAAAACTCGAGTTCGAACTGACCCCCGACGGCCAGTTGAACAACCTGCACAGCAACCTCAGCGACCTGGAAAGCATCACCCTGACCAAGGATGCCAAGGGCTTCGCGTTCAATCGCATCACCACCAAACCAGTGATGCGTTCCGCCTATGTACACGGCGTGATCAACAGCTCGCTGTCGCAATCGGCCGCCCGTGCTGGCTTGTCCCACAGCATGACCATGGACATGGCCAGCGTGTTTGGCTACGACATCGACTTCGCCCAGGACATCCGCCAGGGTGACGAATTCGATGTGATCTACGAGCAGAAGGTCGCCAACGGTAAAGTGGTCGGCACCGGAAACATCCTCTCCGCGCGCTTTACCAACCGCGGCAAGACCTACACCGCCGTGCGCTACACCAACAAACAAGGCAACAGCAGCTACTACACCGCTGATGGCAACAGCATGCGCAAGGCCTTTATCCGGACACCTGTGGATTTCGCCCGCATTAGCTCGCGTTTCTCCATGGGTCGCAAGCACCCAATTCTGAACAAAATCCGCGCCCACAAAGGCGTCGACTATGCCGCTCCGCGCGGTACGCCCATCAAGGCGGCAGGTGACGGCAAGGTGCTGCTGGCCGGACGTCGCGGCGGTTACGGCAACACGGTGATCATCCAGCACGGCAATACCTACCGCACGCTGTATGGCCACATGCAAGGGTTCGCCAAGGGCGTACAGACTGGCGGCAACGTGAAGCAGGGCCAGGTGATCGGCTACATCGGCACCACCGGCCTGTCCACCGGCCCACACTTGCACTATGAGTTCCAGGTCAATGGCGTACACGTCGATCCATTGGGCCAGAAGCTGCCGATGGCCGACCCGATCGCCAAGGCCGAACGCGCACGTTTCATGCAACAAAGCCAACCGCTGATGGCGCGTATGGACCAGGAGCGCTCCACCCTGCTGGCTTCGGCGAAGCGTTAAGGTATGCCGCTCTATATAGGCGTGATGTCAGGGACCAGCCTCGATGGCCTGGATATCGCCCTGATCGAACACGATGTGGCGATCAAGCTGATCGCCACTCACTACATCCCCATGCCTGATAGCCTGCGCGGGGAACTGCTCAGCCTGTGCGCCAGCGGCCCGGATGAGATCGCCCGCTCAGCCATTGCCCAGCAGCACTGGGTTGCACTCGCCGCCCAGGGCATCCATGCCCTGCTGGACCAGCACAACCTCAAGCCCCAGGACATTCGCGCGATCGGCAGCCATGGGCAGACGATCCGCCATGAACCGGCACGCGGCTTCACCGTACAGATCGGCAATCCCGCCCTGCTCACCGAGCTGACCGGAATCACTGTGGTCAGCGACTTCCGCAGCCGCGACGTTGCCGCGGGTGGCCAGGGTGCGCCCTTGGTGCCAGCTTTTCATGAAGCACTGTTTGACGAGCGCAGCGGAAATCGTGCGGTATTGAATGTCGGAGGCTTCAGCAACCTCAGCCTGATCGAGACCGACAAGCCCGTAGCCGGCTTCGACTGCGGCCCGGGCAATGTCTTGCTGGATGCCTGGATTCACCAACAGCGCGGTGAACACTTCGATCGCGATGGCCTGTGGGCTGCCAGCGGTAAAGTTGAACCTCGACTGCTCAACGCTCTGCTCGGCGACCCCTTCTTCTCGACCAAAGGCCCAAAAAGCACCGGGCGCGAAGTGTTCAACATGGAATGGCTGCAACGGCACCTGGCGCGCCTGCCCGCATTCGCCCCTCAGGACATCCAGGCCACGCTGCTCGAACTGACGGCGCTGACCATCGTCGAGTCCCTGCAAACCGCCCAACCCCAGACAGAGACCCTGCTGGTCTGCGGCGGCGGCACCCATAACGCCACACTGATGAAGCGCCTGGCCGCGCTGTTGCCATCAACCCAGGTCAGCAGCACCGCCACCTGCGGCGTAGATCCCGACTGGGTCGAAGCCATGGCCTTCGCCTGGCTGGCCCATTGCTGCCTGGAAGGCATCGCCGCCAACCGCCCCAGCGTCACCGGCGCGCGCGGGCTGCGAGTCCTGGGCGGGATCTACCCCGCCTGACTGCCCCCCCATAATCCGCAGACAGCAAAACGCCGCTTGGCCGATCAAAGCCAAGCGGCGTTTTTGTATCCGCTACCGATCAGATCGAGAACGAAGACCCGCAACCACACGTAGTGGTGGCATTAGGGTTCTTGATCACGAAACGCGAGCCCTCAAGACCTTCCTGGTAATCCACCTCGGCGCCTGCCAAGTATTGGAAACTCATGGGGTCCACAACCAGGCTCACGCCCTCGCGCTCAACGATGGTGTCGTCATCGGCCACTTCTTCATCGAAGGTAAAACCGTACTGAAACCCTGAACAACCGCCGCCCGTAACAAATACGCGCAGCTTCAAGCGATCATTACCCTCTTCATCGACCAGGCTCTTCACCTTGTGCGCAGCACCGTGGGTGAATTGCAAAGCCGTGGGGGTGAAGGATTCAACGCTCATGCTGATAATCTCCCGGCGTACCGCCGCCATATGCGTAATGGTCGGCATTATCCGCTTCTCCTAGAAAAGCGGTCAACTATTATGGGCACAGCGGCGAGCTTCAAATCGCCAGCTCCAAGCATGCAGCTTACAACTTGAAGCCTACAACTGCTCTTAAGGCAGCATGCCCGCGTGGGACAATCCCAGCTTCTCATCCAGGCCGAACAGGATGTTCATGTTCTGCACCGCCTGGCCCGACGCGCCCTTGACCAGATTATCGATCACCGACAGCACCACCACCAGGTCACCGTCCTGAGGACGATGCACGGCAATCCGGCACACATTGGCGCCGCGCACGCTGCGGGTTTCCGGATGGCTACCGGCCGGCATCACGTCGACGAACGGCTCGTTGGCGTAGCGCTTTTCAAACAGCGCCTGCAGATCGACCGAGCGATCCACCACAGTCGCGTACAGCGTCGAGTGAATGCCACGGATCATCGGGGTCAGGTGCGGCACGAAAGTCAGCCCCACGTCCTTACCGGCGGCGCGACGCAACCCTTGGCGGATTTCCGGCAGATGGCGGTGCCCTTTTACCGCATAGGCCTTCATGCTTTCCGACGTCTCGGAGTACAGCGACCCCACTGCGGCCCCACGACCGGCGCCGCTGACACCCGACTTGCAGTCCGCGATCAAGCGCGAAGTATCCGCCAGCCCAGCTTCGAGCAATGGCAGGAAACCCAACTGCGTCGCGGTCGGATAGCAACCCGGCACGGCGATCAGGCGCGCTTGCTTGATCTGTTCACGATTGACTTCCGGCAGGCCGTACACCGCCTCTTCCAACAGCTGCGGCGCACCGTGTGGTTGGCCGTACCATTTGGCCCACTCATCGGCGTCCTGCAGGCGGAAGTCCGCCGACAGATCGATGACCTTGGTACCGGCGGCCAGCAGCTCACCGGCCAGCGCATGGGCAACGCCATGGGGTGTGGCAAAGAACACCACGTCACAGGCGCCGAGGGTCTTGATGTCCGGCACGCTGAACGCAAGGCCGTCGTAATGGCCTCGCAGGTTCGGATACATATCGGCCACAGCCAGACCGGCCTCGGATCGGGAAGTGATGACCACCACCTCAGCTTGCGGATGCTGTGCCAACAGACGCAGCAATTCGACACCGGTGTAACCCGTGCCGCCGACGATACCGACCTTGACCATAAACCTGCCCTCAACGAATCCACTGGAAAGCTGTCGATAATAGGGGCCGCATCGTTCTGCGACAACCGCCAACGTGACGTAAGGACGCATGAGCCACTACTATCTTCGGTTACCGTGAACCTGGGAATAACTAAAAATGCTCTATCTATGGGTCAAAGCCTTTCATATCGTCGCCATCGTGTGCTGGTTTGCCGGGCTGTTCTACCTGCCGCGCCTGTTCGTCTACCACGCACAAAGCGAGGACACAGTGAGTAAGGAGCGTTTCAGCGTGATGGAGCGCAAGCTGTATCGCGGCATCATGGGCCCGTCGATGCTTGCCACGCTGGTCTTCGGCATCTGGATGATCGCCCTCAACCCCAGCCTCTTCCATATGGGCGCGTGGCTCCACGTCAAGCTGACCCTGGTCGTTCTGCTGATCGGTTACCACCATATGTGCGGCGCGCAGGTAAAACGCTTCGCCCGTGGCGAAAACACCCGCAGCCATGTCTTTTATCGCTGGTTCAATGAAGTCCCGGTTCTGATATTGCTGGCTATCGTAATTTTGGTCGTGGTCAAACCGTTCTAACTTCAATGACTCGGGGTACCTCCAATGTCGCTGCCCGCTTTGCTTGAACAACGTCTGCGCCTGCCCGTCGTGGCTGCGCCGATGTTCCTGATTTCCAACCCGCAACTGGTCCTGGCGTGCTGCCGCAATGGCGTGGTCGGGAGCTTCCCGGCGCTGAACCAGCGCGAAAGCAGTGGTTTCAAGGCCTGGCTGGAGGAAATCGAAGCGGGCCTGGCGCAGATGGACAACCCCGCGCCCTACGCCGTCAACCTCATCGTCCATAACAGCAACCCACGGCTGGAGGCTGACCTGGCGATCTGCGTGGAGCACAAGGTGCCGATCGTCATCACCAGCCTCGGTGCGGTGAAGGAGTTGGTCGACGCCGTACACAGTTATGGCGGCCTGGTTTTTCACGACGTGACCACGCGGCGTCACGCCGAGAAAGCCGCCGAAGCCGGGGTGGACGGTCTGATCGCGGTGGCCGCCGGCGCCGGTGGCCATGCCGGCACCTGGAGTCCGTTCGCGTTGATCGCCGAGATTCGCCAGTTCTTCGATAAAACCCTGCTGCTGGCCGGTTGCCTCAACCACGGGCACGAGATCCTTGCCGCCCAGTTGCTCGGCGCAGACCTCGCGTATCTCGGCACCCGCTTTATCGGCACCACCGAAAGCCACGCGCCGGATGCGTATAAAGAGATGCTGCTCACATCGCGCGCCGTCGACATCGTGCACACTGCCGCAGTCTCTGGCGTGCCCGCCAGCTTTATGCGCCAGAGCCTGGAAAACGCCGGATTCGACCTCGCCGCCCTGCAAGACAAAGGCGAAGTCAATTTCGGCGCCAAGCTCAAGCCGTTGAGCGACGAGGCCAAGGCCTGGAAGACGGTCTGGTCCGCCGGCCAGGGCGTCGGCGAGATCGATGATTTACCCGGCGTCGATGAACTCGTTGCCCGCCTGGATGCCGAATACCGCGAAGCCCGTGAGACGGCGGCACAATTGCGCTGGCCGCGCTGATACACTTGCTGGCCCCGCCGCTGTGACGCGGGCCTGCCCACCTCCCCCTGTAACGTGACAAGGATGCCCGCATGAGCGACAACCGTTTCAAGATTGTGTTTGATGGAGCCTTGCTCCCGGGTGTCGAAAGCACCACCGCTAAGCTGAATCTCGCCGAACTGTTCAAAAGCGACGTTGAGGCCATCGAGAAGCTCTTTACCGGCCGCCCCGTTGCCCTCAAGCGCGACCTGTCGCGCCCCGATGCCGACACCTACCTCACCGCGCTGAAGAACGCCGGGGTCGACGCACGTATCGAAGCCGAACAGCCCGTGGCCTTCAGCCTCGACGAAACCCACGAGACAGAGTTCTCCGCCCGCCCTGCCGCCTCCCCGTATGCACCACCGCGCGCGACAGTGGGCGACGACTTGCCGGAGTATGCCGAGCTCAAGGTTTTCACGATCCATGGCCGCATCGGGCGCCTGCGTTACCTGGCCTGGACGCTGGTCCTCACCGTCGCAATGCTCGTCGCCTCGGGCATCCTCGCCACTGCTGGCTTCGCCGTGGCGACCGCTTCGCCGACGGCAGGCATCATTCTGGGTTCGCTGCTGGGCTTTGCGCTGTTCGTGGCGATTGTCTGGGTCAGCGTGCAAATCGGCGTGCAGCGTCTACACGACCTGGGCTGGTCGGGCTGGCTGTACCTGCTGAACCTGGTGCCACTGGTGAACAGCATTTTCCCGTTGTTGCTGCTGGTGTTGCCGGGTAACACAGGCGCCAACCAGTACGGCGCGCCGCCACCGCGCAACTCCACGGCGGTGAAAGTCCTGGCCTCCCTGTGGCTGGCGTTTATTCCGTTGATGCTCATCATCGTGATGGCTTTGGGGATGAACGGCTACCTGGACCAACTCGAAAGCAACGTCGACAGCAGCTACGAAAGCAGCTCCATCACCTCGGATGACGACGTCGATCAAAGCGTGATCGTCGATGAAGCAGACGTGCAAAGTGCTGACGACGCGGCCGAACCTGTAGACTCTCCAGAACAGTGAAGAAACGCCCGCCGCCTGTGATGCCTCTGTCACAGGCCCGGCGGCGTTGCGATGGAGAAAGGCATGACCCGTTACGCTCTGATCACCGGTGCCTCCAGCGGCATCGGCCTGGCCTTGGCCGAAGCGCTGGCCCGGCGTGGCCGCAGCTTGATTCTGGTGGCCCGCCAGCGTGATCAGTTGGAAAGCATTGCAATCGAATTGACGCAACGCTTCGGCGTCGAGGTGCTGTTCCGTGCCTGCGACCTGGGCGAACCGCTGCGCTTGTCCGGGTTCCTGCTGGAACTTGAGGAAGGCGAGCGACAGATCGACTTGCTGATCAACTGCGCTGGCATGGGCACCAGCGGGCCGTTCCTGGCCCAGGACTGGATGACCGAGCAGGACCTGATCGAAGTCAACATCCTCGCACTGACCCGTATGTGCCACGCCCTCGGCAATGCCATGGCCCTGCATGGCGGCGGGCAGATCCTGAATGTCGCCTCGATCGCCGCATTCCAACCCGGCCCATGGATGAGCAGTTACTACGCCAGCAAGGCCTATGTACTGCACTTCTCCGAAGGCTTGCGCGAAGAATTGAAAACCTGCGGCATCAAGGTCTCGGTATTGTGCCCCGGCCCGACGCGCACGGCGTTCTTCGGCACGGCGCAAATGGACACCACCAAGCTCGAGCGCAGCGCGCACTTGATGAGCCCGGAAGAAGTGGCGCTCTACACCGTGCGCGCACTGGAAAAGAACAAAGCCATCATCATCCCCGGCCGCCGCAACCGCTGGCTGGCTTTCAGCCCGCGCTTGAGCCCACGCTGGCTGACACGCAAGATCGCCGGCGCGATCAACAAGGCCTATTGCCCGCGCTGACGGCCTGAGTACACTCACCCTGCACATTCACAATGGAGAAACAGCTTTGGATACTCTGTTCACCAAAATCATCAACAGAGAAATACCCGCGAAGATCATCTATGAAGATGACCAGGTCCTGGCCTTCCACGATATCGCCCCACAAGCGCCGGTACATTTTCTGGTTATCCCGAAAAAACCGATCCGCACCCTGAACGACCTGACCGAGGACGACAAAACCTTGGCCGGACATATCCTGTTCACCGCCCAGCGCCTGGCGCTGGAACTGGGCTGCG
This sequence comes from Pseudomonas sp. D3, assembly GCF_029320995.1. Lineage (NCBI taxonomy): Bacteria > Pseudomonadati > Pseudomonadota > Gammaproteobacteria > Pseudomonadales > Pseudomonadaceae > Pseudomonas > Pseudomonas sp. D3. The sequence goes on from NZ_CP119772.1 coordinate 5,911,473, forward strand.
AGAAAGGCTTCCGTGTGGTGATGAACTGCAATGAAGAAGGTGGACAGACCGTTTACCACATCCATATGCATGTGCTGGGTCAGCGCCAGATGAACTGGCCGCCGGGCTGATACGCCTGACACAAGGGTCGCCAGCCCCGGCATGCGACCCCATGCCCTTGACTCAGCGCAAACGCTTCGCCCTCTCTTGCGGTAAACTGGCCGCCGAGATTCTTCCCGGAGGTCAGCATGACTACCCAACGTCACTACTCGCCGATTGACCGTCTGTTGCTGCAAGCCGACACGGCCATGCGCACGCTGTTGCCATTCAGCGGCCAGCCGTATCGTCCGTCGCCCGCCATCGTGCAGCCCGACGCGCAAATGAGCGAGACCGACACCCGCCACGTCGCTGGCCTGATGCGTATCAACCATACCGGTGAAGTCTGTGCCCAAGCGCTGTACCAGGGCCAGGCGTTGACCGCCAAGCTGCCGCAAGTGCGCGCGGCAATGGAGCATGCAGCCGAGGAAGAAATCGACCACCTGGCCTGGTGCGAGCAACGTATTCGCCAATTGGGCAGCCATCCCAGCGTGCTGAACCCGCTGTTCTATGGCCTGTCGTTTGGGATTGGCGCCGCGGCCGGCTTGATCAGCGACAAAGTCAGCCTGGGTTTTGTCGCCGCCACGGAACGGCAAGTGTGCAAGCACCTGGATGAGCACCTGGAACAGTTACCGGCCGAAGACGAAAAGTCCCGGGCGATTCTTGAGCAGATGCGCATCGACGAAGAACACCACGCAGAAAGCGCACTGGATGCCGGCGGTTTCCGCTTCCCAGCGCCGGTGAGGTTTGGCATGAGCCTGATGGCCAAGGTCATGACCAAAAGCACCTACCGCATCTAAGCCGCAAAAAAGGGCGCTATCGAAGCGCCCTGTCTTTATTGCCGGAAACTCCCTGTATCAGCCCAACTCAATGATTTCGTAATCATGGGTAATCGCGACACCCGCCGCGCCAAGCATGATCGACGCCGAGCAATACTTCTCGGCCGACAGTTCGATGGCGCGCTTGACCTGGGCTTCTTTCAGCGCCCGGCCCTTGACCACGAAATGCATGTGGATCTTGGTGAACACCTTGGGATCTTCAGTCGCACGCTCGGCTTCGAGGAAGGCTTCGCAGCTTTCCACGGCCTGACGGGATTTTTTCAGGATGCTGACCACGTCGAAATTGCTGCAACCGCCTACACCAAGCAGGAGCATTTCCATCGGGCGAACGCCCAGGTTGCGGCCGCCGGCTTCCGGCGGACCGTCCATGACAACGACATGGCCACTGCCCGACTCACCGAGGAACATGGCTTCGCCCGCCCATTGGATGCGTGCCTTCATCGCCCAGACTCCACTGCTAAAAAAGGGTCGCCAGCTTAGCACAGGGCCCGCGGCCGACAGCTTTTCCGCGCAACGTCATCAATCGTCAGGGTGCCACGGTAAATTGGTTAATAGAGTCACAATGTGTCTGGTAAGCTGGCGCCAAATGAGTGGCGCATTGCCATCCTTTGTGCGACGTGTATCAATGTAGATACGGCTATATAAAAACAAGTCCAACCACCCTGTGCAGTCTTTTTCGGGATACAACCATGGTTGCTTTTACTCCCATACCCAAGATCAAGAATCTCGACAGACTGCTGACGCATTGCCAGAGTCGTCGGTACCCGGCCAAGCACAACATCATCTGCGCAGGCGAACGCTCCGAAACACTGTTCTTCATTATCAAGGGCTCGGTCACCATCCTGATCGAGGATGAAGACGGCCGCGAGATGATCATTGCCTACCTCAATACCGGCGATTTCTTCGGGGAGCTGGGGTTATTTGAACAAGCCGGCAAAGAGCAGGAGCGCAGCGCCTGGGTGCGGACCAAAATCGAGAGCGAAGTGGCGGAGATCAGTTACGCGAAGTTTCGTGAACTGACTCAGCACGATCCCGACATCCTCTACGCGCTGAGCGGCCAGATTGCCCAGCGCCTGCGGGACACCACACGCAAAGTCGGCGACCTGGCATTCTTTGATGTCACCGGCCGCGTGGCCCGTTGCCTGCTGGAGCTGTGCAAACAGCCCGACGCCATGACTCACCCGGATGGCATGCAGATCAAAGTCACGCGCCAGGAGATCGGGCGCATTGTCGGTTGTTCACGGGAGATGGTCGGCCGCGTGCTCAAGGATCTGGAAGAGCGCAACCTGGTAAACGTCAAAGGCAAGACGATGGTCGTGTTCGGCACCCGCTAACCCGGCAGGAAGCCGGCCAGCATCTGCCGGTACAAAGTATCCAGCCGGCTGATCGCGTCCGGCGCGGGGAAGGCTTCGTGCAGGGCGATATGGCTGTCGGCGCGAACGCGCTGTTCCAGGCCGCAGGCTTGATTGAAACGATTGACCGCAGCAATCAGTTCTTCGCGGTCGTTGTCCAGCAACAAGGCTCCGTGTACCAACCCCACCGGACGGCCACCACTTTGGCGCCAGCGCTGGGCGGTGCCGACCATTTTGCGGCCATTAAGGTTGACGTTGTAGCGACCGTCGCAAAACGCCCCATCGATCTCGCCGACGGAGGCATCGCCGCCCAATTCGAGCAGCAGGTCGCAGATCGGCTGGCACAAACGCAGGTAGCCGGTTTCGATGCGCGCCTGATCGCCTTCACTGCGCGGCGGTGCGTAGACCAAAGCGATATTCACCGTGGCGCTCGACTGCGGCACCGGCTCGCCGCCGGTTTCGCGCAACAGCACCGGCCAACCGGCCTGCGCCGACACCTGGCTAGCCAGCTCGAACGCCGGCAAGCGGCTCAAACGACGCGGCATCACCAATGCCTGGTCGCTGGGTTGCCAGAACAGCAAGCCAAACGCCCGCTCACCCGCGCACACTTGCGCCAGTAAGGCCTGCTCCGCAGCAAGCCCGGCTTCGACGGTCATCGACACTGGCTGGATCATCGAACACCTACCTCGCTGAATAAACACAAAACCCAATGTGGGAGGGGCGGTGCGACGGTTCGACTTGCTCCCGATGGCGGAGTGTCAGTCAGTACATCTATCAACTGATACACCGCTATCGGGAGCAAGCCCCCTCCCACATGTTGACCGCACTTCAAATACTGACCGTGGTTTGATCAATCCAGGGTCGAACCGCTGACCGCCACACCGCGCTCCGGGAAGAACAGGCGTTGCAGTTCGGCGCCCGGGTTCTCAGCGCGCATAAAGGTCTCGCCCACCAGGAACGAATACACGTCGCTGATTTCCATCAGCTCCACGTCGGCGCGGTTGACGATGCCGCTTTCGGTAATCACCAGACGGTCGCGCGGGATACGCGGCAGCAGGTCGAGGGTATTTTCCAGGCTGACTTCGAAGGTGTGCAGGTTACGGTTGTTGACCCCCACCAGCGGCGTGTCGAGGGTTTTCAGCGCACGTTCCAGTTCATCGCCGTCGTGAACTTCCACCAGCACATCCAGGCCAACGCTTTTGGCCACGGCCGCCAGCTCGGCCATCTTCACGTCATCCAGCGCAGAGACGATCAGCAGCACGCAGTCGGCGCCCAGGGCGCGGGCTTCAACGATCTGGTATGGATCGATCATGAAGTCCTTGCGGATCACCGGCAATTTGCACGCCGCGCGGGCCTGTTGCAGGAACAGATCGGAGCCCTGGAAATAGTCGACGTCGGTCAGCACGGAGAGGCAAGTCGCCCCGCCTTTCTCATAGCTGACGGCGATTTCCGCCGGTGCGAAGTTTTCGCGGATCACGCCTTTGCTCGGCGAGGCCTTCTTGATTTCAGCGATGACGGCCGGCTGCTTGAGCTTGGCCTGGGCGATCAAGGCCTTGGCGAAGCCACGCGGCGCATCGGCGATTTTCGCCTGGCTTTCCAGCTCGGCCAGGCTCACGCGGGCACGGCGTTCAGCGATTTCTTCGGCTTTGCGGGCCAGGATCTTTTCTAGAACGGTCGGCACACTCATCCTTCATTCTCCATCTTGAACACCGCAGTAAAGGCACCCAGTTCTTCGAGCTTCTCGCGTGCAAGGCCGGTGTGCAACGCGTCATGCGCGAGGGCCACGCCTTCTTTAAGACTATAGGCGTGATCGGCGGCATAGAGCGCAGCACCGGCATTGAGCACGATCATTTCTGCGGCTTTCTGGCCGTTTTCGGTCTTGCGACGCCCCAAGGCGTCCTGAATCAGCGCCAGGGAGGCCGCCGGGCTTTCCACCGCTAGGCCGTGCAGGCTCTGGCTCTTCATGCCGAGGTCTTCAGGCTCGACCCAATATTCGGTGATCTGATCATTCTTCAGCTCCGCCACAAAGGTCGGCGCCGCCAGGCTGAATTCGTCCAGGCCGTCTTTCGAATGCACCACCAGCACATGCTTGCTGCCCATGCGCTGCAACACTTCTGCCAACGGCCGGCACAGGGCCAGGCTGAACACGCCCACCACCTGATGCTTCACACCGGCCGGATTCGTAAGCGGGCCGAGCATATTGAACAGGGTACGCAGGCCGAGATCCTTGCGCGGGCCGGCAGCATGCTTCATCGCGCCGTGGTGGGACTGGGCAAACATGAAGCCGATGCCCACGTTGTCGATGCAGCGCGCCACTTGGACGGGTGTCAGGTTCAGGTAGATCCCGGCCGCTTCGAGCAGATCCGCGCTGCCGCTTTTGCCGGAAACCGCTCGGTTGCCGTGCTTGGCCACGGTGCAACCGGCCGCCGCGACCACGAAGGACGCCGCCGTGGACACGTTGAAAATATTCGCACCGTCGCCGCCAGTGCCGACCACATCGACCACACCGTCGAGGGTTTTGAGCTCGACCTTGTCTGCCAGCTCACGCATCACCGACACGGCGCCGACGATTTCGTCGATGCTCTCGCTCTTCATGCGCATCGCCATCATGAACGCGCCGATCTGCGCGTCGGTGCATTGACCGGTCATGATCTCACGCATCACATCGCTCATTTCCGCGGTGCTCAGGTCCAGATGGCCGACGATACGGCTCAGGGCAGTCTTGATATCCATGAAAAGTCCTTAGCGCGTGCCGCCGCTCTGCTTGAGAAAGTTGGCGAACAGCTCGTAGCCCTGCTCGGTCAGGATCGACTCGGGGTGAAACTGTACCCCTTCGATATTCAGTGTCTTGTGGCGCAGGCCCATGATCTCGTCGACCGAGCCGTCGTCCAACTGAGTCCAGGCGGTCAGTTCCAGGCAGTCGGGCAGGGTTTCGCGCTTGACCACCAGCGAGTGGTAGCGCGTCACGGTGACCGGCAGCTTGAGGCCCTCGAACACGCCGAGGTTGTTATGGAACACCGGGCTGGTCTTGCCATGCATCACTTGGCGCGCCCGCACCACCTCACCGCCAAACGCCTGGCCGATAGACTGGTGGCCCAGGCAAACGCCGAGGATCGGCAGCTTGCCGGCGAAATATTTGATGGCTTCAAGGGACACGCCCGCTTCGGTCGGCGTACACGGGCCAGGCGAAACCACGATGCGCTCCGGGTTCAGTGCGGCGATTTCGGCGACGGTCAGTTCGTCGTTGCGCACCACCTTGACCTCGGCACCGAGTTCGCCCAGGTACTGCACAACGTTGTAGGTAAAGGAGTCGTAGTTATCAATCATCAGCAACATGGGGGAAACCTCAAGAATTCTTAGCCCTGGGGGGTCTGTTCAGCCAACGCCACTGCGCGGAACATGGCGCGGCGCTTGTTCAGGGTTTCTTCCCATTCGAGGGCCGGCACCGAGTCGGCGACGATCCCGCCACCGGCCTGCACATGCAGCTCCCCGTCCTTGATCACCGCCGTGCGAATCGCAATGGCGGTGTCCATGTTGCCGTTCCAGGCGAAATACCCTACGGCGCCGCCGTAAACACCGCGCTTGACCGGCTCCAGCTCGTCGATGATCTCCATCGCCCGAATCTTCGGCGCGCCCGACAAGGTGCCCGCCGGCAGAATCGCCCGCAACGCGTCCATCGCGGTCAGGCCGGCCTTCAACTCGCCGGTGACGTTGGAGACGATGTGCATCACGTTGGAATAGCGCTCGATGACCATCTTCTCCGTCAACTTCACCGAGCCGATTTCCGAGACGCGCCCGGTGTCATTACGGCCCAGGTCGATCAGCATGAGGTGCTCGGCGATTTCCTTGTCGTCGCTGAGCAGGTCTTCTTCCAGCGCCAGGTCCGCTTCCTCGGTCGCGCCACGCGGGCGGGTGCCGGCGATCGGGCGCACGGTGATCAGGTTGTCCTCGACGCGCACCAGCACTTCCGGCGAACTGCCGACGACGTGGAAGTCGCCGAAGTTGAAGAAGTACATGTACGGCGTCGGGTTGAAGCAACGCAGCGCGCGGTACAGATCGATCGGCGCGGCCTTGAAGTCGATGGACATGCGTTGCGACGGCACCACCTGCATACAGTCGCCAGCCAGGATGTATTCCTTGATGGTATCGACCGCCCGCTCGTAGTCATCCTGGGTAAAGCTGGAGCGGAACACCGGGTCGGCCGCAGGCGGACGGCGCAGGTCCAGACCGCGACGCGGGGTGATCGGCTGGCGCAGTTTTTCCAGCAGGGCTTCGAGGCTCGCCAGGCCTTCCTCGAAAGCGTCGGCCTGGGATGGGTCGGCGAGCACGATCGCGTGCATCTTGCCGGCGAGGTTGTCGAACACCACCACGGCGTCGGAGACCATCAGCAGAATATCCGGAACGCCCAGCGGATCGGGGTTCGGGCATTTGCCCAGGCGCTTTTCCACATAACGCACGCAGTCGTAGCCGAAATACCCGACCAGGCCGCCGTTGAAACGCGGCAACCCAGGGATGGTCGGCACGTTGTAGCGCGCCTTGAAGGTTTCGACGAAGGCCAGCGGGTCTTCGACGTCATGGCTTTCGATCTCGACGCCGTCATGGGTGATGCTGACGTGATGGTCGTACACCCGCATGACAGTGCGGCACGGCAGGCCGATGATCGAGTAACGGCCCCACTTCTCGCCGCCCTGTACCGATTCGAGCAAGTACGAGTTGGGCTCGTCGGCCAGCTTCAGGTAGATCGACAGCGGCGTATCGAAGTCGGCCAGGGTTTCGCAGGCCAGGGGGATACGGTTATAGCCGGCAGCGGCCAAACGCAGGAATTCTTCGCGGATCATGAGGTGCCTCGTGGCATGAGGGTCTAACGGTCAGGTATGCAAACGTGCCGCAACGCGCGGCGAGGATCAGTCAGGCGCGCCAACGCCAGCGGGCCAGGGCCTTGATGACTTTCATCCAGAGTTTGCGAGTGACTACCACGATGGCACTTCCAGAGGGGGACGGATCGGTGTCTGGCAACGTTATCTCAGCGCCAGCTCCCAAGCAACCGGGGATTAGCCGGCGCAGGTCATCAATCACCAGCGAGGGCGACTCTTCGGCGATCGGCCGACCGTGGTTATAGCCGTAACTCAAGGCGACGCACTGCACGCCCGCCGCTTTGGCCGCGAGCACATCGCTGCGCGAGTCGCCGATAAACAACGACTCGGACGCCGGGATATTGGCCATTTTCATCACAAAGAACAGCGCCGCCGGGTCGGGCTTCTTCTGCGGCAACGTATCGCCACCGATGATCCAGCGGAAGTAACGGCCGATTTTCATCTGGTCCAACAGCGGCGCGACGAAGCGCTCCGGCTTGTTGGTGATCAGGGCCATTTCCACGCCCTGCTTGCTCAGCCATTTGAGGGTGTCGCGCACGCCGGGGTACACCACGGTCAGTTCGTGGTGGTCTTCATAGGCCGCATTGAACAATTCCAGGGCGTGCTCGGCCTCGACATCATCGACACCCTCGGCATCGATGTGGTTGGCCAGCGCCCGGCGCACCAGCTTCTGCGCGCCGTTGCCGACCCATTCGCGCACCGACTCGATGCCGACCGGCTTGCGCCCCAGCTTGAGCAGCATCTCGTCCACCGCCGCTGCCAGGTCCGGCACCGAATCGATCAACGTACCGTCCAGATCGAACATCACCAACCGTGGCAGTTTGCCGGGGAACAGCCGCTCAAAGCCACTCATGGACGCGCCAGCGCCAGTTCTGCACGCATCTTGGCGATGACTTCCTGGTAGTCAGGCGCATTGAAGATCGCCGAGCCGGCCACAAAGGTGTCGGCGCCGGCCGCAGCGATTTCGCGGATGTTGTTGACGTTGACCCCACCGTCGATTTCCAGGCGGATGTCACGCCCCGAGGCATCGATCAGCGCGCGGGCTTCGCGCAGCTTGTCGAGGGTGCCGGGGATGAACTTCTGCCCGCCGAAACCTGGGTTGACGCTCATCAGCAACACCATGTCGACCTTGTCCATCACGTACTTGAGCACGTCCAGCGGGGTGGCCGGGTTGAACACCAGGCCCGCCTTGCAGCCGCCTTCGCGGATCAGTTGCAGGGTACGGTCGACGTGCAGCGAGGCTTCCGGGTGGAAGGTGATGTAAGTCGCACCCGCGTCAATGAAGTCACCGACGATGCGGTCCACCGGGCTGACCATCAGGTGCGCGTCGATCGGCGCGGTGACGCCGTACTTGCGCAACGCCGCGCAAACCATCGGGCCGATAGTCAGGTTGGGAACGTAGTGGTTGTCCATGACGTCGAAGTGGACGAAGTCGGCACCGGCGGCCAACACCTTGTCCACTTCCTCGCCGAGGCGGGCGAAGTCGGCGGAGAGAATCGATGGAGCGATAACGAAGGGCTGCATGACGCACCTTTTTTGAGCTAAATCACGATGGCGCGCATTGTATACCTCATGCTTTGCCCTGCGCACCGTGACCTAACTCAACGGCTAGTACGCTGCCCGGTAGATTTTCTCGATATCGGCGACGCTGAGCCGGCGCGGATTGTTGCGCATCAGGCGCTCGATACCCGCCGCTTCCGTGGCCATGCCCGCGAGGGCGTCTTCGGGGATGCCGAAACTGCGCAGGCCCGAAGGGATCTCCACGTCGGCACACAACCGCGTCATCGCCTCGACCGCCTGGTCGGCGGCAGCGTTGACGCTCAGGCCGGCGACATTCACGCCCATTGCTTGGGCAATGTCCTGCATGCGCTCGACACAGGCCAGCTTGTTCCAGTGCATGACATACGGCAGCAACAGCGCGTTGCTCACGCCATGGGCGATATTGAAGCGCCCGCCCAGCGGGTAGGCCAACGCATGCACCGCCCCGACCCCAGCGTTACCGAACGCCATCCCGGCCATCAGGCTGGCGGTGGCCATGTCGTCGCGAGCCTGCAGGTTGGCCGGGTTGGCGTAAGCCTTGGGCAACGCCTTGGTAATCAGCTTGATCGCGCCGATGGCCAAGGCATCGGTAATCGGTGAGGCATTCAGCGACAGGTAGGACTCGATGGCATGCACCAGCGCATCCACGCCACTGGCGGCGGTGACGCTGCGCGGGCAGGTCAGGGTCATCTGCGGGCTGATGAGTGCGACGTCCGGCAGCAGGAAGTCACTGACAATGCCCTTTTTCAGTTGTGCGACCTTGTCGGAGAGGATCGCGACGTTGGTCACTTCCGAGCCGGTGCCGGCCGTCGTGGGAATGGCGATCAACGGCGGGCCCTTGCGCGGTACCTGGTCGACGCCGAACAGATCCGCCAGGGCGCCGTGATAACCGGCATAGGCCGCCACGCTTTTGGCGATATCGATTGCACTGCCGCCGCCCAAGCCGATCAGGCCGTCGTGCCCGCCTTCGCGGTAGGCGCGCATGCAATCTTCGACAATGGCGATTTCCGGGTCGGGCAGCACCCGGTCAAAGATCTCGTAGGCGCGCCCGCCCAAATGCGCCAGCGCCAGCGCAACAGTGCCTGACTTGACCAGCGCGGCGTCGGTGACGATCAGCGGGTTGTCGACATCCAGCCGCGTCAGCTCGGCGGCCAGTTGTTCGATGGCACCGGCGCCAGTCAGCAGTTTATGGGCGATCTTGAATGAGGAAGTACTCATGTGCGCGGCCTCTTGTTGATTGTGGGCTGGCACAAGAGTAGCTGAAGGAGATCGGTTGTATTCCATTCAACAGCTGAATGGTCACAGAACCCATGTGGGAGGGAGCAAGCTCCCTCCCACATTTAGACCTGGGCGGTACGCAGTTTTTCGCTACGGCCGCGCAGCCATTCCAGGGTCAGCAGCAACAACACCGAAAAGGCAATCAGCAAAGTCGCCGCTGCCGCAATCGTCGGGCTGAGGTTTTCGCGGATACCGCTGAACATCTGGCGCGGCAGGGTAGCTTGCTCGGGGCCGGCGAGGAACAGCGTCACCACCACTTCGTCGAACGAGGTGGCAAACGCGAACAACGCGCCGGAAATCACCCCCGGCGCAATCAGCGGCAAGGTCACCCGGCGAAACGCGGTCAACGGCGATGCCCCCAAGCTGGCCGCCGCCCGCACCAGGTTATGGTTAAACCCCTGTAAGGTCGCGGACACCGTGATGATCACAAACGGCACGCCCAACACGGCGTGGACCACGATCAGCGAGAAGAAACTGTTACCCAGCCCCAGCGGCGCGAAGAACAGGTAACTGGCCACGCCGATGATCACCACCGGCACCACCATCGGCGAGATCACCAGGGCCATCACCAGCGCCTTGCCGGGGAAATGCCCGCGGGTCAGGCCGATCGCCGCCAACGTGCCGAACACCATCGCCAGCACGGTGGCCGCCGGGGCGACGATGATGCTGTTCTTCAGCGCACGCATCCATTCGGCCGAGGCGAAGAAATCCTGGTACCAGTGCAGCGAGAAGCCTTGCAGCGGGTACACCAGGAAACTGCCGCTGTTGAACGACAGCGGGATGATCACCAGCACGGGCAGAATCAGGAACAGCAGGATCAAGCCGCAGAGTATCCGCAAGCTGTAGAACCACACCCGTTCCACGGGCGACATATAAGGGCTCAGCATCGCAAGGTCTCCTTAGCTCAGGCGCAGGCGGCTGGCGCCCACCAGCCGGTTGTAGATCAGGTACAGCACCACGGTGGCCAGCAGCAGCAAGCCGCCCAACGCCGTCGCCATGCCCCAGTTGATACTGGTGTTGGTGTAGAAGGCCACGAAGTAGCTGACCATCTGGTCGTTCGGGCTGCCCAGCAAGGCCGGGGTAATGTAGTAACCAATCGCCAGGATGAACACCAGCAGGCAGCCTGCGCCCACACCGGCGTAGGTTTGCGGGAAGTACACACGCCAGAAGCTGGCGAATGGGTGACAGCCCAGGGAAATCGCGGCGCGCATGTAGGTCGGCGAGATGCCTTTCATCACGCTGTAGATCGGCAGAATCATGAACGGCAGCAGGATATGCACCATGGAGATGTAGACCCCGGTGCGGTTGAACACCAGTTCCAACGGCTTATCGATCAGGCCCATGCCCATCAGCGCGCTGTTGATCAGGCCGCCGGACTGCAGCAGCACGATCCAAGCCGCCACGCGCACCAGGATCGACGTCCAGAACGGCAGCAGGACCAGAATCATCAACAGGTTGCTTTGCCGTGCAGGCAGGTTGGCCAGCAGGTAGGCCAGCGGATAGGCCAACAGCAGACAAACAAAGGTGATCACCAGGCCCATCCAGAAGGTGCGGGCGAAGATGTCCAGGTAGATCGCCTGGTCCGGCGTGGCCGGGGCCACTTCGCCGAGGTCGTCGATGCGGTGATCGACGGCCGCCAGCAGGTAGTACGGCGTCAGGCTGCTGGTATTGCGTCGGATCGCCTGCCAGTACGCCGGGTCGCCCCAGCGTTCATCGAGGGTTTCCAGCGCTTCTTTATAAGAGGCCGGCGCTGCGGTAAACGGCAGCGCACGGGCGGTTTTGGTCAGCAGGCTACGATAGCCGGCCAGTTCCATGTTCAAGCGTTTCGACAGATCGCCGAGGGTCTGGTTTTTGCGCGCTTCACCGAGGTCTTCGCTGAGCGCCTGGTACACCGGCTCGCCAGGCAAGCCGCGACCGTCCCAGGTCTTCACCGCCACCACCGTGCGCGGCAAGCCACCCACGACTTCCGGGTTACCGACACTTTTGTACAGCAGCGCAACGATCGGCACCAGGAACACCAGCAGCAAAAACAGCACCAGTGGCGCAATCAAGGCCTGGGCCTTCCAGCGATTAAGCCGCTCGGCACGCGCCAGGCGCTGCTTGAGGGTGGGGCTGTTGACCTCGGTCGAGGGAACGGCGATGGCCATGGCTAACTCCGAAACTTGAAAATGAATGCACTCTGCCAAACGCAGCAGATCCCCTGTGGGAGGGGGCTTGCTCCCGATAGCGGAATGTCAGTCAGTACATATACCAACTGATACACCGCTATCGGGGGCAAGCCCCCTCCCACATGGAGTTACTTGGCAGCCCAGGAATTGAAGCGCTGCTCGAGTTGCTCGCCGTTATCGGCCCAGAAGCTCACATCGATCTGCACCTGGTTGGCAATGTTCTCAGGCGTGGTCGGCATGTCTTTGAGCACGTCCTTGGCCAGCAACGGTACGGCTTGGGTGTTGGCCGGGCCGTAAGCGATGTTTTCCGAGTAGATCTTCTGCTGCTGCGGCTGCACCGAGAAGGCGATGAACTTCTTCGCCGCTTCTGCACGATCCTTGGCCAGGCCTTTTGGAATAGCCCACGCGTCGAAGTCGTAGATGCCACCGTTCCAGACCACTTTCAGGTTGCTCTCTTTCTGTACGGCAGCGATGCGACCGTTGTAGGCCGAGCTCATCACTACGTCACCCGAGGCGAGGTACTGCGGCGGTTGCGCGCCGGCTTCCCACCACTGGATCGACGGCTTGAGTTCGTCGAGTTTCTTGAACGCACGGTCCTGGCCATCTTTGCCGGCCAGCACTTTGTACACATCCTTCGGCGCTACGCCGTCGGCCATCAAGGCGAACTCGAGGGTGTACTTGGCACCCTTGCGCAGGCCGCGTTTGCCAGGGAATTTCTTGGTGTCCCAGAAATCCGCCCAACTGGTCGGCGCGCTGCTCAGCTTGTCGGCGTTGTAGGCGAGCACGGTCGACCACACGAAGAAGCCCACGCCGCATGGCTGGATGGCGCCTTTCACGTAGTCAGCGGTGTTACCGAACAGTTTCGGGTCCAGCGGTTCGAACATATCTTCGTCACAACCACGGGACAGTTCCGGCGATTCCACTTCCACCAGGTCCCAGGACACGCTCTTGGTGTCGACCATGGCCTTGACCTTGGCCATCTCACCGTTGTACTCGCCAGCGACGATTTTGCCGTTGCCTGCACTTTCCCACGGTGCATAGAAGGCCTTGACCTGTGCTGCCTTGTTCGCGCCACCAAAGGACACGACCGTCAGGTCCGGGCCGGCCATGGCCTGTGTCGCGCCGATCAAACCGATCGCCAGTGCGGAATACTTAAGGGATCTCAACATTGTTGTTCTCTCCACGTGCAGGGTTGGTGAAGCCATGGGGGCGATTATTTCGCCTCTAGAAGTGGGTCGAGTGCGCGAACGTGCTCGACTTGCCAGCCAATCGGTACCACGTCGCCGACCGCCAGTGCCGGGTCCAGCTCGGCGATCGGTTGTTTCACAAAAAAATCGGTCATGCCGCAGACTTCCAGGCGCACGCGCACGTGGTCGCCCAGGTAAACGAATTCCGCTACTCGCCCGGAGAAGCGGTTCACGCAACGTTCGCTGGAGCCATTGAGGCTGACGCGCTCAGGCCGCACCGACAAGGTCACCGGGCCGCCGACCTGGCCGACGTTCACCGCCAGCGCCTCGACTTTCTCGCCCCGCGCCAGCTCGACTACGCAGCGGTCGCCGGTGTGGCTGTGCAGGCGACCGTTGAGACGGTTGTTTTCGCCGATGAAGTTGGCGACGAAGGTGTTCTTCGGCTCTTCATACAAGGTGCGCGGCGCAGCGATCTGCTGGATCTCGCCCTGGTGGAACACGGCCACCCGGTCCGACATGGTCAAGGCTTCGCCCTGATCGTGGGTCACATACACCACGGTCACGCCGAGGCGTTGGTGCAGGTGCTTGATCTCCATCTGCATGTGCTCGCGCAGTTGCTTGTCGAGGGCGCCGAGGGGTTCGTCCATCAGCACCAACTGCGGTTCGAACACCAGCGCCCGAGCCAATGCCACACGCTGTTGCTGGCCGCCGGAGAGTTGCGCCGGGTAGCGCTGGGCGAAGGCGTCGAGCTGGACCATGCTCAGCACGCGTTTAACCCGCTCGCTGACATCGGTCTTGCTCAACCCCCGCACCGACAGCGGAAACGCCAGGTTCTCGGCCACAGTCATGTGCGGGAACAACGCGTAGTTCTGGAACACCATGCCGATATCGCGCTTGTGCGGCGGCACGTTGTTGATCGCGCGCCCGGCCAGCTGGATTTCGCCAGCGGTCGGCGTCTCGAAGCCGGCAAGCATCATCAGGCTGGTGGTCTTACCCGAACCCGATGGCCCTAGCAGGGTGAGGAACTCGCCCTTGCGAATCTCCAGGTTGAGGTCCTTGACGATCAGGTTCTCGCCGTCGTAGCTCTTCTGCACGCCACGAAAGCTGACCAGTACATCATTTGAATCCACCTCGCTCATACCCGCACCTTTGTGTTTTGGACTGCTGTGGCACAAGCGTAGTCCAGGGACGGGGCCCCGGAAATCGGGGGTCAGGAGAGAATTACATCAGCCGGATGGAAGGTTGGGTGTAGGGCATGCCCTACAGCGATGGCGGGGATAGGACAGAGCCGCTATGAGCGCCAGGCTGCAAGCGGCAAGAACGGGCAACTGGCGCTTTAAAGGGGGTCGCAAACAGGCATGTCGTCAGAGCAGCTTGTGCTCCATGGCGTACTTCACCAGTTCGGCCAGGGAGGTGATATTGAGTTTTTGCATCAGCCGCGCCTTGTGGGTGCTGATGGTCTTGCTGCTCAACGCCAGTTGCTGGGCGATATCGTTGACGTTGGCGCCCTGGGCCAGGCGCTCGAATACCGAGAACTCGCGCTCCGACAGCAGCGAATGCAAGGGCCGTGAATCGGTCAGGCCGACCTCGAAGACCATGCGGTCGGCCAGGTCCGGGTCGATATAACGACCACCGGCCGCGACCTTGCGAATCGCCATCAAGAGCAGGGCCGGGTCGCTGTCCTTGGTGGCATAACCGGCCGCACCCACCTTCAAGGCCCGCGCGGCCATCTGCGCTTCATCGTGCATCGACAGCACCAGGATCGCCGGCGGGTTGTTCAGCGCACGAATCCGCGCAATGGCTTCCAGGCCGTTGACGCCGGGCATCGAGATATCCAGCAACACCACCTCGCAAGGCACATGGCGCAAGGTCTCCAGCAACTGCTCGCCATTGCCCGCCTCGCCCACCACCAGCAGGTCTTTGGCCAGGCCGATCAATTGCTTGATGCCTTCACGCACGATGGTGTGGTCTTCGGCTACCAGTACACGGATCACAGGGGCTTCCTCTTATCGTTATGCATCCAGCGGCACCGTCACACTCAGGGTGGTGCCCTCCCCCAGCTCGCTGTCCAGGCTCAACTGCCCGCCCATGATCAGCACACGCTCACGCATGCCGACCAGGCCAAACGACACCGGGCGACCCTGGGCCTCGACGAAACCGACGCCATCGTCGCTGATGGTCAGCCGCAGTTGCTTGCCCTCCACCGCCAGGGTCAATTCGACAGTATGCGCCTGCGCATGGCGCATCACATTGGTCAGCGCCTCCTGCAGGATACGGAACAGGCCGATGGCCTTGGCATCGCTCAAGGCCGGCAGGTTATCCGGGACTTGCACCAGGCAGGGAATCTGCGTGCGCGCTTCGAAGCGCCGCGCCTGCCACTCGATGGCCGAGGCGATCCCCGCGTCGAGAATTGGCGGGCGCAACGCGGTGGCCACGTCGCGCACCAATTGAAACAGTTGGGCAATCAGGCGCTTCATGCTGTTCAGGCGCTCGTTCAGGCCGGGGTCCAGTTGCGCATAGGCCAACTCGCACATGGAGGTTTCCAGCTTGAGCACGGTGAGCATTTGCCCAAGTTCGTCGTGTACTTCCCGGGCGATGCGCGCCTTTTCTTCTTCGCGCACGGTTTCCAGGTGCGCCGACAGCTCACGCAACTGCGCTTCGCTTTGCAGCAACGCGGCCACATAGCGGCGACGCTCGGTGACGTCATTAAGGTAGACCACCAAGTATTCGCCTTCGGCAAACCGCAGAAAGCTCAACGACACCTCGGCCGGCAGGATGCTGCCGTCTGCGCGCAGGCAGTCGGCGGCGAAGTGCTGCGGGCCGTCTTCACTGTTGCGCGCGCGTTTCCATAGGTTCAGCCAGCGGTCCATGCTCAGGCTCGGGTCGAAATCGGCCAGCGGACGCTCGATCAACGCGCCGGGACCGTAGCCGAGCATGGTTTCCGCCGCCAGGTTGGCGTAGCGCACATGACTGTCCCAATTGACCCAGAGGATGCCGACGGTACTTTGATCGATGGAAAATTGTGTCAGGCGCAGCGCTTCGGCGCCGGCAGCGCGTGCGGCGCTTTCTTCGCGAGCGGCGAGCAGGTTGTGTTCCAGTACTCGTTGCTGGCGACGCTGCCAAAACACTACCGCGAGGCTGGCGAGCAGCAGCAACCCCAACAGCAGGCAGAGGTTTTGCCACAGGCCGGGAGACTCGGATAGACGCGGGTATTTGGGTTGCAGCCAGCGGTTGTGCAACTGGTCCAGATCGCGGGCGGGGATGGCGCGCAACGCGCTTTCCATGATGCCGGACAGTTCCGGCCAGTCGCGGCGGGTCGCCACGCGCAGCAATTGCGGCAGGCCGATATCGCCGACCACCGCCAGCCCGGAAAACTCAGCCTCGCCCGACAACCGGCTCAGTTGCGCCTCATCCACCACGGCATAACGTGCCTGCTGGCTGACCAGCAACTGCAAGGCCTGGCGTTCCATCGGCACGCCTTGCAGGTTGAGGCTGGGATAAGTGCTGCGCAGGTAATCGGCCACGGCGCTGGGCATGCGCACGGCAACGCGGGAATGTTCGTCGAGTTTTTCCAGCTCCACCGCACCGCCGCCCTCACGGACACCGACAATGTGCTGGGGCACGCGCATATACGGGTCCGTGAACAACCACAGGCGCAAACCGGCCGGGGTTTGCTGCAGACCAGGGGCAATGTCCACCTCGCCGTCGCGCAGGGCGGCTTCCAACTGATCCTGAGTGGGGAAGTTGCGCCACGTCAGCTCGATATTCAGGGCCTTGGCCAGCCATTGCATCAACTCGACATTGGCCCCCGACAACCGCTGCAGGCGCCGATCGTATTGCGCATACGGCGCCTGCAAGACCAACCCCACCCGCAATTGCGGGTGCTGCGCCAGCCATTCACGCTGCGGCACAGTGAGCTGCGCTTGCGCAGCGACAGGCACGGGCGCGGCGCCCGCCATCAAGGCAAAGCACATACAGCCGATAACCAGCAGACAGCGAAAACCCATGATCCACGTCTCACATCACTGACAAATACTGACCAACCCATTAGGCTGCTGGAATCACTTCTGGCCGGGAATTAACGATGCCACCTCGAAACCGTTCGGCACTGCCAGCATTGTGCCTGTCACTCCTCTTTACCGCCGTCTTTTCTGCCCAGGCCGCCGACGCGCCTGCGCCGGCAGCCGAAAAACCGGTCGAACGCCTGCCCCTGCCGGAGCGTAGCCGGGAAGAAGCCAGCGCCCTCGAGCGCCAAATCCCACGAGAAGAACAGCAACAGTTGCAGGCCGGCAGCGATTCATTCCTGGCCCTGTGGAAACCGGCCAACAGCGCCGAAGCCGAAGGCGTGGTGATTATCGTACCTGGCGCGGGTGAAAATGCTGACTGGCCGCAAGCAATTGCGCCATTGCGACGTAAATTGCCGGATGCCGGCTGGGGCACCCTCAGCCTATCGCTGCCGGACGTGAACCTGGACACGTTGCCGCCACGGGTGATCGAGGCGCCCAAGGCTGCCGTCGACACCAGCAGCAAAGACGGCAGCACCGCCGCCAAACCGGTCGAGCAAGCCGCCAGCGCGGAAGCCGAAGGCACCGACCCGGCCGTGGTGCCAGGCACGGATGAACAGGACAAGACCGATGCCAAGCGCATCTTCGAGCGTATCGATGCCGCCGTCGCTTTCGCCCAGACCCAAGGCGCCCGCAGCGTCGTGCTGCTCGGCCATGGCAGCGGCGCCTGGTGGGCCGCGCGTTACTTGAGCGAGAAACAACCGAGCCAGGTGCAGAAGCTGGTGATGGTTGCGGGCAAGGCACCCGTGGGTCGCCAACCGGACCTGCAACAACTCGCCCCGGGTTTGAAAGTGCCCACGGCGGATGTCTTCTACCAGGACGCCGCCCAGGACCGAGACACCGCACGGGAACGCGCCCAGGCCGCCAAACGTTTGAAGAATAACGGCTACAAGCAGGTGTCACTCAAGACCGTGCCCGGTAACAGTGCGGCCGAGCATGAGCAACTGTATCGACGGGTTCGCGGGTGGTTGAGCCCCGAGCCCAAAGACAGCTGATCGCCCGCGCCAAAACGGGGCGACTATCAGAAATCCCGCCGCTCGCGAATCAACGTATAGGCGTTATGCAGTTCGCGGGTTCGCTCGGTGGCCTCAAGCACTTGCGCCGGGCTGGCACCGGTGCCGGCGATTTTGTCCGGGTGATGGCGGCTGAGCAGGCGGCGATAGGCGTGCTTGATCACCGACGGTTCGGTGGTGGTGGTCACCCCCAGAATCCGCAACGCCTCCTGATACGCTGCGCCACGGCTGGCCACTGGCTTGCGCTCCGGCGCGTAATCGGCGGCCAGCGCCTGAAGCTGTTGTGGCGTCCAGCCCAGCCACTTGCCCCACAGGCTGATCAAGTCGCGCTCGGCATCATCCGCACGGCCATCCGCCCAAGCCATCCGCCAACAGGCGCGCAATACGCCTTCTGCCGCGTGGGGCTGGGACTTGAGGACGCGCAGGTAGGCACGCACCCGGTCAGAACCGGATTTACCGCGATTGAACGCCGTAATCGCGCGGCGCTGGGCCGGCTCCGTCATGTCCAGCGCACGCATTTCCTGGCGTGCCTGCTGGATATGCCCGTCCACCACGCGGCCATTGCTTTTGGCCAGGCGGCCCAGCAGCACAAACAACAGTTCGTCATTGCGCAACGCCGGGCGCCCGCCCAGGCGCTCACGCAATTGTGCCCAGCTTTGCAGTTGCAGGCGGCGATCCAGCGCCTGCCCCAGCAAGGCGCCCAACAAGCCACCCGGAATACTGGCAATGGCGAAGCCAGCCCCGGCGCCGATCAGCGTCCCTGGCCACAACATCTTAGCGCCCCGCTGTCAGCAGGGTTTCGACTTGCGCCAGGCGCTCTAGCGTGCCGACATCAATCCAGCGTCCCGTCATGTGTTCCCCCGTTACCTGCCCTTGCACCATGGCCGCGCGCAACAGCGGCGCCAACTTGAAGGCACCGGCGCTGCAACCCGCGAACAATTTGGGGTCGAGCACTGAAATGCCACTGAAGGTCAGGTTATCGGCACCGGGCGCTGCATCATGAAGCACGCCATGATCCAGGTAGAAATCTCCGCCCGAGGGGTGATGCGCCGGGTTATCGACCATCACCAAGTGGGCCAGGCCCTGGAGGGGGCGCTGGAGCTGGGCGAAGTCGTAGTCGGTCCAGATATCGCCATTGACCACCACAAAGGGCTCACCCCCCAGCAACGACAATGCCTGGAAAATCCCGCCGCCGGTTTCCAAAGGCTCGCCCTCGGGGGAGTAGCGGATGCGCAGACCAAACTGCGCACCGTCGCCCAAATAGCTTTCGATCTGCTGGCCGAGCCAGGCATGGTTGATCACGATATCGCTGAAACCGGCCCTGGCCAGCGCTTCCAGGTGGTACTCGATCAGGCGTTTGCCGCCCGCCTGCACCAGCGGCTTGGGCGTGTGCAAGGTGAGCGGACGCATCCGCTCGCCTTTGCCGGCCGCCAGGATCATCGCCTTCATACGCTCGCCTCGGCGGGTTCGCGCAGGCTGGCCAACAGTTCAGCCAGTTCGCCCAGCTCCGGGCGGTCCGCCAGCACCGCTTCTATATAGGCAAAGAAGCGCGGCACGTCGGCCAGGTAGCGTGGCTTGCCGTCGCGGTGGCAAATGCGCGCGAAGATACCGATCACCTTGAGGTGACGCTGCACGCCCATCAGGTCGCAGGCGCGCTGGAAGTCGTCGAAATCCGCCTGCACCGGGATGCCCAGCGTCGCGGCGCGCTCCCAGTAGCCGCGCTGCCATTCGCGCACGCGGGCCTGGGGCCAGCTGAGGAACGCGTCCTTGAACAGGCAAGTGATGTCGTAGGTCACCGGGCCATAGACCGCGTCCTGGAAGTCCAGCACGCCGGGGTTGGGCTCGCTGATCATCAGGTTGCGCGGCATGTAGTCGCGGTGTACCAGCACTTTCGGCTGGGCCAGGGCGCTGTCGATCAGGCGCTCGCTGACACGCTGCCAGAGCGCCTGCTGGTGCGCGTCGAATTCGATACCCAGGTGGCGGCGCGCGTACCATTCGGGGAAGAGTTCCAGCTCGCGGCGCAGTAAAGCGACGTCATAGCTGGGCAGCGGCGCGTGCATCGGCAACTGCTGAAAAGCCAGCAAGGCGTCGATGGCATCGGCAAACAATTGATCGGCATTTTGCTCGTCAATCACGTCCAGGTAGGTTTTTCTGCCCAGGTCGTTGAGCAAAAGAAAGCCGCGCGGCAAATCTTCTGCATAAATTTTTGGCACATTTATTCCGGATTTCGCCAACAAATCGGCGATATCGACGAAAGGTTTGCAGTTTTCCTGGGGGGGTGGAGCGTCCATCACCACGAAAGTATGCGCCCCGCCTTCCCAGCGGAAGTAGCGCCTGAAACTCGCGTCACTACTGGCCGCGGTCAATGTGGCCGGGGGTACGACGCCCCAGTCCTGAGCGTTGAAGAGGATCGGCAACTGCTCATCCAGCCAGACTTTCAGCTGTTGTAAACGTAGATCTTGCTCGGGCATTACAAGGGTCTCCGACGGCGCTAGCCGTCAAGCGGGTCATGCTTTATTATCACGCATCTTTTTCAGACCATCGAGAGGCGTGCGGCCCACACCGCGGGCAGATGGCACGCAGGAAGCCCGGACTAATAAGATGGCATTGAAATCCCCCGCGTTTCGTAGAAAATTTCCGTTGCTGGTAACCGGCAGTCTGCTGGCCATGCAACCTTTCGCCACCTCATTCGTGGTCGCCGCGGAACAGTATGACTGCTCAGTCTCTGCTTCGGGTGCCTGGGATTGCGCGCCGAAAACCGCCGCCGCCCCATTGCCACCGCGCCCGGTGCATGACGGTGCAGCCGTCAGCTCGGCCAACGGCACGGCGCAAGCCAACGCTGAAGGCAGCACCGAGGCCGAGCCGAAGACCATGTTGGTCACCGAAGCCAAGGGCCGTGGCCTGCGTTCGCGCAGCGCCGACTACAGCCACCTGGACTGGGTGCCCCGCGAGAAGCTGACCGCCGCCCAACTGGCTGAAACCGGCCCTTATTGCTCCGGCGCGTACATCGAGCCGACTCGTCCTGGCATGAACGACAAGACGAACCAGAGCGATGCACCGACCTTCATCGGCGCCAAGGCTTCGCGTTACGAGCAGGAACAACAGGTCGCGACCCTGGCCGGTGACGTCGTCATGCGCCAGGGCAGCATGCAGCTGGAGTCTGAGGAAGCCAGCCTGTACCAGGCCGAAAACCGTGGCGAGCTGAACGGCAATGTCCGTCTGCGCGACAACGGCGCCCTGATCGTCGGCGACCACGCCCAGGTCCAGCTCGATACCGGCGCGGCGCAGATCGACAACGCCGAATACGTGATGCACAAGTCACGCGTGCGCGGTAACGCGCTGTACGCCAAGCGCGCCGAAAACGCGATCATCCGTCTCAAGGACGGTACGTACACCACCTGCGAGCCAGACAGCAACGCCTGGCAGCTCAAGGGCAACAACATCACGTTGAACCCGGCCACCGGTTTCGGTACTGCCACCAACGCGACGTTGCGGATCAAGAACATCCCGATCCTGTACACCCCTTACATCTATTTCCCGATCGACAACCGTCGTCAATCCGGCTTCCTGCCGCCGAGCTTCAGCACCGGCAGCGAGACTGGCTTTACGCTGGTGACGCCTTACTACTTCAACCTGGCACCGAACTACGACGCCACGTTGTACCCGCAATACATGACCAAACGCGGCTTGTTGATGGAAGGCGAATTCCGCTACCTCACCAAATCCAGCGAAGGCCAGTTCGGCGGCGCGTACCTGAACGACGACAGCGACGAACGCAGCAAGCAGACCGATTACGAAAAAACGCGCTATATGCTCAATTGGCAGCATAAGGGCGGGCTGGATTCGCGTCTGACGACTCAGGTGGATTACACCAAGATCAGCGATCCTTACTACTTCCAGGATTTGAAGTCGTATGAAGAAGGGGTTCAGAGTCGCGATTTCCTGAACCAGCAAGGGTCTGTGGCTTATCGAGGCGATTCTTACCAAGCGCGCTTGAACGTCCAGGCTTATCAGTTGGCAACGATCTCTCAGATCACGCCATATGATCGGTTGCCTCAGATCACTTTCAATGGTGCGCTGCCGTACCATCCGGGCGGGTTGAATTTTACCTACGAGACCGAGGCGGTTCGCTTTGAACGCAGCCTCGAAAACGGCACGTTTACCGATCAGAATGGCGTAGAGTCGGCTCGACTGGACACATACGTCACAGGCCTGACCCGTGCAAACGGTACGCGTTTGAACGCGGCCCCCGCCGTCGACTACCCGATGAACTGGACCTACGGTTTTATTACGCCGAAGTTGAAGTACGTCTATACCAAGTACGACCTCGACCTTGACGGTACCGGCAAGACGCAAATGGCTGCAGCCGGTCAGACGTTCAAAAGTTCGCAAGACCGCGCCGTGCCAATCGCCAGCGTCGACAGCGGCCTGTACTTCGACCGCAACACCAACTGGTTCGGCAAAGACTATCGCCAAACCCTCGAGCCGCGTGCGTTCTACCTTTATGTGCCAAATAAAGACCAGAGCGACATCCCGGTTTTCGACACCAGCGAATACTCGTTCAGCTACGCCTCGCTCTTCCGTGACAACCGCTTCAGCGGCACCGACCGGATCGGCGATGAGAACAAACTGTCCCTGGGTGTTACTAGCCGCTGGATCGAAGAAAACGGCTTCGAACGCCAACGCGTCAGCGTCGGCCAGGCTTTGTACTTCAAGGACCGCGAAGTTCAACTGCCGGGTATCGTGGCAGCCGACCGCGCCGATGCGCAGTCGAACGTATCGCCCATCGCCCTGGACTACGAGTTCCGCTTCAACCGCGACTGGCGCGCCACTGCCGATTACAACTGGGACACTGAAAGCCACGCCCCACGTTCCGGCAGCGCGATGTTCCACTACCAGCCGGAAGACAACCCGAACAAGGTCGTCAACCTCGGTTATCGCTATCGCAATGACCAGGTGGTCTACAACCAGCTGACCGGCAAATGGCAGTTTGGCGGCGACTACGGCACTCCTGGTACAGATAACTACGTGAAGGATTACTACAAAATCCAACAACACGACTTCTCGATGATGTGGCCGATCATTCCCCAGTGGAACCTGATCACCCGCTGGCAGTACGATTACGCCCGCAACCGTACCCTGGAAGCCTTCGGTGGTTTCGAGTACGACAACTGCTGCTGGAAACTGCGCGTCATCAACCGTTACTGGGTTTCCAACGACGAATACAGCCAGATCGCCCCGCTTAACGAAAAGGGTGACCACGGGCTCTTCCTCCAGATCGTCCTCAAAGGACTCGGCGGCCTGACCGGCGCCAAGGTAGAGAGCTTCCTCGACAAAGGCATTCAAGGTTATCGTGAACGTGAAGATCAAGCTTTCTGATTGTCTGCGCCCGCTCGTGCTGGGCGCGCTGTTCCTGGGTACCGTATCGGCGCATGCCGCGGTTCAACAGCTGGATAAGGTCGTGGCCATCGTCGATAACGACGTGATCATGCAGAGCCAACTGGACCAACGGGTCAAAGAAGTTCAGCAAACCATCGCCAAGCGTGGCGGTGGCGTGCCGCCTACCAGCGTCCTGGACCAACAGGTCCTGGAGCGCCTGATAGTCGAAAACCTGCAGTTGCAGATCGGCGACCGTTCCGGCATCCGTATTTCGGACGAAGAACTGAACCAGGCCGTCGGCACCATCGCGCAACGCAACAACATGAGCATCGATCAATTCCGCGCCGCCCTGGCCCACGATGGCCTGTCCTATGAGGACGCACGTGACCAGATCCGCCGCGAAATGATCATCAGCCGTGTGCGTCAGCGCCGTGTGGCCGAGCGAGTTCAGGTCTCCGAGCAGGAAGTGAAGAACTTCCTCGCATCGGACCTGGGCAAGATGCAGCTCTCCGAAGAACTGCACCTGGCCAACATCCTGATCCCGACACCGGACAGCGCCAACTCCGAGCAGCTCAATGCCGCCGCCGCCAAAACCCAGGCGATCTATGATCGCCTGAAGGGCGGTGCTGACTTTGCTCAAATGGCCATTGCCCAGTCCGGCAGCGACAACGCCTTGGAAGGCGGCGATATGGGCTGGCGCAAAGCCGCTCAATTGCCACCTCCGTTTGACCGTGAACTGAGTGCCATGGAAGTGGGCGGCATTACCCAGCCAGCCCGTACCCCTGGCGGCTTCATCATCCTCAAGTTGCTGGAACGTCGTGGCGGCGAAACCTCGCTGAAAGACGAAGTACACGTTCGTCACATCCTGGTTAAACCAAACGAAATCCGCACCGAAGCGCAAACCAAGGAACTGGCCCAGAAGATCTATGACCGCATCGAAAGCGGCGAAGACTTTGCCACCCTGGCCAAAAGTTTCTCGGAAGACCCAGGCTCTGCCCTCAACGGCGGCGACCTCAACTGGATCGACCCGAAAGCGCTGGTGCCGGAGTTCCAGGAAGTGATGGCCAAGACCCCGCAAGGCGTACTGTCCAAACCCTTCAAGACTCAATATGGCTGGCATGTACTGGAAGTCCTTGGCCGCCGCGCCACCGACAACACCAGCCAGGCCCGCGAACAGCAAGCCCTGACCGTGCTGCGCAACCGCAAGTACGATGAAGAGCTGCAAACCTGGTTGCGTCAGATCCGTGACGAAGCCTACGTTGAAAACAAACTGCCAGGCGCCGAGCAAACAGGCACCAACCAGGCCAACCAGTGAAACCCCAGCGTTTCGCAGTCACACCCGGCGAGCCGGCCGGCATTGGTCCAGACCTGTGCCTGCTGCTCGCCTCGCAACCCCAGCCACATCCCCTGATCGTCATTACCAGCCGCGACCTGCTCCTTGAGCGGGCCGCGCAACTGGGCGTGTCCGTCAAGTTGCTGGACGTTGCGCCGGGTAACTGGCCCGACCTGCCAGCCCCTGCGGGCAGCCTGTATGTGTGGGATACCCCGCTGCTGGCCAAGGTGGTCACCGGGCAACTGAACAAGGCCAATGCGGCCTTTGTGCTGGAAACCCTGACCCGCGCCGGACAAGGCTGCCTCGACGGCGACTTCGCCGGCATGATCACTGCCCCCGTACACAAGGGCGTGATCAACGAATCCGGTATCGCCTTTTCCGGCCATACCGAATTCCTCGCCGAACTGACCCACACCGCCCAAGTCGTGATGATGCTGGCCACGCATGGCCTACGCGTCGCCCTGGTGACCACACACTTGCCGCTGCGCGATGTGGCCGATGCCATCACCGTCGAGCGTCTGGAGCGCGTCACGCGCATCCTGCACGCCGACCTGCAACAAAAATTCGGCATCGCCCAACCGCGCATCCTGGTCTGTGGGCTCAACCCTCACGCCGGTGAAGGCGGCCACCTGGGCCATGAAGAAATCGACATCATCGAACCCACCCTGGAGCGTCTGCGCCAAGACGGCATGGACCTGCGCGGCCCATTGCCTGCGGACACTCTGTTTACCCCCAAATATCTGGAGCACTGCGACGCAGTGCTGGCGATGTACCATGACCAAGGGCTGCCCGTGCTGAAATACAAAGGCTTCGGCGCCGCAGTCAACGTGACATTGGGCCTGCCGATCATCCGTACTTCCGTCGACCATGGCACCGCCCTGGACCTGGCAGGCAGCGGCAAGATCGACACCGGCAGCCTGCGCGTGGCCCTGGAAACCGCCTATCAGATGGCCGAGACCCGTATATGACCGAGCATTACCAACACCGGGCGCGCAAGCGCTTCGGGCAAAACTTCCTGCACGACGCTGGCGTGATTGACCGCATCCTGCGCTCCATCCACGCCAAGCCCGAAGACCGCCTGCTGGAAATCGGCCCGGGCCAGGGCGCACTGACCCAAGGCCTGCTGGCCAGCGGCGCTCAACTGGACGTGGTTGAACTCGATAAAGACCTGATCCCGATCCTCAACCAGCAGTTTGGCGGCAAGTCCAATTTCATCCTGCACCAGGGCGATGCGCTGAAGTTCGACTTCACCAGCCTCAATGCCGCGCCCAACAGCCTGCGGGTCGTGGGCAACCTGCCGTACAACATCTCCACGCCGCTGATCTTTCACCTGCTGAACAACGCCGGGATCATCCGCGACATGCACTTCATGTTGCAGAAAGAAGTGGTTGAGCGCCTGGCTGCCGGCCCGGGCGGCGGTGATTGGGGCCGTCTGTCGATCATGGTTCAGTACCACTGCCGCGTCGAACACCTTTTCAACGTTGGCCCGGGCGCGTTCAACCCGCCGCCGAAGGTCGATTCGGCCATCGTGCGCCTGGTGCCCCACGCCGTGCTCCCGCACCCGGCCAAGGATCACAAACTGTTGGAGCGCGTCGTGCGCGAAGCCTTCAACCAGCGCCGCAAGACCCTGCGCAATACGCTCAAAGCGCTGTTGAGCAACGCCGAGATCGAAGCCGCCGGCGTCGACGGCAGCCTGCGTCCGGAACAACTGGACCTGGCCGCGTTCGTGCGCCTGGCCGACCAGCTTGCGATCCAGCCTCCACCCGTCGCGGACTGAAGCCCGACCCTGCACCCGGCCAGACAGCATGTCTGGCCTAGTGCACACCTCTTGGCCTAGACTGACCCGCATCTGCTGTCCTCCGCTTTTGCTTTTAAGGCCTCTTGCATGTCCGATCCTCGCTACCAGATCGACGTCAGCGTCGTTACCCGCTTCCTGGCGGACCAATCGCAACCCGAACACAACCGTTTCGCCTTTGCCTACACCGTCACGGTGAAAAACAACGGGCTGGTGCCGGCCAAGCTGCTGTCACGCCACTGGGTGATCACCGACGGTGACGGTCAAGTGGAGGAAGTGCGTGGTGCCGGCGTTGTCGGCCAGCAACCGCTGATCGATAGCGGTGCCAGCCATACCTACAGCAGCGGCACGGTGATGACGTCCAAGGTCGGCACCATGCAAGGCTCGTATCAGATGAAAGCCACCGACGGCAAACTGTTCGACGCGATCATCCAGCCATTTCGTCTCGCCGTGCCCGGAGCCCTGCACTGATGGCAACCTATGCGGTCGGCGACCTGCAAGGCTGCCTGGAACCCCTCAAGTGCCTGCTCGAACGCGTGGCCTTCGACCCGGCGAACGATCGCCTGTGGCTGGTGGGCGACCTGGTCAATCGTGGCCCCGAATCCCTGGAGACCCTGCGCTACTTATATGGCCTGCGCGATTCCCTGGTGTGCGTACTGGGCAACCACGACCTGCACCTGCTGGCGGCTGGCAGTAACATCGAGCGTCTGAAAAAGGGCGATACCCTGCGGGAAATCCTCGAAGCGCCGGACCGAGTCGACCTGCTGGACTGGCTGCGCAGGCAAAAGATCATGCACTACGACGAGCACCGCGACATGGTGCTGGTCCACGCCGGTATTCCACCGCAGTGGACGCTGAAAAAAGCCCTCAAGTGCGCTGCCGAAGTCGAAAGCGCCATTGCCGATGACAACCGGTACATCGCCTACCTCGACGGCATGTACGGCAATGAGCCAGTGAAATGGGACAACGAGCTGACGGGCGTCGCCCGCCTGCGCGTGATCACCAACTATTTCACACGCATGCGCTTCTGCACCGCCGACGGCAAGCTGGACCTCAAGAGCAAGGAAGGCGCCGACACCGCGCTGCCCGGCTACAAGCCGTGGTTCGCCCACAAGGAACGCAAGACCCGCGACACGAAGATCATCTTCGGTCACTGGGCGGCCCTCGAAGGCAAATGCGATGAACCCGGCGTGTTCGCCCTCGACACCGGCTGCGTGTGGGGCGGCGCCATGACCCTGATGAACATCGACACCGGCGAGCGTCTGACCTGCCAGTGCCCCTCCCCTACTCCCCTTACCCCGCCGGTTGCCGCCAAGCGCTAGACGCCGCGAGCCGCCAAGCCCAAGGAGCCCGCCATGAGCGAATTCAAACGTATCCCACCCGAACAAGCCAAGGCCCTGCGCGAACAAGGCGCGGTGGTGGTGGATATTCGTGACCCCCAGACCTACGCCCTGAACCACATCAAAGGCGCCCGACACCTGGACAACAACAACATCGCCGACTTCATCCGCGCCGCCGACCTCGACGCACCCGTGATCGTGGCCTGCTACCACGGCAACTCCAGCCAGAGCGCGGCCGCCTATCTCATCAGCCAAGGCTTCTCCGACGTCTATAGTCTGGACGGCGGCTTTGAGCTGTGGCGCACGACCTATCCTGCAGAAATTGCCGCTGGCGATTCGCAATAATTTTTTTCACACCCCGCTACCCCGCGTGACGCTTGGGCTTGCGCCGCTTCTGACGAACGGCGCAGCCAAACAAATTGTGTATCACGCCTTTACCTCGCAGATTCCGAACTATCCTTAAGCGCAGGCCATCCGAATCAGGGGAGAGCCGGTACACCGGCGTGCGGGTCATCGGTAGCGTTACAGGGTGTTCTGGGGGGAAAACGGCCATTGGCGATCGTCAATGACTGCCAGCATCGACTGATTGATCCGGCGTCGGCTCCACGTATCGAGCGAGGTGACGACGTCATGAGTATCTTTAGCCACTTCCAACAACGCTTCGAGTCCACACAGCAGGAAGAACTCACGCTGCAAGAGTATCTCGAGCTGTGCAAAAGCGACCGCAGCACCTACGCGTCTGCCGCCGAACGCTTGTTACTGGCAATTGGCGAGCCGCAGTTGGTGGACACCTCCAATAACTCGCGCCTGTCGCGAATCTTCTCGAACAAGGTGATCCGCCGCTACCCGGCCTTTGAAGACTTCCACGGCATGGAAGAGTGCATCGACCAGATCGTCTCCTACTTCCGACACGCGGCCCAAGGCCTGGAAGAGAAGAAACAGATCCTCTACCTGCTCGGTCCTGTTGGCGGCGGCAAATCGTCGCTGGCCGAAAAACTCAAACAACTAATCGAGAAAGTGCCCTTCTACGCCATCAAGGGCTCACCGGTCTTCGAGTCGCCCCTGGGCCTGTTCAACGCCACGGAAGATGGCGCGATTCTCGAAGAAGACTTCGGCATCCCACGGCGCTACCTCAACACCATCATGTCGCCGTGGGCCACCAAACGCCTGTCCGAGTTCGGCGGTGATATCAGCCAGTTCCGCGTGGTGAAACTCTACCCGTCGATCCTCAACCAGATCGGCGTGGCCAAGACCGAGCCGGGCGACGAGAACAACCAGGACATCTCGGCGCTGGTGGGTAAAGTCGATATCCGCAAACTGGAAGAATTCCCACAGAACGACGCCGACGCCTACAGCTACTCGGGCGCACTGTGCCGGGCCAACCAGGGCCTGATGGAATTCGTGGAGATGTTCAAGGCCCCGATCAAGGTGCTGCACCCACTGCTCACCGCCACCCAGGAAGGCAACTACAACAGTACCGAAGGCCTTGGCGCGATTCCGTTCACCGGGATTTTGCTGGCCCACTCCAACGAATCGGAATGGCACACCTTCCGCAACAACAAGAACAACGAAGCCTTCATCGACCGGATCTACATCGTCAAGGTGCCGTATTGCCTGCGGGTCAGCGATGAAATCAAGATCTACGACAAGCTGCTGTTCAACAGCGCCCTGGCCAAAGCCCATTGCGCGCCCGACACCTTGAAGATGCTCGCGCAGTTCACTGTGCTGTCGCGCCTCAAGGAGCCGGAAAACTCGAATATCTACTCGAAGATGCGTGTGTACGACGGCGAAAACCTGAAGGACACCGATCCCAAGGCCAAGTCTATCCAGGAATACCGCGACACCGCCGGCGTGGATGAGGGCATGAACGGCCTGTCGACGCGCTTCGCGTTCAAGATCCTGTCCAAAGTGTTTAACTTCGACCCTCACGAGATCGCCGCCAACCCGGTCCACTTGCTCTATGTGCTGGAACAGCAGATCGAACAGGAACAGTTCCAGGCCGAGACCCGCGAACGCTACCTGCGCTTCCTCAAGGAATACCTGGCGCCGCGCTATATCGAGTTTATCGGCAAGGAAATCCAGACCGCGTACCTGGAGTCCTACAGCGAGTACGGCCAGAACATCTTCGACCGCTACGTGCTGTATGCCGACTTCTGGATTCAGGACCAGGAATACCGCGACCCCGAAACCGGCGAAATCCTCAACCGTGTGGCCCTCAACGAGGAACTGGAAAAGATCGAAAAACCGGCCGGCATTAGCAATCCGAAGGATTTTCGCAACGAAATCGTCAACTTCGTGCTGCGCGCCCGCGCCAACAACAATGGCAAGAACCCCACCTGGCTCAGCTACGAGAAGCTGCGGGTGGTCATCGAGAAGAAAATGTTCTCCAACACCGAGGATCTGCTGCCGGTCATCAGCTTCAACGCCAAAGCCAGCAAGGAGGATCAGCAAAAACACAACGACTTCGTTACACGGATGGTCGAGCGTGGCTACACCGACAAACAGGTACGGCTGCTCTCCGAGTGGTATCTGCGGGTGCGCAAATCGCAGTAAGGCAGCGACAGGTGTGCAATGCCAGGCCCATGGCCTGGCAGGCGACCGCTTGTCTCTAAGCTTCCAGCTCGCGGCTTGAAGCTTGTAACGTGAAGCTGCCCGGAGGGCTCCC
Organism: Pseudomonas sp. D3; assembly: GCF_029320995.1. NCBI lineage: Bacteria > Pseudomonadati > Pseudomonadota > Gammaproteobacteria > Pseudomonadales > Pseudomonadaceae > Pseudomonas > Pseudomonas sp. D3. The sequence continues at coordinate 5,942,374 of NZ_CP119772.1, forward strand.
CATGAGCTATGTGATCGACCGACGCCTCAATGGCAAGAACAAGAGCACGGTAAACCGTCAACGTTTCCTGCGGCGTTACCGTGACCACATCAAAAAGGCCGTTGAAGAGGCCGTCAGCCGCCGCTCCATCACCGACATGGAGCATGGCGAACAAATCAGCATTCCCGGACGCGACATCGACGAACCGGTGCTGCACCACGGCCGGGGCGGCAAACAGACTGTCGTGCATCCGGGCAACAAGGAATTCACCACCGGCGAACATATCCCGCGCCCCCAAGGCGGTGGCGGCGGCAAGGGCCCCGGCAAGGCGGGTAACTCCGGCGAAGGCATGGATGAGTTCGTGTTCCAGATCACCCAAGAAGAATTCCTCGAGTTCATGTTCGAAGACCTAGAGCTGCCCAACCTGGTCAAGCGCAACCTGACCGGCACCGACACGTTCAAGACCGTGCGCGCCGGGATCAGCAATGAAGGCAACCCTTCGCGAATCAACATTATCCGCACCCTGCGTTCGGCTCATGCCCGGCGTATCGCCCTGTCCGGCAGCAGCCGCGCCAAACTGAGAGAGGCCAAGGAAGAGTTGGAGCGCATGAAGCGCGAAGAGCCGGACAACTTCGGCGATATCCAGGCAATCGAGGCGGAAATCGAGAAACTCAGCGCGCGCATCCACCGCGTGCCGTTCCTCGACACCTTCGACTTGAAATACAACTTGCTGGTCAAACAACCCAACCCAAGCTCCAAGGCGGTGATGTTCTGCCTGATGGACGTGTCTGGCTCCATGACCCAGGCCACCAAAGACATCGCCAAGCGCTTTTTCATCCTGCTGTACCTGTTCCTCAAGCGAAACTACGACAAGATCGATGTGGTCTTCATCCGCCACCACACCAGCGCCCGGGAAGTCGACGAAGAAGAGTTCTTCTACTCGCGGGAAACCGGCGGCACCATCGTCTCCAGCGCGTTGAAACTGATGCAGGAAATCATGGCCGAGCGCTACCCGGCCAACGATTGGAATATCTACGCAGCGCAGGCCTCCGACGGCGACAACTGGAACGACGACTCGCCGATCTGCCGGGATATCTTGATCAACCAGATCATGCCATTCGTGCAGTACTACACGTATGTCGAGATCACTCCTCGTGAGCATCAGGCGCTGTGGTTCGAATACGAGCGCATCGGCGAAGCCTTCGCCGATACATTCGCCCAGCAGCAATTGGTCTCGGCCGGCGATATCTACCCGGTCTTCCGTGAACTCTTCCAGCGCAGGTTAGTGACATGACCGCCAAAGAGCAGAAACGCCAACCCATTTCCACCGGGTCCGAGTGGACCTTTGAACTGATCCAGGCCTACGACCGGGAAATCAGCCGTATCGCGGCCGGTTATGCCCTGGACACCTACCCCAACCAGATCGAAGTGATCACCGCCGAACAGATGATGGACGCCTACGCCTCGGTCGGCATGCCCCTGGGCTACCACCATTGGTCCTACGGCAAACACTTCCTCAGCACTGAGAAGTCCTACAGCCGCGGCCAGATGGGCCTGGCCTACGAGATCGTCATCAACTCCGACCCGTGCATTGCCTACCTGATGGAAGAAAACACCATCTGCATGCAGGCACTGGTGGTGGCTCATGCCTGCTACGGGCATAACAGTTTCTTTAAGGGCAACTACCTGTTTCGCACGTGGACCGACGCCAGTTCCATCATCGATTACCTGGTGTTTGCCAAGCAGTACATCATGCAGTGCGAGGAGCGCCACGGCATCGATGCGGTGGAAGACTTACTCGACTCCTGCCATGCCCTGATGAACTACGGCGTCGATCGCTACAAACGCCCTTACCCGATTTCCGCTGAAGAAGAACGCCTGCGCCAGAAGGAGCGTGAAGAACACCTGCAGAAGCAGATCAATGACCTATGGCGCACCATTCCCAAACGCGCAGGCAAAAACAGCGACAAGGACAATGCACGCTTCCCCGCCGAACCTCAGGAAAACATCCTTTATTTCCTGGAAAAACACGCGCCGCTGCTAGAGCCTTGGCAACGGGAAATCGTACGCATCGTGCGTAAGATCGCCCAGTACTTTTACCCACAGCGCCAGACCCAAGTGATGAACGAAGGCTGGGCAACGTTCTGGCACTACACCCTGATCAACGATCTGTACGACGAAGGCCTGGTCACCGACGGCTTCATGATGGAGTTCCTCACTTCCCACACCAGCGTGGTGTTGCAACCTGGCTTTGACAGCCCGTATTACAGCGGCATCAACCCCTATGCGCTGGGCTTTGCCATGTACCGCGACATCCGGCGCATGTGCGAACACCCCACCGAAGAAGACCGCCACTGGTTCCCGGAAATCGCCGGCACCGACTGGCTTTCCACCATCAAGTTCGCCATGAGCAGCTTCAAGGATGAGAGTTTCATCCTGCAATACCTGTCGCCCAAGGTGATTCGCGACCTCAAGCTGTTCAGCATCCTCGATGACGACCTCAAGGACGACCTCACGGTGCCGGCCATCCACGACGAACCCGGCTACCGCACCATCCGCGAAACCCTGGCGGCGCAATACAACCTGGGTAACCGCGAGCCCAACGTGCAGATCTACAGCATCGATGTGCGCGGCGACCGCTCGCTGACCCTGCGTCACCAGCAGCACGACCGCAAACCCCTGGGCGAGTCCACTGAGGAAGTGCTCAAGCACCTGCATCGGCTGTGGGGGTTCGATATCCACCTGGAAACCCTGCAGGGCGATCAGGTGATGAAAACCCACCACGTACCGCCGCGCAGCGATCACAACGACAACGATTACGGCCGCCTGGACCTGGCCGTCGTTCATCTCTGAAACGGCAAAGCCTCCATTGGCCGGACACAGGCGTTATCCTGTGCGGCTAATGGAGGCTTTTTCATGAAAATCTACACAGTCGGCGGCGCGGTGCGTGATCGCCTTCTCGGCATCAAAGTCACCGATATCGACCGCGTCGTCGTCGGCGCAACGACCGAGGAAATGCTCGCCAAGGGCTACAAACCGGTGGGCGCGGACTTCCCGGTATTCCTCGACCCGAAAAACGGCGACGAGTACGCCCTCGCCCGTACCGAGCGCAAGAGCGGCCGGGGCTATGGCGGCTTTGTGTTTCACGCCAGCCCCGAAGTTACGCTGGAAGAAGACCTGATCCGCCGCGACCTGACCATCAACGCCATGGCAGAGGACGACGACGGCAGGCTGACCGACCCCTATCACGGCCAGCGCGACCTTGAAGCACGCATTTTACGCCACGTTTCCCCGGCGTTCGCCGAAGATCCACTACGTGTATTGCGGGTTGCGCGTTTTGCTGCGCGCTACGCCCACCTGGGTTTTACGGTAGCCCCGCAAACCCTGGACCTGATGCGTCAACTCAGCGAATCCGGTGAACTGCAAGCCTTGACGCCAGAGCGCAACTGGAAAGAGATTTCCCGCGCCCTGATGGAAGATCAACCCCAGGTGTTCATCCAGGTGCTGCGCGATTGCGCCGCCCTGAAAACCTTGATGCCGGAAGTCGACGCACTGTTTGGCGTGCCGCAGCCCGCAGCCCATCACCCCGAGATCGACACCGGCGTTCACACCTTGAGCGTGCTCGAACAGGCCGCCGTGCATCATCAGCCCCTGACGGTGCGCTGGGCCTGCCTGCTGCATGACGTCGGCAAAGGCCTGACGCCTGTGGATAAGTTGCCGCAGCATATTGCCCACGAGCAGCGCGGCCTGAAGCTGATCAAAGCGGTCAATGAACGCTTCAAGGCGCCCAAGGACTGCCAGGAACTGGCGCTGCTGGTGGGCCAATACCACACCCATGGTCATCGCGCGCTGGAGCTGAAAGCCTCGACATTGCTGGAGTTGCTGCAGAGTTTTGACGTTTACCGTCGGCCGCAGCGTTTTGAAGAGTTTGTGGTCGCCTGCGAGATGGACGCACGAGGTCGCACAGGCTTCGAGCAACGCAGTTATCCACAGGCTGATTATTTGCGCGGCGCCGCAAAGGCCGCGCGCGAGGTCGCGGTGGCGCCGTTGCTGGAAAAGGGCTTTAAAGGCCCCGAACTGGGCGAGGCCCTGAAGCGCGAACGGCTCAAGACATTGAAAGCCTACAAGAACCAACACGCCCTATAGGAGCGTGCTGGGTGTAAGTTGCTGGCCCTGCCATTCGAATCCGACGGGCGCCAGCACCTGATCGATCTGCGCATCCCGCCACAGCTCAGCCAGCGTCTTGCCCACTTCAGGGTGTACACGATCCGGCGCCATCATCGACAGCGGCCATAGCACAAAGGCGTTTTTCAGGATTTCTGCACGCGGCAGGACCAGGCCATCGAAGTTACCCACCAGGTCACCGTACAACAGCACATCGATATCCAGCGGCAGGCCTTTGCGATCCGGCGCATAGCGGCCATTGTCCGCCTCAATGGATTTCAACCGGCGATCCAGCTCCATCAACGACAGATCGGTGAAAGCCGACACCACCAGGTTGAAGAACGGCCCGCTCTTGATGCCCACCGGCTGGCTCTCGAACACCGCCGAGCAGCGCACGTCGATCAAGAAGCCCGCCAGCGCATCCAGGCCCGCACGCAGATGGGGCTCGCGCTCCATATTGCTGCCAAGACCCAGGTAAATCTGAGTTAGCGACATCCGCGCTCGATCTCCACGCCCACGCCCTTGGCGGCCGGCACGGCCCCCGGCTTGGTCAATTTGAGGTGCAGCCAGGGAATCTGGAATTCATTCATCAGCACTTCGGCCAGACGCTCGGCAAAGGTTTCCACCAACTGGTATTGCGACTGCTCGGCAAAGGCCTGGATGCGCGCGGACACACTGGCGTAATCCAGCGCCAGAGTGAGGTCGTCACCCGCGGCGGCCGGGCGGTTGTCCCAGGCGAAACTCAGGTCCAGGCGCAGGCATTGCTTGATGCCGCGCTCCCAGTCGTAGGCCCCGATCACGGTGTCGACTTCCAGGCCTTCGATAAACACTCTGTCCAAGCTCTTCTCCGCAGCACGACAAGGGCGCGATGCCCCGTTAGAATCAGGGCGTCCTCGCCCGGAATAGTTAGCATGTTTTGGTCACTGGCGATTCTCGCCTACCTGCTCGGCTCGCTGTCCTTCGCCATTTTGCTCAGCCGCCTGACGGGAAATCCCGACCCGCGAATGAGTGGCTCAGGCAATGCCGGCGCCACCAACATGTTGCGCCTGGCCGGCAAGAAGCTCGCCGTCCTGACGCTGCTGGGCGACGTCTGCAAGGGCCTGCTGCCCGTACTGATCGCCAGCCTCGCCGGCCTTACCCTGCAACAGCAAGCCTGGATTGGCGTATGCGCCGTCCTCGGCCATCTGTTTCCGCTGTACTTTCGTTTTCGCGGCGGCAAGGGTGTCGCCACGGCGGCCGGCATGCTGCTGGGGATTTACCCTCCGGCAGCGCTGCTGGCGGTGCTCGCCTGGCTGCTGACGTTCTACCTGACCCGCACCAGCTCGCTGGCCGCACTGATCGCCACGCCGCTCACCCTGCCGTTGCTGGCCTGGCAGGAACCGGCGGCGCTGTTGCCGATGAGCGTGCTGACCCTGCTGATCGTCTGGCGCCATCGCGGCAATTTACGCGACCTGTTTGCCGGGCGCGAACGGCATTTTTAAATCCCGCCGATGAATCCCGCTCACCTTGAGCGCTCACAACGGTGACAACTGCTCCATCGGCCAGCGTGCCTGTACGCTGATCGCCAGGCTTTCGTGCTGACCGGCCTGCAGGCGCTGGCACCCGGCATAAGCGATCATCGCGCCGTTGTCAGTGCAGAACTCGGGGCGCGCATAAAACACATCGCCCTTCATGTCGCCGAGCATTTTTTCCAGGGACGCGCGCAAAGCCTTGTTGGCGCTGACGCCGCCTGCGATCACCAGGCGCTGCATGCCCGCCTGTTTCAGGGCACGCTTGCACTTGATGGTCAAAGTCTCCACCACGGCCTGCTGGAACGCCAGCGCGATGTCGCAACGGGCTTGCTCACTGTCGTCCCCGGCGCTGACGCTGTGCTGCCAGGTATTCAACGCGGAGGTTTTCAAGCCGCTGAAGCTGAACATCAGGCCCGGGCGATCACACATCGGCCGCGGGAAGGTGAAGCGGCCGGCGACCCCCTTTTCAGCCAGGCGCGCGATTTCCGGACCGCCGGGATAATTGAGGCCCATCATCTTCGCGGTCTTGTCGAATGCTTCACCGGCGGCATCATCCAGGGACTCGCCCAACAGCGTGTATTGACCGATCCCATCGACCTGAACCAGCTGCGTATGCCCCCCCGAAACCAACAAAGCGACGAACGGGAACTGCGGCGGTGTTTTTTCCAGCATCGGCGCCAACAGATGGCCTTCCATATGGTGTACGCCGAGGGCCGGAATATCCCAGGCAAATGCCAGCGCTTGGGCGCAAGAAGCCCCAACCAGAAGGGCTCCGACCAATCCTGGGCCGGCGGTGTAGGCGATCGCATCGATCTCGGTCGGCACGCAGCCGGCCTCGTCGAGCACCTGGCGAATCAACGGCAGCATGCGCTTGACGTGATCACGGCTGGCAAGCTCCGGCACCACGCCGCCATAGGCACGGTGCAGGTCGATCTGACTGAACAGTGCATCGGCCAAAAGCCCGCGTTCACTGTCGTAAAGTGCGACACCGGTTTCGTCGCAGGAGGTTTCAAGTCCCAGTACTAGCATGGGTTTGCGCCTTGTAGAGGCTGAATTCGAAGGCGCGCATAATAGTCGCCACACCCCCTCCCGACTAGCGGTTTTCGATCAGAGGCTTTGCATTCCTGGCAATGAGGGGTTAACATCCGCAACCCTTAAAAACCGACGACCTCAGCCGCGAATTTTTTGCGACGAGAACGTTGATTCCCGGTAATGAAAGAAGGTAGCTCTGGATGCCAGCCGTCAAAGTAAAAGAGAACGAACCCTTCGACGTAGCTCTGCGTCGTTTCAAGCGCTCCTGCGAAAAAGCCGGTGTTCTGGCTGAAGTTCGTAGCCGCGAATTTTACGAGAAGCCAACTTCTGAGCGTAAGCGTAAAGCAGCAGCCGCTGTTAAGCGTCACGCCAAGAAAGTTCAGCGCGAGCAGCGCCGCGCCGTTCGTCTGTACTAATACACAGACGTTCGTAGCAAGCTTCTGCCAAGCCCGGCCCTCAGCCGGGCTGTTGGCATTTGCGGATATCGCTTGATGCTTCATCGTCGACGCCGCACACGCGACCGAGACACAGCTTCACACGTCAGGACTGGCTCTTCTGCCAGCGGTGCGCGTCTCTTCTGACGAGCCTAACAAGGCTACTGACGAGCACACTTAATTTCTTCAAGCAGACGATCGACTGTGTCGGCTGTGCCCATCGATGCGCTTCCGAGGCCCGCCATTGGCCTAAACCGGACGCCGGGGCGACATTTCTTCGCCGAACAGACTGAATAGAAATTAACGTCAGTGAATGTTCGGCAGATACACTTCCTGACAGCCCAAGCAGACGATTGATGGTCGAGCCATACGATACGTGCGCTTGAGCACTTCACGGGCCCTCATTCCCACGCAGTGATGACGAGAACGCCATGGCCGGGCTAATTCCCCAGAGCTTTATTGACGACCTTCTGAACCGCACCGACATCGTCGATGTGGTCAGCTCGCGCCTGCAAATGAAGAAGGCGGGCAAGAACTACACCGCCTGCTGCCCGTTTCACAAGGAAAAGACCCCGTCGTTCAGCGTCAGCCCCGACAAGCAGTTCTACTACTGCTTCGGCTGCGGCGCGGGCGGCAACGCCCTCGGCTTTATCATGGACCACGACAACCTGGACTTCCCCCAGGCCGTCGAGGAACTGGCCAAAGCCGCCGGCATGGAAATCCCCCGCGAAGAAAGTGGCCGCCCGCACAAACCGCGACAACCCACCGATTCGCCGCTGTACCCACTCCTGACCGCCGCCGCCGACTTTTATCGCCAGGCACTCAAGAGCCATCCGCAGCGCAAGGCCGCCGTCGACTATCTCAAGGGTCGCGGCCTGACCGGCGAAATCGCCCGCGACTTCGGCCTGGGCTTCGCCCCGCCGGGCTGGGACAACCTGTACAAACACCTGAGCAGCGACACCCTCCAGCAAAAAGCCATGATCGACGCCGGCCTGCTGGTGGAAAACGCCGAGACCGGCAAACGCTACGACCGCTTCCGCGACCGCGTGATGTTCCCGATCCGCGACAGCCGCGGCCGGATCATCGCCTTCGGTGGCCGCGTACTCGGGGACGATAAGCCCAAGTACCTCAACTCGCCGGAAACCCCAGTGTTTCACAAGGGCCAGGAACTCTACGGCCTGTTCGAAGCGCGCAAGAACAACCGCAACCTCGACGAAATCATCGTGGTTGAAGGCTATATGGACGTGATCGCCCTCGCCCAGCAGGGCCTGCGCAATGCCGTGGCGACCCTGGGCACCGCCACCAGCGAAGAACACTTGAAGCGCCTGTTCCGTGTAGTACCCAGCGTGCTGTTCTGTTTCGACGGCGACCAGGCCGGCCGCAACGCCGCCTGGCGCGCCCTCGAAGCCACGCTGCCGTGCCTGCAGGATGGACGCCGCGCACGCTTTTTGTTCCTGCCCGAAGGCGAAGACCCGGACACCCTGGTCCGCTCCGAAGGCACCGACGCCTTCCGCGCGCGCATCAATCAACATGCGCAACCGCTGGCGGACTATTTCTTCCAACAACTGACCGAAGAAGCCGACCCGCGCTCCCTCGAAGGCAAGGCGCACATGGCCACCCTCGCAGCGCCGCTGATCGACAAAGTGCCGGGCGCCAACCTGCGCATCCTGATGCGTCAGCGCCTGCTGGAAATCACCGGACTGAGCGGCGAAGCGGTCAGCCAACTGGTCCACAGCGCGCCGCAAGACGCACCGCCCGCCTACGACCCAGGCATGGATTACGACGCCATGCCGGACTATTCCGACTTCCACCAATCGCAGGAGGCCTACACGCCCCAGCAGGAGTGGACACCGAAAAAGCCCGGCGCCGGCGGCAAGAAATGGGACAAGAAACCCTGGAGCAAAAACGGCAAGCGGGGTGATCGCGACGAGGCCTACGCCCCGCGCACCCCGGTGGCCGTAGAAGCACCTACGCTGATTGCCTTGCGCACACTCATCCACCATCCGCAATTGGCGGGCAAGGTGGAGAGTGCCGAGCACTTTGCCAACGAGAGCAACACCTATGCCCAGGTCCTGATCGCACTGATCGAGGCCGTGCAGAAAAATCCTAAGCTAAACTCCATCCAACTGATGGCCCGCTGGCATGGCACCGAACAAGGTCGTTTGTTGAAAGCCCTCGCGGAAAAGGAGTGGCTAATTGACGGCGATAACCTTGAACAACAGTTTTTAGACACCATTACTAGGTTATCTGCGGGTCAGCACACGCAGACCCTCGATGAACTCATCAAGAGAGCGAGGCAGCCGGGATTATCGGCTGAAGAGCAAATTCAGATAGCAAAACAGATGCGCGACCTCTTAAAACAGAATGTTTCCGCATCAAACCCGACCTTAACTGGCGCGTGAGGTCGTAGCTCGGGTATAATCCTCGGCTTGTTTTTTGCCCGCCAAGACCTTCAGTGGATAGGGTGTTATGTCCGGAAAAGCGCAACAGCAGTCTCGTATCAAAGAGTTGATCACCCTGGGTCGTGAGCAGAAGTATCTGACTTACGCAGAGGTCAACGACCACCTGCCTGAGGATATTTCAGATCCAGAGCAGGTGGAAGACATCATCCGCATGATTAATGACATGGGGATCCCCGTACACGAGAGTGCTCCGGATGCGGACGCCCTTATGTTGGCCGACTCCGATACCGACGAGGCAGCAGCTGAAGAAGCCGCTGCCGCGTTGGCCGCGGTGGAGACCGACATCGGTCGCACGACTGACCCTGTGCGCATGTATATGCGTGAAATGGGTACCGTCGAGTTGCTGACACGCGAAGGCGAAATTGAAATCGCCAAGCGTATTGAAGAGGGTATCCGTGAAGTGATGGGCGCAATCGCGCACTTCCCTGGCACGGTTGACCACATTCTCTCCGAGTACACTCGCGTCACCACCGAAGGTGGCCGCCTGTCCGACGTCCTGAGCGGTTATATCGACCCGGACGACGGCATTGCGCCACCTGCTGCCGAAGTGCCGCCGCCTGTCGACCCGAAAGCCGTGAAAGCGGACGACGATGCCGAAGAGGACGACGCTGAAGCCAGCACCGATGACGAAGATGAAGTCGAAAGCGGTCCAGATCCGATCGTCGCTGCCCAGCGTTTCGGTGCGGTTTCCGATCAAATGGAAATCACCCGCAAAGCCCTGAAAAAGCACGGTCGCTCCAACAAGCTGACGATTGCCGAACTGGCGGCGCTGGCTGAGCTGTTCATGCCGATCAAGCTGGTGCCGAAGCAATTCGAAGGCCTGGTTGAACGCGTTCGCAGTGCCCTTGAGCGTCTGCGCGCACAAGAGCGGGCGATCATGCAGCTCTGCGTTCGTGATGCGCGCATGCCGCGTACCGACTTCCTGCGCCAGTTCCCGGGCAACGAAGTTGACGAAAGCTGGACCGACGCACTGGCCAAGGGCAAGGCGAAATACGCTGAAGCCATTGGTCGCCTGCAGCCCGATATCATCCGCTGCCAGCACAAGTTGACCGCACTTCAGACCGAAACCGGTCTGACGATTGCCGAGATCAAGGACATCAACCGTCGCATGTCGATCGGTGAGGCCAAGGCCCGCCGCGCGAAGAAAGAGATGGTTGAAGCGAACTTGCGTCTGGTGATCTCCATCGCCAAGAAGTACACCAACCGTGGCCTGCAATTCCTCGATCTGATCCAGGAAGGCAACATCGGCTTGATGAAGGCTGTGGATAAGTTCGAATACCGTCGCGGCTACAAGTTCTCGACCTATGCCACCTGGTGGATTCGTCAGGCGATCACTCGCTCGATCGCCGACCAGGCCCGCACCATCCGTATTCCGGTGCACATGATCGAGACCATCAACAAGCTCAACCGTATTTCCCGGCAGATGTTGCAGGAAATGGGTCGCGAACCGACCCCGGAAGAGCTGGGCGAACGCATGGAAATGCCTGAGGATAAAATCCGCAAGGTATTGAAGATCGCTAAAGAGCCGATCTCCATGGAAACCCCGATCGGTGATGACGAAGACTCCCACCTGGGTGACTTCATCGAAGACTCGACGATGCAGTCGCCAATCGATGTCGCCACCGTTGAGAGCCTTAAAGAAGCGACTCGCGACGTACTGTCCGGCCTCACTGCCCGTGAAGCCAAGGTACTGCGCATGCGTTTTGGCATCGACATGAATACCGACCACACCCTTGAGGAAGTCGGTAAACAGTTTGACGTGACCCGTGAGCGGATTCGTCAGATCGAAGCCAAGGCGCTGCGCAAGTTGCGCCACCCGACGCGAAGCGAGCATCTGCGCTCCTTCCTCGACGAGTGATCCCAGAACCCCCGGCCCAAGCCGGGGGTTTTGCTTTCTATAGATTACTTTCTATAGATTCAGTCCCGCGCAACACCCCATCCTCGCAATGCCCGTCTACACTCGAAACATTCCCCGTGCCATAACGAGACCGTTATGCCCAGATTGCCGACTGTGCTGTTGCTGTCGCTGCTGACCTGGACCGCAACGGCTGGCGCCTTGACTCTCACGGAGGATGAGCGTGGCTGGTTGGCGGACCACCAGGAGCTGCGCCTGGGGGTGGATGCCTCCTGGCCCCCCTTCGAATACCGCGACGAGAATGGTCGCTACCAAGGCTTGGCGGCGGATTACGTGCGCCTTATCCAGGACCGCCTGGGCGTCAGGATCAAGCTGATCGAGCCGATAAACTGGAGCGCTGTACTCGAGCAGGCCCGCAACAACCAGCTCGACCTGCTGCCGGGCATCATGTCCACCCCCGAGCGCCAGGCCTATATGGCGTTCACGCGGCCATACCTGGATTTCCCCATCGTCATCCTCGCCCATGAAGGCGGTGCGCAACCGCGCAACCTGAAGGACCTCTACGGGCTCAAGATTGCCGTGGTGGAAAACTACGCGCCCCATGAATTGCTGCGCACCCACCACCCCGACCTCAACCTGGTGGCCATGCCGAATGTGAGCTCGACCCTGCAAGCGCTGGCCACTGATGAAGTGGACGCGGTGGTCGGCGACCTGGCCTCGATCGTGTGGAGCCTGCGCCAGCTCAAGCTCGATGGCTTGTACGTCAGCGGTGAAACGCCCTACCGCTACCAACTCGCAATGGGCGTGCCTCGTGACAACAAAATGCTGGTGGGGATTTTGGACAAGGTCCTTGCCGACCTCAGCCCGGACGAAACGCAAGCGATCCAGCAACACTGGGGCGGCAGCCTCACCGATCACCACACGTTCTGGACGGATCTGCTGACGTATGGCCTGCCCACGATACTGCTGCTGAGCACCGTATTGGTCATCGTGATTAGGATCAATCGTCGGCTCAGTTCAGAAATTTCCCGGCGTGTCGCCCTCGAGCAGGAATTGCGCAGCAGCGAATATCACTATCGCGGCCTGGTGGAAAGCTTGTCCGCCATTGCCTGGGAGGCCAGCATTGCCGATTTCACCTACAGCTACGTGTCGCCGCATGCCGAAGAATTACTCGGCTACCCTAGCGCCCATTGGCTGATTCCAGGCTTCTGGCGCAACATCATTCACCCCGCCGACCTGACGCGCACAGAAGCCTATTGCTACCGCGAAACCCGCGCCAACCGCGATCACAGCGTCGATTACCGAGTGATCACCGCCGACGGCCGGTGCCTGTGGGTACGCGACATTGTCAGCCTGATCGAACACGGCCATGAACCGGTGCTGCGCGGTTTGATGATCGATATCAGCGAAGCCAAGCGCACGGAAGAGGCGTTGCAGTTATCCGAGCAAAAGTTTGCCTCGGTGTTCCAGCAGTGCCCCGACATCCTGGTGATCGCACGGATGTCCGATGGCTGCCTGCTGGAGGTCAACAAAGCGTTTGAGGATCAAGTAGGCCTGAAGGCCGAGGACGTGATCGGTAAAACCGCTACTACGCTGAATATCTGGGGTATCCCGGGCATCGGCCTGGAGCTGTTGAAACGGGTGCAGTCCACCAGCATTCGCAACCTGGAAATGCCCTTCCTGCGCAGCAACGGCCAAGCCTTTACCGGGCTGATTTCCGCCGAGCCATTCCAGCTCGACACGACCGAAGCCTTGGTAGTGGTGGTGCGCGACATCACCGAGCTCAAGGAAACCCAGCAACAGTTGCAAACGTCTGAAGAAAAATTCGCCAAGGCCTTCCACGCCTCGCCCGACGGTTTGCTGCTGAGCCGTCAGAGCGACGGTCTGCTGATTGAGGTCAACGAGGGGTTCAGCCGCATTACCGGCTTCCCCGCCGCAACCTCCCTTGACCAGTCGACCTTGGACCTGGGCATCTGGGTCGACCTCAACGAACGCACACACATGCTGGAGCTGCTGCAACGCGACGGGTCTGTCCGCGATTTCATCTGCCATATCCGCCGCAGCGACGGGCAGATTCGGCTCTGCGAGGTGTCCAGCAGCCCGCTGCCCATCGGCAATGACGATTGCATGCTGACCATCGCCCGGGACATCACCGAACGCCAACAGATGCAGGAAAAACTGCAACAGGCCGCCACCGTCTTCGAAAGCACCGCCGAAGGCGTGTTGATCACCGACACCCGACAAAACATCAGCGCCGTTAACCGCGCCTTCAGCGAAATCACCGGCTACAGCGAAGCTGAGGCCCTCGGCCACACCCCGCGCCTGCTCGCCTCCGGCCTGCATGACAGCGCGTTCTATGCCGCGATGTGGCACCAGTTGACCACCCATGGGCATTGGCAAGGCGAGATCGCCAACCGCCGCAAGAACGGCGAGGTCTACCCCAGTTGGCTGACCATCAGCGCCGTGCGCAACCGCGACCAGGCGATCACGCACTTCGTCGCGGTGTTTGCCGACATCTCCAGCCTGAAACACGCCCAAGCGCGCCTCGACTACCAGGCGCATCACGACCCGCTGACCGGCCTGCCCAACCGAACGCTGTTTGAAAACCGGCTACAGGCCGCGCTCGCCAATCAACAGGAGAGCGGCAACCAGGGCGCCGTGCTGTTCCTCGACCTGGACCGCTTCAAACACATCAACGACAGCCTCGGTCACCCGATCGGCGATCTGCTGCTCCAGAACATCGCCGTGCGCCTCAAGGAGCAACTGCGCGACATCGACACCGTCGCCCGCCTGGGCGGCGACGAATTCATCATCCTCCTGCCCGGCCTGCAGCAAGCCAGCGACGCCCAGTACCTGGCCAATAAACTACTGGCCTGCTTCACCCCGCCATTCCAGGCGGGCGAACACGAGTTTTTTATCAGCGCCAGTATCGGCACCAGCCTATACCCGCAGGACGGCATGGACGTCGCCACCCTGGTCAAAAACGCCGACGCCGCGATGTACCGCTCCAAAGCCAAGGGCCGCAACCGTGTCGAAGGCTACACCCGCGACCTGACCGCCCAGGCCAAAGAACGCGTGGCGCTGGAACACGAACTGCGCCGGGCGATCGAGCGCGATGAGCTGAGCCTGTATTACCAGCCCAAATTGAGCCTGAAGACCCAACAACTGATCGGCGCCGAAGCGCTGATCCGCTGGCACCACCCGACCTTCGGCGACGTGTCGCCCGAACACTTCATCGCCCTGGCCGAAGAGAACGGCATGATCCTGCAAATCGGCGATTGGGTCCTGGAACAGGCCTGCCAACAAATGCACGCCTGGCAAACCGCCTTCGAGCGCTTCGGCCCGCTGTCAGTCAACCTCGCCGGCGCACAACTGCGCCAACCCAACCTGCTGTCACGCATCGAACAGTTACTGCGCGATTACCGTCTCGAACCGGGCTGCCTGCAACTGGAGATCACCGAAAACTTCATCATGAGCCAGGCCGAAGAAGCGCTGGACGTGCTGCACCAGCTCAAACACCTTGGCGTACAACTGGCGATCGATGATTTCGGCACGGGTTATTCATCCCTCAGCTACCTCAAGCGCCTGCCGCTGGACTTCCTGAAAATCGACCAATCCTTCATCCGCGGCCTGCCCGACGACCCCCACGACGTGGCGATCGTGCGCGCCATCATTGCCCTGGGCCACAGCATGCAATTCACCATCATTGCCGAAGGCGTGGAGACCCCCGCACAACAAACCTTCCTCGCCGCCGAAGGCTGCGAACAGATGCAAGGCTACATCGTCAGCCTGCCCCTGCCACCGGAGCTTTTTGCCGCGACGTTTCTTCGTATGAAGGTTCAGGATTTTTCGGATAGCACAGTGGAGAAACCATCGCTATAATCCGCGACCTGTTAAGGGCCTATAGCTCAGTTGGTCAGAGCAGAGGACTCATAATCCTTTGGTCCACGGTTCAAGTCCGTGTGGGCCCACCAACTCCAAAGCCGCGCATTGCGCGGCTTTCGCGTTTCTGGCGGAACCATCACAGATACAGTCCTATGGTCCAAGGGTACAATTTAGGTACAGTGCTGGTTCGCCAGCCGCCTAGGAGCCCCCTCTCATGGCTACTCTCGTCAAAACCCCTTCCGGCACCTGGAAGGCACTCATTCGTAAAAATGGCTGGCCCACTGTCGCCAAAACCTTCCGCACAAAGCGTGATGCGGAGGACTGGTCGAGGCGTACCGAAGAAGAAATGGTGCGTGGCGTGTACATCCGGCGTAGCGGCTCGGAGAAAATGACGCTAGAGGCTGCACTCAAGCGCTACCTGAGCGACATAACCCCCACCAAGAAGCCCACCACTCAGCGTGGCGAAACCTCGAAAGCCAAGAAACTCATCGAGCACCTGGGCAAATACTCACTGGCTGCCCTCTCCGCTGAAATCATCGCCGGCTATCGTGACAAGCGCCTGAACGAACCCAGCCGTGGTGGGACCATCAGCAACAACACCGTGCGCCTCGAACTGGCCCTATTGAGCCACCTGTACACGGTAGCGATTCAGGAGTGGGGTTTGGGTCTGACGTTCAACCCAGTGCTGAACATCCGTAAGCCAAGTCCTGGGGATGGTCGTGACCGAAGGTTATCACCGGAGGAAGAACGCCTTCTGCTCGCGGCCGTGAAT
This sequence comes from Pseudomonas sp. D3, assembly GCF_029320995.1. NCBI lineage: Bacteria > Pseudomonadati > Pseudomonadota > Gammaproteobacteria > Pseudomonadales > Pseudomonadaceae > Pseudomonas > Pseudomonas sp. D3. Next base: position 5,958,468 of record NZ_CP119772.1, read on the forward strand.
CGACACAGCAACCCTATGCTGGGCTGGATTGTTTGCATCGCTCTGGAAACAGGTATGCGCTCGTCAGAGATCTCATCCCTACGGCGACCCCAAGTGGATTTGGCAAAGCGCGTCATACGTCTCTCAGACACAAAGAACGACGGCTCGCGTACCGTTCCACTGAGTAAGCGCGCCACTGAAGTGTTCAAAGCTGCGATGGATAACCCGGTGCGACCAATCGACTGCGATCTGGTGTTTTTTGGTGAGCCTGGAAAGGATGGGAAGCGTCGGCCGTATACCTTCACCAAGATTTGGGGACAGCTCAAGAAGAAGCTCGACCTACCTGACTTCAGGTTTCATGACCTGCGCCATGAAGCAGTAAGTCGGCTTGTCGAAGGCGGACTGTCCGACCAAGAGGTATCAGCTATCAGTGGGCATAAATCGATGCAAATGCTTAAGCGTTACACGCACCTGAGAGCCGAAGACCTCGTCAGTAAACTGGACAAAATAACGAGACCTTGAGCTGAAGCTTGCTAATTTAAACGGAGGATTTTGGCCACGCCCCCCTCGCATTCGGAGCTTTTCTGTATGCGAAATTGCACTCCACTTGACCACCTGACTGTAGTGGTCTAATGAAACCGGACACCCATTTAGGCGAGAATGCTCGCCAGATCGAGGTGTCAGATGACCAAACAACGCCGTTCCTTTTCCGCTGAATTCAAGCGCGAGGCTGCCGACCTTGTGCTCAAACAAAACTACAGCTACATCGAAGCCAGCCGTTCACTCGGCATTGGTGAGTCGGCATTGCGCCGCTGGGTTGACCAGATTCAGAAAGAACATAAAGGCATCACTCCGCAGAGCAAGGCACTGACGTCGGAGCAGCAAAAAATTCAGGAGCTGGAAGCCCGGATTGCTCGGCTTGAGCGAGAGAAATCAATACTAAAAAAGGCTACCGCGCTCTTGATGTCGGAAGATCACGAGCGTTCGCGCTGATTGACCAGTTGAGCGCCCATGAGCCGGTTGATTGGCTGTGCAAGGTGTTTGACGTCACTCGCTCGTGTTACTACGCCCAGCGCCTGCGGCGCCGCACGCCCGATGTTGAACGGCTTCGATTACGTAGTCGCGTCAGTGAGCTGTTCTCGCAAAGTCGCAGCTCTGCGGGCAGTCGTAGCATTCTGTCGCTGATGCGTGAAGACGGTGAGCAACTCGGTCGATTCAAAGTGCGTAGCTTGATGCGCGAGCTTGATTTAGTCAGCAAACAACCCGGCTCCCATGCCTACAAACGAGCAACAGTAGAAAGACTCGATATCCCGAACACATTGAACCGCGAGTTCGATGTGGCAGCGCCCAATCAAGTCTGGTGCGGCGATATCACCTACATTTGGGCGCAAGGAAAGTGGCATTACCTGGCTGTCGTCTTGGATCTTTGTATGCGTCGGATCGTGGGTTGGGCGCTGTCGGAAAAGCCAGACGCTGAGCTGGTGATCAAAGCGTTGGATATGGCCTACGAGCAGCGTGGCAGGCCTTCGGATCTGCTATTCCACTCGGACCAAGGATCGCAATATGCAAGCCGACTCTTTCGCCAGCGGTTGTGGCGATACCGCATGCGCCAGAGCATGAGTCGACGAGGAAACTGCTGGGATAACGCACCGATGGAGCGCGTATTTCGCAGCTTGAAAACAGAATGGATACCGACCGTGGGCTATCGAACTGCGCAGGAAGCACAGCGCGATATCAGCCATTTTTTGATGCATCGCTACAACTGGATTCGGCCTCACCAATTCAACGAGGGGTTGGCACCAGCGCGGGCCGAGGAAAAACTTAACGTCGTGTCCGGGATTAGTTGACCACTACAGACTGCATTTAGACAAGCACGCTTCGTGACCGTGAGCGGCGGGGAGCTGGGTATTGCTGCCGGTCGTGACCGGCAGAAATCGACCTATAACGGGCAGTCAAAACCCGGCTGAGATCGGCCAACAGCGGGCACTCAAACGTGCCTACGAAGCTCGGGGCGATTCAGGATGATGGCAATTCACCACCTCAGTTGGGTAAACTTCTTCCTACTGCGCGTGAACACCTCTTTCATCGACGATGACGCAGCTTAGAAAGGAAGCTATGAAGCTTATTACTACTGCCAAAGCGTTGGAGCTGGAGTTTCAACGGCTCATAAAATCCCATTCCAGTATTTCCCTCGGGGTGGCCTGGGCGTCGGCCTCAACTCCTTCCTACAAGCTTTTGCTCGAACACAGGGACAAGATTCGCGTCGCGGTCATCGGTACACATTTCTATCAAACCGACGCGAATGTCCTTGATGACTTCGTTGACAGTGATCGCGTGAAGTTCGTATTGCAGACCAATGGTGTGTTTCACCCCAAGGTGTATCTATTCTGGAGCGATGATTACTGGGAAGCGCTGATCGGCAGTGCCAACTTTACGGCAGGTGCCTTCGGCCAAAATACTGAACTCTGTACATTACTAACGAAAGATGATGGCCTCAACCTTCTGGAACTGCAGGCTCTGATTAGTGGCTACGCACAATACGCCAGAACTGTTACCGGATCTGAGGCAGAACGGTACCGCCACCTCCGGGAATCGAAAAAGCCGGAGCTTCGCAAACTAATGAATCAATATGGCGAACAGACTACGCGCAAGCCTGCTATCGAATCCGTCGTAATGGGAATGGATTGGGACAGTTACCTTGCACAGATCAAAAAGGATAAGCAGCACGGCTTTAACGAACGCCTGGACCTTCTTGATTGGATTCAACAAGCATTCGCAAGTGCGTCCCGATTCAAGGACATCGACTCCCAAAGCCGGCGAGTAATCGCGGGACTCCCCAATCAAATTATGGAATCGGCGGCCTGGTTTGGTTCCATGCAAGGTGCGGGCATATTCAAGAATGTCGTAATCGAACATCCCCTGCATTTGTCGAACGCGCTGGATGCAATACCCAGCTCCGGAACTGTCACTCGAGCGCAATATCAGCGCTTCATCAAAGAATTCCGCAAGGCATTTCCGAACGGCGGTGATGGAATAGGAACCACCACACGCTTGCTCAGTATGAAGCGACCTGATCAGTTTCTCTGCGTGGACAGTGCGAACCTGAAGCGATTAGCCAAAGATGTGGGAATCAACCGCGCCGACCTACTCGATTACAACCGTTACTGGGACGAGATCGTGGAAAGGATAATGGATACATCATGGTGGAAGTCCAAACCACCAACGAAGGATGCCGATCTGAGGGCTTGGAAGGCAAGAGCGGCGATGATGGATGCACTCTTCTATGAACCCAAGCCGCATTAAAAAACCACAGCAACCACGATGAAGAAACCTTGACGTTTAATAAGGAAATAAAATGGACAAGCACCTCGATATGACTACTCAGTTCCACAACAAACTTCAAAAGTTATTAGCGAGCAAAACTCGTCATACCTGCATGTACCCGAATTGTTCCGAGCCGGCAATTCATGCGCACGCAATTTCTAAAGAGCATGCGCTTCGCGCCATCGCAGAGGATGGACTTCTTATTCATGCCCAGCCCTTTCGCTCCGACAGAGAACTGTATAAAGAAATCAAGTTCGAAGAAGTCGGAATCGAAAAAGCGACAACCTTCAAAGGCTTCTGCAAAAATCACGATTCGAAATTTTCCGCACTCGACAAGTCAGGCATCAATACATTCGGCGATGTGTTTCTTCAGCTATACCGATCTTTTGCAAGCATCGTATTCGAAGACAAAGCTTATTTGACCAGCGCACGGCACGCAGGCGACAACGAAAATTTTAATGAGCACTTTGAATTAAGCAAGCCTATCAGTGCTGCTCGCGCATTGGCATTGTCTTATGATTTGATAGATGGTTATGAAAATGCTGATGAGAAACTGCCTTCCGGCAACAGATTACAGCTCACGCCCTTTTCCACTGTCGCGGGCATGAGTGCACATGTTCTCGTTCGCCGAATAAACTTTCCGTGCCCGGTTGCACTACAAAAGAAATTTGTTCTTTGGGAAGATGGCGAGTTTTTTGACACCTTTGTATTCGTCATCCCCTCAGAAAGCTCCCCTACGATGATTATCGTTTGTGATCCAAGGTACACAGACAGGCTATTCGGCAAGGTGCGCACAGACATTGACACGTTAAACTTCATAGAGACGTGTATGATTTGTGACGGCAACTGGTGGCTCGCACCATCAATCGTGCGCGGGTGGTCAAAAGAAAAATTTGAACTTATAGAAAGTGACTACTGGAATTTCCACGAAATAAAATTCCTTGATCTCTACGACGTATCACTTTTTGATGAGATAAGGATCAAGCTCTGTGAGTCGCTGCCAAGCGCTGAGCGTGATAAAGAAATTTCGAAGATCGAAAGCCTTCCAGTCAGGCAAGCGCCAGAGCTGCGCAAACTAGCCTTTTCGGTAAAGGTTGAACGCGACAAAATTCGCGTAAAAGAAAAATTTCCGGAAGGCATCATTATCGACGAGGAGCGCTGACCTTAGCATTCCACGGGCCACCCTACCGAGGGGAGGGGGTGGCCATTTCTTGGAGTCTCTCTTTCATAACCGCATCCATCAATGTAGTGTCTGCATAATGAACTTGCTAAAATTTTTCAAGACAAAAAAATCTAATACGCCTACTACCTCTGAACTACGAAAAATTGACGACTCCCCCTCCAGCAAAATAGAACAGAGTAGGGACACTCCAACAAAATCAATTCCAGACTTCTCCAACACACACAGATCCATAATGGAAATCTGGAATAAAATCGGTGCGACACCCTGCACCGTTGAAACCGGCACAATATTATACTCAGGAGTCCGCTCAAAGTCGCCCATCGCAAATATTAATGAACTCTTAAAAAGCCGCGACAACTTATGGATATCTCAAAGTGCTTTTTATGCCGGCGAATATTGCTACCGCAACCCTAGCCCAACAACTTATTTTGCACTTTTGAAGTTTCGCGTTACTCGACCAACCCCTATCCTAGAGTTCCCAAATAAATTCCATCCAGCCACTGCTTTTTTTGATTACGTAGAAACTGAATCCGGATTCGAAGTTGACTATTCTGCCCCGCCAAAATATCAATGGTTCGAACATGGACAAGTCGACCATCATGTAGATGTCTACTTTCGCGACATTGTGAAGAACGGCAACTTCAAAGTTGAGCCGACTGGCCACATGCGAAGAGCCATAAAGCATCAGCTTGGCGCAATTCCCGGAGAAATAATCGAACTATACATTGGGGATTTCAGTAGCATAGAGCTTGTTGACTGGATAGTGCCGCCTGCGACAAAACTGGAATATATTAACTTAATTGGCTCCAATCATGAAAATGCTGCAAACATTCTATTTCCTTAGGAGTCAGCTCGTCGAAAAAAGTCTTTAAAAAGATAGAAGTTTTTGAGGAGCAGAAAGGGGATAGATTTATTTCCCACTGCGTTACAGCCCGCTTCTGGACGTTCTCTTACGGTCGTCGCTGCGGCGTGTGTTGGTAAATACAATGTAACCGGTTGGTCGCCACGAATACAATTGACTGGTCAGTAGCAATGCAAATGGGGTGGTCAAGTCTATGCAGTTGGGCACCATAACCGTAAATATACAAAGAACTGGCTATAAAAGGCGGCTTTTCGTGTCTGAAATCACTGATATAAACTTTCCGAAACGTAACAGCTCACACTTCTGTCACAGTAGATCGTGCCACCGAAAGCAAGCTGGCTAAGCTTACCTCCGCCGCTTCCACTCCATTAGCATTGGCGCGAATGCCAAAGCGGAGGCTGCGCAAAATAATCCGTTTGCAACCTCATCAAATCCGGAAAGCTCAAACACACCGTCGACTAGCTTGGCAGCCAAACTCAGAGCCAACAGGCTACCTGGCCATCGAGCATATCGGAGCGCTTCGAACCTCAGATTATCCAGCATCAATAGGTTGAGACGGACGCTTTTACTCTCAGGTATGGGGGCCGAGACCACAGCGACAAGTTCAAGTAGATCCAGGGTTCGATCAGCCTCGCTATTCGTTTCCTGTCTTTTGTGCAGTCGACGGTGGTAAACCGTGTTTCTGACCAGGTCTTCAGATGGAAGATCCTTCAATTGATGCCATCTGAAGGACGCCACACCGTACTCCCGTAGCAGCGTTACCGAGGTATAGGGTCTCTGGAGTACTTGCAGGTAGCGCCCGTCTAACAGAGCGAACCACTCATCCTGTCGCTTTGCTGGCTCTATGAGCTGAATTCGTTCGGGAGCAGGATAATTCTGCTCATCAACCCATGCAGCAATGGGTTTATTACCATGCGTACGCATGAATGCAACACGATGCTTACCTTCATGAGCAGTCAATATGGCCAAGGGCTTGTACCAGGTATAAAGAGCCTTGTTGGACCATGTGAAGTTAGTCGAGTAGCTCTCAATCTTCTCCGCTATCTCCTTTTCAGGAACGTCTTTAGGCTTCCCCTTGATGCTTGCACCAAGGACATAGCGAGGATCAACAAGGGCTTTGAATCGCTCCGACTGGGATTCCTCCCAGTCGAGAAAAGGCACCACCATGCGTAGAAATGAATGCCCCCAAAATGCGCAGGTACCACCACTGTCCATCCAGTCGTTTTGATACTCCTGCTCAAAATAATGCCGGGAGTTCATATCCATCGAGAATTTGATGGTGCATAACGCCCTTGAGGCTCCCATCATCCGATCAGAGACCTGAAGGGACAAAACCCCTACTTTTTCAGCTATTTCGCTCACTTGCACACTCCCTGCGGCAACCAGAATTAGAACTTTATCTCGGACGCTTCGTGTCACCACCAAGTTTGACACCGAGCCTTGAAAGCGGGTAGGCACTCATCTAAGTTCTCATCCCTGCGACGACCTCAGATAGATTTGGCATAGCGTGTCATACGTCTCTCAGACACGAAGAACGACGGCTCTCGAACCGTTCCACTGAGCAAGCGCGCCACTGAAGTATTAAAACCGCGATGGGCAACCCGGTGCGGCCAAACGACTGCAATCTGGTATTTTTCGGTGAACCCGGAAAGGACGGGAAGCGTCGGCCGTAAACCTTCACCAAGATTTGGGGACAGCTCAAGAAAAAACTCGATCTGCCTGATTTTAGGTTTCACGACCTGCGTCACGAAGCAGTGAATCGGCTTGTCGAAGCCGGGTTATCTGATCAAGAGGTTTCGGCAATCAGTGGTCATAAGTCAATGCAGATGCTCAAGCGATATACCCATCTTCGAGCTGAGGATCTGGTGGATAAGCTGGACGAAATCTCAAGGTGACTCAGTTCTTGTAAAAAATCGTGAAAAAAATACGACTATTTTATAGTCGCATCATAGAAAAACCAAAAAACACTAGGGAAACTCTGAAAAAGACTTCCAACTCTGGTGAAATACGCCTGTCCCACGAACTGAACGGTTGAGCCCCGATGAAGCAAATGTCTTTCGCTGATGCCGAGTACGCAGGCAAACGTAAGCAGACCCGCCGCGAGCGTTTCCTGATTGAGATGGATCAGGTTGTGCCCTGGAAAGGTCTGATTGCGTTGATCGAGCCGTACTATCCGAAGGGCGAAGGCGGTCGTCCGGCGTATCCGTTGATGGCCATGCTTCGGGTTCATCTGATGCAAAACTGGTTCGGCTACAGCGACCCGGCGATGGAAGAGTCCCTCTACGAAACCACGATTCTGCGCCAGTTTGCCGGGCTGCATTTGGATCGGATTCCGGATGAAACCACGATCCTCAACTTCCGCCGGCTGTTGGAAAAGCATGAGCTGGCCGGTGGTATTTTGCAGGTCATCAACGGCTATTTGTGTGATCGTGGTTTGCTGCTGCGCCAAGGTACAGTGGTCGATGCGACGATCATTCATGCACCCAGTTCGACCAAGAACGAGGACGGTAAACGCGACCCTGAAATGCACCAGACCAAGAAAGGAAATCAGTACTTTTTTGGGATGAAATCGCACATCGGTGTCGATGCGGAATCCGGTTTGGTGCATAGCGTAGTGGGCACGGCGGCGAATGTGGCGGACGTGACCCAGGTCGACCAGTTGCTGCATGGCGAGGAAACTTACGTCTCTGGCGATGCCGGTTACACCGGTGTAGAAAAGCGTCCCGAGCATCAGGATCGCGAGATGATCTGGTCGATTGCCGCGCGCCCAAGCAGCTATAAGAAGCATGCAAAAAAGAGCCTGATCGGTCGTGTGCGCCGCAAAATCGAATACGCGAAAGCACAAGTACGAGCCAAGGTTGAGCATCCATTCCGGGTAATCAAGCGCCAGTTTGGTTATACGAAAGTCCGCTTCCGAGGCTTGGTTAAAAACACTGCGCAGCAGACCACACTGTTTGCCTTGTCGAACCTGTGGATGATGCGAAAACGGCTGTTGAATGCAGGCGAGGTGCGCCTGTGATGCGGACAATGAGCCTTGAAAAGGTGCTATCTCGCAAAAAAACGCGAACTGAGAGGAGGAAAGGCCTGATTTCCGAGCAAGTCGGCGTTTTTTGAACCTAAAACAGCGAGGCCGTTAAAAACGGCTGCTTACTTCAGACCTTCCCTAGCAAACACCCGTTACATATAGGCCTTATCAGAAAGCCACCGTTCAATTTCAAAACCAACATAGCCAACTTAAGACTACCAAGACGCATAAAGCAGTCAACCAAGATACTATATATTGGTAGTTTCTACGCGTCAGCCGGTTTGACAACACGCCAATCCCCCTCAAGAATTCGCAGACCTTCTCCAAAAACTGCGAACTTACACATGACAACTGAAGAGTATCTACTTAATCGTTTTGGCCCGCTGATGAGCATCCCAGACATTGCTACCCTACTAGGCCGCTCGCCTGATGGAGTAAGGGTCTCTTTATATTCAGACACCGACATTTCTCGAAAACTCAAACCTGCAATGATACGGATCGGCCGCCGCGTATATTTTAGGACAATGCAAATAAATGACGCGCTGAACTTAGATATTGAGGTGAGCTCTCAGGACAGTCTGCAATGAGCCACACGTTTAATAACTTGGTATGGGCACGTCGATTTGGCTCTCCTACCGAAAAACTCATAATGCTTGAATTAGTGAGGTATGCGGACGAAACGGGGAAGTGCTGGCCAAAAATAAAAACCATAGCAAGCTCTTGCCTTATTTCTTCCAGAACAGTTCAGCGCCAAATTAAGCAATTTGAACGAGCAGGTCTACTAACTATTCAAAAAGAATATCGTAACGATGGCGGCCAGACGACGAATAGATATTTCATATGTATTGCCGCGCTAACCGCCTTACCCCCCACTGACAATGCTGTCATGGGGAGGATGACATCCATGACACCCCGGCCCCAGACAGCAGCGAGTCACACAGGGGATGACATAGCGGTGCCATCCCAAGAACTACCAACAGAACCAACAATAGAAATACAACAACGAACTGAGAATGAGCTGCAATACCCGGCAAGGCTAAAAGCCAGTGACCGCGTGTGGATCATCAAGCTTCTTCAGGATGTGCCATACCAAGACGCTCAATTAATGCTTGACGAACTGGCAGCAGCGTTAAGCGCCGGAAGAATCAAAGGAACATCCTCAAGATGGTTCTACGGACTAATCAATAACTATAAAAAGGGGAGTTTCTGTCCTCTAGCAAAACCGATCAAACCAGAGCCAATATCCAATAAACGCACTGCTGAAGAGGTGAAAGAGTTAAAACCTCGAAGTGAGATTGGTGCAAGCGCCCTAGAAAATCTAAAAAGAAAAACACTGATCAAACCTTCAAATCAATAAATGGCCCTACCACAACAGCAAGGGAGAATTACAATGTCACTTCACTTTAAGCAACTTGAGAACTACTGCGATAGCTTGGAAAGAACTGGCAACATTCAAGTCATTTTACGCGCCCACTACAAAAACGGATTTGCACTCAGCGTTTCCGATGGAGTAATTGACCACACCATTACCGATGAAGAGAACCGTCAGTTATTTTTCAGAACGGTAGAGATGGCATTGGATGAGCTAGCAAATATCCCCTATATTTCCGACCAAATCATGGTCGACCGGAGGCTTTGGTCCTAGCCAAAGGAGTCAACAATAAAATACCAATTACAGCCAACTGGTCAGAACCAATACTTGTATCTCCGCCTTCTTTATAGCTAAACACTGTAAGCACCAGAGCAAAGGTTACACACACCTGCATCCGGACATACTCGATGGAGCACTACAATGATTTCATATGTTTACCTACCAATGCTCGTCCTAAGCACATTCCTGATCATATCCATCCGTAGATTTTGGATATGCGCCGATAGGATGGGCTTTATGCGTGAACTCTCACGGCGCGCACCTGCACTACTCCATCGGGACATCATGGCTGCTGTTCTCGCGTTGGTGCCGTTCTCGATGGCATTTCTTGACTGGTTTGGCATAACCCTTCCCCGTCAATCAGCCCCGATACCTCCTTTGCTTGGCGTAATCCTGGCAGCCGGTAGTCTTGGAGCATCTATCACCATTCTGAACAATTCCCTGCACCGGCTTGCCGGTAGCTGGGCAGGCACCCGGGAAAGCGTGCTGCGCACTTTGGCAGCGATGCAAATCATTGATGCGACCGAATTAGCATTTACCATGGACACCGACAAAGTCGATATTGCAAAACCAGCGAGCGCTGAACGGACCCTCAACGTCATTCAATCCAAGGAAGAAAAATGAAATCCCTCCTGACTACCTCCGCGTCCCTAATGATCGTCACTGCCATCCTCTCAGGCTGCGGCAAACAAGAGCCCGTGCAGACGCTTGATTGGTACAAAGCAAACGCGCCTGAAAGACTTAAGGTTCTGGAAAGGTGCAAGGCAAACCCTGGCGAGCTTGCTCTGACACCGAACTGCGTCAACGCCAAAACTGCCGCAAACGCATTGGTGCTTGAGAATCGTGAATACAAGCAGCGTGAACCGATGAATTTCTCTTCTCAGGGAAAATAGAATGGCGACCAAAACAGGAATATTTGAATGGATCGGAGGGTCAATGGATCAAACCCTTCATACGTTCATCAACATCACTTCGAGCCGAGTGATTGAGGATTTCACGCTCACCGTGACGATAGGCGGGACGCTATATTTGACGATGGTCGGCTACATGATGATCACCGGAACGATTGAGCAGTCGGCCTCTCACTTTTTCAAAACCTGCGGAAAATTCCTGCTCATCAGCGGGTTGGCCATGCAAGCCGACACCTACATGTCGTGGGTAGTAGAGGCATTGAGGGGGCTTGAAACAGGAGTCACGGCCGCCTTTACAGCGACGAGTGATCTATCAACCTCAGACTCGGTTTTCCAAGTCATTGACAAGGCAATGTCGGACGGCTGGCAGATAGGTGCAGACATGTTGTCGAAAATGGGGCAACGCCACTCCTACGAAATCGGAATGATTATGTGGGATGGGCTGAACGCCCTGATCGTCTATGCCGCTACGCTGCTCATCGCAGTTCCGGCAGGAGCTATGATTATTGTCGCAAAAGGCATGCTGTCGATCATGCTCGGAATCGGGCCAGTCTTCATCATGATGCTGCTGTTTGGACAGTTCACGTCCAAGTGGTTCGATAGCTGGTTTGCCCAGGTCATCACTTACATCATGCAAACGGCACTGGTTAGTACGGTTCTCAGCTTTGGGATCAAATACTTTTCCTCGATAACTGCCAGCATATTGGCAAACCCAGCCGATTACCCAATCGCAACGTTTCTGGAGCTACTGGTTACAACCATCGTCGTGCTCTACATGATGTATCAAGCCCATGGCGTTGCAGGAGGCCTTGCGGGAGGTATATCGAGTGCGGCACTGACCTTACGCGGAATCGCAAACGGCGCTATGGCACCAATCACCAAGGGCCTCAACAGGCAGTCAACGCGCCGTGACATGCAGTCGGGCCAGATGGTCACAGCTGGACGATTGAACCACCTCGCCGCTGGGAATACAGCCTGGAATCCAGCGTACCGACAACACGTCATGCAGAACATGGGCAAAAACTGGGGAAGTGCTACTGGAGGCAAAGTAAATCAGTAGCTCGTGACTCACGACTGATCAGACCTCGTTTCAACGGGGTCTTTTTCTGAGTACTTTCAGCAAGCGGATGACGGGTCAAGGGGTTGGTGCGGCCCGCAGGAGCGGAGCGACGAGGACTCGGCCCCTTGACGCGGGAGGAGCGACCAACGCTCACGGCATGGGTGTAGGGGATCAAGGCCGGAGGCCTCCCCTGTACCCTTGACGACAGAGGGCGACTCGCTCCCTTCCCGCTTGCGGGAAGGGCGGGGGGATGGGATATGAAAGAACGTTAACGCTATGAATCTAATGAACTAATCGAAAAAACAAGACAGTTTCAGCGTTCTTGTTTTGATAACTCATGCGTGCAAAACCATCCCGGGACGGATGGTCACTTGGTCCGGTAGATCCGTCGAAACCAGGTCCTGCCGGTATAAAGGCGCTTACAGATCTTTATGGACAGAACGCCTACCAGTGCGAAGACAATCCCGAAAACAACCCACAACACTGTCGAATTGGTAGACAGGTGATCGTGAACGAGCTTCGCCGCATACCAGCCTGCTGCCACCGAAACGATAATGAAAACGACGATACTTGCCCGAGGGGTGCCATAAGAAATTTCAGCATGACAGCCTCTACAAACTGAGGCGCCCCATGGAACGTTGTTCATGCAATGTGGGCAACTGACGGTTTGGTTGGTTTGCACCGATTCACTCCTTTGAAAAGCTTCCTTGAAGAACCACTAGTCTAACCGAGGTTCTCCCCAGTAAGGCACCGGAGAAGACGCTTGCACCGGTCAGTAATCCAAACGATGGAAATGTTTGAACACCGGTCTTAAAGCTCCGCGCTCCGCTTGGGCAACCCCTTCGGTTGCATCCCGTGTCCGAACTTGCCGGACTGGCTGCGGGGCAGGCACGGCGGGCGGAGCCCTTGACCTACCCCTAGCGATAGGCTGAGCGCTTCCTGTGGAGTCAAGGGTACGGCTACGCCCGTCATCCTCACCCGTTCGGTGCTCGCCTTCGGCTCCGCTCCGCATGCGGCCTCCGGTGCCGCCCTTGACACCACATCCAGCAAAAATCTTGGTACTTTCGCAGACGCGAGCTTCGCGTTCGTGTAGGGGCCAACCAAGATCACTCACTGCTGAGACTGCCTCAGACCGCTATCCTTTACACGATCAAGAATTCTCAAAAAACCATCAGGAACCACTATGAGTTCGGAAGACCAAAAAACCGATCAACATCAAAACAACATCGAACTGTCAGCTGGAATTGACCATCCCAAGGCATATCAACTCTCGGAGGCTGAGCGGAGCAAGCGAAGGGAAGCCGTAGCCTTTGCCAACGCCTCAGCAAACCTATCTGCATTTGAAATCACTGGCGGTATGAAACTCCTCGGCGAGCGTTACATCAGCGGCGAGATTGATCTGGAAGAATTTGTAGCGACCTCGCGGCAAGAACACGCCCAGTGAAGTGAAATCCACAGATGCTCATATTTTCATTGCTGGCGTGCGCGCATCGAACCGGAAAAAGCTTGTTCATGAACAAGGATTCAAGCACATGGAGATCTAGTGCAGGATAGGCGCTCGCCGGTAAACTGTGGTTCACTACGTATATAGTGAGCTGTTGATACCGAAAGAGGAATGCACATGCCGCGCAAAGCTAGCATCGGCGCCACGAGGGATAGCGCCGTTTACCGGGTACGCATACCGGATGATTTGAAATCAGAGTGGGAAGCACACTGCGAGAAAAAAGGGAGCTCCCAACACGGCATGATCCGAGCGCTAATGCGCTACGTCATCCAAGATGAGATGCCCCAAGACGTTCATAGTTGGATATCAGGACAAATCGCAGGCGAGCCGGACGAAGGTCAGAAACAAAGGCTGGAGGTTCGATTCACACCGAGTGAGCACCATGAGCTATCGGCACGCTCAGAGGCCGAGGGATGCTCTCCTCAACGGTGGGTAATCAATTGCGTTCGAGCAAGTTTAACCAACCAGCCCCAATTCACGATGGAGGCCACAAAGGCGCTTTGGGAGTCTTCGGGACAACTCCGATCAATCGGAAGAAACCTGAACCAGATAGCTAAAAAAATGAATGAGGGTGGAAGCCAAGAAGTGGCCATTAAAGAAATTCAGAAGCTTTCTACTTATATTTACTGCCACACAGAAATAGTTTCAGCGCTGCAAGATGCAAGTTTAAGCCGATGGAAGCTAAAGAGTAACCTAGTAGAAAACTCTTGACCTAGAGTTGAGAAATAGATTTCGCGATGCCTACTAAGTGGAGATAGCTCTACCATTAATAGGCATCCAGGTTACGACAGTAGCTTATTTTCATTCATAAGCGCATCTATGAGACCTCACTCACTACTTTCGGCCTTAGAAGCAGACTCTCTGGGCATCGCATTAATTAGCACAATATGCTTCGTATCACCCAACCCATTTTTTGTCATTATCCTTTGAACTTTATCCCGCTCAGAAAAGTTAAAATACAAAATGACCATGATCGGAGGATTTGTAGCCCTGGAGGCATCACTATAAATTTTAGCCTGATTCCTCAAGTTTTTTTCCATATGAGAATTTTTCGCCAGCTTAAATTCAATTATAGATTTGTCTTGGCTACCATAAGAAACTAGAAAATCAGCGGGACCCCGACCGTTATTCACTTCAGCATCAGAACTAAACTTTGAAGCAAACCATGTCAGCTTAAACATGATCTGCAAATCACTTTCTCGAGAAATCGGTATATTTTTTACGTAGAACAGACGATAGCCATCTTGCTTCTCAATCACATGCTTAAGATATTGAACTCTTTGCATACCTGCTTCGTAACTGTTCGGCTCAGCATCATAAAACTTGGTTTTATCCAATAAGTCGACCAGCTTACGTAAGTGCTCTTCGAAAAGCTTTTGTGCGACAGAAACCTTCTCTAAACTAGAAGTGCTCGCCGCATCCCTATCCGCCTCTCTTAGTCCTACATAAACATCCATAAGTTTAGGGTACTTCTATATCGTCTTTTCAAAAGCGACTGCTTTTTCTTCTTTAGTGGGGTCAGCAGGCATAACCTTTGTGATATACAAATTTATTTGATCGCGTAATTGATCATTGGGCACACAACTCACAACCTGACTGAAATCCTCAATAAATCCCTTATGAGAGATCCAAGCTTCATCTTTAGTCAGAATCTCGATAGGGGTGAGCAATACGTACTCAGAACCATATCGTGGCAGAATATACTGCTTTGCCTTCCAAGTTTCAGTGACATAGTTGAATTCGGCTTTCTGTATAGAGAATTTTTGCAATTTATTAGGAGAAATATATTTTGATGCAAACTTCTCAGTATAGCTTGCCAAAAAACCGTGTATTAAATTACAGGTAAAGTCACTTATCTGATCCTTGCCAACACCATGCTTTACAAGCGTAAGCTTACCAAGATGAGTTGCCCCAGCTGTCTCACTACCAAAATCTGAAAAAACATCCTTAAAGTTTACTTGCAATGACTTTGCAAAAGAAGGCCCCAAACCCCGACCACTATTTCCAGACTTACTGAATCCAAACCAGTTCTCCTTAACCTCCGGAAACATATACCACGACTTCACTAAACCCGACGGTAAATCGAGAGCTGACTTACACTTCAAAAACAACATATATTTAATAATTTCAGCATGAAGATTTTGAAAAACCTCTTCATCGCTATTAAATAGAAGAAAAGGGTCTACAAATAATGGGAGGTCATTAATTAAGGAGACGTTGAAGGCTCCGTAAGAATCAATTTGTTCACGTGTAACATCAAAAAAATCCGAGAAATAGATTCTAAGTTTACGTTTACCTGTATCCATACGCTGAAAGCTCCAAAAGTGATCGAATTATATTTTGTGAAGGCCCGAAGCAATCGCCACCACAAAAAGGAGTCACGGTCGTCTGCGTCAATCAGCTCGACAAACTAAACGACCGACCCGGGCATGACACAATGCCACTATAGGAGATAAAGCCCTCGACGCCAATGAGAATTGACGTATGACGTTTTCCCTCGGAGAAAGGGGACATACGGGGTCCGGACTTGAATAGTTTAAGAATGTTCGGCCCCTACGCAAGGGCACGAAAGCTCTGTCGTCCAGACTGAAACCACAGAAGCGCGCCTAACTAAAGGAGTGATTAAGAATCCTCCCTATTAAATTTTAGGTCCTACTTCACTTACAGCACTAATGATCCACAGCGAAAAACTGACTTTTTCTGTAAAAACAAGTTTGAATTACGAACAAACTGCTACTCAACAAATGCAATCTTTTTATATTCATAAAAACTTTTCCTTGAGATCCTCAATACAGCCAGATTCATTTACGGCATAAATCACACCACGGATATTACACTTATAAAACACAATTAACTCACTACAAAAACAAACAACCAGAATAAATGCAACACACATAATATAAAAATATAAAACCAACTCTATCGATCAAATTGGACGAAAAAACAATACTGTACTACCTTAATCCGGGCATCACGTAAAAAGACCGTTAGAGAAAAGGTCAAAACGCCTAAACACCTGCCGACATTCACTGCACAAGCAAACAATAAAAGGATATTTAGCGTGGCTGATGAGAGAAACCGATCCAAGCTGGTAAGGATGACCGTACGCAATATTGGGTGTATCGGAAATGATGGAGTAGAAATTGCACTGGACAATGTAGTCTGCCTTGTAGGACGAAACAACGCAGGAAAATCAACTATTCTTCGCGCTTATGAACTTGCAAAAGGCTCCGCCGCTTTTGAGATACAAAGAGACCGTCATCAACATGCTCAGGAGCTAGAATTCTCTGAGGTAATTCTTGATGTGCATATACCAGACGGAATCGGAAATATACATGAAGATTGGAAAATAGATGATGATGGACTAAGAATTGTTAGGAGCCGATGGCAATGGGCAGGCCCCACCTACCAAAAGACACGAACTACTTGGAACCCTAAAGCTGGAGCGGAAGGTACTGGCGACTGGGACCCAGATAAAAATGCTTCGGGCCTAGATAATGTCTTCACCGCAAGGTTACCTCGTCCATTAAGAATTGGGTCTCTTGATGACGCCGAGAAAACAGAAGAGATGTTGCTTACGCTTGCGTTAACCCCACTATTGACAAGATTAGAAAAAGAGCGACTAAACGCAGAGTCAGACCTGTCAAAAGCAATACAAAGCGTCTCTGCAAATATAGATCGCCTGAGCGAAGCACACAAAGAGGACTTTAACCAGATTGCAATGCAAGTAACAACCGGCTTTCAAAGTGTTTTCCCATCTCTTGGAGTGAGACTAAATATCGCAGCGGCCCCTCTCGCGCCTAAGATAGAAGATATTATAAAAAAAGGTTCCGGATTACGTATAGCAGATGGAAAAGCTGATACTTCACTTAGTCAGCAAGGCACTGGAGCTAGAAGGGCACTGTTCTGGTCCATGCTACAGGTTCACAATGAACTAACGCGGGAAAAGGAAATTCGTGGGGAATTTCAAAAACGTCTCGAAAGAAATATAACTGAAGAAACAAAGAAAAAAGCAGCAAAGAAGATAACGCAAGAACAATCAGATGCAATCGATGAAGAGCTTTCAAAACTCAAAGCCCATTTAGCTGCTCACACTGCAGGAGCTCCAATTCCTGAAAGCCCAGACGATCCATCACTTCCGGGATATTTACTCCTAATCGACGAGCCGGAAAACGCTCTACATCCTATGGCGGCCCGCGCGGCACAGCGGCATCTTTACAAGCTTGCAGCCAGCCCTGACTGGCAAGTCTTGATGACAACCCATTCGCCCTACTTCGTGAATCCGTTTGAGGATCATACAACCGTTGTAAGGCTAGAACGTAAAGATCACAACGACGACTCACCAATCTCACCTAAAACATACCGTTCAGACAATGTCGTATTTGATGGAAATGAAAAACAAAGATTACAAGCATTGCAGCATATAGACCCAAGCTTTGCAGAAGTTTTCTTCGGGTCGTACCCTGTCCTCGTCGAAGGAGATACCGAGCATGCCGCTTTTATGGCTTCGATTATCGAGCGGCAACATGAGTTGATGGATAAAATCACAGTGATACGGGCTCGTGGAAAAGCTATACTCTTACCACTTATTAAGGTAATGAAGCACTTTAAGATAAGTTTCGGGATAGTTCACGACTGTGACCCACCGTTTAAAAGCAATGGTACGAAAAATGGCATGTGGACGGAAAACAAAAAAATTCGTGACGCGATTATAGACGCCAGGGAATCTGGAATAACGATCCGCCACAGAGTAAGCATTCCTGATTTCGAACGATTCCTTGGTGGTGAAGACGAGTCAAAGGACAAACCGCTTAACGCCTATATAAATATTACCGAAAACGCCGAACAAGGTTTAATAGTGCAAAAATTGCTCAACGATCTGATAGATGGGGACGAGCACGACCCCATATCAAGAGAAGCTCTTATCGCTAATCCTGACTATCTGGAAAACCTAAAAATTACAATTCTTAAATGGGCGAAAGAAAACGGTAAAAGTGAGAACGTGCGCTTTACGGGCGTAATTCCGACTTAAGACATGTTTACAGGTAAGCTAGCACGAACCCCTAAGCTCGTGCACTAGCTTACCTTACACATGTAGGCAAGACCTACCGTAAATCATTTACCCAAAGATCTAAAGTTCCAGAGTTTATTAGATTCTTCGCTGTCCTTAAACCACTTGACGAAGACATCTTGGCATTCCCAATCCGCCGAACGATGAAAATCATCCTGATTGTAATAAATTCCCCGCCTCATTAGCTCCCAAGCACGGCTCGTAACCTTTAAAACTCTCACATCTTTATAAGAAGCGCCCCGCTCCAATAAAGCGTGAATCAGTATCTGGATATTCAGTTGCCCTCCCCCACTAGAGGCGAAAGAGCACAACAAATCTCCAACTACAACTTTCAAAAATGCGCCATCATTCTTCTTAAACGCGACCCTACAAAATAGCTCACTTCTGTCGTTAGGACTGCATAGTATAATGGGTTCGTAACCTTGCGAGAGGTAACGTTCAACCTCAAATTTACATAAATGAAAACTCGAAAATACCCCTTCGCTGACTCCATCCAAATACCCTGGATTTATAGAAAAATAGCTTTCGAATTTCTTCAAGACTAGAAGAGGGAATTCTTCAACGCCTAACTCATAGCTTTCAAGATTAGAAACCTTTTCAATCTCTAATATTTCACTTAACTGTCTCAAGCTCAAATTCAAAAGTTCGGTACGGATAAACCTTACTTTTTCGCCTATCGACAGTGCATACGATGAGTCCGTCAGTACAAGCGGAGGTGTGTTTTGCGAGCAAGGTAGATTTTGCTTTCGACTTCGCCGCTCTTTTAACCAATCGGATACGAGAGTCGCCCCGATACCTGAAAATAGCCACTCGACCATAGGAATCTCCATCAGAACCTTTTCCTCTCACTGCCTTGACCGTATCACAATGCGCAAGGAAGATTGATAGAAAGGCATCCTATACCGTCCCCTTGGCAGGTACACTGGCAGTACACAGACTGGTTTTTAAGTATTACTAAAAAATACGCTAACCTACTGATATTATTGAATTTAACTATTCCTACTTTACGGTTAACTTCGGATGCTAACGTTGGGCTTATCGTATTACATCCAAACTCATAATCCTTTGGTCCACGGTTCAAGTCCGTGTGGGCCCACCAACTCCAAAGCCGCGCATTGCGCGGCTTTCGCGTTTCTGGCGCTGCCGCTTTAGCCAGCACATCCATCCACAGACTCACTTCGCAAACAACCGCCCAATATCCCTGAACGCCTTGAACTCCAACGCGTTGCCGCAGGGGTCAAACAAGAACAGCGTCGCCTGCTCTCCCACGTCGCCCTTGAACCGAATGTGTCCGGCGATGAAAAGACCACGCAAGCCTGTAACATATGCCCCCTATCCGTCCGCACCGGAGCTGCCCTTGCCTGTCCTCGATGAAATCGACCGCCAACTGATCGCCGCGTTGCAGATCAACGCCCGCGAGAGCGTGGCCATGCTCGCCAGGCAGTTGGGTATTGCGCGCACCACGGTGACGTCGCGCCTGGCACGCCTGGAGAAAACCCAGGTGATTACCGGTTATGGCGTGCGTCTCGGCCAGCGTGTGGTGGATGGCGGTTTGCAGGCGTATGTCGGCATCACCGTGCAGGCGCGTTCGGGCAAGGACGTGCTGCGCAAGCTCAGTGCGATGGCCCAGGTTCAGCAACTGTGCGCGGTGAGCGGCGAGTTCGATTACGTAGCATGGCTGCGCACCGATTCGCCGGAACAGCTCGATCAATTGCTGGATCAAATCGGCAGCGTCGAAGGCGTGGAAAAAACCACCACGTCGATCATCCTCAGTAACAAACTCGATCGCAGACAACCAATCTGACCAGCAAGCTCGTCACTTTGACTGAAAACAATTCAATTCGACGACACTTTGCGTCTTATTAACGAACGCTACGCTCCCTAAACTGGCTGCCATCTTTTCCTATACTCAGCGGGCACGTCCCGCGAGCCGCTAGTAAGGTCAGCCATGAGCATTCCGTCCAGCAGCATCAGCAAGACCAATCGCCACCCCGCCGACGGTAAGAAACCGATCACCATCTTCGGCCCGGATTTCCCGTTCGCGTTTGATGACTGGATCGAGCACCCCGCCGGCCTGGGCAGTATTCCGGCGGCCAACCATGGCGCCGAAGTGGCGATCGTCGGCGCCGGGATTGCCGGCCTGGTGGCCGCCTATGAGTTGATGAAGCTGGGCCTCAAGCCCGTGGTGTACGAGGCCTCGAAGATGGGCGGGCGCTTGCGCTCCCAGGCATTTGAAGGGGCCGAAGGCATCATCGCCGAACTGGGCGGTATGCGTTTCCCGGTGTCGTCCACCGCGTTCTACCACTATGTCGACAAACTTGGCCTGGACACCAAACCCTTCCCCAACCCGCTGACGCCGGCTTCCGGCAGCACGGTCATCGACCTGGAAGGCCAGACCCACTACGCACAAAAACTGTCCGACTTGCCTGCGCTGTTCCAGGAAGTGGCTGACGCCTGGGCCGACGCCCTGGAAGCCGGCTCGCAGTTCGGCGATATCCAGCAAGCCATCCGCGACCGCGACGTACCGCGCCTCAAAGCGCTGTGGAATAAACTCGTGCCGCTGTGGGACGACCGCACCTTCTACGACTTCGTCGCCACCTCCAAGGCCTTCGCCAAGTTGTCGTTCCATCACCGTGAAGTGTTCGGTCAAGTCGGCTTCGGCACCGGCGGCTGGGATTCGGACTTCCCCAACTCCATGCTGGAAATCTTCCGTGTGGTGATGACCAACTGCGACGACCATCAACACCTGGTGGTCGGCGGCGTGGCACAGGTGCCCATGGGTATCTGGCGCCATGTGCCGGAGCGCTGCGCCCACTGGCCAGCGGGCACCAGCCTGAGTTCGTTGCACTGCGGCGCGCCACGGGCCGGGGTCAAGCGCATTGCCCACGCGGCCGGTGGTCGTTTCGCCGTGACCGACAACTACGGCGATACCCGCGAATACGCCGCCGTGCTGACCACCTGCCAAAGCTGGCTGCTGACCACCCAGATCGAATGCGACGAAACCCTGTTCTCGCAAAAAATGTGGATGGCCCTGGATCGCACCCGCTACATGCAATCGTCGAAGACCTTCGTGATGGTCGACCGCCCGTTCTGGAAAGACAAAGACCCAGAAACCGGCCGCGACCTGATGAGCATGACCCTCACCGATCGCCTGACCCGTGGCACTTACCTGTTCGACAACGGCGACGACAAGCCGGGCGTGATCTGCCTGTCGTACTCGTGGATGAGCGATGCGCTGAAAATGCTCCCGCAGCCCATCGATAAACGCGTGAAGCTGGCCCTCGACGCGCTGAACAAGATCTACCCGAAAGTCGACATTAAGGCGCGCATCATCGGCGACCCGATCACTGTGTCCTGGGAAGCCGACCCGCATTTCCTCGGAGCCTTCAAAGGTGCATTGCCCGGCCACTATCGCTACAACCAGCGGATGTACGCGCACTTCATGCAGAAGGACATGCCCGCCGAGCAACGTGGGATTTTTATCGCCGGCGATGACGTATCCTGGACACCTGCCTGGGTCGAAGGCGCGGTGCAAACCTCGTTGAACGCCGTCTGGGGCATCATGACCCACTTCGGCGGCCACACTCACCCAGAGAACCCAGGGCCGGGTGATGTGTTCGATGAAATCGGGCCGATTGCCCTGGCCGATTAAGGAGCCAAGCCATGCGTGTCGCCCTGTACCAATGCCCACCGCTGCCGCTGGATGTGGCCGGTAACCTCAAGCGCCTGCACCGCCTCGTGCACGAGGCGTCCGGCGCCGACGTGCTGGTGCTGCCGGAGATGTTCCTCACTGGTTACAACATCGGCGCCGAAGCTGTGGGCGCATTGGCCGAGGCGCAGGATGGCGAGTCAGCGCGAACGATTGCCGAACTGGCGCGAAGTGCCGGACGAGCGATCCTGTACGGTTACCCGGAGCGGGCCGCAGACGGGCAGATCTATAACGCCGTGCAGTTGATCGACGCCCACGGCCAGCGCCTGTGCAACTACCGCAAGACGCACCTGTTTGGCGACCTCGACCATTCGATGTTCAGTGCCGGGGGCGATGATTTTCCGCTGGTGGAACTCAACGGCTGGAAACTGGGCGTGCTGATCTGTTACGACCTGGAGTTCCCGGAAAACACCCGGCGCCTGGCCCTGGCCGGCGCCAATCTGATCCTGGTGCCCACCGCGAATATGGTGCCGTTCGACTTTGTCGCCGACGTCACCGTGCGGGCGCGGGCCTTTGAGAACCAGTGCTACGTGGCCTACGCCAACTACTGCGGGCACGAAGGCGAGATTCAGTATTGCGGGCAAAGCAGCATCGCCGCACCGGATGGTCAGCGAATCGCCCAGGCCGGCCTGGATGAAGCCTTGATCGTCGGCACGCTGGAACACCAATCGATTCTCGATGCCCGCGCCGCCAATGACTATCTGCAAGACCGTCGCCCCGAACTGTACGGCACGCTGCACAAGCCCTGATCTGGAGGGTTTGCTAGCATAGGCACTTCCCTCGTATCGGAAGTGCCCATGCCTGCGCCGGCCCAGCCTCATCACCTTCACCTGACCCTGGTCAACGGCCTGCGGGTTTCCCTGCGCCATGCCCCGCGTTTAAAGCGCTGCGCCGCTGTTTTACGGGTGGCGGCCGGCAGCCATGACGTGCCTTTGGCGTGGCCCGGCCTGGCGCACTTTCTGGAACACTTATTGTTTCTTGGCACTGAGCGTTTTCCGACCGAAGAAGGGCTGATGGCCTACGTGCAGCGCCACGGTGGCCAGGTCAATGCCAGTACGCGTGAGCGCACCACGGATTTCTTCTTTGAGCTGCCGCAGCCGACCTTCGCCGACGGTCTGGAACGCTTGGCCGATATGCTGACCCATCCGCGCCTGGCGCTGGACGATCAACTGCGCGAGCGCGAAGTGCTGCACGCGGAATTTGTCGCCTGGTCCCAGGATGCCAGCGCGCAACAACAGGTCGCGCTGCTGGAAGGTCTGGCAGCCGATCATCCGCTTAGGGGCTTCCATGCGGGCAATCGCGACAGCTTGCCGGTGGAACGTCAGGCGTTTCAGCAAGCGTTGCGGGATTTCCACCAACACTTCTACCCGTCGGGGCAAATGACGTTGAGCCTGGCCGGCCCGCAACCGCTGGCAGAACTGGAACGCTTGGCGCGGCGCTTCGGTGAGCAACTGAACGCCGGCCCGCGGCACCCGCAGGCGGCCCCTCCGGCCCTGCTGCCCGCTCATACACCGCGTTTTCAACACAGCGCCAACGGCCATCTGCATCATGTCATCAGCGTCAACACCCCCAAGGAAGCCCTGGATTTCCTCTGTCTCTGGCTCAACGCCTCGGCGCCGGGCGGGCTGCGCGCGGAACTGCAAGCGCGCCAACTGGCCAGCGCCCTGCAGGCGTCCGTGCTTTACCACTTCGCCGGGCAAGCGTTACTGGATCTCGACTTTACCCTCGGCGCGCAAAGCGACGCGGCGACGCAGATCGAAGCACTGTTGTACGACTGGCTGAGCTTTTTCGCACACAGCGACTGGACTTCTCTGCGCGAGGAATTCGCCCTGCTCAACGCGCGTCAACACCAGATCCAAGGCGCCCTCGCGTTGGCCAGGCATGACAGCGAAGAGCTGCAAACGTCCTTGTCGGAGCACCACGTTGCGGCCCTCAAGGCCCTGCTCGACGCCCTGCCGCTGCAAGCCTGCCGACAGGCGTGGCAACTGCCGCCCAACAATCCGTTCCTGCGCCCACCCGTAAAGGACGAGTGCGCCGGCCTGATTCGCGGCCAGACCAGTGCCCACCGGGGCCTGCGCACTTTTGCCCAGGACCGTTCCCGGGGGCGGCGAGAACTGTCGGCGTTGTCGTTCAGCCCGGCGTTGGCCGATGAGCATGATGAAGGCGCGCTCTACCTGCGTTGGCGGCTCGATTGTCCGCTTCCAACGGCACTGGAAAACGCCCTGCAGCCGTTGCGCGAAAATGCCGGCCAGGCAGGTGTCGACTTATCCTTCGACTCGATCGGCAATGACTGGCGGGTGAAAATGGTCGGTCTTCACCAGCCCATGCCGGCGATACTCGATGAGCTCGCACGCAGCCTGAACCCGCCTGAAGATGATCTGCGGCCAGGCCCTGCCGCCACACCGATGATTGCCATTCGGCAATTGCTCAAGGCGTTGCCCGCGTGCTGTGCCGGCGTGCAGCCGCACACCCAAGCACCCTCGATGTCGTGGACACGCGCACGCTGGGAAGGCCTGGGCATTGGGCTGCCCGCCCACTGCGAAGCGGCGCTCAAATCTGCCGCCGCCCGCTTGCCTGGGCAACCGGACACGCTCGAAGGCGAATTCGCCAGCCTCAGCGGCCAGCATCTATGGCATGAGATCAATACCGATGCCCTCGACGCAGCGTTGCTGCTGTTCTGCCCGACGCCGACGCGGTCCCTGGCAGATGAAGCCGCGTGGCGCCTGCTGGCGCACCTGCTCCAAGGGCCGTTCTACCAACGTGTGCGGGTAGAGCTGCAAATCGGCTACGCGGTGTTCAGCGGCGTCCGACAGATCAATGGGCAAACAGGCCTGCTGTTTGGCGTGCAATCCCCCAGTGTTTCCCTTGACGGGATCATGGAGCACCTGCGGACCTTCCTCGCACAATTGCCGGCATTGATCGACGCCAGCGACAACCTCGGCCACCCGGCGCTGGCGCAACAATTCACGGCGCAGGCGCTGCCCATCGCCCAGGCCGCCGAATTGTTGTGGCAGGCGCGCCTGGCCGGCCATCCGTCGGATTATCTCGCGCTGCTTCAACACGCAATCCAAGCCCTAACCCGGGAGGACTTGCAACGCGCCGCCCAACAGTTACGGGACGCTGCAGGCGGCTGGCACTGTATCGCCAACGGCCCGCGCATTGGCGAGGGTTGGCAATCGGCGGGCTGATCATTGCCGCCCCTGCAATAGGCTTTTTCCACCAAGACAGCGCTAACTTGGAAAAAAATGCGTAATATTCCTACGAGCACATCTGAACATCTCCGATTGGAGGTGGACTATATGTATTACTTGGTAGTAAACGCCCCATCCCTTCGTAGGAGTAAGAATATGACTTGGTCCAAACCTGCTTACACTGATCTGCGCATCGGTTTCGAAGTGACTATGTACTTCGCCAGCCGCTGATTGGCTGGGTAATACAACGCCTCGGCCCGTCCGGGGCGTTTTTGTTTTCAGCTTTGCTTGATGGAGCGGCCATGTTTGTCCAGATTCTAGGTTCCGCCGCCGGCGGCGGCTTCCCGCAGTGGAACTGCAACTGCGCGAACTGCGCAGGCTTTCGTGATGGCAGCCTGCGAGCTCAGGCGCGTACCCAGTCATCCATCGCGATTTCCGACGATGGCGTGAACTGGGTGCTGTGCAATGCCTCGCCGGATATCCGCGCACAACTGCAGGGCTTCGCGCCGATGCAACCCGGCCGCGCACTGCGCGATACCGGCATCAGCGCGATCATCCTGATGGACAGCCAGATCGACCACACCACCGGCCTATTGAGCCTGCGTGAAGGTTGCCCGCACCAGGTGTGGTGTACCGACATGGTCCATGAAGACCTCAGCAGTGGTTTCCCGCTGTTCACCATGCTCACCCATTGGAACGGCGGCCTGGCCTGGAACCGCATCGAGCTGGACGCCAGCTTCACCATCCCGGCCTGCCCCAACCTGCGCTTCACCCCGCTGCCGCTGCGCAGTGCCGCACCTCCGTATTCACCGCACCGCTTCGACCCGCACCCCGGCGACAATATCGGCCTGATCGTCGAAGACCTGCGCACCGGCGGCAAACTGTTCTACGCCCCGGGCCTGGGCAAGGTTGACGCGCCGTTGCTGGACATCATGGCCGGCAGCGACTGCCTGCTGGTGGACGGCACCATGTGGGACGATGATGAAATGCAGCGCCGTGGCGTCGGCACCCGCACCGGCCGCGAGATGGGCCACCTGTCGCAGAACGGACCAGGCGGCATGCTCGAAGTGCTGGAACACCTGCCTAAGCAGCGCAAGGTGCTTATCCACATCAACAACACCAACCCGATCCTCGATGAAGATTCTCCCGAGCGGGCCGAGCTGGTGCGGCGCAATGTCGAAGTGGCTTACGATGGCATGAGCATTGAATTGTAGGAGCAGACGACATGACTGACACACCGTTGACGCCCGCCGAGTTCGAGCATGCCCTGCGGGCCAAGGGCGCCTTCTACCATATCCATCACCCGTACCACGTGGCGATGTATGAAGGCCGCGCCACCCGCGAGCAGATCCAGGGCTGGGTCGCGAACCGTTTCTACTATCAGGTGAACATTCCGCTGAAGGATGCCGCGATCCTGGCTAACTGCCCGGACCGCGAAATCCGTCGCGAGTGGATTCAGCGCCTGCTCGACCATGATGGCGCCCCCGGTGAAGACGGCGGCATCGAAGCCTGGCTGCGCCTGGGCCAGGCCGTCGGCCTCGATCCGGACCAACTGCGCTCCCAGGAACTGGTGCTGCCCGGCGTGCGCTTTGCGGTGGACGCCTACGTCAACTTCGCCCGCCGTGCGCGCTGGCAGGAAGCCGCCAGCAGCTCGCTGACCGAACTGTTCGCGCCGCAGATCCACCAATCGCGTCTCGACAGCTGGCCGCAGCATTACCCGTGGATCGACCCCACCGGCTATGAGTATTTCCGCACCCGCCTGGGCCAGGCCCGCCGCGATGTGGAGCATGGTCTGGCGATCACCCTGCAGCACTACACCACCCGTGAAGGCCAGGAGCGCATGCTGGAAATTCTCCAGTTCAAACTGGACATCCTGTGGAGCATGCTCGATGCCATGAGCATGGCCTACGAACTGAATCGCCCGCCGTATCACAGCGTGACCGAGCAGCGGGTCTGGCATAAAGGGATCACCCTATGAGCTTTGATCGCAGCAGAACACCGGTCTGGCGTCCGGGCTATCGCTTCCAGTACGAGCCTGCGCAAAAAGGCCATGTGCTGCTCTACCCGGAAGGCATGATCAAGCTCAACGACAGCGCCGCGTTGATTGGCGGGTTGATCGACGGTGAGCGCGACGTCACGGCGATCATCGTCGCGCTGGATGAACAATTCCCTGGTGTGCCTGAGCTCGGTGACGACATCGAGCAATTCATGGAGGTCGCCCGTGCTCAGCACTGGATCACGCTTGCCTGAACAACCGGCCATCGGTCTGCCGCTGTGGCTGCTCGCCGAGCTGACCTATCGCTGCCCGCTGCAGTGCCCGTATTGCTCCAACCCGCTGGATTTCGCCGAGCAGGGCAAGGAGCTGAGCACTGAGCAATGGATCAAGGTGTTTCGCGAAGCACGCGAGATGGGTGCCGCGCAGTTGGGCTTTTCCGGCGGTGAGCCGCTGGTGCGCCAGGACCTCGCCGAACTGATTGCCGAAGCGCGCAAACTGGGCTTCTACACCAACCTGATCACTTCCGGCATCGGCTTGACCGAGCAGAAGATCAGCGATTTCAAAAAGGCGGGTCTGGACCATATCCAGATCAGCTTCCAGGCCAGCGACGAACAGGTGAACAACCTGCTGGCCGGCTCGAAAAAGGCCTTCGCACAAAAACTCGAAATGGCTCGCGCGGTGAAGGCCCACGGCTACCCGATGGTGCTGAACTTCGTCACTCATCGGCACAATATCGACAAGATCGACCGCATCATCGAGCTGTGCATTGCACTGGAGGCGGACTTTGTCGAACTCGCCACCTGCCAGTTCTACGGCTGGGCGCAGCTCAATCGTGTGGGGTTGTTGCCGACCCAGGAACAACTGGTGCGCGCCGAACGTATCACCAACGAATACCGCGCCAAGCTCGAAGCCGAAGGGCACCCGTGCAAGCTGATTTTCGTCACCCCGGATTACTACGAAGAACGCCCGAAAGCCTGCATGAACGGCTGGGGCAGCATCTTTCTGACAGTCACTCCGGATGGAACCGCCCTGCCCTGCCACGGTGCCCGACAGATGCCGGTGCAATTTCCTAATGTGCGTGACCACAGCATGCAGCACATCTGGTACGACTCCTTCGGTTTCAACCGCTTTCGCGGCTACGACTGGATGCCGGAGCCGTGCCGCTCATGCGATGAAAAGGAGAAGGACTTCGGCGGCTGCCGTTGCCAGGCGTTCATGCTGACCGGCGATGCGAGCAACGCCGACCCGGTGTGCAGCAAATCCGAGCACCACGGCATCATCCTTCAAGCCCGGGAAGACGCCGAACACGCCACCCAGACCATCGAGCAACTGGCCTTTCGCAACGAGCGCAACTCCCGGCTCATCGCAAAAGGCTGAGGGCCTCAGCGCTTGGCGATGATGTACACCGCGTGAATGATGCCTGGGAAGTAACCGCACAAGGTCAGCAGAATATTCAGCCAGAACGCGCCGGCGAAACCCACTTGCAGGAACACACCCAGTGGCGGCAACAGGATGGCGATGATGATGCGAATGATGTCCATGGGGTCAGCTCCTGAAAATCGGCTCGTGTGAGCCGTCTAGCTAATCGACCTTGGACGTTCGTGAGGGTTCAGTGGGATCTGGCACTGCGGCCACCCTTCTCTGAACAAAAAAAAACGCCCCCAGCCAAAACAAACAAGCTGGGGGCGCCGCGTATACCGCGAGACGGTTCAGGAATTAGGGGTCAAACGGCGATGCCCTTGCGGCATTGCACCTGTGCGGTACGCACCCGGGAAAAAGCGTGAGTCAGGCGCAGGAGCATTTCGTCGATGTCGCTTTTGCTCACCGTTAGGGCCGGGGTGAAGCGCAGGCAGTTGGGTTGCGGGGCGTTGAGGATAAGTCCTTCGTCCAGAGCGGCTTTTACCACAGCGTCTGCAGAATCATCCGATAACGTCAGTCCCCACATCAGGCCGTGGCCGCGCAGTTGACCGTGGCTGTAGCGGTAAGACAGGCGGGCAAGACCTTCGCCGAGGTAGCAACCAGACTCTTGTACATGCTCGAAGAAACCGTGCCCCAGCACGGTATCGAGTACCGCCACCCCGGCCGAGGCCATCAGCGCATTGCCATGATGGGTGCCGTCCAGCTCACCGACTTCGAAGCAACAGGCTTTGCCGCGCGCCAGCAGTGCCGCCAGCGGCACACCACCGCCCAGGCCTTTGCCGAGCGTAATGATGTCGGCGCGCACACCGTAGTGCTCTTCGGCAAGCAAGGTGCCGCAACGGCCGATACCGGTTTGCACTTCATCGAGGATCAGCAAAATACCCAGCTCGCGGCACAGTCGCTCGACACCCTTGAGGTAATGCTCGGTCGCGAGGATAACGCCGGCTTCGCTCTGGATCGGCTCGAGCATGATGGCAACGGTTTGCGCATCAACGGCCGCGTGCAGCGCCGCCAGATCGTTGAGCGGGACGTGGCTGAAGCCCGGCAGCTGCGGTTCAAAGCGGTTTTCGCGGCTGCTCGCCGAAGCCGACATCGCCGCGAAGCTGCGCCCATGGCAACCGTTGCTGGCGCTGATGATGCGATAAGCGCCACCGCGATACAGCTGGCCCCACTTGCGCGCCAGTTTGATCGCCGCTTCACAGGCTTCCGCGCCGCTGTTGAGCAAATACGCCTGATCGCTGCCGGTGCGGTGGCACAGGCGGTCGACGAGGTTGAGTTGGGGGCGGTTATGCAAACCGTGACCGGGATTGATCAGCGCATGGGCCTGATCGGCCAAGGCCCTGATCAATACCTGCGGGCTGTGGCCGAGGCTGTTGGCCGCGCAGCCCTGGCTGAAGTCCAGATAGGCGCGATCATCGCTGTCCCACAACCAGGAACCCTGACCGCGCACGAAGACCTGCGGGGGGCGCGCTACGGTAGGCATCAAGCATTCACTGGGAAAATCTTCGCCGCAAGCATCCAGGATCAAGTCATCCAGACTGGCCGCCGAGCGGCGCAAATTGAACAGGTTCACACTTTTTCTCCCATGGCAAGCATGCCGTGGTCGGTGTACCCCGTAAAACCTGCCTGGAGGTTTTTTGTCTTGCCTATGCAAATACCATCAACATAAACGCTAATCATCGCCCGATCTGGCCCTGTAAGCCTTGTGGATAGGCGCTAGACTAGGCGTCTCGGGGGCCATCGGCCATTTCGATTTTCCAGCTTTTTCGATAAGAATTACTTATGGATTTTAAGCAACTGCGTTATTTCGTCGCGGTGTATGAGGAAGGCCACGTAGGCCGTGCCGCTGAGCGTCTGTCGATCTCCCAACCGGCCCTGTCACAGCAGATCCGCCAGCTCGAACAAAACCTCGATGTGAGCCTCTTCGAACGCAGCAGCAAGCGCCTGCTGCCGACCCTCGCAGCCCATACGTTATACAACCACGCCTTGCCGTTGATCGATGGCATGCAGCAAGCCGTGGAGGCATTGCGCAACTTCAAGGGCCAGGCATTGCGCACCTTGGCCATCGGCGTGCTGCAAACCGTACACACCAGCCTGGTCCCGCAAATGCTGGAGCGCGTGCGCAAGGCCCAGCCGCACCTAGTGGTGCAAATCTACGAACTGACCGGGATTGAAATTGAACGGCGCCTGCTCAACGGCTCGCTGGACATCGGCATCAGTTACCTGCCACCCCGCCAGCCGGGGTTGCACGGCGTGCTGCTGTATGAAGATGAGCTGAAGGTGGTCATCCCGGAGGATCACCCCCTGCGTGAATTCAAGAAAGTCTCCCTGACACAGGCGGCCGAGTTGCCGATGTTACTGCTGGGGGAGGAGTTTCAGATCAGGCAGATCTGGCAGAGCCAGTTGTCCAACCTCGGGCGGCGCCCGCAGGTACAGGCGGAGTTGAATACCATGGTGGGGATTCTCGACAGCCTGCCTCATACCAAATTGGCCACGGTGCTACCGGGACGCTCCCAGGACGAACACAACAGCAAGGCGCTGCTGTGGAAACCCTTGAGTGAACCCAGGGTGCCGCTGAAAGTGGGGTTGGTCTGCCGCGATGTGCAGCGCCAGCAAGCGACGTTGGCGTTGCTGCGCACCTTGCTGGAGGACGTGATGAATGCCCCGCAGGTGCCGGCCTGACTTTTTCGCGGGCAAAAGAAAACCCCGCCGAGGCGGGGTTTTGCAGACTGTTTCCCTGACATCCCTTTCACTCCGCCATCCTGGCAGAATCCTACGTGTCCGTGTTGTTGCTTTGCGCTTCCTGCGCGACGTCCATGTGAAGTAGATTATCCGTGGATCCAATTTGGCGATAGAGGACGATTAGCAGCACGTCATGTAAGAGAATGCTTACAAAGCCTCTACACCCTTAGAACAGGGACTCATCCAGCAAAAACAGCGATTCGCTACCGGCTTTTACAGACGCACTCAACGAGTGAATACGCGGCAGCAGACGGGCAAAGTAGAAGCGCGCAGTGCCCAGTTTGCTGGCGTAGAAGTCTTCCTCGGCCTCTTTGCCCAGCGCCGCCTTGGCCATCATTGCCCACATATAGGCGTAGGCCATGTATCCGAATGCATGCAAATACTCCACCGAGGCCGCACCGATTTCATTCGGGTTGCTCTTGGCGCGATCCAGCACCCAGGCCGTCAATTCATCCAGGCTATCCACTGCGGCGTTGAGCGGCGTGGTGAACTCGGCCAGCTCCGCGCCTGCAGTGGCGGTGAACTGGCGGATCTCATCAGCGAACAAGGTGTAGAACGCACCGCCACTGCCGACGATCTTGCGTCCCATCAGGTCCAGGGCCTGAATGCCGTTGGTGCCTTCGTAGATCTGGGTGATGCGCACATCACGCACCAATTGCTCCTGGCCCCACTCGCGGATGTAACCGTGGCCGCCAAAGACTTGTTGGCCGAGCACCGTGGTTTCCAGGCCCAGATCGCTCAGGAATGCCTTGGCCACCGGGGTCAGCAAGGCTACCAGGCTATCCGCGCGCTCGCGGGCGGCGGTATCTTCGCTGAACTTGGCGATATCCAGCTGCATCGCCACATATGTGGAGAATGCACGGCCGCCTTCGTTCGACGCCTTCATGGTCAGCAGCATGCGACGCACGTCGGGGTGGACGATGATCGGGTCGGCGATTTTATCCTTGGCCTGCGCGCCGGTCGGCGCACGGCTCTGCAGGCGGTCGCGCGCGTATTCAATCGCGTTCTGGTAGGACCGCTCACCGGACGCCAGGCCTTGGATACCCACGCCCAGGCGCTCGTAGTTCATCATGGTGAACATCGCCGCCAGACCACGGTTCGGCTCACCCACCAGGTAACCCACGGCTTGGTCAAAGTTCATCACGCAGGTCGCCGAGGCCTGAATCCCCATCTTGTGTTCGATGGAGCCACAGCTCACCGGGTTACGCGCGCCCAGGCTGCCGTCGGCATTGACCATGAACTTCGGCACCAGGAACAACGAGATGCCCTTGGGACCGGCCGGGGCATCCGGCAGTTTGGCCAGCACCAGGTGGATGATGTTCTCGGTGAGGTCGTGTTCACCGCCGGTGATGAAGATCTTGGTGCCGCTGATGGTGTAGGAACCGTCAGCCTGCGGCTCGGCCTTGGTGCGGATAATCCCCAGATCAGTACCGGCATGGGCCTCGGTCAGGCACATGGAGCCGGCCCACTTGCCGGAGTACATATTCGGCAAGTAGGTTGCCTTGAGTACTTCACTCGCGTGGGTGTTGATCGATACACAAGCGCCGGAGGTCAGCATCGGGTACAGGCCGAAGGCCAGGCTCGACGAGTTGATCATCTCTTCAACCTGCGCCGAGACCGCCTTGGGCATGCCCATGCCGCCAAAGGCCGGATCACCGCCCACGCCCACCCAACCGCCTTCGGCGTAGGTGGTGTAGGCCTGTGGAAAACCGTCCGGGGTGCTGACAACGGTGTCTGCCCAGCGGCAGCCCTGTTCATCGCCGCTGCGGCTGAGCGGGGCGATGGATTTGGCGGTGACTTTGCCGGCTTCTTCGAGGATTGCCTCAACGGTTTCGACGTCGACCGTGTCTGCCAATGCCGGCAATTGGGCCCAAAGTGTGGCGACCTCAAACACTTCGTTGAGGACGAAGCGCATATCACGCAGCGGCGCTTTGTAATCAGCCATGGCAAACCTCGTGAGAACGTAAAAAGTGATTCGATAGGGTCGGTTTTACAGGCGCCGAGTGTACCCGAACAACTTTTCAGACACATAGGGTCCACTTGTGACCGATTGGTATTTTTAGGTCATCACAAGCCAAATGCCTCCGCGGGCAGACTCATCAGGCACTCGCTGCCCGCCTCCACGGCGGCCCGATGGGTGGCGGTGCGTGGCAATAAGCGCTTGAAGTAAAAGTCGCAGGTGGCCAGCTTGGCCTTGGCAAACTCGGCATCATCATGCGTCTGCGCCGCGATCGCCATGCGCAGCCACAGATAGGCGAGGATGATGTAGCCGCTGTACATCAAGTAGTCCACCGCAGCAGCGCCCACTTCGTCAGGGTTTTTCATCGCGGCCAGCCCGACCTTGGTTGTCAGCTCACCCCATTGCTGGTTCAGTTGATCGAGTTGCGCCACATACGCCTTGAGCTGCGCATGCTCGGCATTCGCCTCGCAGAACTTATGCACAATCCGCGTAAAACCGCGCAGCAGCTTGCCCTGGCTGCCCAGCACCTTGCGCCCCAGCAAGTCGAGCGCCTGAATGCCGTTGGTGCCTTCGTAGATCGGCGCAATCCGGCAATCGCGCACCAACTGCTCCATGCCCCACTCGCGAATAAAACCATGGCCGCCGAACACCTGCATGCCGTGGTTGGTCACCTCCAGCCCGGTGTCGGTCATAAAGGCTTTGCAGATCGGCGTAAGGAACGCCAGCAGGTCTTCGGCTTCCTGGCGCTGGCCGGCGTCGCGGCTCAAGTGCGCGGTGTCGAGCAGTTGCGCGGTGAAATAGGTCAGCGCCCGGTTGCCTTCGTTGAACGCCTTCATGGTCAGCAGCATGCGCCGCACGTCGGGGTGGACGATGATCGGGTCGGCAGCTTTTTCCGGGGCCTTGGCGCCGGTCAGCGCGCGCATTTGCAAGCGGTCGTTGGCGTATTTGACCGCGCCCTGAAAGCTCGCTTCGCCATTGCACAGCCCTTGCATCCCGGTGCCGAGGCGCGCGTGGTTCATCATGGTGAACATGCAGTTGAGGCCTTTGTTCGCCTCGCCGATCAAAAAGCCCTTGGCAGCGTCGAAGTTCAGCACGCAGGTGGCCGAGGCCTTGATCCCCATCTTGTGCTCGATGGAGCCGCAATGTACCGCGTTGCGCTCGCCCGAATCCGCATGGAACTTGGGCACGATAAACAGCGAGATGCCTTTGGTGCCGGCCGGGGCATCCGGCAGCTTGGCCAGCACCAGGTGGATGATGTTGGCGCTCAGGTCGTGCTCACCGGCGGAGATGAAGATCTTGCTGCCGCTGACCGCATAGCTGCCATCCGCCTGGGGCACGGCGCGGGTCTTGATCAGGCCCAGGTCGGTGCCGCAATGGGCTTCGGTCAGGCACATGGTGCCGGTCCATTCGCCGGCGGTGAGTTTGCTCAGGTAGGTGGCTTTCTGTTCGTCGGTGCCGTGGGCGTGGATCGCCGACATCGCGCCGTGCGTCAGCCCTGGGTACATGCCCCAGGACGTGTTGCTGGAGCCGATCATCTCGCTGAGCACCAGCCCGAGAGATTGCGGCAAGCCTTGGCCACCGTAGGCCGGGTCGGCCGCCACGCCGTGCCAGCCACCTTGCACATACTGGGCGAACGCTTCCTTGAAGCCCTTGGGCGTGGTCACCACACCTTTGTCGAAATGGCAGCCTTCTTCATCGCCGCTGCGGTTGAGTGGCGCGAGTACGTTCTCGCAAAATTTCGCACCTTCTTCGAGGATCGCGCTGACCATGTCCGGGCTGGCGTCTGTCGCGCCGAGGGCGGCGTAGTGAGCGTGGAAATCAAACACGTTGTCGATCAGAAAGCGCATGTCGCGCAGGGGAGCTTTGTACTCAGGCATGGCAATGTCTCCGGCAGCAGATGGTTTCAACCTACTGCCGGCCGCCGCCGCGAACAATTACTGTAGAGCCGCTGAATACAGCGCTATCACTCAACCGGCAGCACTCTGCGTGCGCACCGCGCCACGGCGGGTTTGCCCGGCCGCGACCACGCAGTTACGCCCGGCGCCCTTGGCGGCATACAGCGCCTGGTCGGCGGATTTGAGCACCTCTTCGGACGTGCGGTGCTCGGCCTGGCGCTCGGCCACGCCGATGCTGACGGTCACCGACACACTCGACGCACCGCTGCCCGCGCGCCGCTGGCGGCCTTGCAGGTCATCCTGCGGGCGGTCCGGGTTGCGCAGCTTGATGTCGTAGTTGGCGATGATCTCGCGGAGTTCTTCCAAGTGCGGCATGCACTCATCCAGGGTCTTGCCGGCAAACACCACGGCGAACTCTTCACCGCCATAACGGTAGGCGCGTCCGCCGCCATTGACCTTCGACAGCTTGCTGGCCACCAGGCGCAGCACTTGGTCCCCTACGTCGTGACCATGGGTGTCGTTGAAGCGTTTGAAGTGGTCGACGTCGCTCATCGCGAGCACATAGTTGCGTCCCAGCCGCTGCATGCGCTCGTTGAGCGCGCGCCGCCCAGGCAGGCCGGTCAGCTCGTCGCGAAACGCCATTTGATACGCCTCGTGAGCCACCGCGGCCGCAATCGTCAGCATCACCTGGCTGCACATGATGTTCAGGGTGAACGGCAGGATAAACGTCTGCGGCAACATCCAGAACAGCCCGATCAACCCCACCATCTGCGCCGCGTGCAACGGACGCGGTTGGTACCAGTACTGCGCCGCCAAGGTCAGAAAACCGATCAGGAACATCGGGTATGACAGCTGGATCAGGCTCATCCAGGTGCCATGCAGCGCCGGCCAGCGGATTTCCGCCAGCCAGTTCAGCAGCGCCTGGGGATAACTTTGCTCCAGGGCCAACGCCACGCTGCCGATCGCCAGCAGCACCGCACAGCGCGCGACAAAATCACGGAACAAGTGGGTTTTTTCCTGCCACAGCGCATAGATGCTGAACAGCAGCGGCAGCAACAGGCAACACAAGTGGAACACCACGGCGGCGTCTTCGCGCACGCGGCCGTTGTCGCGGTAGAAGTCGGTCTGGGTATCGAGCAGGAAGTAGGCGATATACACCGTGATCATCAGGAACAGTTCGCGCTGGCGACGATAGACCGCGCAATACGAACCGCCGAGCAACAGCACCAGGGTCGGCAACACGTTGAACAGCGAGGTAAAGAAGACGTTGAGATCTTTGACATACGCAGCCGAGAGCCCGGCCAGTAACAGCAGCAGTGAAGGTAGGAAATGACTGAAACGTAAAGCGGACGCGCGTGACAAGGGTAAAACTCCGACCCGCCAGGAATGATGGCACTGTGCCACAGTTCAGGCAGTTAAACATACCCTGCCCGGCTTGTATCACATTGCCATCACTGTAACGGCAGACCATCGCAATCCCTGAGCGCTGCGCTGTGTTTTTTATCGCGCAAAAAAAACCGCCGCCCCGAGAAGGAGCGACGGTTTTTCAAGTGGGCTCGGTGAGGCTTAGTAAGCCAGGCCGAAGTCCTCTTCTTTCATGTCCATCAGGTTGTTGGCGCCCGACAGCATGGTGACCACGTGAGTACGGGTACGCGGCAGGATGCGCTGGAAGTAGAAGCGCGCGGTCTGCAGCTTGGCGGTGTAGAACGCCGCTTCGCTGGTGCCGGCTGCCAGTTTCTCGGCCGCCAGGCGCGCCATGTCGGCCCAGAAGTAAGCCAGGCAGGCATAACCGGAGTACATCAGGTAGTCCACCGAAGCGGCACCGACTTCTTCACGGTCTTTCATCGCCGCCATGCCGACCTTCATGGTCAACTCGCCCCACTCTTTGTTCAGCGCAGCCAGCGGCGTCACGAACTCTTGGACCGCTTCGTTGCCTTCGTTGGCCTGGCAGAACTTGTGCACGATCTTGGTGAAGCCCTTGAGCGCTTCGCCTTGGGTCATCAGCACTTTACGGCCGAGCAGGTCCAGCGCCTGGATGCCGGTGGTGCCTTCGTACAGCATCGAAATGCGGCTGTCGCGCACGTTCTGCTCCATGCCCCACTCGGCGATGAAGCCGTGACCGCCGTAGATCTGCACGCCGTGGTTGGCGGATTCAAAACCGACTTCGGTCATGAACGCCTTGGCGATCGGGGTCATGAATGCCAGCAGGCCATCGGCCTGTTTCTTGGCTTCGTCGTCGGTGCCGTACTTGACGATGTCCACTTGCTTGGCGGTGAAGTACACCATCGCACGGTTACCTTCAGCGAAGGCTTTCATGGTCAGCAGCATGCGGCGCACGTCGGGGTGGACGATGATCGGGTCGGCGGCCTTGTCCGGCGCTTTCGGGCCAGTCAGGGAACGCATTTGCAGGCGGTCACGCGCATATTTCAGGCCGCCCTGGAAGCCGATTTCAGCGTGGGCCAGGCCTTGCAGCGCGGTGCCCAGGCGAGCGGTGTTCATAAAGGTGAACATGCAGTTCAGGCCTTTGTTCGCCGGGCCGATCAGAAAACCGGTGGCCGCGTCGAAGTTCATCACGCAGGTGGCGTTACCGTGGATGCCCATCTTGTGTTCCAGGGAACCACAGGTCACCGCGTTGCGCGCACCGATCGAGCCATCGGCGTTCGGCAGGAATTTAGGCACGATAAACAGCGAGATACCTTTGGTGCCGGCCGGTGCGTCCGGCAGGCGGGCCAATACGATGTGGACGATGTTATCGGCCATGTCGTGTTCGCCGGCCGAGATGAAGATCTTGGTGCCGGAGACTTTATAGGTACCGTCGGCCTGAGGTTCGGCCTTGGTGCGCAGCATGCCCAGGTCGGTGCCGCAGTGTGGCTCGGTCAGGCACATGGTGCCGGTCCATTCGCCCGACACCAGTTTGGTCAGGTAGGCCTCTTGCTGCTCGGGGGTGCCGTGCTCGGAGATGGTGTTCATCGCACCATGGGACAGGCCTGGGTACATACCCCACGACCAGTTGGCTTCGCCGACCATTTCGCTGACTGCCAGGCCCAGGGATTCCGGCAGGCCTTGGCCACCGTGCTCCACGTCGTGGGCCAGGCTCGGCCAGCCACCTTCGACGAACTGCTTGTAGGCTTCTTTGAAACCAGTAGGGGTCTTAACGCCTGACTCGCTCCAGGTACACCCTTCGATGTCACCCACACGGTTCAACGGTGCCAGTACTTGCTCACAGAACTTGGCGCCTTCTTCGAGAATGGCGTCAACCATGTCCGGAGTAGCGTCCTGGCAAGCCGGCAGGCTCTGATAGTGCGCTTCATAGCCGAGCAGTTCGTCACGAACGAAGCGAATATCACGCAAGGGGGCCTTGTAGTCAGGCATAGCGATAAACCTCTGCTGATGTATCTGGGATGAACAACCGCGTGGGATTTGTTGTTGCGGTCAAACAGGTGTTTGAAACATACGTTTACGACCTGGGGATGTCAAGCGTCGTCCCGCTGCCGTTTGTCATGACGCGGGTCAACAGCGCGCACGACAATGCCTGCGGCGAGGTGCCACAAGGGTTATCGGAAAAAACAGACGATGTAGGCGCTAGCGGTGTACCGGGTACACCGCATTGCCATAGGGAGGTCAGGCGAAGGTGTCGATCAACGTGCCGAGCATTTCGTCGGAAGCCTTGGCGACTTTCGCGCCCAGTTCCACCTGAAATTTACCTTGGGCCATTTCGACCATATTGCTCGCCGAGTTGGAAGGCTGGGCGCGGTCATTGGCCCGCAGCAGGTCGCTCTGGGCGTCCGACGGCTGGGTAGTGACGGCGCTGGCAATCCTGCCTGCGGCCTGGTCGACGCGGCTCTGCCCGGCTTGAATCGTACTCAAGCCTGAATAAAACGCGCTGCTGCCAGAGATTTCCATGGCGTGGACCTGCTGAGAGAATCGTGAAGTTGAATTGAAGCAGACATTCTGGCAAAAGGCCCGTCAAAAACACTAATGGCACAATGCCTTGTCGATAGCCAAAATCAGTCAAGCAGGTCCAAGTGCAGGTACTCGGCCACCGCTTTGCTGCCGGCGTGCTTGAGTTTGGGCACCCGGCCCAGGCACGGCGCGGGCAAGCGTTCGGCCAGGGTGGCGAGGTTTTCTTCCAGACGAGAGGTATTCGGGTCGATGATATTCGCCACCCAACCGGCCAGCGGCAGGCCGTCGCGGGCGATGGCTTCGGCCGTGAGCAGCGCATGGCTGATGCAACCCAGGCGCACACCCACCACCAGGATCACCGGCAATTGCAGCGCCATGGCCAGGTCGGACAGGTTGTCCTGATCGGCCAACGGCACACGCCAGCCGCCCGCGCCTTCGATCAGGGTGAAATCGGCTTTTCGGTCGAGGATCTGCTGCATCGGTTTGAGCAGCGATTGCACCGTCAGCGCAACGCCCGCCTCGCGCGCAGCCAGGTGCGGCGCGATGGCCGGCTCGAACGCCACCGGGTTGACCTCGGCGTAGCTCAACGGCAACGAACACTCGGCCAGCAGCGCCAGCGCATCGGCGTTGCGCAAGCCTTTGGCGGTGACCTGGCAGCCCGAGGCAACCGGCTTGCCGGCGGCGGTGCTTTTGCCGGCCAGGCGCGCGGCATGCAGCAGGCCGGCGGCGATGGTGGTCTTGCCGACATCGGTATCGGTGCCGGTGATGAAATAAGCCGCGCTCATAGCGGTTTCTCCAGCACGGCGTACACCACTTGGTAGGTGGCCGGCAGGCCCTGGGCCTGACGGAACTGCTCGTAGGCGTCGATCAATGCAACAACCCGCGCACGGCCGGTCAACCCGCCCGGCCGCCCCGGGTTGAGATTGTGCGCACCGAGCGCCTTCAATTCATGGGTCAGGCTGCGCACATCCGGGTAATGCAACACATGGGCGCGCCGCTCCAGGCTCAGCACCTGGAAGCCGCTGGCCGCGCACAGCTGTTGATAGGCCTCGAAGGTGCGGAAGCGGTTGACGTGGACCAGCCCATCCGCCGCCCGCCAGCTTTCGCGCAACTCGTCCAATGTGCCCACGCACAAGCTGGCGAAGGCCAGCACGCCGCCCGGTTGCAGCACGCGATAGGCTTCGCTGAGC
This sequence comes from Pseudomonas sp. D3, assembly GCF_029320995.1. Lineage (NCBI taxonomy): Bacteria > Pseudomonadati > Pseudomonadota > Gammaproteobacteria > Pseudomonadales > Pseudomonadaceae > Pseudomonas > Pseudomonas sp. D3. The sequence goes on from NZ_CP119772.1 coordinate 5,999,043, forward strand.
ACCGCCGCGAAATCCGCGCACCATTGCACCGCCAGGCTGGAGAAGATCAGCCCGCAACTGGCCGCCTGCAACGGCAGGCGCTCGGCATCACCGGCGATGAAATGCTGCGCGCCGCCCAACGGCCGCGCATGGTTGAGCATGCCTTGGGCAATATCCAGCGCCACACCTTGGCCGGCAGGCAGCCGATCGCCCAGCACGCGGCTGAAATAACCGGTGCCACAGCCCATGTCCAACCAGCGTTGCGCGGTGCAGGCCGCCGGCAGACGGGCCAGCAGTTCATGCCCCACCGCCCGCTGCAACTCGGCCACGCTGTCGTAACTGGCGGCGGCACGGGAAAACGATGCCGCCACCTGGCGCTTGTCCGGCAACCCGCCCGGCAGGCAGGCATGGGCTAAATCAGTCATCAACGCACTCGTGCAAAAAAGCCTGGATGGCCCCCGCTACACCGTGGGGGTCCTCCAGGAGAAAAGCGTGACCGGCCTGTTCAATCAGACCGATTTCGACATCCGGAAGCAGGCTCAGCAGGTCGCTGGCGGCTTCGGCGGGCACCAACTCATCCAGGCCCGCGAACAGATGCAATTGCGGGCCGCGATAGGCCACCAAGGCGTCGCGGGTGTCCAGTTGAGCCAGCAGCTCAAGGCCGCTCATCAACACGTTCGACGGCGTATTCGGCGCCCCACTGACCAGCAAACGCGCCAGCCCGCGCGGGTCTGCGGCGCCTTTGGCACACAACAGGCCGAAACGCTTGAGGGTGACCTGGGAGTCGGCATGGCAACCGGTAAGGAACGCATCGAAGGTTTCGCCAGGCATCGCGTTCGGCCAGCCATCATGGGCGACGAAACACGGGTTGCTCGCCAGGGTCAGCAACCCACAACAACGCTCGCCGCGCCGTGCGGCCAGCTCGGAAGCGAGCATGCCGCCCAGAGACCAGCCGCCGAGCCAAGCGTTGTCCGGCAGCGTCGCGTCGAGTTCGTCGAGCCATTCGCCCAGGTCGCTGGAGCCCAACGCTGGCAACGGCTCGATCTGTACGCGCAGGTGTTCGTTCAGGCCATGCAGTGCGGCGGCCAAGGGCTCCAGCGGCGAAACGCCAAGGCCCCAGCCGGGCAGCAATATCAGTCGATCACGCATGGTCGGGCTCCGTGGCACCTGACAAGCGGAAACACTCTTCCAATGCGTTCAACAATAGCTGCACCTGCGCCGCGCTGTGGGCCGCCGTCAGCGTCACGCGCAAACGGGCGCTGCCGGCGGGCACGGTGGGCGGGCGGATCGCCGTGACCATCAAGCCGCGCTCGCGCAACATCCGCGACAACGCCATGGCCTTGGCACTCTCGCCGATGAGGATCGGCTGAATCGGCGTAAAGCTGTCCATCAGCCTCAGGCCGATCTGCTCGGCGCCCTGGCGGAACTGGCGGATCAGGCTGTTGAGGTGCTCGCGTCGCCAATGCTCGGTGCGTAGCAGCTCCAGGCTTTTCAGGGTGGCGCAGGCCAGGGCCGGGGGTTGGCTGGTGGTATAGATGTAGGGCCGGGCGAACTGGATCAGGCTTTCGATCAACTCCTCACTGCCCGCGACAAAAGCGCCGGCAGTGCCGAACGCTTTGCCCAGGGTGCCGACCAGCACCGGCACGTCTTCCTGGCTCAAGCCAAAATGCTCGACGATGCCGCCGCCGTTCGCGCCCAGCGGGCCGAAGCCATGGGCGTCGTCCACCATCAACCAGGCGCCTTTGGCCCGCGTTTCACGGGCCAGCGCCGGCAAGTCGGCCAGGTTGCCGTCCATGCTGAACACGCCATCGGTGACCACCAGGGTATTGCCGGTGGCTTTCTCCAGGCGCTTGGCCAGGCTGGCGGCGTCGTTGTGCAGGTAGCGATTGAAGCGCGCCCCGGACAACAGGCCGGCATCCAGCAATGAGGCATGGTTGAGACGGTCTTCCAGCACCGTATCGCCCTGCCCCACCAACGCCGTGACCGCGCCGAGGTTGGCCATGTAGCCGGTGGTAAACAGCAACGCGCGCGGGCGCCCGGTAAGGTCGGCCAGGGCTTCTTCCAGTTCATGGTGCGGCGTGGCATGCCCGACCACCAAGTGCGAAGCGCCACCGCCCACGCCCCAACGGGACGCACCGGCACGCCAGGCCTCGATCACCTGCGGGTGATTGGCCAGGCCCAGGTAATCGTTATTGCAGAACGCCAGTAACGGTTGACCGTCCACCACCACTTCCGGGCCTTGCGGGCTGTCCAGCAGTGGGCGGTGGCGGTAAAGGTGTTCGGCACGACGGGCAGCGAGACGCGCGGCGAGATCGAAAGACATGCAGGCCTCGGATTGGCAGGTTCAACTCGGTCAGAAAATGTGCGAGGGAGCTTGCTCCCGATGGCGGCGTATCAGTATGAAATGCATTAACTGACCCACCGCTATCGGGAGCAAGCTCCCTCCCACATTTGGATCGCATTTGGATCAAACTGCGGCGTTGTAGAACTGCTCGCTGCTTTTCTGCTCAACCAACGCTTGCTCGATCGCCGCCTGGTGCACTTCATCGGCGTGCTCTTCACGCGCTTCCGGCAGGATGCCCAGGCGCGAGAACAGTTGCATGTCCTTGTCGGCCTGCGGGTTGGCGGTGGTCAGCAGTTTGTCGCCGTAGAAGATCGAGTTGGCGCCGGCAAAGAACGCCAGGGCCTGCATTTGCTCGTTCATCGCCTCACGGCCGGCCGACAGGCGCACATGCGATTGCGGCATCAGGATGCGCGCCACCGCCAGCATGCGGATGAAGTCGAACGGGTCGATGTCCTCGGCGTTTTCCAGCGGCGTCCCGGCCACCTTCACCAGCATGTTGATCGGCACCGACTCCGGATGCTCCGGCAGGTTGGCCAGTTGGATCAGCAGGTTGGCGCGGTCGTCGAGGGACTCGCCCATGCCGAGAATGCCGCCGGAGCAGATCTTCATCCCCGAATCACGCACGTAGGCCAGGGTTTGCAGACGCTCGGCATAGGTGCGGGTAGTGATGATCGAACCGTAGAATTCCGGCGACGTATCGAGGTTGTGGTTGTAGTAGTCGAGGCCGGCCTGGGCCAGGGCTTCGGTCTGGTCCTGGTCGAGACGGCCGAGGGTCATGCAGGTTTCCAGGCCCATGGCCTTCACGCCTTCGACCATCTGCAGCACATAGGGCATGTCTTTGGCCGACGGATGTTTCCACGCCGCGCCCATGCAGAAGCGGGTCGAACCGATGGCCTTGGCGCGGGCTGCCTCTTCGAGGACCTTCTGCACTTCCATCAGCTTTTCTTTTTCCAGGCCGGTGTTGTAGTGGCCCGACTGCGGACAATATTTGCAATCTTCCGGGCAGGCGCCGGTTTTGATCGACAGCAGCGTCGACACCTGCACACGGTTCGCATCGAAATGCGCGCGGTGCACGGTCTGCGCCTGGAACAACAGGTCATTGAACGGCTGCACGAACAGTGCTTTGACTTCAGCTAAAGACCAATCGTGACGCAGGGTGGCAGTGGTGCGGGCGCTCATGGGCGATTCCTTGATTATGCTTTGGCAAGCGCTGCGGGAAGGGCAATACCCACAGACGCGACACGGATGCTCGGCATATTTAAGGAAGATTCATGCACTGTCAACCTGGATACAAACACCAAGTTTACATATGGTTAAAAAACACACAGCGCTGTTTAATCTGCGACGAAGTTACTGAGTCGGCCGATTGTGTGTGCAACGTCTGCGAAACCGAGCTGCCCTGGCTAATGGAGCAGTGCGAAGTCTGCGCCCTGCCCTTGCCGATGGACGGCCTGATCTGCGGCCAGTGCCAGAAACACCCGCCGGCCTTTAAACAGGTCATCGCCGCCTGGACCTACAGCTTCCCCATCGACACGCTGATCAGCCGGTTCAAGCATCAGGCGCGCTGGCCCCTCGGGCATCTGCTGGGCTGCTTGCTGGGACGCCACCTGCAACACCGCTTCGACAATGCCGAACTGCCGCGCCCCGACTGCCTGTTGCCGGTGCCCATGGCGCGCAAACGCCTGCGCGAGCGCGGCTATAACCAGGCGCTGATGCTGGCGCGCTGGCTCAGCGCCGAGCTGCACATTGCCTACGATGAACACCTGTTGTTACGCCCGCATGAAACCGTCGCGCAGCAGGCGCTCGACGCCAAGACCCGCCAACGCAACCTGCGCGGCGCCTTCGCCCTGGCGCGCGACATACCGGTACACGACCGCCACTTTGCGCTGGTCGACGACGTGCTCACCACCGGCGCGACCGCCCACAGCCTGGCACGCCTGTTGATGGACGCCGGGGCGCGACAGGTTGACGTGTACTGCCTGGCCCGCACGCCCAAACCGGGCGCCTGACTTGACTCCGCCCGGCCTTGCCCGCAACGTTCCGTTCATCTCATCGAAGCGTAGTCCCATGTCTCTGCCGACCTCCCTCAGCCAACACATCATCCGTCGCCCCCAGCGCATCGCCTTGCTGGCGCATATCGCCGAGCAGGGTTCGATCACCCGCGCGGCGAAGAGCGCCGGCTTGAGCTACAAGGCTGCCTGGGACGCCATCGACGAACTGAACAACCTCGCGCAAAACCCGCTGGTGGAACGCAGCGTTGGCGGCAAGGGCGGCGGCGGCGCCAAGCTGACGGCCGAAGGTGAGCGCGTGCTGCGCCTCTATCAGCGCCTGCAAGTGTTACAGGCCGAAGTGCTCGGCTCGGACGAAGCCGCCAGCGACTTCAACCTGCTGGGCCGCTTGATGCTGCGCACCAGTGCGCGCAACCAACTGCATGGCCAGGTCGTCGCCATCGAGCGCCACGGCCGCAATGATCTGATCCGCCTGCAACTGGCCGGCGGCCTGGCGCTGGACGCGCAGATCACCCACGACAGCACGCAACGGCTGGAGCTGGAAGCCGGCGTTGAAGTGGTCGCCCTGATCAAGGCCGGCTGGCTGGAAGTGTGCGCCAGCGAGCACCCCGAAACACCCGGACACAATTGCCTGATCGGCAGCGTCGACGCCATTCTCGACGCCGAGGACGGCCCCAGCGAGGTGCGGATTGCCCTGCCCAACGGCCAGGTGCTTTGCGCCCTGGCCCAGCCCCACGCGCTCAAGACCCTGGGCGCCGCCGAAGGCCAACCGATCCAGGTGCAATTCGCGCCGAGCAATGTGTTGCTCGGCACACCCGTCTAGGCGGTGGCCCGGCTGCGCCCACCTTTAAACTGCAACAATTTCGTCACGCCCGCTCCTTAAGGTGTTTGCAAAAACCGCAGGGAGCCTGACATGAGCCTATTAGAAGAAAACCAAGCCACCGACCTCGAACAGATGGTCGGCCTCACCCGCCGCCGCTTCATCGGCGCCGGTGCCCTGTGCGGTGCCGCAATGTTCCTCGGCGGCAACCTGCTGAGCCGCAGCGCCCTGGCCGTGAATGCCGCCAACGCCAGCCCGCTGCTGGGGTTCGCCAGCATCGCCGCCGCCACCAGCGACAGCATTACCCTGCCGCCCGGCTACAGCGCCTCGGTGCTGATCAGTTGGGGCCAGCCGCTGCACAAGAACGCCCCGGCGTTCGACCCGTCCGGCAACGGCACGGCCAAGGCCCAGGAGCAGCAGTTCGGTGACAACAACGACGGCATGAGCCTGTTCGCCTTCCCCGGTGACGACAACCGCGCGCTGATGGCGATCAACAACGAATACACCAACTACCGCTACCTCTTCGCCCACGGCGGCGCGCCGCAATCGGCCGAAGACGTGCGCAAGGCCCAGGCCAGCGAAGGCGTGTCGGTGATCGAAGTGCGCCGCCAGGGCGACACCTGGCAGTTCGTCCAGGACTCGCGCTACAACCGGCGCATCCACGGTAACTCGCCGATCCGCCTCAGCGGCCCGGCGGCCGGCCATGATTGGCTGAAAACCAGCGCCGACAAATCCGGCAAGAAAGCCCTCGGCACCTTCCAGAACTGCGCCAACGGCAAGACGCCGTGGGGCACTTATCTGACGTGCGAAGAGAACTTCACCGACTGTTTCGGCAGCAGCAACCCACAGCAAGCCTTCGACGCCGGGCAAAAGCGCTACGGCGTGGTCGCGGCCAGCAAAGACATCAACTGGCACCTACACGACCCGCGTTTCGATATGGCCAAGCACCCCAACGAGCTCAATCGCCATGGCTGGGTGGTGGAAATCGACCCGTTCGACCCACAGTCCACGCCCGCCAAACGCACCGCCCTCGGCCGCTTCAAGCATGAAAACGCCGCCCTAGCGGAAACCCGCGACGGCCGCGCCGTGGTGTACATGGGCGACGACGAGCGCGGCGAGTTCATCTACAAGTTCGTCAGCCGCGACCCGATCAATCACCAGAACCCCAAGGCCAACAAAGACCTGCTCGACCACGGCACCCTGTTTGTTGCGATCTTCGACGCGGGCGACGGCAACGCCGACCACCCCAAGGGCAAAGGCCAGTGGGTCGAGCTGACCCATGGCAAAAACGGCATCGACGCCAGCACAGGTTTTGCCAGCCAGGCCGAAGTGCTGATCCACGCACGCCAGGCAGCCAGTGTGGTGAAAGCCACGCGCATGGACCGCCCGGAATGGATCGTGGTCAGCCCCACCGACGGCCAGGTCTATTGCACCCTGACCAACAACGCCAAGCGTGGCGAAGACGGCCAGCCCGTCGGCGGCCCCAACCCACGCGAGAAAAACGTCTACGGCCAGATCCTGCGCTGGAAGGCCAACGCGGATAACCACGGCGCCGCCGATTTCACCTGGGATCTGTTTGTGGTCGCCGGCAATCCCGGCGTGCATGCCGGTACGCCGAAGGGCGGCTCGTCCAACATCAACCCGCAGAACATGTTCAACAGCCCCGACGGCCTGGGTTTCGACAACGCCGGGCGCCTGTGGATCCTGACCGACGGCGACTACAGCAACAGCGGCGACTTCGCCGGCATGGGCAATAACCAGATGCTCTGCGCCGACCCGAGCACCGGGGAAATCCGTCGCTTCATGGTCGGGCCGGTGGCGTGCGAGGTGACCGGGATCAGCTTCTCGCCGGATCAGAAGACCTTGTTCGTGGGGATTCAGCATCCAGGGGAAACCGGTGGTTCGACCTGGCCGGAGCATCTGCCCAATGGCAAGCCGCGGTCGTCGGTGATGGCGATTCGGCGGGATGATGGTGGGATTGTCGGGGCCTGATAGACCGTCATCGGGGGCAAGCCCCCTCCCACAGTTGAAGGTATTCACAAATCAAAATGTGGGAGGGGGCTTGCTCCCGATAGCAATGGCACAGCTGCCCCCTATCTCAAGCCCGGTGCGTTACCATACCGGGTCGGACGCGGCGCCCTGCTGCGCGCAGGAGTTTGCATGGCCCATCCGTTTGAAACACTCACCCCCGATCTGGTGCTCGACGCTGTCGAAAGTATCGGCTTCCTCAGCGATGCGCGCGTATTGGCGCTCAACAGCTACGAAAACCGTGTGTATCAGGTGGGCATCGAAGACTCAGAACCGCTGATCGCCAAGTTCTACCGGCCACAGCGCTGGACCAACGAGGCGATCCTCGAAGAACACAGCTTTACCTTCGAGCTGGCCGAGTGCGATGTGCCGGTGGTCGCGCCGATGATCCATAACGGCGCCAGCCTGTTCGAACACGCCGGGTTCCGCTTCGCCCTGTTTCCGCGCCGTGGCGGCCGGGCGCCGGAGCCGGGCAATCTGGACCAGCTCTATCGCCTTGGCCAGTTACTCGGGCGCTTGCACGCGGTCGGCGCGACCCGTCCGTTCGAACACCGCGAAGCCCTGGGTGTGAAGAACTTCGGTCACGATTCCCTGGCCACCCTGCTCGAAGGCAACTTCATTCCCAAAAGCCTGCTGCCGGCCTACGAGTCCGTGGCCCGCGACCTGCTCAAGCGCGTGGAAGAGGTGTACAAGGCCACGCCGCACAAGAACATCCGCATGCACGGCGATTGCCACCCCGGCAACATGATGTGCCGCGATGAGATGTTCCACATCGTCGACCTCGATGACTGCCGCATGGGCCCCGCCGTGCAGGACCTGTGGATGATGCTTGCCGGCGACCGTCAGGAATGCCTGGGCCAGTTGTCGGAGTTGATGGACGGCTACCAGGAATTCCACGATTTCGACCCGCGTGAACTGGCGCTGATCGAACCGCTGCGCGCCTTGCGCCTGATGCACTACAGCGCCTGGCTGGCACGGCGCTGGGATGACCCGGCGTTCCCGCACAGCTTTCCGTGGTTCGGCAGCGAGCGGTATTGGGGTGATCAGGTGCTGGCGTTGCGCGAACAGTTGTCGGCGCTCAACGAAGAACCGCTGAAACTGTTCTGACGGCGTTGCTTCCTGTGGGAGGGGGCTTGCTCCCGATAACGGTGTGTCAGTATCGGATGAGCCGACTGATATACCGCTATCGGGAGCAAGCCCCCGCCCACATAAAACACTGCAGGCCCCACGAGCGGAAAAATATCCTTACAATCGCGCTTTGTTAGCTGCCTAAGCAAGGATTCTGCAATGCACGCCGCCAACCCCCGCAAGGGGTACATCCTGGGCCTGAGTGCCTATGTCATCTGGGGTCTCTTCCCGCTCTACTTCAAAGCTATCGCCAGTGTCCCCGCCGCCGAAATCATCGTGCATCGCGTGCTGTGGTCAGCGCTGTTCGGCACGCTGCTGCTGATGGTCTGGAAACACCCCGGCTGGTTCCGCGAACTGCGCGATAACCCCCAGCGCCTGGCGATCCTGGCCCTCAGCGGCTCGTTGATTGCGGCTAACTGGCTGACCTATGTGTGGTCGGTGAACAGCGGACGCATGCTCGAGGCCAGCCTGGGTTACTACATCAACCCACTGGTGAACGTGTTGCTCGGCATGCTGCTCCTCGGCGAACGCCTGCGCCGCCTGCAATGGGTCGCCGTCGGGCTGGCAGCGGTGGGTGTGGCGCAGCAGGTGTGGCAGGTGGGCAGTTTGCCGTGGGTGTCGCTGGTGCTGGCGCTGACCTTCGGCTTCTATGGCCTGATCCGCAAGCAGGCGCCGGTCAAGGCGCTGCCGGGGCTGGTGGTGGAAACCTGGATGCTGGTACCGATCGCTGTCGCCTGGTTGCTGTTCAACCCCTCGGCACACAGCGCGCAACTGGCATTCTGGAGTACGTCCGAAGCCTGGTGGCTGGTGGCCGCCGGCCCGGTGACGCTGATCCCGCTGGTGTGTTTCAACGCCGCTGCGCGGCACTTGCCCTACACCGCCCTGGGCTTTTTGCAGTACGTGGCGCCGACCCTGGTGCTGCTCGAAGCGGTGCTGCTGTTTGGTGAACAACTGGCGCCCAGCACACTGATCGCCTTCGCCTTTATCTGGGCCGGCCTGGTGGTCTACAGCCTGGACGCGTGGCTGACGGTGCGCAAACGCTGATCAAATAACGTACAAAACTCTGCAAGCCACAGCCTGCCTGGCTTGCAGACATCCACCCCAAGGTTATCCACAGCCTGATCCCCGCCATTTGTGTACAAGCCCTTGAAACTGCTCGTTTTTTGCTCAGTTGACGGAGAAGCACGGCCGGCGTGGCCTGGCGCCGGGTCTCTACAGGTTATCCACAGGCTCATGCAAGATTTCCATGCATAACCGTGTGGGTGGTTATTCCTCGCTGCGCAGTTCCAACTCCACCATCAAGTCGTCGGCCAGGGTTTCCAGGGCCGCTTGCAGGGTGTCCAGCGCCAGGCCCGCCGGCACGGCCAGTGACGCATCGGCGTGGAACAGCGGGTCGCCGCTCATCGGCGCCGGACGCACGTCGGTGCTCAGGCGTTCGAGGTTGACCCCCTGCTTGCTCAACAACGCGGTGATCTCACGCACGATCCCCGGCCGGTCGTTGCCCACCAGCGTCATGGTGATCGGTTTGGACGCCGCCGCCTGCCCGGCGCTGCTATCACCCACGAGCACACGGATGCCGTGTGTGGATAAGTCCTCCAGTGCATTCACCAGGGCCTGACGGTTCTCGGCGGGGACACTGACCCGCAGAATCCCGGCAAACTGCCCGGCCATGTGCGCCATGCGGCTCTCCAGCCAGTTGCCGCCGTGGGCCGCAATGTTCTGCGCGATGCGTTCAACCAGGCCGGGTTTGTCGGCGGCAATGATAGTGAGTACAAGATGGTCCATGGCGAAGCCCTCTGGAATTCAATCTACAAGGTGGACGCAGATGCCCACGAAGACAAATCGTGTACCATTTTTATATTTATCTGGAACAATCTATCGCTTTCTTGAGAACATCCGATACCCCACTGTGACCATACGACCAAAGTGGGTCGCTAAACGACGTATTTAGTCTAATTTTCACAACCGCAAGTCATCATGTAGTATGCGCAATCGCGCACTACATAAACGTTGGGTCGATGTCTGCCACGGCAACCTTGCTCCGCGACACAGCCTGCCCAGCCGCCTTCATAGGCATGTACCGGCGCAGCGTGCCTGCGGTTTAAATGGCCAGAGGCTTCATTGGTAAATTGAAAAGCTGAAAAGCGCATAAGCTCCGTAGAGTGAGGCAAGCAATGACTGAACACGTTCAAGTCGGTGGCCTGCAGGTCGCCAAAGTCCTGTTCGACTTCGTGAACAACGAAGCCATTCCCGGTACCGGCGTCACTGCCGACCAGTTCTGGGCCGGCGCCGACAAGGTCATCCACGACCTGGCACCGAAGAACAAAGCCCTACTCGCCAAACGCGACGATTTCCAAGCGCGGATCGACACCTGGCACCAGACTCACGCTGGCCAGGCGCATGACCCGGTGGCCTACAAAGCCTTCCTGCAAGATATCGGATACCTGCTGCCAGAAGCCGCAGACTTCCAGGCCTCGACCCAAAACGTCGATGACGAAATCGCCCGCATGGCCGGCCCCCAGCTGGTCGTGCCGGTGATGAACGCCCGTTTCGCCCTCAACGCCTCCAATGCGCGCTGGGGCTCGTTGTATGACGCGCTGTATGGCACCGACGCCATCAGCGAAGCCGACGGCGCCGAAAAGGGCCAGGGCTACAACAAGGTGCGCGGCGACAAGGTCATCGCCTTCGCCCGCGCCTTCCTCGACGAAGCCGCACCGCTCAGCGCCGGCAGCCACGTCGATTCCACCGGCTACAAGATCGTTGACGGCAAACTCGTGGTCAGCCTCAAAGGCGGCAGCAACAGCGGCCTGCGCGACGATGCCCAGTTGATCGGCTTCCAGGGCGACAGCGCCCAACCGATTGCAGTCCTGCTCAAACACAACGGCCTGCATTTCGAAATCCAGATCGATGCCAGCACCCCGGTCGGCCAGACCGACGCGGCCGGCGTCAAAGACGTGCTGATGGAAGCCGCGCTGACCACCATCATGGACTGCGAAGACTCCGTCGCCGCCGTCGATGCCGATGACAAAGTGGTGATCTACCGCAACTGGCTCGGCCTGATGAAAGGCGACCTGGCCGAAGAAATGGCCAAGGGCGGCAAGACCTTCACCCGCACCATGAACGCCGACCGCGTCTACACCGGCGTGGATGGCCAGGACGTAACGCTGCACGGTCGCTCGCTGCTGTTCGTGCGCAACGTTGGCCACTTGATGACCATCGACGCGATCCTCGACAAAAACGGCAACGAAGTACCCGAAGGCATTCTCGACGGCCTGCTCACCAGCCTGGCCGCGATCCACAGCCTCAACGGCAACAGCAGCCGCAAGAACAGCCGCACCGGTTCCGTGTACATCGTGAAACCGAAGATGCACGGCCCGGAAGAAGCCGCGTTCACCAACGAACTGTTCGGCCGCATCGAAGACGTGCTGAACCTGCCGCGCAACACGCTCAAAGTCGGGATCATGGACGAGGAACGCCGCACTACGGTCAACCTCAAGGCCTGCATCAAGGCCGCCAGCGAGCGCGTGGTGTTTATCAACACCGGCTTCCTCGACCGCACCGGCGATGAAATCCACACCTCCATGGAAGCCGGCGCGATGGTGCGCAAGGCCGCGATGAAGACGGAAAAATGGATCAGCGCCTACGAAAACTGGAACGTCGATATCGGCCTGGCCACCGGCCTGCAAGGCCGTGCGCAGATCGGTAAAGGCATGTGGGCCATGCCTGACCTGATGGCGGCGATGCTCGAACAGAAAATCGCCCACCCACTGGCCGGCGCCAACACCGCCTGGGTGCCATCGCCGACAGCGGCGGCGCTGCACGCGTTGCACTACCACAAGGTCGACGTGTTCGCGCGCCAGGCCGAACTGGCCAAGCGCGAGCGTGCGTCGCTGGACGATATCCTGACCATCCCATTGGCCAGCAACCCCAACTGGTCGGACGAAGAAATCCGCAACGAGCTGGACAACAACGCCCAGGGCATCCTCGGCTATGTGGTGCGCTGGATCGACCAGGGCGTCGGCTGCTCGAAAGTGCCGGACATCAACGACATCGGCCTGATGGAAGACCGCGCCACACTGCGCATCTCCAGCCAGCACATCGCCAACTGGCTGCGCCACGGCGTTGTCACTCAGGACCAGGTGATGGAAAGCCTCAAGCGCATGGCGCCGGTGGTGGACCGTCAGAATGCCGGGGATGCGCTGTACCGTCCGCTGGCACCGGATTTCGACAGCAACATCGCGTTCCAGGCGGCGGTGGAGTTGGTGATTGAAGGGACCCAGCAACCCAATGGTTATACCGAGCCGGTGTTGCACCGCAGGCGTCGGGAGTTCAAGGCTAAAAACGGCCTGTAAATGAAAAAGCCCTGATCTTGCGATCAGGGCTTTTTCTTTGAGGCTTGTGGTGACCGCAATGGCGCTATCGGGGGCAAGCCCCCTCCCACAGTTGACCGCGTACATCCTGTAGGAATGCAGCTAACTGTGGGAGGGGGCTTGCCCCCGATGAGGCCTTTACATACACCGCAAAAATCAGGAAGCCATCCCCAACTCCCGCTTCACCAACTTCGCCAACTTCACGCTATCAATCGGTTTGAGCAAAAAGTCCACCACGCTCAAATGCATCGCATCGATCACATCTGGCGCTTCGGCGTCCCCGGACATGATGATGATCGGCAACGCCGCTCGGGTAGAACTGCGCACCTGGCGAATCAACTGGAGGCCATTGCTCGGCGCCATGCGCAGGTCGGTGATCAGCAAGCCAATGGAACTGCTCGACTCCAGCAGTTTCCACGCCGTTTCACCACTCTCAGCGGTCATGCAGCGAATACCGTCCAGGCCCAGGATCTCCGCCAGCAGTTCGCGCGCGTCCTTGTCGTCGTCGACAATCAACACGCGTTGTGGCGGTAAATCAGGCTCCAGCATCACGGCGCTCAGCGCCTCGCGCTCGGCATCACTCAAAATATCGTGGTCGGACATACGGTTCTCAGCTAGCTCTCATCAATCTCCCTGCACACTCGTCAGACATCTGCGGAAGGCCGAACAATGTGCACTTCGTCGGAAAGTTTGCCTAGTGGGCGTTCTACGGGGTTTGGACGATAGTCATGTAAGGTTTTTCCCTAGTTATGCGCCGTTTTCATCGACCTAGACTTACGTCCAATGGGCACCCGCCGTGCAGGAGTCGACCATGCAGAACGATAACGACAAAAACATCGCGGTCCTAGTTATGAGTAAAGCTGATGCATTCGACCAGGCGGGGAAAACTGCGGTGTTGCAGAACATCCACGGCACCTTGCAGTTCCTGCAACGCTTCCCACCGTTCAACCAAATGGAAAACGCGCACCTCGCGTTCCTGGTAGAGCAGTGCCAATTGCGCTTTTACGGCCCCGGCGACAGCATCCTCAAGCCGTCGGATGGGCCGGTGGAGCACTTCTATATCGTCAAGCAGGGGCGGGTTGTCGGCGAGCGGCCGGATTCGGCCGAAACCACCTTTGAGATTGCCACCGGCGAGTGCTTCCCCCTCGCGGCACTGCTGGGCGAACGCGCGACGCGCACCGAGCACAAGGCCGCCGAAGACACCTTCTGCCTGCAACTGAACAAGCCGGCGTTTATCAAGCTGTTCGCGCTGTCCAGCGAGTTCCGCGATTTCGCTTTGCGCGGCGTCAGCAGCCTGCTCGATCAGATCAACCAGCAAGTGCAGCAAAAGGCCGTGGAAACCCTCGGCACCCAATACTCCTTGAATACCCGCCTGGGCGAGTTGGCCATGCGCCACCCGGTGATGTGCGGCCCGGATACGCCGCTGCGCGAAGCGGTGACGCTGATGCACGAGCAACAGGTCGGCAGCATTGTGATCGTGGATGAGCACAAGGCGCCCCTGGGGATTTTCACCCTGCGCGATCTGCGCCAAGTGGTGGCCGACGGCACCAGCGATTTCACCCTCGCGATCGACGCGCACATGACCCCTGCGCCGTTCTTCCTCACGCCGGACCACAGCGCCTTCGATGCTGCCATCGCCATGACCGAGCGGCATATCGCCCACGTGTGCCTGGTCAAAGACCATCGCCTGTGCGGCGTGGTGTCCGAGCGCGACCTGTTTTCCCTGCAGCGTGTGGACTTGGTCCACCTGGCCCGCACCATCCGCAATGCGCCCAAGGTGGAAAACCTGGTGGCGATACGCGGCGAGATCGGCCAGTTGGTGGAGCGCATGCTCGCCCATGGCGCGTCGTCGACCCAGATCACCCACATTATTACGCTGCTCAACGATCACACCGTGTGCCGGGTCATCGAGTTGACCCTCGCCGACAAAGGCGACCCCGGCGTGCCGTTCACCTGGCTGTGTTTCGGCAGCGAAGGCCGCCGCGAGCAGACGCTCTACACCGACCAGGACAACGGCATCCTGTTCGACGCCAAGGACGCCGCCGAAGCGGCTGAGATTCGCGCGCGCCTGCTGCCCCTCGCGCAGCAGATCAACCAGAGCCTGGCACAGTGCGGCTTCACCCTGTGCAAAGGCAACATCATGGCCGGCAACCCCGAGCTGTGCCTGTCGCGGGCCGAATGGGCGCGACGGTTTGCGGCGTTTATACGCGAAGCGACGCCGGACAACCTGCTGGCGTCGACCATCTATTTCGACCTGCGGGTAGTGTGGGGCGATGAGCAGGGTTGTGAACAACTGCGCCAGGGCATTCTCGATCAGGTCGCGGATAACCGCCTGTTCCAGCGCATGCTGGCGGAGAACGCCTTGCGCCAACGCCCGCCGGTGGGACGCTTCCGCGAGTTCGTGCTGACGCGCAAAGGCAGCGAAAAAGCCACCCTCGACCTCAAGGTGCAAGGCCTGACGCCCTTTGTCGACGGCGCGCGCCTGCTGGCCCTGGCCAACGACGTCCACGCCATCAACACCCTGGAGCGCTTGCGCCAGTTGGTGGTCAAGGAGGTGATCGAGCCGCTGGATGGCGCCGCTTATGAAGAGGCGTATCACTTTATCCAGCAAACCCGCATGCAACAGCACCAGTTGCAAACCCGGGAAAACCTGCCGTATTCCAACCGCGTCGACCCCGAGAGCCTCAACCACCTGGACCGGCGCATCCTGCGTGAATCCCTGCGCCAGGCCCAGCGCCTGCAAAGCAGCCTGACCGTGCGGTATCAGTTGTGAGCCTGTTTGGTTGGTTGCGCACGGCCAAACCCCATCTCGACGCAACGCAACGCCAGCGCCTGGAGCAATTGCCCCTGCCTATCGCGCTGGGCGACGTTGCCTTGCGCAGCCAGCGCTGGGTGGTGCTGGACCTGGAAACCAGCGGCCTGAACCTGAACCGCGACCAAGTGTTATCCATCGGTGCCGTGGTGATCGAGGACGGCGCGGTGGACTTTTCGCAAATGTTCGAGCGCACGCTGCAACGCGCCGAAACAAAACTGAACCCCGCCGTGCTGATCCACGGCCTCGGCCCCAGTGCAATCGCCGCCGGCAGTGACCCAGTGGACGCGCTGCTGGATTTCATGGACTTCGTCGGCGACAGCCCCTTGCTGGCCTTCCATGCGCCGTTCGATCAACACATGCTGGGCCGGGCGCTCAAGGACAGCCTGGGTTATCGCCTGGCCCATTCGTTCCTCGACGTGGCCGACATCGCCCCGCTGCTGTGCCCCGAGGCGCCGATCCGCGAAGCCGGGTTGGATGACTGGATCAACTACTTCCACCTGCAGGTGGGCGAACGCCACCACGCCAGCGCCGACGCCCTGGCCACGGCGGAACTGATGCTCATCCTGCTCAGCCGCGCGCGCCAGCAGCACATCGACACGCCACGCGCCCTGCAAGCACGTTTGAGCCAATGGAAACGGCGTAAACAAGCGCCCTCGTTTTAATAGCATCTCCCGACAGACGCCAATTGCGCCGGCTCCACGCCTCTGACACAATCGCGAATAATTCTCGTTATTTTAAACTTGTTTATTCGGTGATGCCTTGTCGTCGGTCCAGCCCCCCCACAGTGAGCTTGTTGGCGCGTTGTATCGCGACCATCGCGGCTGGCTGCTGGCGTGGCTGCGACGCAACGTGGCCTGCCCGAGCCGCGCCGAAGACCTGAGCCAGGACACCTTCATGCGCCTGCTCGGCCGCGACGGGTTGCGCGAACCCCGCGAGCCGCGCGCCTTTCTGGTGGCGATCGCCAAGGGCTTGTTGTTCGACTACTTCCGCCGCGCCGCCCTGGAACAGGCCTACCTCAGCGAATTGATGCTGATCCCGGAAAGCGAACACCCGTCGCCAGAAGACCAGCAACTGATCCTCGAAGACCTCAAGGCCATCGACCGCCTGCTCGGCACACTGTCGAGCAAGGCCCGCGCCGCGTTCCTCTACAACCGTATCG
Organism: Pseudomonas sp. D3; assembly: GCF_029320995.1. NCBI lineage: Bacteria > Pseudomonadati > Pseudomonadota > Gammaproteobacteria > Pseudomonadales > Pseudomonadaceae > Pseudomonas > Pseudomonas sp. D3. Next base: position 6,015,695 of record NZ_CP119772.1, read on the forward strand.
ACGGCCTGGGCCACGCCGACATCGCCCGGCGCCTCGGCGTGTCGGTGCCGCGCGTGCGCCAGTACCTGGCCCAGGGCATCCGCCAGTGCTACATCGCGCTGTATGGCGAGCCGTTATGAGCGCGGTCAATTGCAAACCGGTGGCGGCCCGGGTGCTGGATGCGGCGATTGCCTGGCAACTGTCCCTCGACTCAGGCGACGGCAGCGCCGTGGAACAGGAAGGATTCGCCAAGTGGCTGGCCAGCGATGCCGAACATGCCCGCGCCTGGCACCAACTGGGCCTGCTCGACCAGCGTTTCAGCGTGGCCTCGGGCCCAGCGCGCGCGGCGTTGTTGCAGTCACGCGAGGGCATTCGCCAGCGTGTGCGCAAACTCGGCAGCGGCCTGGCGAGTATCGCGCTGGTGTGCGGCCTGGCCTTGTTTGCCGCTGAACGTTATGGGCCGCTCGACTATTGGCTGGCCGATCAACGCACCGCCACCGGCGAGCAACGCACGCTGACACTGGCGGACGGCACGCAGATCAACCTCAACACCCACAGCGCCATCGATGTGCGTTTCGATGAAACGCGCCGGCTGATCGTGTTGCAGGAAGGCGAAATCCTCGTCGAAACCGGCCACAACGATGCGCGCCCGTTCTATGTGCAAACCCGCGACGGCAGCCTGCGCGCGCTGGGCACGCGGTTTATCGTCAAGCGCGAGGACGACGCCACGCGCCTGAGCGTGCTGCAATCGGCGGTGGCCGCCCAACCCGAGGCGTTGCATCAGGCGCAGGTCTTCAAGGCCGGCCAGCAAGTGCTGATGCGCAGCGACAGCCTCGGCCCGCTGCTGGCCGTCACCCCCGCCACCGACGCCTGGACCCGCGGCATGCTGGTGGTGGACAACGCCCGCCTGGGCGATGTGGTCGAGGAACTGAGCCGTTATCGCCGTGGCCACCTGGGTGTGGATAACCGGGTGGCCGACCTGCGCATCACTGGCAGCTTCCCGCTGCACGACACCACTCTGGCGCTGAATGCCCTGCTGCCGACCCTGCCGGTGCAGATCGAGCAGCGCACGCCGTGGTGGGTGACGGTGAAGGGCAAGCCCTAGGTCCAGCGGTGTCTGAGCGATTGCTATCGCGAGCAAGCCCGCTCCCACCTTCGACCGCGTTCAGCCAGACATAACGCGATCAAAGGTCGGAGCGGGCTTGCTCGCGATGAGGCCCTCAAGAACACCGAATAGCCCCAGGCAAACATTATTTTCATCTGGCCCTATCACTTTTCGAATCTCGCTCGGCACAGGGGTAATTGCGAATTACTTCCATTCAGGAGCCGCCCCATGTCCCGCACGCTAGACACCTTGTTGCGCCCCAGCCTGTTAGCCGTGGCTATTGCCCTCAGCACCCCGCTGGCCAGCACCGTGCTGATCGCCGCCGAGCAAGCGTCCAACGTGCGCGCCTACAACCTGCCCGCCGCGCCATTGGCCACCACCCTGAACCAGATCGCCAGCCAGGCCGGCCTCGCGCTGACCCTCAGCCCGGCACTGGCTGCAGGCAAAACCTCCGCGCCGGTGCAGGGCCAGTTCGACGCGCAAGGCGCACTGAGCGAGGCACTGCGCGGCACCGGGTTGCAAGTGGAGCAGAGCAGCGCGGGGACTTACACGCTGGTAGCGATTGCGGAAGGGGTCGTGGCGTTGCCGCAGACCACCATCGTTGCCCAAGGCAACGCTGAAAGTGCCTGGGGCCCGGTGCAAGGCTACCTGGCGACGCGTACCGCCGCCGGCACCAAGACCGACACCGCGCTGGTCGAAGCGCCGCGCTCGATCTCCGTCGCCACCCGCGAGCAGATGCAGGACCGCAACGTGCAGAACCTGGATGACGCGGTCAAATACATGCCCGGCATCGTGTCCGCCAGCTACGGCAGCGACACCCGCTACGACTGGATGCGCGTGCGTGGCTTCGAGCCCACCCAATTCCTCGACGGTCTGCCGTTGCCACGCGGCGTGTACGCCAACCCGAAAGCCGAAACCTGGAACCTCGACCGCATCGCCCTGCTGCGCGGCCCGGCGTCGTCGGTGTATGGCCAGACACCGCCGGGCGGCCTGCTGGACATGGTCAGCCGGCGTCCCAGCGCGGAATCGAGCCATGCCATTCAAGTGCAATACGGCAGTGACAACTATCGCCAGATCAATTTCGCCAGCACCGGCAAGGTCGATGATGAAGGCCAGTTCCTTTACGGCGTCAGCGGCGTGGTACGGGATGCCGGCACCCAGGTCGACCATATCGACAACAAGCGCTACAACATCGCTCCCAGCCTGACCTGGAACATCGACACCGACACCCAGCTGACCCTGCTCTCGCAGTTCACCCGCGACGATACCGGCACCACCAGCCAGTTCCTGCCGATCCAGGGCACCAAGATCAAATCGCCGCTGGGCGAAATCTCCCACCACAAGAACCTCGGCGATCCGGACTACGAGTTCTACGACCGCACCTACTACGCACTGGGCTATGCCTTCGAGCATCGCTTCAACGACACCTGGCAGTTCAAGCAGAACCTGCGCTACACCAAGTCGCAGTTGTCGTTCCAGCAACTGACCGTGGGTTCCTATGCCTACTCCCCGGCTGACGCGACAGGCACCATCACGCGCTCGACCACCAACGTTGACGAGAACATCGGTCAGCTTGCGCTGGACAACCACTTCCAGGCTGACTTCGCCACCGGCGACGTGACCCACACCGTGTTGCTCGGCCTGGATCACCAGCGCACCGATACCTCCTTCCGGACGATCTACGGTACGGCGTCGAGCATCAACATTTTCAACCCGGTCAACACCGTGCCCACGGTCCGCCCGACCGGCGATGCGTATTACGACTACAACCAGAAAACCGTACAGACCGGCCTCTACGCGCAAGACCAGATGGCCCTGGACAACTGGCGCCTGACCCTCGGCGGACGCGAAGACTGGGTGCACCAGGGCACCACCTACTTCAACAAACTGGATGCGACCAACACGGATCGCAGCAAGAATTTCAGCGGCAACGCGGCGCTGAGCTATGTGTTCGATTCCGGCTTTGTGCCGTACCTGTCCTACGCCGAATCCTTCCAGCCGGCGAGCAACGCCAGCGTCGACCCGGTCAAGTCGTACAAGCCCACCGAAGGCCAGCAATGGGAACTGGGGATCAAGTACCAGCCGCCCGGCTCCACGACGCTGCTGAGTGCGGCGGTCTATGACCTGACCCAGAAAAACGTGCTGGTGACCCGAATCGGCTCGGGCAACCAGTCGATCACCGACCAGGCCGGCGAAGTGAAGGTCAAGGGCTTGGAGCTGGAAGCGGTGTCTGACGTGACCGAGAACCTCAAGGTCATCGCCGCCTATACCCTGGCCAAATCCGAGGTGCAAACAGGCATCTACAAAGGCAACCGCCTGCAACTGATGCCCAATCAGCAAGCCTCGCTGTGGACCGATTACACCTGGCACACCGGTGTGCTCGACGGTTTCGGCATCGGCTTCGGTGCCCGTTACACCGGCAATACCTATGGCGACCAGGCCAACACCTGGCTGGGCAAGGCCAATGCCTACACGGTGTTCGACGGCGCGGTGCATTACGACCTGGGCCGCCTGGACAACAGCCTGAAAGGTGCCTCGGTGAAGTTGAACGCCACCAACCTGTTCAACAAGGACTACCTGTCGACCTGCGATGGCAGCTACTGCTACTTCGGCGACCAACGCAGCGTCGTCGCCAGTGCCACCTACCAGTGGTAACCGACTGGGTTAACCACCCGGCCGCCCCAAGGGGCGGCCTTGGCGTGTCCGAAGGCTAGAACATGAAAAGCACCACCATCCGCCGCTGGTCCTTTATCCACACCTGGGCCAGCCTGATCTGCACGGTGTTCCTGCTGCTGCTCGCCCTCACTGGCCTGCCGTTGATTTTCCACCACGAGATCGATCACCTGCTGGGCAACGAGCCACAACTGGCGCAGCTGCCCGCCGATACGCCACTGCTGAACCTTGAACAACTGGTGGCCAAGGCCCAGGCCCATCGCCCCGGCGAAGCCATGCAGTACCTGGCCTGGGACGACGACGACAAAAACGGCGTGATCGCAATCATGGCCGCCACCGCCGGCACCGAACCCAACGCCTCCCACACCTTCATGCTCGATGCACGCACCGGTGAAGCGGTCGCGATGCCGTCGGCCAACGGCGGCTTTACGCTGTTCCTGCTGCGCCTGCATGTGGATATGTTCGCCGGCCTGCCGGGCAAGTGGCTGCTGGCGTTCATGGGCCTTCTGTTTGTGCTCGCGATTGTCTCGGGCACGGTGCTGTACCTGCCGTTCATGCGCCGCTTGAAATTCGCCACCGTGCGCCAGGACAAGTCCACCCGCCTGCGCTGGCTCGACCTGCATAACCTCATCGGCGTGGTCACCCTGACCTGGGCGCTGGTGGTCGGCGTGACCGGCGTGATCAGCGCCTGTGCCGACCTGATCATCGCCGCCTGGCGCACCGACAGCCTCAGCGCGATGGTCGAACCGTACAAGCACGCCCCGCCGCTGACCCAGCGCGCACCGGCCAGCGATCTGCTCAAGATCGCCGCTGAGGCCGCGCCCGGCATGCAGCCGGACTTCATCGCCTTTCCCGGCACACGCTTTTCCAGCGAATACCATTACGCCGTGTTCATGAAGGGCAGCACGCACCTGACCGCGCACCTGCTCACCCCCGTGCTGATCGACGCCAGCACGCTCGCCGTCACCGCCATCGCCAAACGGCCGTGGTACATGGACGCCATGGGCATGTCTCAGCCGCTGCATTTCGGCGACTACGGCGGCATGCCGATGAAAATCCTCTGGGCGGTGCTGGATGGGCTGACCCTCATCGTGCTCGGCAGCGGTGTTTACCTGTGGGTCGTCAGACGCAAGGCAGGCAAGGCATGAAGCCGCGTCAGTCGAGTTTCTGGAAGGTGTTTGGCATTCCCCTGGGGATCGGCCTGCTCAGCGCGGCCGGTTTGTTTGCCGCGCTGCTGGGGGATGGGTGGTGGGATGCGCTGAGCTGGGTCGGGTTGGGTGTTCCTGCGGTCATTGGGGCTTGGGGGTTGTTCAGGCGGCGCGGTTGAGGACGCCATCGGGGGCAAGCCCCCTCCCACATTCGACCGCATTTCAAAGGCAGAACTCGGTCAACTGTGGGAGGGGGCTTGCCCCCGATGAGGCCCTCAAGAACCCCAAAAATCCCCCTCGCCAGCCACTGCGCAACCCTCTGGGCTAGCGTGCTCGGCAGCGGTGTTTACCTGTGGGTCGTCAGACGCAAGGCAGGCAAGGCATGAAGCCGCGTCAGTCGAGTTTCTGGAAGGTGTTTGGCATTCCCCTGGGGATCGGCCTGCTCAGCGCGGCCGGTTTGTTTGCCGCGCTGCTGGGGGATGGGTGGTGGGATGCGCTGAGCTGGGTCGGGTTGGGTGTTCCTGCGGTCATTGGGGCTTGGGGGTTGTTCAGGCGGCGCGGTTGAGGACGCCATCGGGGGCAAGCCCCCTCCCACATTCGACCGCATTTCAAAGGCAGAACTCGGTCAACTGTGGGAGGGGGCTTGCCCCCGATGAGGCCCTCAAGAACCCCAAAAATCCCCCTCGCCAGCCACTGCGCAACCCTCTGGGCTAGCGTGCTCGGCAGCGGTGTTTACCTGTGGGTCGTCAGACGCAAGGCAGGCAAGGCATGAAGCCGCGTCAGTCGAGTTTCTGGAAGGTGTTTGGCATTCCCCTGGGGATCGGCCTGCTCAGCGCGGCCGGTTTGTTTGCCGCGCTGCTGGGGGATGGGTGGTGGGATGCGCTGAGCTGGGTCGGGTTGGGTGTTCCTGCGGTCATTGGGGCTTGGGGGTTGTTCAGGCGGCGCGGTTGAGGACGCCATCGGGGGCAAGCCCCCTCCCACATTCGACCGCATTTCAAAGGCAGAACTCGGTCAACTGTGGGAGGGGGCTTGCCCCCGATGAGGCCCTCAAGAACCCCAAAAATCCCCCTCGCCAGCCACGGCGCAACCCTCTAGGCTAGCGCCTGCCCATCCAGAGGAATGCCCATGTCCGCTCCCAGCATGACCCTGTTCCACAACCCCGCTTCGCCGTTCGTGCGCAAAGTCCGCGTGTTGCTGGCTGAAACCGGCCAGCAGGACCGTGTGGCCCTGCAGCTCTGCATGCCGACACCCGTCAACCCGGACGTACAACTGGTCAACGAAAACCCGGTGGGCAAGATCCCGGCCCTGCGCCTGCCCGATGGCACGGTGCTGCACGACAGCCGGGTGATCCTCGATTACCTCGACCACCAGCACGTCGGCAACCCGCTGATCCCCCGTGACGGCTCGGCCCGCTGGCGCCGCCTGACCCTGGCCTCGATGGCCGACGGCATCATGGATGCCGCCGTGCTGGTGCGTTACGAGAGCGCCCTGCGCCCGCCGGAAAAACACTGGGCCCCGTGGCTCGACGAACAGCGCAACAAGATCCGCCGTAGCCTGGCGGAGCTGGAAGCGGATGCGATTGCCGAACTGGCCAGCCACTTCGATATCGCCGCGATCAGCGTGGCCTGCGCCTTGGGTTACCTGGACTTCCGTCACCCGGACCTGCAATGGCGCGACGCCAACCCCCGGCTTGCCGCCTGGTACGCCGAAGTCAGCCAGCGGCCTTCGATGCTTGAGACACAGCCACCCGTGTGATTGCGCGAGTCTAGTGTGGCGAGGGCGCTTGCTCCCGCTTGGGCGCGAAGCGCCCCTGCAGTCCAACGGGAGCAAGCGCCCTCGCCACACAAAACAACTGGTTAATCCGCACGACCAGTTCTGCTCGCGCCCGCTGATCCTCACGCAACCCGATCATTGCACCGCCTCCAGATCAAATGCCAACGGCTCGACCGCCTTGCGCTTGCCCACGCCGTACCAATCCAGTTTGCGTGTCAGCACCATCACCGTGCCCAGCAGGCCGAACAGCAGCAGCGAGCCCATCAGCAGCGCGTAGTCCTCGGCACTCAACAGCCCGTACAACAAGCCATACAACGCCGCCAACCCTGCCGAGAACCCCAGGCCATGGACGACGCTGCGCAGCACATGGCACACGTAGAAACCAATCAACAACACACAGGCACTGGCGGAGATCAGGTACGCCAAGGCAAAGCCCAGGTGCTCGGACAACGACAACAACAGCAGGTAGAAAAACGCCAGGGCAACCCCCACCAGGGCGTACTGGATCGGATGCACCGCCAAGCCCTTGAGCACTTCGAACAGGAAGAAACCGGCAAAGGTCAGGGCGATGAACAGCAGCGCGTATTTGATCGCGCGGTCGCTCTTGAGGTACTGGTCCACCGGGTCGATGAAGTTCACCCCGAAGCTGCGGTTGTTGAAGTCGTCACAGCCTCGCTCGGTCAGGCAACTGCGTAGGGCCTCTTCGAGGTTGGTGGAGAAAAATGAGGTCTGCCAGTTGGCACTGAAGCCCTTGTCGGTGACTTCCCGCTGCACCGGCAGGAAGTTGCCGATAAAGCTCGGGTGCGGCCAATTGGAGGCGAGTGCAACCTGGCTGGTCTTGCCCACCGGCACCACTTGCAGTTGCTCGGTGCCTTGCAGGCGCAGGTCGAAGGCGAAGTCCAGCGCGGCCGGTTTTTTGCTGTCCTGCTCGGGGAGCGCCACATGCACGCCCTCGCCCAGCCACTCCACCTGGGTGCCTGGCGAGAACTCTAGACGCTGGCTGCCCAGCTCCAGTGTCAGCGCGTTTTCGATGCCGCGAATATCGCTGATACCCACCGCCAGAAACGCCGGCTCAAAGCGATAATCGGCGAAATCCTCCTTGATCCCCCATTGCTCGGGCAACGCAAAGCGTCCGCTGATGCGGTTGTCGGCGTGGAACAGCCGTGCCTGGTAGATGCCACGCGCGCGCAGTTCGGTTTGCACCCGGCCGTCGAGTTCAAAATGCTCCGGCAGGAAATACAGACGACCGCGCACTTCACGCGTTTCCTCGTAGCGCTTGTTGAGTTTTTCATTGAGCTTCCACTCACGGACGGTCTTGCGGTACGGCACCACCATCACCGGGCCGGTGAGGCGCTGGCTGTAGCTGGAGCTGCGGGCGATGTCCATCAGGACACTGTCGCGAGTGTATTGGCGGTCGGCGATGATGCCGTTGATCATCAGCAATGGAATCAGCAATAGCAGGATCAATAGCGCAATCGCGCCCAGTTTGAAAAGCAGGCTGCGGTTCATGGGACTCTCCCTGTTTGGATGGGCAGAGCGTGAGCCGCGCGTGTGGGGGATTTATGTGGGCACTGTGGAGACTGTATGGAGATGCAGCACCACTTGCACGCCACCTTGCACATTGCCGATCTGCAAGGTGCCGCCGTGCAGCTTCATCACTTCCTCGACAAAGTTGAGGCCCAGCCCGGTGCTCTTGCGCCCGCTGGCCGGGCGGGGCAGCGAGTAAAAGCGCTCGCTCAGGCGCGGCAAGGCGTAGTCGGGGATCGGCGCGGCCTGGTTGAACAGCGTGAACTGCACAGCGTTATGGAGGGTCTGTGCGCTGAACCGCAACACCCCGCCCGCCGGTGTGAAGTCCAGGGCGTTGTCGAGCAGGTTGCCCAGGGCCTGGCGCAGCAGGAAGGGTTCGCCGAAGACCGCCACCTCAGCGCCGATCATGTGTTCGACGTGTAAGCCGGCGCCTTCGATGCGCGCGCATTGGGCCTTGAGCACATCGTCGACCAACGCGGCCAGCGACAGACTCGCCTGCGCCTCCAAGCCCTGACGTTGCTCGACTTGCGCCAGGTTCAGCAAGCGCTCGATCAACTGCTGCAGGCGCTTACTTTCAGTGTCGATATTGGCGACAAAGCGCTGTTGCTGCTCACGGCTCATGTCGCCCTGCAACAGCTCCGCCGCGCCGCGAATCGCCGCCAGCGGGCTCTTCAATTCGTGGGTCAGGGTGTGTACGTAATGCTCGACGTAGGCCTTGCCCTCCAGTTGCGTGCGCATGTGCTCCACGGCGGTGGACAACTGCTTCAGCTCGCCGCCACGGTAATGGGGCAATTCGGCGCGTCGACCCTCGCTGACCGCCTCGGCATACGCGGTGAGCCGACGCAGTGCCACGCTCAACCACCATGACAACAGCGCGCCGAGCAGCAGGCCGAGGATCACCAGCCCGGTGCCGTACCACAGCAAACGCCGCTCAGTGCGGTCGACATAGGGCTGCAACGAGCTATTCGGCTTGGCCACCGTGACCACGCCGATGATCTGGCCGTTGTCGCGAATCGGCGCGCCCACGTGCATCACCGACGAGGCTGGGTCATCCGGTGCGCTGCGGGTGGAACGTGCGCCGTATTCGCCGCGCAGGGTCAGGTACACGTCGTTCCATTTGGAATAGTCCTGGCCCACGGCTTCGCCGCTGGAGTCGAGCAACACCGTGCCGTTGGCGTCGGTCACGTAGATGCGGTGGTTGACCTGGTTTTTCGGCAGGCCCCAGATGGTCGCGCCCGGCTGGCGGGTGCCGTAGGCCTTGAGCAGCTCCGGCCAGTGGCTTTGGCCGAGGGTGCCGTGCTTGACGTCATTGCGCAGGATTTCCGCCAGCAGGTTGGCGGTGTCCACCAGGGTTTCCTCGGTGGACTGGCGCACGCCGGGGCGGATTTCCTTCATCACGGTGCTCAGCACGAAGTAACCGGTGAGGCCGATAAACAGCGCGTAGACCAGGAAAATCCGCAGCCCCAGGCGCATCAGCTGTGGCTCGGGCTGTAGCTGTAGCCCAGGCCGCGATGGGTCTGGATCGGTTCGGCCTGCGCCGCCACGCTGCGTAGTTTGCTGCGCAGGCTTTTGATATGGCTGTCGATATTGCGCTCGTAACCTGCATCGGCCGGCACGCCGACCGCGTCCAGCAGTTGTTCGCGGCTGAACACACGCTCGGGCTGCTCCAGCAGGCTTTGCAGCAGGCGGAACTCATGGCGGGTCAGGCTCAGTGCCAGGCCCCGGTAGCTGATCTGCATGCGCTCCAGGTCGACCTGGAACACCGCCGGTGCGACGCCTTGGCCGACACGCTTGAGGATCGCCCTGACCCGCGCCGCCACTTCGCGCGGGCTGAACGGCTTGACCACATAATCGTCGGCACCGATTTCCAGCCCGACCACGCGGTCGATCTCGCTATCGCGGGCACTGAGAAACATCACCGGCACTTCACTGAAACGCCGCAGTTGCTTGCAGGTTTCAAAGCCGCTGATGTCGGGCAGGCCGATGTCGAGGATGATCAGGTCGGCCGGCGTCTGGCGCTGGTGGGCCAGCGCCTCCTGGCCAAGGCTCAGCCAAGTGGTGGTGAAGCCTTCGCCTTGCAGGGCGAAGACCAGCGTGTCGGCTATCGCCGCTTCGTCTTCGACAATCAGGATGTGCGGCATGGCGGTCCGTCAGCAGTCCGGTTTGTCAGCGGTGTAGCGACGCGCCGGGTTCACCGCTGCGCCGAACTCACGCAGGGCCTTGGCGCCGATCAGCAGCGGGTAGTTGAAGCTGCTGCGGTCGGTGAGGTTGACCTCGACGGTGCGCTTGACGTTGCCCAGGCACATTTCCAGGTCGATCACCGGGCGCTTGACCACGGTGGCTTCTTCCTTGTCCTCGTCTTCGTCGGCGCGGCTCTTGATTTTGCTGATACGCGCCACCTTGTGTTCGTAGACTTTGTTGCCAGCGTCCTTGCCGCCAACGCGAAAGCGCACCCAGTCGTCGCCGTCACGGGTGAAGGTCTCGATGTCACGGGCCGACAGCGAGGCGGTCAGCGCGCCGGTGTCCATCTTGGCCTTGAAGGTTTCGCCGATCTCCGGCAACTGGATGTATTCGTAGCGACCGTAAAGGGTCGGTTCGGCGGCCATGACCGGCAAGGCCGCCAGGGCGAGCGAGGCAAGGAGCAGTTTCACGAAGTGATTTCCTCGGAAAGAAGTGGGCGAATTCTAGACCGCAAAGGCAGCACTTAGTTAGTTCTGCAACCATACCCGGCACATTGTGAAACATTCGTGGGGCGATTTGCGATTTGGCCTCTAGACGCCGCTCTCTTATCATGGCCTGCCCACAGGATTCCAAGAGTTACTTATGCGCCGCCTGCTCACCGGCTGTTTCGTCTCACTGCTGCTCCTGCTCAACACCCTGGTCCTGATCGGACCGCTGACGGTGTTGGCCCTGCTCAAACTGGTCGCCCCCGGGCGCTATCGCGATGACGCGTCATGGGCCGTGATGTGGATCGCCGAGACCTGGGCCGAAATCGACAAACTGATCTTCGCGCTGTGCATCCCGACCCAATGGGACATTCGCGGCGCAGACGACCTGCGTCGTGACACCTCCTATCTGGTGATCAGCAATCACCAATCCTGGGTCGATATCCCCGCGCTGATCCAGGCCCTCAACCGCCGCACGCCGTTCTTCAAGTTTTTCCTGAAGAAAGAACTGATCTGGGTACCCTTCCTGGGCCTGGCCTGGTGGGCGCTGGATTATCCGTTCATGAAGCGCTACAGCAAGGCGTTCCTGGCCAAGCACCCGGAACTGGCGGGCCAGGACCTGAAGATCACCCGGCAGGCCTGCGAGCTGTTCAAGCGCCAGCCAGTGACGGTGGTCAACTATCTGGAAGGCACACGCTTCAGCGCGACCAAGCATGCCCAGCAACACTCACCGTTTACCCGCCTGCTCAAGCCCAAGGCCGGTGGCGTGGCGTTCGTATTGGCGGCGCTGGGCGAACAACTGGACGCGGTGCTCGACGTCACCGTGGTCTATCCGCAAGCGAAGATTCCGGGGTTCTGGGACTTGATCAGCGGCGCGGTGCCGAAGGTGATCATCGACATCCGCACCCGTGAACTGGACCCGGCGTTATGGCAGGGGGACTACGAAAACGACCCGGCGTTTCGCCAGGCCGTGCAGAACTGGGTCAACCAGCTCTGGAGGGAGAAGGATCAGCGGATTCAGCAACTGCGAAGCACAACTGCTGAAGCCTGATTGCCAACGTAACCGTTACGAACGTTTAGGCCACGTGGCCGAATTATCGCCGGTACGCCATTGGTGCTGTCTTTCGATGGTGTCGTGATTGTTCACCGCATCAGCCTGCTCCTGGCTCGCGTGGACAGGCGCTTTTTCTTGCTCTGCAGCAGCGGGCTTATGGGTAGTTGCTTGGAGATATGCAGCGTTAGCGAGAGTGCTGAAGGTGTTAACGATGTTCATGGACGATTCCTACCTAACTGGATTGAAGAATCCACTCCAAGAGGGTTAATTTTCCTGGAGCGGTCTGCGTAGGTGGCGAAACGTCCCACACGGTTCCTCGAGAGATGTTGCGTCGTATTGCCAAAAAGGTGCTGACCAAATGCGGGCAACGCCCTTAGCTACCGGTGCCCCAAGCCTGGGCCAGTTTGCCCAGCAGCGAACTGTTGGCACCCTGGCCGCCCAGGTATTGCAGGATCACCGGGGCAAATTGGCCGACCATGCCGCTGTCCATGCCCAGCGCGCTGAACGCGGTGTTCAGGTCGTTGGTGTTCTTCACGTTACCCAGCAGGCCGTCCAAGCCGCTGGTCTTGCTGCCACCGCTCTGGCCAAGCATCCCACTCAAGGCGCCGAGGCTGCCCAACGCATTGCTGCCCGACAGTTGATCGAGGCCCGGCACGCTTTTGCCCAGTTGCGAATAGTCGGAGCCACTCAGTTGGTTCTTGGCCAGGCCGAGCATGGCACCGGTGCCGCCGACGGCTTGCTCGGGGGTGACATTCAATTGTGAGGTCAGGGCACTCAGCAAACCGGCCGTCTCGGACGACGGCGCGGCGGCAGCGGCTTTGTTGTTACCGCCTTGCATACCGGAAATCGCATTGGCCGCGTCGCCAAGGCTGAATCCGGCGGCGAACACCGGGCCGGCTGCCAGGGTCATCAGGCAGAAAAGGGCGAAACCGCGTGAAATCTTCATCGAAACAACCTCAGGATGTAGGGGTAAAAGCAGGCGTTTGACTGGCCTTTGCGTCACTTGTTCCAAACCCGCTCAGGAACCCAACTGTGATACGCCGGTCCATGAACTGACTACATAATTTGTCAGGAAGCGACTTATGACTGCGATCCAACCCCAAGTGATTGATCACAAGCCTTCATTCTGGAGCCGCCCGCGCCTGTTCATCGGCGCCTGCGCGGTAGTGGCTGCCGGCATCGGCGCCGCGCTCTACACCCAGGACACCATCAAATCCGCCGCCACGCTGGTGACCACCACCCAGCAGCCGGCGGCGCAGATCATGGCCCACAAGGACTACCTGGAAGTGCAGCCGATCGCCTCGACGGCGCCCGCTCCTGATCAAAGCCTGGAACTGTGGGCGATTCCCGAAGACGGCGCACCGGTGTCCCTCGGCCTGTTGCCCGAAGATGGCAAAGGCATCATCGGCTTGAACCCACGCCAGCAGGAGTCCATCAGCAAACCGGTGGACTTGATGGTGAGTTCGGAAACCAAGGGTGGGTCGGTGAGCAAGCAACCGACCGGGCCGACGGTGTATCAAGGCGCGCTGGCGACTCGCTAAGCCACAGGCACCACAAAACCCTGTGGGAGTGGGCTTGCCCGCGATAGCGGAGTTTCAGTCAATGTTGCAGGGACTGTCACACCGCTATCGCGGGCAAGCCCACTCCCACATTTGATCTTCGGCGCCCAGGCGACTTGCTCCCGGCGAAGGATGGCGCTTATAGTTCGGCGGTCGTCCACATGGCGATACGGGTTTGGCGACTCGATTGAAGTAAGGCATGCAAAAGCACCTGCTCCTTTGCAGGTTTTTTTGCACCCGCGATGCTGTCCTTTATGGCGGCTGTGCGTGGGAGACCCTCGGGTCTGCCGGCTTTGCCTCATTTCACCGGTTCGCCAACCTGCGTACAGCTGCCACCCATTCGTTTGGCGACGTGTGAGTGGTAGCCCCATTCTCTGAAATGAAGGTTAAAACATGAACCGATACATGCCGCTCACCGGCCACGACAGCACCACCCCTTCCCTGCTCATTGACACCCAAGTCCCCCTCGACGTCCTCCACGACGCCGCCGTCTACCGCATCCGCGCAGTGACCCAAGTCATGGAAAACCTGGCGTTTCGCGAAGGCCTGCAAACCGACACGATCGTCCTACAGGACTTCGCCCTGCTTTGTGCCATTCCGTTGCGCGATGGGTGCGATTTGCTGGATGTGATCAGCCGGCGCTTGCAGGCTTAAACACCAGAGGCAAAAGGGGCGACGCCCTGTCGCCCGTTCTCCTGCCTAGGGTAAGCAACTCGACGAAACCTGAACATCGTGACAGCTCATTCAAAACAGCCTCTCACAGGCTCACCCAGACAGGAGCTGTAACGATCATGATCGGATTGATACCCAACCTTTTCTCAGGCTTCGACCTCTTCAGCGCACAGCAAAAACACACACCCGCCGATATAGACCAGTGCCCCGCCCCCAGCAACATCCAATCCAAAGCCTACACAGACCCCGCCCTGCCCCCACCGTATGGCGAAGGCTATCAATACACCGCCAATGCCAATGGCAAAACGTGGTCGGGGCAAACGGCAGGGACCAACGATGACTATCTGGACTCAGAATATGCACTAAAGGCAGAAGCCATCAACGAACGGGACGACAAGGTTCATTGTGATTACGGTGCAAAGCGCTTGATAAAAAACGGCGAGGGGGTCGACCCCCACCTGCGCCTCACAACGCTCAAATGACTAACGTATTGTCAGCGTCCGCCTGGAGTTATTTAGCCCATGCCTGAAACGCCAACAACAGATACAACCAAACAAAAAGAAATATCCCCCATGCAAAAAAGCCATAGCCAACTGTCAACTCTCACAGTATCAACAGCCAACCCGTCTATCTAGAATTGAGTTCCCAAATCAATCCGGGACATCGAGATGAACTCTAAACTTACGTTGGGAATGTTGGCCATCATGGCTTTTACTGGGAGCGCTTATGCTGCGGATATCAGTATCTGCCCAAAAGTCGAGGACATAACGGCAGTTCCTTTCAAAGACACTGACCCCGTCGTCGCGACTGAGAAAGTCAAAGACGCCGTAAGAGGAGAATTTGCCAATGCATTTAAATACAAAGCCTCCTCTGGCGGAAAACAATGGACAGGTGAAGTACACGGTTCCAACGACACTTACCTTGAAGACAAGTACGAACTAAAAGCAGAGACTGCTCAGGAGGCTAACGGAAAACTATTCTGCAACTACGGCGGAAAAACAATTGAAGTACCGTGGACAAATGAGAAGGGCGAGCCAGAAACTATAAAATCGACCGCTAACCTTAGACTCTCGACCCCACTCTAATTGATAAGGGCGCCCGTCGGGGCGCCCTTATTTTTTGCTCTGGCATTTACGCCGCGCTGAACAACTTATGCGGATCAATCACAAACTTCTTCGGCACACCCGCATCAAACTCGCCATACCCACGCGGCGCGTCATCCAGGCTGATCACCTCAACCCCCACGATGTCGGCAATGTGAATACGGTCCCACATGATCGCCTGCATCAGTTGGCGGTTGTACTTCATCACCGGCGTCTGCCCGGTGTGGAAGCTGTGGGATTTGGCCCAGCCCAAACCAAAGCGGATGCTCAGGCTGCCCATTTTCGCAGCGGCGTCGACGGCGCCTGGGTCTTCGGTGACGTACAGCCCGGGGATGCCGATCTTGCCCGCCACGCGCACCACGCCCATCAGTGAGTTGAGCACGGTGGCCGGGGCCTCCGCCTTGGCGCCGTCATGCCCGTGGCCGCGTGCTTCGAAGCCCACGCAGTCGACCGCGCAGTCCACTTCCGGCTCACCGAGCAGGGCGGCGATTTGTTCGTGCAGCGGGGTGTCGGTAGACAGGTCGACCACTTCAAACCCTTGCGCCTTGGCGTGGGCCAGGCGGATGGAATTGACGTCGCCGATGATCACCACCGCCGCGCCCAGCAGGCGCGCGGAGGCGGCAGCGGCCAGGCCGACCGGGCCGGCACCGGCGATGTACACGGTGCTGCCTGGGCCAACGCCGGCAGTGACGGCGCCGTGGTAGCCGGTGGGCAGGATGTCGGAGAGGCAGGTCAGGTCGCGGATTTTCTCCATGGCCTTGTCGCGGTCCGGCAGTTTCAACAGGTTGAAGTCGGCGTAAGGCACCAGCACGTATTCGGCCTGGCCGCCGGTCCAGTCGCCCATGTCGACATAGCCGTAAGCGCCACCGGCACGGGCCGGGTTGACGGTGAGGCACACGCCGGTGTGTTGCTCTTTGCAGGAGCGGCAGCGGCCGCAGGCGACGTTGAAGGGCACGGACACCAGATCGCCGATTTTCAGGTTCTCGACGTCGCTGCCCTTCTCGATCACTTCACCGGTGATCTCGTGACCGAGCACCAGGCCGGTCTGGGCGGTGGTGCGGCCGCGCACCATGTGTTGATCGGAGCCGCAGATGTTGGTGGAGACCACGCGCAGGATGACGCCGTGTTCAATCTTCCTGCCACGCGGGTCCTGCATTTTGGGATAGTCGATTTTCTGTACTTCGACCTTGCCGTTGCCGAGATACACGACACCACGATTACCAGACATGCTTTCACCTCGCTGTTGTTTTTATGGAAGCGCGTTGCCCGTGGGTGGGCAGCGCGTTGAGTGCTCGGGTACAGATGCTGTTTTTGCGTTGTTAGTAATGGCCCTATCGGGAGCAAGCCCCCTCCCACAGTTGAATGTGTTCACAAATCAAAATGTGGGAGGGGGCTTGCTCCCGATGGCGTCAGTCAGAGCACCACCGTTCGATTGGCATTCAAAAACACCCGCAGCTCAATGTGATACCCCACCGCCCTGGCCAGGGTCAGCCCTTCAATATCGCGCCCCTTGGCAATCAAGTCCTCGGGATAGTGACTGTGATCCACCACCTCCACACCCTGGGCGATGATCGGGCCTTCATCCAGGTCGTTGTTGATGTAATGCGCCGTCGCGCCGACCAGCTTCACGCCCTTGTTGTACGCCTGGTGATACGGCTTGGCGCCCTTGAACCCCGGCAACAATGAGTGGTGGATATTGATCGCCTTGCCATCGAGCTTGCGGCACAGCTCCGGCGACAGCACTTGCATGTAGCGCGCAAGAATCACCAGTTCGGCGCCGGTCTGTTCAATCACTTGCCACACCTGACGCTCCTGGGACGGTTTGTCGTGGGGGTCTAGGGCGAAGTGGTGGTAGGGAATCTGGTGCCAGTCGGCCAACGGCTTCAGATCGGCGTGGTTGGACACCACCGCGACCACGTCCATCGACAGTTGGCCGATACGCTGGCGATACAGCAAGTCGTTCAGGCAGTGATCAGCCTTCGACACCATGATCACCACTTTGGGCCGGTAGTTCGGCGCCGTCAGCTCGAAGATCATCCCAAACGCTTGCCCGCGCGCGGCCAGGCCGTCGCGGAACGCTTGTTCATCGAAACCGTCCGGCTGGCGAAACTCCACGCGGATAAAAAAGCGCGCTGACAACCGGTCATCGAACGAGTGGTGCTCAGTGACGTAGCACCCCTGCTCGAACAGGTAGCGGGTGACCGCGTCCACCGTGCCGAGCACGCTGGGGCAGTCGGCGGTCAAAATCCATGTATCGGGTGCGCGGCTCATGGGTCACTCCTCAGGCTTGAACGCTCAGGCCGAATTCGGCCGAGGCATCCTGCAACCACAACCACCAGTAATCCGAGAAGCTGCGACGAATCACCAGCTCCCAGGTGTCTTCAGCGGTATGGCGGATCACCAATTGCGACTTGGCGAACACCGTGCCCACCGCCTTGCCCACCGGGAAGTTGTCGGGGTGTACGTCATAACTGGTGGACTTCATCAGCACGTCGCGCACGTTCGGGCCGCGCAGTTCGAGGATCTGCTGACCGCCGCTGACGTTGACGATCTGGATGTGCAGATCGCCCAGGGCGGCGCGCAGGTTTTGTTCGGCGGCGAATTCTTCACCGCTCGGCACCACCAGCAACCACTCATCCGGGCCGAGCCATTGCAGGCTGGTGTCGCCCTTGACGATCACGCTCAGGGCGCCGGGCAGTTCGATGCCCAGGGCTTTGTGGACGCCTGCTGCAAACGCGGCGTCATGGCCGTCGCCACGGATAGTCAGGTGGCCGAGGAGTTTCTTTTCACGCACGGTCACGCCGGCATTCTTGCGGCCCTTGCCGATCAGGCTGGCGAGGTCGGCATGGTGCAGCGACGACTCGGCCTTGGCGCCGGTGGTGGGGCGTTGTGGGTAAACGTTGGCTGCTGTCATAAAGCACCTGTTTGAATTCTGTGGTGACTGTTCTGGCCTCATCGGGGGCAAGCCCCCTCCCACAGGGGAATGCATTTCAAAATGTGGGAGGGGCTTGCCCCCGATGCAGGCGACTCGGTCCGTCAGATGTTCTGCCGCTCGCCTTTCGGATCGAAGAACACCGAAGACACAATCTCCGCCTCGATCACGCTGCCATCGGCCTGGGGCGAAAACACCCGCTCGCCGATGCGCTTCAAGCCGCCCTTGACCACCGCCATCGCAAACGAATAACCCAGGGAGTTATGCGCATAGCTGGAAGTGACGTGGCCGACCATCTTCATCGGGATCGTCTGCTTGGCGTCGAACACCAGTTGCGCGCCTTCTGGTAGCCACACCGTCGGATCGATCGGCTTCAAGCCCACCAGTTGCTTACGCTCTTCGCGCACGCAGTCTTCACGGTTCATGCCGCGCCAGCCGATCCACGAGAACGGTTTGGTGCGGCCGACGCACCAGCCCATGTTCAAGTCGTCCGGGGTCATCGAGCCATCGGTATCCTGGCCGACGATGATGAAGCCCTTCTCGGCCCGCAATACGTGCATGGTTTCAGTGCCATACGGGGTCAGGTTGTACTGCTTGCCCGCCGCGACGATTTGTTCGAGCACGCCCATGGCGTAGTCGGCCTGCACGTTGACTTCATACGACAGCTCGCCGGTAAACGAGATGCGGAACACCCGCGCCGGCACACCGCCGACCAGGCCTTCTTTCCAGGTCATGAACGGGAAGCCGTCCTTGTCCAGGTCGATGTCGGTGACTTCGGCCAGCAGCTTGCGGCTGTTGGGGCCGGACAGGGTCATGGTCGCCCAGTGGTCGGTGACCGAGGTGAAGTAGACCTTGAGGTCTGGCCATTCGGTCTGTTGGTAGATTTCCAGCCACTGCAGCACACGGGCGGCGCCGCCGGTGGTGGTGGTCATCAGGAAGTGGTTGTCGGCCAGGCACGCGGTCACGCCGTCGTCGAAGACCATGCCGTCTTCCTTGCACATCAGGCCGTAGCGCGCCTTGCCCACGTCGAGCTTGGTCCAGGCGTTGCTGTAGATGCGGTTGAGGAACTCGCGGGCATCCGGGCCTTGAATGTCGATCTTGCCGAGGGTCGACGCATCCAGCAGGCCGACGCTGTCGCGCACCGCCAGGCATTCGCGTTTGACCGCCGCGTGCAGGTCTTCACCATTGCGCGGGAAGTACCACGGGCGTTTCCACTGACCGACGTCTTCAAACTCGGCGCCGTTCTTCACATGCCAGGCGTGCAGCGCGGTGTAGCGAACGGGCTCGAAGATATGCCCACAGTGCCGGCCCGCGACCGCGCCGAAGGTCACCGGCGTGTAGTTGGGGCGGAACATGGTGGTGCCCATCTGCGGGATGGTCACGTTCAGCGAGCGCGCGGCAATGGCTAGGCCGTTGACGTTACCCAGCTTGCCCTGGTCGGTGCCGAAGCCCAGCGCGGTGTAGCGTTTGACGTGCTCCACCGACTCGAAACCTTCGCGGGTGGCGAGCTCGATGGCCGCGGCGGTGACGTCGTTCTGCAGGTCGACAAATTGCTTGGGCGCCCGTGCGGTGGCTTTTTCGTGAGGCACCTGGAACAGCGCCAGGGTCGGTTCTTCCAGGCGGTTCAAGGCTTTTGGCAGCGTGCCTTGCACCGGCGCGAAACCGGCTTCGCTGGCGGCGCGCACGCCGCCTTCAAAACCATCCGCCAGGGAATCGCCAAGGCCGTAGACGCCGTTGATACCGCCGACGCACACGCGCTTTTGCGGTGCTTCACCCGGTACAAAACCGAGGATGTCTTCGCGCCAGGTCGGCTTGCCGCCCAAGTGCGACGCCAGGTGGACCACCGGGCTGTAGCCGCCGGAGCTGGCGACCAGATCGCAGTCCAACCACTCGCCGGGGCTGGTGACGGTATGCGCTTTGACATCGATCGCGGCAACGCGGGCGCCGGTCACGTGTTTGCTGCCACGGGCTTCGATCACGGCGCTGCCGGTGAGGATACGAATGCCTTTGGCGCGGGCTTCTTCCACCAGCGCGCCGCGTGGGTTGTGACGGGCATCGGCCACGGCCACCACCTTCAGGCCGGCCTCTAACCAGTCCAGCGCGACGCGGTAGGCGTGGTCGTTGTTGGTCGACAGCAGCAGCTTTTGACCCGGTGCCACGCCGTAACGGCGCACGTAAGTCGAGACCGCACCGGCGAGCATATTGCCCGGCACGTCGTTGTTGCCGTACACCAGCGGACGCTCGCACGCACCGGTCGCCAGCACCACGCGCTTGGCACGCACGCGGTGGATACGCTGGCGCACCTGGCCGATCGGGGCGCGGTCGCCGAGGTGATCGGTGAGGCGCTCGTGAATGGTCAGGAAGTTATGGTCGTGGTAGCCGTTGACCGTGGCGCGGGGCAGCAGCACCACGTCCGGCAGGGCTTTGAGTTCGGCAATCACGCTGGCGACCCATTGATCCGCAGGCTTGCCGTCGAGGCTTTCGCGGGAATCGAGCAACGAGCCACCGAACTCTTCCTGTTCATCGGCGATGATCACGCGGGCACCGCTGCGCGCGGCGGCCAATGCGGCAGCCAGGCCAGCCGGGCCTGCGCCCACCACCAGCACGTCGCAGTGACGGTTGAAGTTGTCGTAGGTGTCCGGGTCGTTTTCGGTCGGCGAGCGGCCCAGGCCAGCGGCCTTGCGGATGTACTTCTCGTAAGTCATCCAGAACGACTGCGGGTACATGAAGGTTTTGTAGTAGAAACCCGGCGGCATCAGCTTGCCGCCGACTTTGCCGAGAATGCCCATCACGTCGTTGTTCACGCTCGGCCAGCCGTTGGTGCTGGTGGCGACCAACCCCTGGTACAACGCTTGTTGCGTGGCGCGCACGTTGGGAATCTGGGTGGCTTCGGTGGCGCCGATCTGCAGCACCGCGTTCGGCTCTTCGGCACCGGCGGCAAAGATGCCGCGGGGGCGCGAGTACTTGAAGCTGCGGCCGATGATGTCGACACCGTTGGCCAGCAGCGCGGCGGCCAGGGTGTCGCCTTCGAAGCCTTTGTAGCTCTGGCCGTTGAAGCTAAAGGTCAGGACTTTGTTACGGTCGATCCGACCACCGTTGGACAGGCGATTGATCTGGCTCATACCTTCGCTCCAGCAGCCTTGGCGGTGAATTGCGGCGTGGTGCCGATCTTGTAGGTTTCAAGAATTTCGTAAGTCACGGTGTCGCGGGTCGCGTTGAAGTACTGACGGCAACCGGCGGCGTGAATCCACAGCTCGTGGTGCAGGCCACGGGGGTTGTCGCGAAAGAACATGTAGTCGCCCCACTCTTCATCGGTGCAGGCGTTCGGGTCCAGCGGGCGCGGGATGTGCGCTTGGCCGGACGCGTGGAATTCCTCTTCGGAGCGTAGTTCGCCACAGTGAGGACAGAAGATATGCAACATAGGAAATTTCTCCTGTTAGTGGGCGACGGCCGCGGCGCCGTGTTCGTCGATCAACGCACCGTTGTGGAACCGGTCGATGGAAAAAGGTGCGGCCAACGGGTGCATTTCACCCTTGGCCAGGCTCGCGGCAAATACGTTGCCTGAACCCGGAGTGGCCTTGAAGCCACCGGTGCCCCAACCGCAGTTGAAGAACATGTTCGGCACTGGGGTCTTGGAGATGATCGGGCAGGCGTCCGGCGTGGTGTCGACGATGCCGCCCCACTGGCGGTTCATGCGCACGCGCGACAACACCGGGAACATCTCGACGATGGCCTGGATGGTGTGTTCGATCACCGGGTACGAGCCGCGCTGGCCGTAGCCGTTGTAGCCGTCAATACCGGCGCCGATCACCAGGTCGCCCTTGTCGGACTGGCTGATGTAGCCGTGTACAGCGTTGGACATGATCACGCTGTCGATAATTGGCTTGATCGGCTCCGACACCAGCGCTTGCAGCGGGTGGGATTCGATCGGCAGGCGGAAACCGGCAAGCGAGGCCATGTGCCCGGAGTTACCGGCCGTGACCACGCCGACGCGCTTGGCGCCGATAAAGCCCTTGTTGGTTTCCACGCCGATGCACACGCCGTTTTCCTTACGGAAGCCGATCACTTCGGTTTGCTGGATCAAATCCACCCCGAGTGCGTCGGCGGCGCGGGCAAAGCCCCAGGCCACGGCGTCGTGACGGGCTACGCCGCCGCGCCGTTGCACGGTGGCGCCGAGCACCGGGTAGCGGGTGTTCTTCGAGCAATCGAGGTACGGAATTTCGTCTGCCACTTGTTGCGCGTTGAGCAACTCGCCGTCCACGCCGTTGAGGCGGTTGGCGCTGACGCGACGCTCGGAATCGCGGATGTCCTGCAGGGTGTGGCACAGGTTGTAGACGCCGCGCTGGGAGAACATCACGTTGTAGTTCAGGTCCTGGGACAGGCCTTCCCACAGTTTCATCGCGTGTTCGTACAGGTGCGCCGACTCGTCCCACAGGTAGTTGGAACGCACGATGGTGGTGTTGCGTGCGGTGTTACCGCCGCCTAACCAGCCTTTCTCGACCACGGCCACGTTGGTGATGCCGTGCTCCTTGGCCAGGTAGTAGGCGGTCGCCAGACCATGCCCGCCACCGCCGACGATGACCACGTCGTAGACCTTTTTAGGCGTCGGCGTGCGCCACATCTTCTGCCAGTTTTCGTGGTGGCTGAGTGAGTGCTTGAAGAGGCCGAAGCCCGAGTAGCGTTGCATAGTCATTACTCCAAAACCGCGCTCAGCGATAAACCGGGAAATCAGCGCACAGGGCAGACACGTGCTTGGCCACGTCGGCCTCGACATCGGCGTCGCCGAGGTTGTCGAGGATGTCGCAGATCCAGCCAGCCAGTTCGATGCATTGCGGCACTTTGAAACCGCGCGTGGTCACCGCCGGGGTGCCGATGCGCAGGCCCGAGGTCACGAACGGCGACTGCGGGTCATTCGGCACGGCGTTCTTGTTGACGGTGATGTGGGCGCGACCGAGGGCGGCGTCCGCCTCTTTACCGGTGAGGCCCTGGCGAATCAGGCTGACCAGGAACAGGTGGTTATCGGTGCCGCCCGACACTACATCGTAGCCGCGTTTGATAAACACGCTGGCCATGGCCTGGGCGTTGTCGATCACGTGTTGCTGGTAGACCTTGAAGCCCGGCTCCTGGGCTTCCTTGAAGCACACCGCCTTGCCGGCGATGACGTGCATCAGCGGGCCGCCCTGGGCGCCGGGGAATACGGCGGCGTTGAGTTTCTTTTCAATCGTCTCGTTGGCACGCGCCAGAATCAGGCCGCCACGCGGACCGCGCAGGGTCTTGTGGGTGGTGGTGGTGACCACGTCGGCGTAGGGCAGCGGGTTCGGGTACAAACCGGCAGCCACCAGGCCGGCGACGTGGGCCATGTCGACGAACAGCAGCGCACCGACCTTGTCGGCGATCTGACGAAAGCGTGGGAAATCCAGGGTTTTTGAGTAGGCGGAGAAACCGGCCACCACCATCTTCGGCTGGTGCTCCACGGCCAGGCGCTCGACTTCGTCGTAGTCGATCAGGCCGGTGTCGGTGTTGATGCCGTATTGCACCGCGTTGTACAGCTTGCCCGAGGACGACACTTTAGCGCCGTGGGTCAGGTGACCGCCGTGGGCCAGGCTCATGCCGAGGATGGTGTCACCGGCGTTCAACAGCGCCAGGTACACCGCGCTGTTGGCGGAGGAGCCGGAGTGCGGTTGCACGTTGGCGTAATCGGCGCCGAACAACTGCTTGGCGCGTTCGATGGCCAGGGCTTCGACCTTGTCCACGTGCTCGCAGCCACCGTAGTAGCGCTTGCCCGGGTAGCCTTCGGCGTATTTGTTGGTCAGGCCGCTGCCCTGGGCTTGCATCACGCGTTTGCTGGTGTAGTTCTCCGACGCGATCAGCTCGATATGATCTTCCTGCCGCTGCTCCTCAGCATTCATGGCCGCGAGCAGTGCGTCGTCATATCCCTGGATCTGGTCTTGTTTGCTGAACATCGCGTCTCTCCCAGCTTTTCGTATTGTTAAGGCCCATGCAGAGCCCTTTGATGCGATGGTAGGGCTGGCGCCGATAGGTCAAATGCCTACGGACGCCACGCAAAGGTGCGTTTACGACATGGCGACAACAACGCCGAACAAATGTGGAAGGGGCGGTGCGACGGTTCGACTTGCCCCCGATAGCGGTGGATCAGCTTGCACATGCCGTGGCAGACACACCGCTATCTAACCCCTTGGTCCATCGGGCTCGTGCGCTCTTTACCTCCGATGTTGATGTTCAACTAGCCCCAGGTATTCACTTGAGCGCTCCCCTCAGAGTAGGCATTGATCTACACTCCCGTCAGGTTGATCTGCCCGCTGGCATTAAGCTCCAGCACGCTCCTGCCGCACACCAGTCGCAGGTGTTCACCCACCTCGTCATGCCTAATATGCTTGTTCCGGTCATGCCCGACGGAGTGGCTCTCATCCACCTCAACCACGATGCCCTGATTCCTCTCGGTATGGATATACACCTGTTCCAACCCCTTCTTGTCCTCCATGCGGATTTCATTGAAGTTGGCCGGCGTGCCAGTTGTGCATAGGGAGTTATTAAACAAGTTCATTTAATTCCCTTTCCAAAACTGAACTTATGAAATTTCCGTTACCGTTTCACCCTCAAATGTTTGCACAGCTATTCGATAGATTACTGTCCAGCCACTCTCTTTCGATTTTTCGACGATGTGTTTTGAGCCAAACACATAGACGGTATCGCCCAATGACATTTTTTCTCCTAAGTGCAGCGCCGAAGGTGATATTAAAAATTGATGTAGAAAGGCCATGGGGCGCCCCTGGTGATACAACCAGGCGGGCTCTCCTACCCATACGGGTTTTTCTTTCAAACAAAGAAACTCACTTTTAAGGCGCTCAGACAGCCATTTTTTTTATTTTTTGGAGCGCCTTGCTCTACATAATCGTCATACAACGATCGAGCAAATTCCTCTGCGCCATCGGCATCCATGGAAGCGGATTGCTTTTGTGCGCCCCCCATTGCAGCGCCCCAAAAAACGTGAAAATCCGTCAACTCATTCATGTTCTCTCCTATAAGTTCCGTATCACCATTGCCCGGTTGTTTTTACAACTCTCACCACATCCCAACCAGTATGGCGATACTTGTCCATCGACTCATGCCCCCAAGGTGGGGTTTTGGTCAAATTCCAATCCTCATGAGCGACCTTCGAGCCGGAGCGCTGAGGAATGTATTGATGGTTCAGCTCCATCGATATATCTATCTCCCTCTTCGTGCCGACACGCTTGAGTCTTCGATTCCTCGCGCTGTCACGGTAACGGATCTCCACTTTCATCCTGGGCGCTTTTCCTTCCGACATCCGCGCCAGATTCTTAGCAGAGTACTTACCCTTAGGAGCTGTACGTGCCCCTTCTTTCCAGTGGTCTTTCCTAGCAGTACTCCAGCACTTCCATCCCCAAGGATCAGCCCAGCCAACTGGGTTCGATGCAAATTGGTATAGGCTCAGACCGCCCGCCAGACCAATCGGATCCGGCGTCGTAAACCGCCCCATATCCGGATCGTAAAATCGAAACGTGTTGTAGTGCAGCCCGATTTCCCGATCCAGATACTGCCCCTGAAACCGCAGGTTCTGCTCTTCAATAAAATACGCTTCGCGCACCTCCTCCAGCCTGTTCCCCCACACCCAATAAGTCGCGCGCCAGACGTTGTGCCCGTCGGCTTCGGTCAACTGCTCCGGCAAGCCGTTCAAGTCGTTGTGGTAGTAGCGCACGCTCTGGTGTTCGCCCACGCCATCAACCCGGGCCAGCGGCGTATAGCCATCGTCCTCATAGAGATACAGGCTGGTTTGACTATGCCGATGCTCCTGCAGCAGGCGCAGGCCATCCCAGGTGAAGCGGGTTTCGCCCAGCGCATAACCTCGGCTGTCGTGTTCGGTTTTGGCGATGCGTCGGCCGAGCGGGTCGTAGGTCATGTTCACGACCGTTTCTCGCTCGCCTTTTTGGCTGCGCACTTGGATCAAGCGGTGTTCAGCGTCGTAGGCGAAATGCTGCACACCTCGCGCAGCACTGCGTTTTTCGATCATTCGGCCAAAGCCGTCGTAGCGGTAACGTTTGTCCTGATAGGTCAGCAATCGGTTATGGCGCACCAAGCCGCCTGAGGTTTGCGGGCCGTCGAGCAGGTTGGCGGCGGCGTCGTAGGCGAAGGTTTCGCGCTGGCCTTGTACGTTGTCCTGGGTCGCGATGATGCGGCCGGTGGCGTCGTAGTGCAGCAGTTGGCGGTGTTGCGCGGCGGGTTGCTGGTCGAGTTTGCCGGTCAGGTTGTCGGCGGGGTCGTACTCGAAGTGCTTTTGCGCGGCCGCCGGCATCAACGAGGGCTGGCTGGCGTGGCGGCGCTGGCGTGCGCGCAGGCGGCCGCTGCGGTCGTATTCGCTGCGGGTGCTGAGTTGGCCTTGGGTGCGCAGCACTTCGCGGTGTAGACGGTCGCGTTCAAAGTCGCTGATGACGTGGCCGTCGAGGTTGAGCTGGTGCAGGTGGCCGCTGCCGTAGTACAGGCGATTGAGCCAGCGGCCGTCGGGCAGTTGCGTTTGGATCAGGTTGCCGAGTTCGTCGTAGTGGTGGTGCAAATTGCCCGCTGAACTCCGTTCGGCAAGCAACTGGCCAAGGGCGTCATTACATTGGCGGGTGCTGACCCGTTGCAAACCATCGGTAATCCGCGTGATCCCAGCGTGTAGGTCATAGTCGAACTGGTAGTCGTCGCCCTCGTCGGTCCAGTGTCGGACTACGCGCCATTCGTAGTCGTCCACACAGGCCCATTGGTAATAGCAACGCAGACCGGTAGGTCGTTGGTGCTCGACCATGCGCTGGCCGCTGTCGTAGGCAAAGCGGCGCTGCACATGCCCAATTGCATCGCGAACTTCGGCCAGGTCGCCAGCGGCATCGTAGTGGTAGCTGGCTAACACTTCGCGGCTTTGATCGGGGAACAGCCGTTCGATCTGTTCCACGCGCCCGGTCCATTGACGGCTGTAGCCCAATTCGATTCGCACATCATTGAAGGAATCGCGTAACCGGCTCAGCCGACCTTGGGCGTCATAGTCGAGGAGGATGCGGTTGTCGTTGCGGTCCC
Source organism: Pseudomonas sp. D3 (assembly GCF_029320995.1). Classification (NCBI taxonomy): domain Bacteria; kingdom Pseudomonadati; phylum Pseudomonadota; class Gammaproteobacteria; order Pseudomonadales; family Pseudomonadaceae; genus Pseudomonas; species Pseudomonas sp. D3. The sequence goes on from NZ_CP119772.1 coordinate 6,042,976, forward strand.
CTAACTGGCTCAGGCGCAGGTGCGACGGGTTGCCGGGCGTTGGTTCGAACAGCCGATAGAGCCCGTCGACGCTCTCAATCAGCAACTGGCCATTGGCATGGCGCCGCACGCTCAGGCCTTCGCCCGCGCTGAACACCGCGCCGCCCAAGGGGATCACGCCCATGTCGATCTGCCGGGCCTGCTCGTCGGTGTAGACCAGGCGCTCGCCGCCCTCAGGAAGCCCACCCGTCTCGACGAAGACTTCGTAGATCACACTCCAACCGGCGCCGAACAGGCCATCGCGGCGTTCATCCCGACTGCTGTAGTAACGCTGCCACTCGATCGGCAACAGGCCCGGCAGGGCGAAGTCCACGTCGTCTTCACCGTCGAGAACTTTCGCGCCCGTGGCGCTGTGTACCGGGTTGGGCGAACCTGCGGCCGCAGCGGTCAACGCATTGCTCACCTGGCCGCTGCCCCACGACGCCAGCCCGCCCACGGCCATGCACGGCAACGTGCTGAAGAACTTCGCGCCACCGCCGCGCAACGTCAGCAGCGCCGTCACCGCCAGCCCGACACCGGGCGTCTTGCCGCTGCGAATCTCGCGAACCACCACGGGCGCTCCGCCGATGATCACATTCGGCGAAATCTGTACCGTCCCAACCTTGGCCTCGCAGGTGCTCCGATCCCCACTGCGCACGGCGGGCTGGCCGTTGATAAATACGCGACTGGAACCCTCGGCCATGTATTGCTCTGGCATCGGCGGGTGTTTATGGCAGTCGACTTTATCGCCAGGACAAGGCACCGCGCCCGCCACCGGAGTAGCGGCAGTCGGGCGCCATAGCTGAGAGAAAAACCCTTCAGCGATATCCAGATAAGCAGGCTCACCACCTGGCGCTGCGATTACATCCGAGATTTTGCCAGCCGCCCGCGCAGCGGGTTTACCGTTGATGAATACGTTGGGCGAACCGCTGCTGATGAAGGCGTCGATGACGGGAGGAAACAGGGCATTGGCGAAATACTCACATAATCGCGAGAGGCCTTTATCCGCGCCGTTTTTGCTCATGCCGACGCCGACCACCGCACCCACCACAGCGCCGAGTACCACGCAGCCGAGACCGCCAGTCGCCACGGTGACACCCGCCGCCGCAACCACCGCCGCTGTCGCCAAGGCCGTCACGGCCACGTTGGCGGCAATCTCCAGGACTCCACCTAAAACGTCGGCCAGCATGGAACTGTGCAGAAGCGCATCGCCCTCGCGGGCAGCCCAAGGCGTGTCAGTCATGCGTAACGATCCGTGTCTGAAAAAAACTCGGATCAAATCACGCAGTGACGGTATTGCTCAGGTGAGACTTTCCGAGATTCTCGTAAGAACTTTCCCAATGCAGATAGCCATAAAAGAAAATGAACACGTTTCCAGTCGAGGACAGAAATCAGATGCCCCATGAGATTTTTGATGCTCATAGAGCATTGGGTTGATCCCTAAAAGGGGTTGGCTATGGCTTCGCGGACCAGTAGCAACAGCAGGAAATGTGCGGGATACAAGGCATACGCCCAGCGGCGCATGGCCGGTGGCGAGGTGTTTTGGGTGTGTCGCAACAGGACCAGGCCGAGCAGCGGCGCGAGCAGGCAGGCGCTCAATCCCATCAGCGCCACCGGCGTGCCGCTATCGAGCAGGATTTGCCATTGATTGGCAGCCACACACAGCAGCCCCGGCAACACGCTGAAATACCATGGCCGACGAAACACCACCAGCATCGCCAACGGCAGCAACACACCAAAGAAACCGAACATCAGCTGCGTGGAAAATACAGCGCCTATCGCCAGGGCAATCAGTGCCAATCCTCGATCAACAAGCGCCTTCTGCTGCCATCCTCGGGCAACCAGCAGGCCCAGCGCCAATGTGGGCAACACGTTCAACGTATCGGCATCGTCGATAAACAGCCGGTACGGCACTTCGCTGATCACGCTGAACAGCACCAGCCAGCCCAGGTAACGCCATTGGCCGGTGAGCGCTACGTTGCGCATCCGATGCACATTCGCCGCAATCGCCAGGCAAAACCACGGGAACGCCAGGCGTCCCGGCACATACAGGCCGTCCAGGCTCAACCCGACATAACGCAAGTGGTCCAGTACCATGCTCAGCAGCGCCAGCCACTTAAGCAAATCCAAAGCGCCATCGCGGACGCGTCCGACAGGAAACGTTTCAGTACCGTGCATAATTCCCCAGTGACTTTGCATTTACAGTGCGTGCGCACGCCCGACAATCTTGGTTACAGTGCGCACCAACATCGACCACAGGAATGGGCCATGACCGACAAGAGCCAACAATTCGCCAGCGATAACTATTCCGGCATCTGCCCGGAAGCCTGGGCCGCCATGGAACAAGCCAACCACGGCCATCAACGCGCCTATGGCGATGATGAATGGACCCACCGCGCCGCCGACGGTTTCCGCAACCTGTTCGAGACCGACTGCGAAGTGTTCTTCGCCTTCAACGGCACCGCCGCCAACTCGCTGGCGCTGTCCTCGTTGTGCCAGAGCTACCATAGCGTGATTTGCTCGGAAACCGCCCACGTCGAAACCGACGAATGCGGCGCGCCGGAGTTTTTCTCCAACGGCTCCAAGCTGCTCACCGCACGCACCGAAAACGGCAAGCTGACCCCGGAGTCGATCCGCGAGATCGCCCTCAAGCGTCAGGATATCCACTACCCCAAACCCCGCGTGGTGACCCTCACCCAGGCCACTGAAGTCGGCAGCGTGTACACCCCGGAAGAAATCCGCGCCATCAGCGCCACCTGCAAAGAGCTCGGCCTGAACCTGCACATGGACGGCGCGCGCTTTGCCAACGCCTGCGCGTTCCTCGGCTGTTCACCGGCCGACCTGACCTGGAAAGCCGGGGTGGACGTGCTGTGCTTTGGCGGCACGAAAAACGGCATGGCCGTGGGCGAAGCGATCCTGTTCTTCAACCACGCCCTGGCCGAAGACTTCGACTACCGCTGCAAACAGGCCGGCCAGCTCGCGTCGAAGATGCGCTTCCTCTCGGCCCCGTGGGTGGGCCTGCTGGAAAACGACGCCTGGCTCAAACACGCGCGCCACGCCAACCACTGCGCGCAGTTGTTGAGCAGCCTGGTGGCGGATATTCCAGGGGTCGAGTTGATGTTTCCGGTGCAGGCCAACGGCGTGTTCCTGCAACTCTCGGAGCCGGCCATTGCCGCGCTGACGGCCAAGGGCTGGCGCTTCTACACCTTCATCGGCAAAGGCGGCGCGCGCTTCATGTGTGCGTGGGACACCGAGGAAGAACGCGTGCGCGAACTGGCGGCGGATATTCGTGAAGTGATGGGCGCCTGAAACGACGGCCCGCGTCGCAGGCTCATGACCTGCGACGCGGGCCTGCAGCAACTGGCTGGCGCATGATTTAACGCCCAACGCCTACCGCTCGCGCATCTGGCTCACCCACGTATGTTCACAAGGCCTTCGGCTGAAGCGCTTGCCATTCATCAATGGGGCCGCGGTTGGTGAGATGGGTCCCGCCGTTGAATTTCACCGCCAGTTTATTGACGGCGTTCAAGGCCGTCGTCACCGCCCCTTCCGCCCAGCCTCCCGTCCACGAAACGTCGTCACCCGCGAGAATGAAGCCATCGGGGTTCGCGCTCGACACACCGTTCATGAACTGAGAAAACAACAAGCGCTGGTACTCGTACTGTCCCGGCAGGTTCATTTTGAACGCGCACAGGAAAAACGGCTGCTCTTCCCAGTTGATTTCAACAAACGGGTTGGTCATGCCGAACTCAGCGGCCAGATTCAACTGATGAGGGGCATACACGCTATCCAGCAGGGTTGTGCATAACTGCACGTGGGACGGCAGCGGCGCACTGCGATCACCCAGGAATTTGAGGGCGTCATCATTCCAGGTGTAAGACAAAAACAGGCCACTGCCGTTGTGAGGTCCCGGGCTATCGCCATAGTCCAGCAGGTAGGTGCCGCGGGTGATTCGATCCGACAACGTCACACTCATCCTGTACTGCGAATCAGCCTCCCTGTCGGTCCAGAACGGTCGTTTGGTTTGCGCGAAGATTTTTGCCGACTGCATGTAATGGGTGTACATCACCGCTTCCCATTCCTTGCCGGATAACAGGTCATTCATCGCGTTGAAGCGGGCAGCGCCATCCATATAACGGAATTTGTCGAGGACCCGTTTGTGCGGGGTATAGACCACGGCAGGAAAGGTGTATTGGCGGTCGCTTCCCAGGTTGTGATCAAACACCCACACGTCGAACTCGCCATCCGGCCGCCGCAGGATCTGCCGCACTTCCTGCTTCAAAGGCTGAGCGATGACCTGGGTAGTCAGGCCTTGGACGGTGGTGCCCGCAGGCCAATGGACCATCGCGTCGCCGAAGATATCCGGGGCACGCGTCCACAGCCGGTTTGGCAGCTCGCTGGAACCGTCATACATCAGCTTGTGGTTGGTATCCAACCCGGTATACAGCACCCGTAACACCTCCAGGAAGCAGTTCGGGTAATCGGTGTTCCAACCGCCAGTGCCGAAGCCGATCTGGCCGAACAGATCGATATCTTCGCGACTCCAACCCGCCTGCTCGACCATCGCGGCAAAAAAACTGAGGTTGTCCCAACCCGCATCAAGGATCGCGTTCCACAAGGCTTTGATCCGGGCCTGATCAAGGCTGCCCTCGGACATTGCCGCTTCCATCTCGGTGAACTTGATCGGGTCCTGCTCAAGAAATACTTCGAATAGCTTGCGCTCGATCTCAGCGTAATCAACCGGCAGATTATCGCCTTCGTAATAAACCTGTTTTTGCTGGTAGTCGACGACCGTGCTGGGGGTAGAAGGCGACCCCGGATTGGGAAACTCCGTCGAGTTTTCCCGCATGCCAACTTTGTCGAAATAGTGCATCAACGCCTTGCCTGAAACAGGAAAGCGCATGGCACCCATTTCGCAGATAACACTGTTCGTAGAATCTTGCGGATCACCCACCACATAGGAATACAGTCGCCCACCGATGCGGTCACTGGCCTCTACCACCACCGGGTGCAACCCCATGCGCATGGCTTCATACGCCGCCACCATTCCAGCGACTCCGGCGCCGACGATCAATACCTGGCTGCCATATGCCAGGCGGGATACCTGCGCCAACGGCGTGCCGTTACGGGCGGCCGTATCGAGAAACCGGGCGTAATGAAAAGGAAAGTCTGGAACAAGTGCAGTGACATCGTTGGCAAGCAAGCGCGCGGCGCCTTTACTGCGGGAGGGAATAGCAGACATGGCAATCATCCTTGGCATGTAATGAGGACGTCCACCTACTGCTTAACTGCGAAGGGCGAATACGACGGGTGCGCTGCTCAGCGTAGATACTTGTAGGAAATGTCTCTATATCGCTTAGGAATAAAAAACTGATTCGTAATGCAAACCCCTTGTCAGGGGGGGTTTAGGCAATCAGTTCAGAAAATCCTGAAGTGACTATTTGCGAATACCGATTCAATAATTTATTTAGTTACAAGACTCTTCGTAGCCTCACTCAATAAAAACAGACCGTGATGCCTATGAACACGCCCTCCCACCGATCGGCGGCTGCGCCATCCAGCGCGCTGAAAATCGAAACCCGCTCCATTGACTACGTGCCGCGCAATGAACGCCACGGCAAAGTCTGGCATCAGGCGCCGTTCTGGTTCACCGGTAACTTCGTACTGACCACCCTGGTCACCGGGTTTACCGGCGCAGCGTTGGGGCTGAGCCTGGTGTACGCGATCCTGGCGATTGTCATCGGCGTGTGCCTGGGCACGTTCGCCATGGCGTTCCACGCCAACCAAGGGCCGCGCATGGGTTTGCCGCAGATGATCCAGTCGCGGGCACAGTTTGGCCTGCGCGGGGCAATCGTGCCCTTTATCGCGGTGGTGTTCGTGTACATCGGCTTCAACGTGTTCAACGTGATTCTGGCGACCGACGCCATCAATACCGTGCTGCCCGGCAACCGCGCGCCGTGGTACGCCTTGATGATCATCCTGGCCGTGGTGATTGCCGTGATCGGCCACAACCTCCTGCACACCGTGCAACGCTGGCTGACCTACGTGATGATCAGTGTGTTCGCGGTCCTCACGGTCGCGGCCGTGATCAATCTGCAGGCCGACACGGCAGTGGCCGACTGCGCATTTTTCCTGGTCGGCCTTTCTGATCCAGCTTTCAGCCGCCGCGGGTTACCAGATCAGCTACGCCGTCTACGTCTCGGATTATTCGCGCTACCTGCCCCATGAAACGCCGTCGCGCAGGGTCATCACCTGGACGTACCTGGGGGCAGCGAGTTCGGCGCTGTGGCTGATGTCGCTGGGGGCGTTTCTCGCCTCGGCGCTGCCCTCACCCGACGCCATCGGCAGCGTGCAGGCGGTGGGCAACCAACTGCTTCCGGGGTTTGGCACCTTTACCGTGTTGATCGCCGTACCCGCACTGGTTGGCATCATGGCGGTCAACTGCTACGGCGCGATGCTGACCGGTATCAGCGCGATTGACGGCTTCATCTCGATCAAACCGGGCATCAAGGCGCGCATCGTGGGGATCAGCCTGGTGGGCGGGGTGATTTTTGCCATCGCCTTGAGTATCCCGCAGAGCTACCTGCAGAGTTTCAATACCTTCGTCTTGCTGATGCTGTATTTCCTGGTGCCCTGGACCGCCGTCAACCTCGCGGACTTCTATGTTGTCCGCAAGGGGCAATACGCAATCAGCGACATCTTCAACCCGGACGGGATCTACGGCCGCTGGTCGGGTGCCGGGCTTGTTTCCTACTTCCTCGGCCTGGGGGCGATGACACCGTTCATCTCGCTGGGGTTTTACCAAGGGCCCATCGCGAAGGCCTTGGACGGGGCGGATATTGCATTCGTGGTAGGCCTGGCAGTTTCTGCGATTGCCTACTGCCTGCTGTCGTGTACGCGTGACCTGAGCGCTGAGCAACGCGCCATTGAAGCCAGCGAACGCCTGTTTGAAGGCGATGAGTCATGACACCGATACGCGTTGTCTGCCATCAATTGGCACCGCGCCTGGGCGACGCCGACGACAACCGTCGCCTGAGCGAAACGGCGATCCGCAGCGCGGCCACCCTGGGTGCCCACGTGGTGGTGCTGCCCGAACTCATGCAAAGCGGCTACGCGTTCAATGACCTGGCAGAAGCCAGAGCGGTGTCGGAGCCGCTCGATGGCCCGACGCTGAGTCTGTGGAGAGCCCTGGCTATCGAATTGGGCTTGATCGTCGTCGCGGGCTTCTGCGAGCGCCTGAGTGCCGGCCGAGTGGCCAACAGCGCCGCGCTGATTGAGCCCGACGGTAGGCTGACGGTGTACCGCAAGGCGCATCTGTGGGACCGCGAAAAACTCATCTTCACTGCCGGCACTGCCCCGCCGCCACTGGTGGAAACGGCGGTCGGGCGCATTGGCGTGGTGATCTGCTACGACCTCGAGCTGCCCGAGTGGGTCCGCCTGGCGGCCCTGGCCGGTACCGACCTGCTGTGTGCGCCAGTGAATTGGCCGGACAGCCCACGGCCCGCCGCAGAGCGCCCAGGCGAAATCGTCCGCGTGCAGGCCAATGCGGCGGTCAATCGGATGTTTATCGCCGCGTGTGATCGATACGGTGAGGAGCGCGGTGTGAATTGGGTGGGCGGCTCAGTCATTGTCGATGCGGACGGCTATCCGCTGGCCGGCGGGGTCTCCCAGCAACAAGAACAGCGCCTGGTCGCCGACCTGCCGCTGCTACAGGCGCGGAACAAACACATTAGCGAGCATAACCACGTTCATCTGGACCGCCGCCCAGGGCTGTACTGAAACGCCTGGCGCCCGCGCAGGGCGCACGAGCGCGCCTAGAACTCGATCCGCACGTCGCCCTTCGGCACGCTGCAGCACGACAGGATGTAGCCTTCGGCTTCGTCTTCCTCGGTAATCCCGCCGTTGTGGTCCATCTCGACCTCCCCGCCCAGCTTGAGCACCTTGCACGTACCGCAAATCCCCATGCCGCAGGCCTTGGGAATCAGCAGGCCGAGCTTGGCGGCGGCGGCGTGGACGGTTTCACCCGGCGCCACGCGAATGCTCTTGCCCGAGGCGATGAACTCGACCTGATGCAGATCCGCCAGGTCGACTTCCGGCGCGTCGGCGGCTTGTTCGGCCTGTTCCACCGCGTCGGCGCGGGCCTCTGCTGGCGTCGCGCCGAACGACTCTTCGTGATAACGCGCCATGTCGAAACCAGCGGCTTCGAGCAAGCGCTTCACCGCCGTCATGTAAGGCGTAGGGCCGCAGCAGAACACTTCGCGCTCCAGGAAGTCCGGCACCATCAATTCGAGCATCTTGTGGTTCAGGTAGCCGCGATACCCGGCCCAGGGTTCGCCCAGGCCGTGTTTCTCGCAGATCAGGTGCAGGCTGAAGTTGTCGATCCGCGAGGCCATATGTTCCAGCTCGCGGTGATAGATGATGTCTTTGGGTGAGCGCGCACTGTGGATAAACGTCATGTCGACGTTGGCGTTGGTGTCGTAATACCAGCGCGCCATGGACATCACCGGGGTGATGCCGACGCCGCCGCTGAGGTACAGCACCTTGGGATTGCTGAAATCGATGGCATTGAACAGCCCGACCGGCCCGTGTACCGCCAGCTCCTGGCCCTCGTGCAGGGTGTCGTGCAGCCAGTTGGAGACCTTGCCGCCGGGTACGCGCTTGATCGTCACAGAGAAGCTGTAAGGCACCGACGGTGAGCTGGAGATGGTGTAGGAACGCATGATCGGCTGACCGTCGATTTCCAGCTCTAGGGTGACGAACTGCCCCGGCTTGAAAAAGAACAGGATCGGCTGGTCGGCCATAAAGCAGAAGGTGCGCACGTCCCAGGTTTCCTGGATGACTTTGACGCAACGGACGATGTGCCGACCATTGGCCCAGGTCTGGGTGGTTACCGGATTCAGGAAGTTGCTGGACATGCTGTTCTCCACCGCCGAGGCTCGGCCTTATAGTGGCGATTCTGCGTAACGCGAGAACCACCCATTTACCTATCTGCGACATTCACATACTTATCGCGACCAGCCCCCAACGACATAGGGTTGCGCGTCGGGAACAGATTGGGCCATGTCGCCCATGGATAAGGTTCACCGCAACAGCGGCCCCACACTCGCTGCCAACAACGACGCTTTCTTTACGCCTTGCACTGCACTAACCGTAGCCACTTTTCGCCGGCCACACAGAATGGCCATGAGGACACATACGATGGACGTCACCGCAACCTTAAGCTTGGGCGATCCGCTGGAACCCGCACGCAAGGCCACCGCGCAGATGCTGCAAGAGCGCGAGCGTACATTCTCGCTGCCACAGCCGTTCTACTCTGATGAACGGTTGTTTGATATCGACATGCAGGAGATCTTCCAGAAAGAGTGGTTGATCGCTGGCATGACCTGCGAGATCCCCACCAAGGGCAACTACCTGACCCTGCAAGTGGGCAAGAACCCGATTATCGTGATCCGTGGCGCCGAGGGCGTGGTGCATGCGTTCCACAACGTCTGCCGCCACCGCGGTTCGCGCTTGTGTACCAGCGACAAAGGCAAGGTCGCCAAGCTGGTCTGCCATTACCACCAGTGGACCTACGAACTGGACGGCCGCCTGCTGTTCGCCGGCACCGAGATGGGCGCCGACTTCGACATGAAGCAGTATGGCCTCAAGCCGGTCAACGTGAAGACGGCCGGCGGCTACATCTTCATCAGCCTGGCGCAAAACCCGCCGGCCATCGATGACTTCCTGTCGACCCTGAACCACTACATGGAACCCTACGACATGGAGAACACCAAGGTGGCGGTGCAAACCACCTTGATGGAAAAGGCCAACTGGAAGCTGGTGCTGGAAAACAACCGCGAGTGCTACCACTGCAACGCCTCGCACCCGGAGCTGTTGAAAACCCTGCTCGAATGGGACGACGTCACCGACCCGCGTGCTGACCAGGCCTTCAAAGACCACGTGGCTGCTTCCGCCGCTGCCTGGGACGCCGAGAAGATCCCTTACGCCCACGCCAGCTTCGGCCTGCGCAACCGCATCGTGCGCATGCCACTGCTCAAGGGCACCGTGTCGATGACCCTGGACGGCAAACAGGGCTGCAAAAAGTTGATGGGCCGCATCAAGAACCCGGACCTGGGCTCGATGCGCATCCTGCACCTGCCGCATTCGTGGAACCACTGCATGGGCGACCACGTCATCGTGTTCACCGTGTGGCCAATCAGCGCCCAGGAAACCATGGTCACCACCAAGTGGCTGGTCCACAAGGACGCGGTCGAAGGCGTGGACTACGACGTGGAGCGCATGCGTCAAGTATGGGACGCCACCAACGACCAGGACCGTCGCCTGGCCGAAGAGAACCAGCGCGGGATCAACTCCACTGCTTACCAGCCGGGCCCTTACTCCAAGACCTATGAGTTTGGCGTGGTGAACTTCGTGGACTGGTACAGCGAGCGCATGCTGAGCAACCTCGGCGCAGCGCCGGCGCCCTACCTCAAAGGCGTGGCCGCCCAGTAACCGACCCAGTGGGAGCGGGCTTGCTCGCTCCCGCATCGGGTGGCGCACTGATCAAAACTTGATCAGGCCCGCTAAACCCCTCTCGCCGCCTGCCCTCCAGCCTTTGCCTAACAACTTATCCACAGAGCCACCCACAGCAATTGTGGGCAAGTGCGCTTTTGACCCGAAAATAAATCAAGAAAATCCGTGACTTATTTGACTTGGGCGTTTTAAGACGCAACTGGTCAATTTTTGAACAACTCTGCGCAAGCCATATAAAACGTGCCCTGCAGCGGTACGCGAACACCTTATCCACAGAAGCACCAACAGACTTTGGGGGCAACTTTGACCAGGCTGTGGAAAACCCGCTAAAACCTTCATAAACCGGGCTATCCAAGCGTTTCAGAGCGGAAAAGGCGGCAATTGATCATATTTCAACCAGATCAGCGCAGGCCTTTATTTATAAGGGCTACAGAGGAAAGCGAACATCTTATCCACAGAAGCGCCAACAGACTTTGGGGGCAAGTCTGCACAGGACAATCACCTTGAACACAGAAAAACCCAAGGAAAAACCGCAAGTTACCCTGGTTGTTTTTCGTACAGAGGGCTGCAGGGCTTGATTTACAGGGGGTGTGGACAGCCGCGAACAGGTTATCCACAGACGGGTCAACAGGGATTGTGGGTAACCACACTCCCCGTCCAGGATCAGCGAACCACGCCTTCCTCAACCAGCAGTTTGAGAATGGCTTCAGCGCCCGCTTCCGGGTTGAGGCCCTTGAGCACCTGCCCACCGCCGCCACTGGCCTTGGCCGTGGCCGCCTTCATCCGATCCGCGCCGCTCTTGGCCTTGATCACCTTCAGCCGCTTGGGCCGGGGCTTGGCCGGTTGCAGCACGGCACCTGTGAATAACTCATCCTCTGCAACCTCGACTTCGTGGGCCGCCAGTTCGCCGCGTTGCGCCGGGCCATACGCGCTTTGCCGAGGCTTGGGCGCAGCGTTATCCACTGTGGCCAGAAACGGCAGGCGCACCTTCAAGCGCCGCCGCTGCCCGCGTGGCAAGGCTTGCAGCACGTGGGCCACGCCGCTGTCGATGGACTCCACCTGCGCCAGCCCGACAATCAGCGGCCAGCCCAGGTGTTCGGCGAGCAGGAACGGCAGCATCCCCGAACCTTCGCCGGTTTCGGCCTGGCTGCCGGTGAGCACCACCTGGGCACCGGCGTCGCGCAGATACTCGCTGAGCACCGGCAAGGCATCCGCGCCGGCCGGTTGTTCGAGGACATGCAATTGCGCCAGCCCCATGCCCAGGTAGCTGCGCAGCGTGGGCTCGGCGATGTTGCCGGCATGCAGCACCTGCAACTTATCCCCAGCCATCTGCAGGCCCAGCTCGACCGCGCGCGCGTCCTGCTCGGCGCGGCGCGGGCGCCCGGAAGTGGGGTGGGCGCCGATGGAAACCAGACTGATTACATACGTGTTCATGGCCCTATCCTTTGCTTAAGCCGCATCGCGCTTGGCGCCGTTGCGGAAGGCCTCGACCGCAGCGATCAAGGCTTGCAGAATCGCGGCGCTGTCGCCGATCACCGACAGGTCGGCACGCTTGATCATGTCGCAGCCAGGGTCGAGGTTGATCGCCACCACCTTGTCGCAGGCGCCGATGCCTTGCAGGTGCTGGATCGCCCCGGAGATACCGACCGCCACATACACCCGCGCCGTGACCCAGGTGCCGCTCGCGCCGACCTGGCGATCACGCGCCATGAAGCCATCGTCCACCGCAACCCGCGAGGCGCCTTCGGTAGCGCCCAGGGCGGCGGCGGCCTGGTGGAACAGCGCCCAGTCCTTCACGCCGTTGCCGCCAGAGAAAATGAACTCGGCCTCGGCCATCGGAATCGCCGCCGGGTCCACCGCCACCGCGCCGAGGTCTTCGATGCGCGGCAGGCGCCGCGCCAGGGCTGTGGATAACTCCACGGGCAGCACTTCATGACGGGTCTCGCTGACCGGATCGGCGCATTCAGCGGCGGCCAGGATCAGCCGCGGCAGCGGCCGCGCCAAATCTTGCTGACCGGCACCGGCACGGCCGATGCACTGCTCGCCCTTGATCTGCCAGACCCGCGTGGCCGGGCGCTCTTTGAGACTGGCAGCAAAACGCCGGCCCAGTTCACCGCCACCGCTGCGGCTGTCCGGCAGCAACCAATGGCGCGGGTTGAACTGGTTATCCACAGCCCGCAGGCCCTGCACGCGTTGCTCCGGTGAATAACCGTCGAAGGCGTGACCTTCCAGCACCAGCAGGCGGTCGACACCGGCCGTGGCAAACGCGTTTTCTTTGTGTTCACCAAACACCACCGCCAGCACCGCACCGTCACTGCCGGCGAGTTGCCGGGCCAGGCCGAGCAGGTCACGGTCGTGGCTGCTCAGGCGGCCGCCGACCATGTCCGGCACCACGTTGATGTAGAACGCAGGGGCCGCCACCTGATGCAGCGGCAACTGCACGTCCACTGCCGCCGTGCGCTTCGCCGCGCCGCCTTGTTGGGCGCCGCTGCGGTCGATGCGTTTGATGCCGTTGGGGCCGATAAAACCGACACCGTGGACGTTTTTGCGGATGACGCCGTTGGGCCCCATCCAGCTGTGTTGCGCCGGTTGCATCGCAGCATGCAGCGGGTGCAGGCGGTTACGGGCGATCCATTGCGCGCGTGGGTCGCGGCGGATAATGTCGCTCATCAATGCACCTCCGCGGGTTCACGTTTGATCGGTGATTTGGCGGGCACGGCGTCGTCGAGCAACGCATCGGCCACCAGCTCGGCGATGTCTTTGATCAGTGGGCGCGGTTCGACCACGCCTTCGAGCATCGCGGTGCATTGCGGGCAGCCCACGGCCACCAGCTCGGCGCCGGTTTCGCGGATGTCGTCCATGCGCATATCGGGGATACGTTGCTTGCCGGGAATGTCGGTGATCGGCGCGCCGCCGCCGCCGCCACAGCAGCGTGAACGGAAGCCCGAGCGCTGCATTTCCTTGACCTCGATACCCAACGCACGCAGCACTTGGCGCGGCGCCTCGTATTCGCCGTTGTAGCGGCCCAGGTAGCACGGGTCGTGATAGGTCACGCTGTTGCCTTTGTACTGGCCCAGGTTCAACGCGCCGTCGCCGATCAGCTCGGCCATAAAGGTGCTGTGGTGCTGTACGACATAGTCACCGTTGAAGGCGCCGTATTCGTTTTTCAGCACATGGAAACTGTGCGGGTCGCAGGTGACGATGCGCGTGAAGCTGTACTTGGCCAGGGTCTGGATATTGCGCGTGGCCAACAATTGGAAGGTCGCTTCATCGCCCAAACGGCGGGCGACGTCGCCGCTGTCGCGCTCTTCCAGGCCGAGCACCGCGAAGTCGACCTTGGCCGCTTTCAGCACTTTGACGAAGGCGCGCAGGGTGCGTTGGTTGCGCATGTCGAAGGCGCCGTCGCCGACCCAGAACAGTACCTCGCAACTGCCCTTTTCGCTGAGCAACGGCAGGTTCAAATCCGCCGCCCAGTTCAGGCGACCGCCCGGTGCGAAGCCGCCGGGGTTGTCGGTGGCGATCAGGTTTTCGAGGACTTCGGCGCCCTTGTTCGGCGTGGCACCTTTTTCCAGGGTGAGGTGGCGGCGCATGTCGACGATGGCGTCCACGTGCTCGATCATCATCGGGCACTCTTCCACGCAGGCGCGGCAGGTGGTGCAGGACCAGAGGGTGTCGGCGTCCACCAGGCCGTTGACGATTGGCTGGTGCGGGTTGCCGCTGTGTTCGCCGATCGCTTTTCCAGGATACGGGCTGCCGGCGAACTTGGCATCGGTGCCGCCGGCCAGGCCGACGACCATGTCCTGAATCAGCTTTTTCGGGTTCAGCGGCTGGCCGGCGGCGAACGCCGGGCAAGCCGCTTCGCACTTGCCGCACTGCACGCAGGCGTCAAAACCGAGCAATTGGTTCCAGGTGAAATCCTTGGGTTTTTCCACGCCCAGGGGCGCGTTTTTATCGTTCAGGTCCAACGGCTTCAAGCCGGTGGAACGGCCACCGCCGAAGCGCTCGGCGCGGCGGTGCCAGGCCAGGTGCAAGGCACCGGCGAAGGCGTGCTTCATCGGCCCGCCCCAGGTCATGCCGAAGAACATTTCCGACACGCCCCACAGCACGCCCACGCTCAGCAGCGCAGCCAGCAACCAACCACCGAAGTCCGCCGGCAGAATCCCGGCCACCGGCAAGGTCACCAGGAAGAAGCTCAGCGAAAACGCCATCAGGCTTTTCGGCAGGCGCATCCACGGGCCTTTCGACAGGCGCGCTGGAGGATTACGCCGACGCAGATACACAAACGTGGCGCCGACAAACATCAGCACCGACGCCAGCAACAACGCATAGCCGAGGATGCGGTTATGCAGGCCGAAACCGTGCACCAGGATCGCCAGCAGCGCCGACAGCACAAAACCCAACGCCGTGGCGACGTGGGTGTTGGCGATGTATTTGTCGCGGGCGACCACGTGGTGCAAGTCGACCATGTAGCGCTTGGGCATGGCCAGCAGACCGCCCAGCAGGTCGACCTTGGACGCACGGCCACGACGCCACATGGCGGCCCGCCGCAGTGCGCCCAGGACGGCAAGGCCCAGCGCCGCAAACAGCAGAATCGGAAGAAGAGTATTCAACATGGTGAAGCTCCCACAGACCACACAGATCTAGTGTGAAACCGGGCCCTAAATGTGGGAGGGGGCTTGCTCCCGATGGCGGACTGTCAGTTGATACAGCTGTAGCTGACCCACCGCTATCGGGGGCAAGCCCCCTCCCACATTTTCAGACCAAGTCCACATTGGTTCGGTGTCGGGTCAGAAATCCTTGCACAAGCGCAGGGCGTCATAGATCGCAGCGTGGGTATTGCGCTGCGCCACACAGTCACCGATGCGGAACAGCAAATAGCCCTCGCCCGCTTCGCTCAGGCACGGTTGCGGCTTGATCGCGAACAGCGCTTCGATGTCCATCTGGCCCTTGTTGCGCGAGCCGGGCTTGAGGGCGTAGTAGATCTCTTCATCCGGGCGCACGCCGTTCTCGACGACCACCTGATCGACCACCCGCTCCTCTTTGGCGCCGGTGTATTCGTTCTCCAGCACTGCCACCAGCTTGTCGCCTTCGCGGTAGACCTTTTCCAGCATCATGTCGCCGGTCATGATCACTTCCTTGGGGTACATGCTGCGGTAGTAAGTCGGGAACGACGTACCGCCGATGGCCACGCCCGGCTTGATGTCGTCGGTGACGATCTCGACCTGGCTGCCCTTGTCCGCGAGGAAGTCCGCCACCGACATGCCGGTGAATTCGCAGATGGTGTCGTAGACCAGCACGTTCTTGCCCGGCGCCACTTTGCCGTCGAGCACGTCCCAACTGCTGACCACCAGGCCTTCGGCCGCGCCCCAGTGTTCGTTCTGTTCCAGGAACGGATGCCCGCCCACCGCCAGCACCACCACGTCCGGGCGCAGGTCGAGGATCGCTTCGGCATTCGCCGCCACGCCCAGGCGCAGGTCGACGTTCAAACGCGCCAGTTCCAGTTGGAACCAGCGGGTGATCCCGGCGATCTGGTCGCGCTGCGGCGCTTTGGACGCGGTGGTGATTTGCCCACCGATAAAGGCTTTTTTCTCGAACAGGGTCACGTCGTGGCCACGTTCAGCGGCAACGCGCGCGGCTTCCATCCCGGCGGGACCGGCACCGACCACCACCACCTTACGCTTGGGCCCGGTGGATTTTTCGATAATGTGCGGCACGCCCATGTATTCACGGGAAGTGGCGGCGTTCTGGATGCACAGCACATCCAGGCCCTGGTACTGGCGGTCGATGCAATAGTTGGCGCCGACGCACTGCTTGATCTGGTCGATCTGGCCCATCTTGATCTTGGCGATCAGGTGCGGGTCGGCGATGTGGGCGCGGGTCATGCCGACCATGTCCACATAGCCGCCTTCGAGGATGCGCGTGGCCTGGTTCGGGTCCTTGATGTTCTGCGCGTGCAGCACCGGGGCCTTGACCACTTCCTTGATCCCGGCCGCCAAATGCAGGAACGGCTCCGGTGGATAACTCATGTTCGGGATGACGTTGGCCAGGGTGTTGTGCGTATCGCAACCCGAGCCGACCACGCCGATAAAGTCGAGCATGCCGGTGTCGTCGTAGTACTTGGCGATCTGCTTCATGTCCTCGTGGGACAAGCCGTCCGGGTGGAATTCATCGCCGCACAGGCGGATACCGACGCAGAAGTCCGGGCCCACCTCGGCACGCACCGCCTTGAGCACTTCAAGGCCGAAACGCATGCGGTTTTCAAAGCTGCCGCCCCATTCGTCGGTACGCTTGTTGACGCGCGGGCTCCAGAACTGGTCGATCATGTGCTGGTGCACCGCCGACAATTCCACGCCGTCCAGGCCACCGGCTTTCGCACGCGCTGCCGCGCTGGCGTAGTTGCCGATCACGCGCCAGATCTCTTCCGGCTCGATGGTCTTGCAGGTCGCACGGTGTACCGGCTCGCGGATGCCCGAGGGCGACAGCAGGGTTGGCCAATGCTCGCCGTCCCAGCGCGAGCGGCGGCCCATGTGGGTAATCTGGATCATGATCTTGGCGCCATGCTTGTGCATGGCATCGGCCAGGTTCTGGAAGTGCGGGATGATCCGGTCGTCGGCCAGGTTCACCGACTTCCACCAGCCTTGCGGGCTGTCGATCGCCACGCTGGAAGAGCCGCCGCAGATGGCCAGGCCGATCCCGCCCTTGGCTTTCTCTTCGTAGTACTTCACATAGCGGTCGGTGGTCATGCCGCCGTCGGTGGCATACACCTCGGCGTGGGCAGTACTGAGCACGCGGTTGCGGATGGTCAGTTTGCCGATCTGGATCGGCGCGAACATTGCTTCGAAAGCCATGGCAGGGTTCCTCGACTTACAACGGCTTGACGGTGAACAGGCCGGAATCAAAGCCCTCTTCGGAGCCGCCGTAAACTTGTTCGGCCACGGTGCGAATCTGGCTGCCGCGTGCTTGCAGAATCTGGTCCATGGCGCCGGCAAACCAGCCGGTGAACATGTAGTCGACCTTGCGCCCGACCTTGCCGTACACGTAGACGAACGCCGAGTGTTCGAGCTTGACGCTGGCGGTGCCTTTATCCAGGTCGATGTCCTGGATCTTGAACAGGCCCCAGCCGCGTTGCGACAGGCGCTTCATGTAGTGCTCGAACACCGCCACACCTTCGAGGCCGTGGCATTCGGCTTCTTTTTCACACCAGTGCCAGGCGGATTTGTAGCCAGCCTTGTAGAGGATCGCGGCGTAGGCCTCGGCACCGAGGACTTCTTCGATGCCCATGTGGTTGTTGACGAAGAAATGGCGCGGTACGTACAGCATCGGCAAGGCGTCGGAGGTCCAGACACCGGTTTCGCTGTCGACTTCGATAGGCAATTGCGGGGCGATCTTGGCCATGGAAACTTAACTCCAGAAAATTCGTAGTGGTGTTGCCCGTGGGTGTTTGGCTTATTCGCCCCAAACGTCCTTCAAGACGTTGACCCAGTTCTCGCCCATGATCTTGCGCACCACGCGTTCGCTGTGGCCGCGCTTGAGCAGGGTCTCGGTGAGGTTGGGGAACTCGCCCACGGTGCGGATGCCCAGCGGGTTGATGATCTTGCCGAAGCTGGTCAGGCGGCGGGCGTAGCCCTTGTCATGGGTCAGCATCTCGAAGAAATCCTGGCCATGGCCCTGGGTGAAGTCGGTGCCGATGCCAATGGCGTCTTCGCCGACGATGTTCATGGTGTATTCGATGGCTTCGGCATAGTCGTCGATGGTCGAATCGATGCCCTTGGCGAGGAACGGCGCGAACATGGTCACGCCGACAAAACCGCCATGGTCGGCAATGAACTTCAGCTCTTCATCGGACTTGTTGCGCGGGTGCTCCTTGAGCCCGGAGGGCAGGCAGTGGGAGTAGCACACCGGTTTTTTCGATTCGAGGATGACTTCTTCGCTGGTCTTGGAGCCGACGTGGGACAGGTCGCACATGATGCCGACGCGGTTCATCTCGCCGACGATCTCGCGACCGAAGCCCGACAGCCCGCCATCGCGCTCGTAGCAACCGGTGCCGACCAGATTTTGGGTGTTGTAGCACATCTGCACCACACCGACGCCGAGCTGCTTGAAGATCTCGACGTAGCCGAGTTGGTCTTCAAACGCATGGGCATTCTGGAAGCCGAAGATGATGCCGGTCTTGCCCTGTTCCTTGGCTTTGCGGATGTCGGCGGTGGTTTTCACCGGGATCACCAAGTCGCTGTTCTCGCGGATCAGGGTCTGGCTGGCGACGATGTTATTGATCGTGGCCTGGAACCCTTCCCACACCGACACGGTGCAGTTGGCAGCGGTCAGGCCGCCCTTGCGCATGTCCTCGAACAGCTCGCGGTTCCACTTGGCAATGATCAGCCCGTCGATAACGATGCTGTCGGCGTGTAATTGCGCTGGGCTCATCAGGCGTCCCCTTATTGGCGATTCGTGCGCCGAATCGTCTGCCGGCGCTTTGGGGTCAGCATATGCCGAGGGGCCGACCGGACCGGGTGCAAAAACGACAGGGGAATTGCCGAAAGCGTCAATCCGCGACGAAGGTCGCTATGACAGGTCTGTCTGACGGCTGTTCTTTGTCTTACGCTTGGGCCAGAATTCGCGCATCAACCGATATGAGACGGCGCAATGAAATCAATTTTCCTGGCTTTGGCACTCATCGCAACCGGCGTCCACGCGGCCGAAGACACCGACAGCACGCCGTGCGATGGCATCGAAAACGACAAGCAAACCCTGGAATGCGCCACCTACAACAAAACCACCGCCGAACAACTGCTCAAGGATAACTATCAAGGGCTGCTGGAACGCATGGGTTCGACCTATGGCAACAACAAGACGCAACTGGCGGACATTACCGCTCGTCTGAAGGATGCCCAGCAGAAGTGGGAAAAATTGCGCGACGCCGATTGCGCAGTGGACACCTTCCCGGCGGTGACCGGCACCAAACCCTATGCGATCGAGCTGAACGATTGCCTGGCGCGGATGAGTGATGAGCGGTCGGAGTTTTTGGAGTCGATTGGGCAGGAATAAGCGACAATCCTTGCCACTTTCAATCTGAACCAAGGCCATTCATGAAAACCTGCGGCATCGAAATCAAAGGCAGCGAAGCCATCTTCGCCGTTGCCTCACTGGACGACCAGACACTGACCCACGTCGCCCTGGCCACCAAGAAAATCGCCCTTGAAGACGACGATGAAGCGGCCAACGTCAAAGCCTTCGCGGCCCAGGTGAAGGCGTTCGTGCAGGACAACGCCATCGAACGCATCGCCATCAAGAAGCGCAGCAAGAAAGGCGAGTTCGCCGGTGGCCCGACCACGTTCAAGATTGAAGGGGTGTTTCAGTTGCTCGACGGCGTTGAAGTGACGCTGCTGTCGCCGCAGACCCTCAATGCGCAGAACAAGAAGCACAATTTTGAGCTGCCGACGACGCTGAACAAGTACCAGCATGAAGCCTTCAAAGCGACGTGTTCGGCCCTGGTAAAGAAATAGGCCACACCGACAATTTACTGTGGGAGGGGGCTTGCTCCCGATGGCGGTGGATCAGCGGCACATGAGTGGCTGACACACCGTCATCGGGAGCAAGCCCCCTCCCACATTTGATCGTTGTCGCTGACAGGAGAAGGGGTGTTTCATGACGCTGCTGTCGCCGCAGACCCTCAATGCGCAGAACAAGAAGCACAATTTTGAGCTGCCGACGACGCTGAACAAGTACCAGCATGAAGCCTTCAAAGCGACGTGTTCGGCCCTGGTAAAGAAATAGGCCACACCGACAATTTACTGTGGGAGGGGGCTTGCTCCCGATGGCGGTGGATCAGCGGCACATGAGTGGCTGACACACCGTCATCGGGAGCAAGCCCCCTCCCACATTTGATCGTTGTCGCTGACAGGAGAAGGGGTGTTTCAGTTGCTCGAAGCCTTCAAGGCGGCGTGTGCGGCCCTGGTAAAGAAATAAGCCACACCGAAAACCCAATGTGGGAGGGGGCTTACTCCCGATGACGGTGGATCAGCAGCACATGAGTGGCTGACACTGCGCTATCGAGAGCAAGCCCCCTCCCACATTTGATCGTTGTCGCTGACAGGAGAAGGGGTGTTTCAGTTGCTCGAAGCCTTCAAGGCGGCGTGTGCGGCCCTGGTAAAGAAATAAGCCACACCGAAAACCCAATGTGGGAGGGGGCTTACTCCCGATGACGGTGGATCAGCAGCACATGAGTGGCTGACACTGCGCTATCGAGAGCAAGCCCCCTCCCACATTTGATCGTTGTCGCTGACAGGAGAAGGGGTGTTTCAGTTGCTCGAAGCCTTCAAGGCGGCGTGTGCGGCCCTGGTAAAGAAATAAGCCACACCGAAAACCCAATGTGGGAGGGGGCTTGCTCCCGATGACGGTGGATCAGCAGCACATGAGTGGCTGACACTGCGCTATCGAGAGCAAGCCCCCTCCCACATTTGATCGTTGTCGCTGACAGGAGAAGCGGTGTTTCAGTTGCTCGAAGCCTTCAAGGCGGCGTGTTCGGCCCTGGTAAAGAAATAAGCCACACCGAAAACCCAATGTGGGAGGGGGCTTGCTCCCGATGACGGTGGATCAGCAGCACATGAGTAGCTGACACTGCGCTATCGAGAGCAAGCCCCCTCCCACATTTGATCGTTGTCGCGTGTAGGAACTACGTTCAAACCACCTCCCGTCGCCGATCCTCCCGCGGACACTTGGCAAACCGCGCCCGATAACGGCGGGTGAAATACGACGGCGACTCAAACCCGCAGGCAAGGCTCACCTCCAGCACGCTCATGTCGCTCTGGCGCAGCAGTTGCCGGGCTTTTTCCAGGCGCAGGCCGAGGTAGAATTTGCTCGGTGTGTCGTTCAGATGCAGGCGAAACAGCCGCTCCAATTGGCGTCGCGTCACTTTGATCGCCTCGGCCAGGGCCAGGGTGCTCAGCGGCGGCTCGGTGTGTTGTTCCATCTCGCCGATCACCTGCACCAACTTCTTGTTGTTGATGCCGTAGCGCGTGACGATCTGCATGCGCTGGTGGTCTTTGCGTGGGCGGATGCGCCCGAGCACGAATTGTTCGGACACCTGGATCGCCAACTCGGGCCCATGGGCCTGGCTGATCAGGTCGAGCATTAGGTCGATGGAGGCGGTGCCGCCGGCGCAGGTGATGCGGCGGCGGTCGATCTCGAAGAGTTCCTGGGTCACCGTCAGCTGTGGATACGCTTCCTTGAACGCGTCGATGGCTTCCCAGTGCAGGGTCAGACGGTGGCCGTCGAGCAGCCCGGCTTCGGCCAGGATGCAGGCGCCGGTGTCGATGGCGCCAAGGGTCACGCCGTCATAGTCGAGGCGGCGCAGCCAGTGTTCGAGGGCCGGGGTGGCGAATTTGAGCGGTTCGAAACCGGCGACCACCATCAGCGTCGCGCCCTTTTTCAGCGGCTCCAGCGCGGCGTCGGCGTTGACCGACATGCCATTGCTCGCCAGCACCGCGCCGCCATCGGCGCTCAATACATGCCAGCGGTACAACTCGCCACGAAAGCGGTTGGCCACCCGCAGCGGTTCGAGCGCAGAGATAAAGCCGATGGCCGAGAACCCCGGCATCAGCAGAAAGTAGAAATCCTGGGACATGGTGCGCTCTCGTCGGACCGCCAGCGTGGTCACTGTGATACGCCAGTTCAACGGCCCATTCAAGAGCACAGGTCGCCGCAGTGCAAGAGCCGGTCGCCGCCGTGCGTTTTGTCGCCCCTCAAGCTGCGTAACGTGATCGCACGGCGCATAAAGACGCCGGCCCCCACAATAACGACCTGCCGAGGGAACCACCATGAACCGACTGATCAGCCGCTGCGTGCTCGCATTCAGCGCCAGCGCCATCTTGAGCACCAGCGTCCTCGCGGCCGACGCACCCTCCTGCCAGAACGTGCGCATGGGCGTGGTGAACTGGACCGACGTCATCGCCACCAGCGCCATGACCCAAGTGTTGCTCGACGGCCTCGGCTACAAGACCAAACAAACCAGCGCGTCCCAGCAAATCATCTTCGCCGGTATCCGCGACCAGCGCCTGGACCTGTTCCTCGGCTACTGGAACCCGCTGATGACCCAGACCATCGCCCCGTTCGTCGACGCCAAGCAGGTCAAGGTCCTCGACAAACCGAGCCTGGAAGACGCACGCGCAACGCTGGCGGTGCCGACGTATCTGGCGGACAAAGGCCTGAAAACCTTCGCCGACATCGCCAAGTTCGAGAAAGAACTGGGCGGCAAGCTCTACGGTATCGAGCCGGGTTCGGGCGCCAACACCCAGATCAAAGCGATGATCGCCAAGAACCAGTTCGGCCTGGGCAAATTCCAGCTGGTGGAGTCCAGCGAAGCCGGCATGCTCGCCGCCGTCGACCGCGCGGTGCGCCGCAAGGAAGCCGTGGTGTTCTTCGGCTGGGCGCCGCACCCGATGAACGTCAATGTGGCGATGACCTACCTCACCGGCAGCGAAGACGCCCTGGGCCCGAACGAAGGCATGGCCACCGTGTGGAGCGTCACCTCGCCGACCTATGCCGAGCAGTGCCCCAACGTCCACAAGCTGCTGACCAACCTGACCTTCACCGCCGCCGACGAGAGCCGAATGATGCAGCCGTTGCTGGATCACAAAGACGCATTCGAGTCCGCCAAGCAGTGGCTCAAGGACCACCCGCAAGACCAGCAGCGCTGGCTCGAAGGCGTGACCACCTTCGACGGCAAACCGGCCGCCGCCAACCTGCAACTGACCGGCAAATAACTGTATTTGACTCACCGTTTCGCGGTCGTCCCTGACCGCGAACGGCGCCCTACGCCTTGAAATCACACGCCTGTAAGGAACCTCCCCGATGAACCATGACGTCATCATCACCTGCGCACTCACCGGTGCTGGCGACACGAGCGCCAGAAGCCCCCATGTGCCGGTCACCCCCAAACAAATCGCCGCCGCCGCCGTGGAAGCCGCCAAGGCCGGCGCCACCGTAGTGCATTGCCATGTGCGCAACCCCGAGACCGGTAAGTTCAGCCGCGACGTCGCCTTGTACCGCGAAGTGATGGAGCGCATCCGTGAGGCCGACGTCGACATCATCGTCAACCTCACCGCCGGCATGGGCGGCGACCTGGAGATCGGCGGCGGCGAAAACCCGATGGAATTCGGCAGCAACACCGACCTGGTCGGCCCGCTGACCCGCCTGGCCCATGTGGAAGCGCTGCTGCCGGAAATCTGCACGCTGGACTGCGGCACGCTGAACTTCGGCGATGGCGACACCATTTACGTGTCCACCCCGGCCCAGTTGCGGGCCGGCGCCAAACGTATCCAGGAACTGGGCGTAAAAGCCGAGCTGGAAATCTTCGACACCGGCCACCTGTGGTTCGCCAAGCAGATGATCAAGGAAGGCCTGCTCGACGACCCGCTGTTCCAACTGTGCCTGGGCATCCCGTGGGGCGCGCCGGCCGACACCACCACCATGAAAGCCATGGTCGACAACCTGCCCGCCGACGCGGTGTGGGCCGGCTTCGGCATCGGCCGCATGCAAATGCCGATGGCGGCGCAGGCGGTGCTGCTGGGCGGCAACGTGCGGGTCGGCCTGGAAGACAACCTGTGGCTGGACAAGGGCGTACTGGCAACCAACGGTCAACTGGTGGAACGCGCCAGTGAAATCCTCAGCCGCCTGGGCGCGCGGGTCATGACCCCGGCCGAAGGGCGCATAAAAATGGGCCTCAAAAAACGCGGTTAACCCCCCTGCCCAAACCGGATCAAAACCTGTGGGAGGGGCGGTGCGACGATTCGACTTGCTCCCGATAGCGGTGTACCAGTCGATGCATTCGCTGCTGATCCACCGCTATCGGGGGCAAGCCCCCTCCCACAGGGGTACATCACACTATTCAGGAATGTCGCCATGCGCTTTATTACAGATATCAAAACCTTCGCCGCCCTCGGCAGCGGTGTGATCGGCAGCGGCTGGGTGTCCCGCGCCCTCGCCCACGGCCTCGATGTGGTGGCCTGGGACCCCGCGCCCGGCGCCGAAGCCGCGCTGCGCCAACGCGTCGCCAATGCCTGGGGCGCCCTGGAGAAACAAGGCCTGGCTCCCGGCGCCTCCCAGCAGCGCCTGCGCTTTGTCAGCACCATCGAAGCCTGCGTGAAAGACGCCGACTTCATCCAGGAAAGCGCCCCGGAACGCCTGGCGCTGAAACTGGAGCTGCACGGCAAAATCAGCGCGGCGGCCAAGCCCAATGCACTGATCGGTTCGAGCACCTCGGGCCTGTTGCCCAGCGAATTCTACGAGGGCTCGACCCACCCTGAACGCTGCGTGGTCGGCCACCCGTTCAACCCGGTGTACCTGCTGCCGCTGGTGGAAGTGGTGGGCGGCAAAAACACCGCGCCCGAGGCAATCCAGGCGGCGATCAAGGTGTATCAATCCCTGGGCATGCGCCCGTTGCATGTGCGCAAGGAAGTCCCCGGCTTTATCGCCGACCGCCTGCTCGAAGCCTTGTGGCGTGAGGCGCTGCACCTGGTCAACGATGGCGTCGCCACCACCGGCGAGATCGATGACGCGATCCGTTTTGGCGCCGGCTTGCGCTGGTCGTTCATGGGCACGTTCCTGACCTACACCCTGGCCGGCGGCGATGCCGGGATGCGCCACTTCATGGCGCAGTTCGGCCCGGCGTTGCAGTTGCCGTGGACCTACCTGCCGGCACCGGAGCTGACCGACAAGTTGATCGACGATGTGGTCGACGGCACCCGCGCTCAGTTGGGCCAACACAGCATTTCGGCGCTGGAGCGCTATCGTGATGATTGCCTGCTGGCGGTACTGGAAGCGGTGAAGACCACCAAAGCCAAGCACGGCATGACCTTCGCCGAATAAGGGAAACCCCAGCATGCCCGCACTGACCACCTACACCACACAGGTCCACCCCGACTGGGTGGACTACAACGGCCACCTGCGCGACGCGTTCTACCTGCTGATCTTCAGCTACGCCACCGACGCGTTGATGGACACCCTGGGCCTGGACAGCGAAAACCGCGCCGCCAGCGGCCATTCGCTGTTCACCCTGGAGCTGCACCTGAACTACCTGCACGAAGTGAAACTCGGCGCCGAGGTCGAGGTGCGCACCCAACTGATCGCGCACGATGCCAAGCGCCTGCACCTTTATCACAGCCTGCACTGGGTGAGCGACGACAAGGAACTGGCGGGCAACGAACAGATGCTGCTGCACGTCGACCTCGCCGGGCCGCGCTCGGCGCCGTTCACCGAGGCGACGCTGGAACGACTCGCGGCCATCCGCGCCGCGCAAGTCGACCTGCCCAGGCCCGCCCTCCTCGGCCGCGTCATTGGCCTGCCCGCGCCCAATAGCCCGAAAACGACCTGTTCATAGCCATCTGAGCCATTCGTGCATTCTGCCCTTGCCGACCGCTTGGGCGGCTACCAGAATCCAAATCAATCCCCCCGCTCCCTTCACCAGGATAAACGTCATGATGCACGCGGATTTGATTGACCAGGATGACCTGCTGAACCAACTGCGCTCGCTGGGTTTCGAGGTGTCCAGCGGCGCCAGCGCCGAGCAGGCCTGTGAATGTGCGGTACGCGGTTTGAGCGAGGCACGGGCCAAGGCGCTCAAGAAGATGGTTGAGCAGATGTACAGCGGCAGCGCGACGATTTTGCCGGCGGTGCGGCAGGCGATCGATAAGCAGTTGTTGCCGGCGCTGATGCAGTTCAAACAGAAATCTGGCGCCTGACAGACCGCTATCGGGGGCAAGCCCCCTCCCACCTTCGAAGGTATTCACAATTCAAATGTGGGAGGGGGCTTGCCCCCGATGCAGGCGACTCGGTTTAGAGCCTTACACTGGCAAACGTCGACTCGTTCCGCGCCTGGCTCAACGCCGACATCGGCCCCGACAACGGTGACAACACCAGCGCTGGCGGAATCGGCATCATCGCCACTTGCTGGGTGGTGTTGGAGCCGACGCGCTCATCCCGTGGCGGAATACCGAAGTATTCGCGGTAGCACTTGGAGAAGTGCGGCGTGGACACGAACCCGCATACCGACGCCACTTCGATGATCGACATCGGCGTTTGCTTGAGCAACTGCCGTGCGCGAATCAGGCGCAGCTTGAGGTAGTAGCGCGACGGCGAGCAGTGCAGGTATTTCTGGAACAGCCGCTCCAACTGGCGCCGCGAAACGGCGACGTACACCGCCAGCTCATCCAGGTCGATCGGCTCTTCGAGGTTGGCTTCCATCAGCGCGACGATTTCCTGCAACTTCGGCTGGTTGGTGCCGAGCATGTGCTTGAGCGGCACACGCTGGTGATCCTGTTCATTGCGGATGCGCTCGTACACGAACATCTCGGAGATCGCCGCCGACAGTTCACGGCCGTGGTCGCGGCTGATCAGGTGCAGCATCATGTCCAGCGGCGCGGTGCCGCCGGAGCTGGTGAAGCGGTTGCGGTCGAGGGTGAACAGGCGCGTGCTCATCGACACACGCGGGAAGGCTTCCTGCATCGACGCCAGGCATTCCCAGTGAACGCTGCAATCGAAGCCATCGAGCAACCCGGCGCAGGCCAGGGCCCAACTGCCGGTACACACCGCGCCAAGGCGACGCGACTGGCGCGCCTGGCTTTGCAGCCACGACACATGTTCACGGGTGACGGTGCGCTGGATACCCACGCCGCCGCACACGATGACAGTGTCCAGGGCCGGGGCTTTGTGCATGGAGGCATCGGGCGTGATTTGCAGACCGTCGCTGGCCCATACCTGGTTACCGTCGACACTCAGGGTGGTCCAGCGATACAACTCGCGGCCGGACAACTGGTTGGCCATGCGCAGCGGTTCCACTGCCGAAGCCAGGGAAATCAGCGTGAAATTGTCCAGCAGCAAAAAGCCGATGGATTGAGGCGCACGGTTCTGGGGTTGGGCCCCGGAGTTGAACGACGTCATCGCGGTATCTCCTCACACAAAGCGGGTGATGGCCTCAGGCGAGGCTCTTGTTATTGCGTTCTGCTCCAGCGCGGAGAGAGGCTTTGAATGGATAGAGCAAATGCCATGCCTAAAATTGAATGGCCATTCAATAACTCCTGAAAACGACCTCTTGATGTGTCTAGACAAGCCCCTGTGCGAAGTGCGGGATATGCCCCGAATCGAACGCCGAAGCGGCTCCGTTCAAGGGCCGTGAGCAGATCGGTAGCACTTGTGGGTAGGCGCTTTGAGGGTGAGGGCGGCGCCTGTCACCACAAGCACGGGTGACGGCTGGTCGAAGGGGAAAGTGTGTGGGGGGTACTTATCTGTTTGCGACGCGCTAAAAGGTGGCGCTTTTGGTTCTGGTGTTCACTTTATGAGCAGGGTTGTTTGGACTGGCGCTATCGGGGGCAAGCCCCCTCCCACACTCGACCGAGTTCCACCTTTGGAATGCAGTCGAGTGTGGGAGGGGGCTTGCTCCCGATGCAGGCGACGCGGTCTCAGCACTCAACCGCACTGACCGCCAACCCACCGCGCGACGTCTCTTTGTACTTGTCATGCATGTCCGCCCCGGTATCGCGCATGGTGCGGATCACCCGGTCCAGGGAGATGAAGTGCTGGCCATCGCCGCGCAGGGCCATCTGCGCCGCGTTGATCGCCTTCACTGCGGCAATCGCATTGCGCTCGATACACGGCACTTGCACCAGCCCGCCCACCGGGTCGCAGGTCAGGCCGAGGTTGTGTTCCAGGCCGATTTCGGCGGCGTTGCACAGTTGCTCCGGGGTGGCGCCGAGAATCTCTGCCAACCCCGCCGCCGCCATGGCGCAGGCTGAGCCGACCTCGCCCTGGCAACCGACTTCGGCCCCGGAGATCGACGCGTTCTTCTTGCACAGAATCCCGACCGCCGCCGCGCTGAGCAGATAGTCGACCACGTTGGCTTCGGTGACTTCGTCGCTGAACTTCATAAAGTAGTGCAGCACCGCCGGGATGATCCCCGCCGCACCATTGGTCGGTGCGGTGACCATGCGCCCACCGGCGGCGTTTTCTTCGTTGACCGCCAGGGCGAACAGGTTGACCCACTCCATCGCGCTCAAGGTCGAGCCGATCACGTTGGGCTTGCCCAGCTCCTGCAAACTGCGGTGCAACTTGGCGGCGCGACGGCGCACATTCAGGCCGCCGGGCAGGATACCTTCGTGCTTGAGGCCCTGCTCCACGCACGCCTGCATGGCGCGCCAGAGCGTCATCAGGCCGCTGCGGATTTCATCTTCGCTGCGCCAGACTTTTTCGTTGGCCAGCATCAGCTCGCAGACGCGCAGATTGTGGCTGTTGCACAACTGCAACAGCTCCACCGCGCTGGAAAACTCATAGGGCAACTCGGTGCGATCCAGATCCGCCACGCCGCTTTGGGCCTGGGCTTCATCCACCACAAAACCGCCGCCGACCGAGTAGTAGGTATTGCGATGCAACTCGCCGTCGTCGCCGAACACCACCAGGGTCATGGCATTGGGATGGAACGGCAGGTTTTCGTCGAGCAGGCGCATGTCCCGTGCCCAGACGAAAGGCACCGGCAAACGCCCGTCCAACAGCAGCGTGTCGGTCTCGCGCAGGGTTTGGATACGCAGGCCGATCTGCGCCGGATCGATTGCGTCCGGCCACTCGCCCATCAGGCCCATTATCGTCGCGGTATCGCTGCCGTGGCCGATGCCGGTGGCCGATAGTGAGCCGTAAAGCTGAACTTCGACGCGCCGCACCTGCTCCAACAGTTCACGTTCACGCAACCGTTGAACGAACAACGCTGCGGCGCGCATGGGGCCGACGGTGTGAGAACTCGAAGGCCCGATGCCGATCTTGAACAGGTCGAAAACGCTGATAGCCATTGCCGTGAAACTCCTCGATAAGCACAGGCCAGGCTTGAACGAGCTGCTACGCTCAGATCGCCCAGACGGCCCAGATGGCGGCATCATCAGGCTTTTATCCGTCATCACGGCGTCTCACACCGACGCAACCATGCTCACCAGCGTCGCTCACGAGCAATGGCCTGTTTTGGGCGTTTTTAGCGGTGCAGATGGGCAAAAACAGCCGTTTAGCCGTGGGAAAAACCTGTAAACGACGTCACCGACACTGGATGCGACCCTGCCTGTACTGGATACGACGCCCCCTGTAGGCGTCAGATTTTCACTGGTACATGATCAGTCTCGACTCGTTTGCAAGGCACCGTGCCGCCGTTTCAAAGCACGTTCCAACCGCAACACTTATAAAGCGCGGCGAATGCCGCCACAAAACACACAGGAGTCTAGCCCCATGAAAGGTTCACCCTCGTTGTTGTTGGCCGCCATGCTGAGTCTGCCAGTCCTGGCGCACGCTGCAGAACCGGCACAATGTCAAACCGTTAACTTCTCCGATGTCGGCTGGACCGACATCACCGTGACGACCGCGACCACCAGCGAAATCCTCAAGGGCCTCGGCTACAAGCCGCGCACCACGATGATTTCGGTACCCGTGACCTACAAGTCGCTGGCCGACGGTAAGAACATGGACATCTTCCTCGGCAACTGGATGCCGACCATGGAAAACGACATCAAGCAGTACCGTGATGCCGGCACCGTGGAAACCGTGCGCGCCAACCTGGAGAACGCCAAGTACACCCTGGCCGTCCCTGAGGCGCTGTATGACAAAGGCCTGAAAGACTTCGCCGATATCGCCAAATTCAAGGATGAGCTGGAAGGCAAAATCTACGGCATCGAACCCGGCAACGACGGCAACCGCACCATTCAAACGCTGATCGACAAAGACGCGTTTGGCTTGAAGTCGGCCGGTTTCAAAGTGGTCGAGTCCAGCGAAGCCGGGATGCTCTCGCAGGTCGAACGCGCCACCAAGCGCGGCAAGGCCATCGTGTTCCTCGGCTGGGAACCACACCCGATGAACACCCGCTTCAAGATGAAGTACCTGACCGGTGGTGACGATTCGTTCGGCCCCAACTACGGCCAGGCCACCATCTACACCAACGTGCGCAAGGGCTACACCCAGGAATGCAGCAACGTCGGCCAGTTGCTGAAAAACCTGTCGTTCACGCTGAACATGGAAAGCACCCTGATGGGTAACGTCCTGGACGACAAGATGAAACCCGACGCCGCAGCGAAAGCCTGGCTGAAGAAGAACCCGCAAGTGCTCGACACCTGGCTCGCCGGTGTCACCACCGTTGATGGCAAACCTGGACTCGACGCCGTGAAAGCCTACCTAGCCCAGTAGCACCGCTGACCCCGGGGCGGTGCGCTGCCCCGGGATGTTTTCCCCCTTCGCATGTGGACATTCACTACCATGCTGACTGAACAGAAAATCCCACTAGGCCAGTACATCGCTGCCTTCGTCGAATGGTTGACCCAACATGGCGCCAACTACTTCGACGCAATCGCATCGGCACTGGAAACGATGATCCACGGCGTGACGTTCGCGCTGACCTGGTTCAATCCGCTGGCATTGATCGGTCTGATTGCGCTACTCGCTCACTTTATTCAACGTAAATGGGGCCTGACGGTGTTTGTCATCGCCTCCTTCCTGCTGATCCTCAACCTGGGGTACTGGCAGGAAACCATGGAGACCCTGGCGCAGGTGCTGTTCGCCACCCTGGTCTGCGTGGTCATCGGTGTGCCGCTGGGCATTGTTGCCGCGCACAAACCGCTGTTCTACACCCTGATGCGGCCGGTGCTCGATCTGATGCAGACCGTACCGACCTTCGTCTACCTCATCCCTACCCTGACCCTCTTCGGGCTGGGTGTGGTGCCCGGGTTGATTTCCACGGTGGTGTTCGCGATTGCCGCGCCGATCCGTCTGACCTACCTGGGTATCCGTGATGTCCCGCAAGAGTTGATGGACGCCGGCAAGGCCTTCGGCTGCTCGCGCCGTCAGTTGCTCTCGCGCATTGAACTGCCCTACGCCATGCCGAGTATTGCTGCCGGCATTACCCAATGCATCATGCTGTCGCTGTCGATGGTGGTGATCGCCGCCCTGGTGGGTGCCGACGGCCTCGGCAAGCCGGTGGTCAACGCACTGAACACCGCCGACATCGCCCTGGGCTTTGAAGCCGGCCTGGCGATCGTGCTGCTGGCCATCATGCTCGACCGCATCTGCAAACAACCCGACGCCAAGAAAGTAGGGGGTGATGCATGAGCATTATCCGATTCGACAATGTCGACGTGATCTTCTCCAAAGACCCACGCGAAGCGCTCAAGCTGCTGGACCAGGGCATGAGCCGTAACGAGATCCTGAAAAAGACCGGCCAGATCGTCGGTGTTGAAAAAGCCAGCCTGGATGTAGAAAAAGGCGAGATCTGTGTGCTGATGGGCCTGTCGGGCTCTGGCAAGTCGAGCCTGCTGCGCTGCATCAACGGCCTCAACACCGTCAGCCGTGGCCAGTTGTTCGTCGAGCATGAAGGGCGCCAGATCGACATCGCCTCCTGCACCCCGGCCGAGCTGAAAATGATGCGCACCAAACGCATCGCCATGGTGTTCCAGAAGTTCGCCCTGATGCCCTGGCTGACGGTGCGCGAGAACATCAGCTTCGGCCTCGAAATGCAGGGCCTCCCGGAGAAAGACCGGCGCAAGCTGGTGGACGAAAAGCTCGAACTGGTGGGCCTGACCCAATGGCGCAACAAGAAGCCCGACGAACTCTCCGGCGGTATGCAGCAGCGCGTCGGCCTGGCCCGCGCGTTGGCGATGGACGCCGACATCCTGCTGATGGACGAACCCTTCTCCGCCCTCGACCCGCTGATCCGCCAAGGCCTGCAGGACGAGTTGCTGGAACTGCAACGCAAGCTGAGCAAGACCATCGTGTTCGTCAGCCACGACCTTGACGAAGCCCTCAAGCTCGGCAGCCGCATCGCGATCATGAAAGACGGCAAGATCATCCAGTACAGCGTGCCGGAAGAGATCGTGCTGAACCCGGCGGATGACTATGTGCGCACCTTCGTCGCCCATACCAACCCGCTGAACGTGCTATGCGGGCGCAGCCTGATGCGCACGCTGGACAACTGCAAACGCGTCAACGGTTCGGTGTGTCTTGATCCGAGCGGCGACTCGTGGCTGGACCTGGCCGAAGGCAACACCCTCCAGGGCGCGCGCCAGAATGGCGTGGTGATGAACCTGCAGAACTGGGCACCGGGGCAACCCGTGGAAGGCCTGGGCCGCGTGCCGACACTGGTGGATTCGAACATCGGCATGCGCGATGCGTTGCAGATTCGCTACCAGACGGGGAACAAGCTGGTGTTGCATGACAACAACAAGGTGGTGGGGATTCTTGGCGACAGCGAGTTGTACCACGCGTTATTAGGCAAAAACCTCGGTTAACAGACACCGCAAAAGCCATTGAAGAAACAGGGTCAAAATGTGGGAGGGGGCTTGCCCCCGATAGCGGTGTATCAGTAACAGATGAACTGACTGACACACTGCTATCGGGGGCAAGCCCCCTCCCACATTTTGACCAGATGGTGTCAGTGACGACGCCACCCGTTTTTACCTATCAGCTATAGACACGGCCAAGGAGCTGCCGATGGCTTTCAAACTGATCGAGCACGTCCCGGGTGATCTGTTCCTGGGCGAAGCCCATCAGGTCGTATTCCTGAGGCCCGTTGTGCAGGTACACCTCGGCACGGTAGTAACGGGTGCGCTCTGCCTCGGGCGGCTCGTCCGACGCCACCGCGTAGCCGTCCAGGCTCACTTCGTAGACAAACGGGTTGCCCTCTTCCATCTCGATGCGCACGCCGATGCAACGCTTGGATTTGCCCAACAGCGTCTGCACCTCCAGCCCCTGGTCGCGCAACGCCGTCGCCGCGTGTTCCAGCGCCGGCGTGACGTGCTTGTCCATAAAGCGTTGCACGGTGGACTGGCTCGGTTGCAGGTCCAGGGCGGTCAAGCGCTCGCTGAAACCACGACGGCCACGCTCGGCCAATTGCGCCTGCTCCAGCTCCGTCGCCGCGTCCTGGCGCATCGCTTTGTGCAAACCGAACATAAACACAATCAGCACCACCGAGAACGGCAGCCCCGCCAGCACCACCATGGTCTGCATGGCTTCGAAGTTACCCGCAAACAGCAGGCCGATGGTCACCAGGGTGATCACCGCCGACCAGAAGATCCGCAGCCAGTGCGGCGCATCTTCGTCCACGTTGCCGCCTGTGCAGGAAAGGTTGGCCATCATCACCGCGCCGGAATCCGCCGGGGTCAGGAACAGCACAAAACCCACGAAAATAGACACACCGATGACGATTTTCGACGCGGGGTAATGCTCCAGCAACTGGTAGATGGCCATCGACGGTTGTTCCAGCGCCGTCTTGCCCAACTCCACCGCCCCCTGGTTCAACACCAGGTCCAGGGCCGAGTTACCGAAGATCGACAACCACGCCAGGGTGAAGCCCAGCGGAATCAGCAGCACCCCGGCCACCAGTTCACGCACCGTGCGACCACGGGAAATCCGCGCGATGAACATGCCCACGAATGGCGCCCAGGAAATCCACCAAGCCCAATAGAACAGAGTCCACAGGCCCATCCAGCGTTCGGTCTTGTCGGCGTCGCCGGCGTACACGTACAGGTCGAAGGTTTTCAGGATGATGCCGTCGAGGTAGTCACCGGTGTTCTGCACCAGGCCGTTGAGCAGGTGCAAGGTCGGGCCGAACAACAGCACGAAGATCAGCAAGCCGCTGAACAACACGATGTTGAGGTTGGACAGGCGACGAATGCCGTTTTCCACCCCCGACACGGCGGCAATGGTCGCCACGGTGCTCATCACGATGATCACGATCAGCAGGTTGGTGTTGTTGTGCTGCATGCCGAACAGGTTTTCCAGGCCGGACGATACCTGCATCGCGCCGATACCGAGGTTGGTCACCAGGCCCAGCAGGGTCACGAACATGCCGAACCCGTCCACCGCGTGGCCGGCCGCGCCTTTGACCCAACGCTCGCCCACCAGCGGGTACAACGCCGAACGCAGGGCCAGCGGCTGGTTGTGCCGATAGGCGAAGTACGCCACGGCCAGGCCGACCAGGGCATAGATCGCCCAGCCGTGCAGGCCCCAGTGCAGGAAGGTCAATTGCAGCGCCTGGCGCGCCGCACCGTTGCTGGCGGCCGCGCCTTCAGGCGGGTTGAAGTAATGGTCCAACGGCTCCGAGGCGCCGAAGTACAGCAGCGAAATGCCGATACCCGACGAGAACAGCATGCCGGCCCAGGCGCCGTAGCTGAAGTCCGGGGTGTCGTCCTTGCTGCCCAGTTTCAACTTGCCGTAGGACGAAAACGCCAGGCCGACCACGAACACCAGGTAGGCGGCGATCACCAGCATGTAGTACCAGCCGAAACTTTTCGATAACCATGCCTGCGCCACGCCGAGCACCCGGCCGGCCTCTTGCGGGGCGATGATCAAAATGGCGGTCAACAACAGAATCAGCGCGGTGGAGGTGTAGAACACCCAACCGTTGACCCGCACCTTTTCCGGTGAGGTCTTTATTAGAGAGGCAGAACTCATGGCGCAGATGCTCCAGGCAGTGCGAGAGAGAAACACAAGGCAACGGTGATCCCGTGCTCATCGATTTTTCGGCAGTCGACGGA
Source organism: Pseudomonas sp. D3 (assembly GCF_029320995.1). Classification (NCBI taxonomy): domain Bacteria; kingdom Pseudomonadati; phylum Pseudomonadota; class Gammaproteobacteria; order Pseudomonadales; family Pseudomonadaceae; genus Pseudomonas; species Pseudomonas sp. D3. Next base: position 6,078,048 of record NZ_CP119772.1, read on the forward strand.
CGGGTGTTATAAAGACACCCCGAAAATTCTTGAGGCCGCCGAGGCGGTGTTCAGGCTCTGAAATGGCCTGTTTCAAGGGTTTTTGCAGGTGTCAGATGTCGCCACCTACCCGTAGGAAATACCGGCAGGCAGCGGCAATTTGTCGCAGAGCTTATTCTTTGTTGATTGAACGTTCAATCAAAACAAAATAGACTGGCCATCAAGTCGACGGACGTTATCGCCCGCCGACAGGCCTGAGGAGAGGTACTCCATGCCCAAGGTCGGTATGCAACCCATACGCCGCCAACAACTGATCGAAGCCACGCTGACGGCCATCGATCAAGTCGGAATGGGAGATGCCAGCATTGCGCTGATCGCCCGTTTGGCCGGCGTTTCGAACGGCATCATCAGTCACTACTTCAAGGACAAGAACGGCCTGATCGCCGCGACGATGCGCTACCTGATGAATGTGCTGATCGATAACGTCCATGAACGCAGGCTGGCGCTGAACGATGACAGCCCGCGGGCACACATTCAGGTAATCATCGGGGGCAACTTCGATGCCAGCCAGGTCAATGGACCGGCAATGAAAACCTGGCTGGCCTTCTGGGCCGCCAGCATGCACCACCCGTCTTTGCACAGGTTGCAGCGGATCAACGATCAACGTCTGTATTCCAACCTGTGCTGCCAGTTCCGCCGTGAGCTGCCGTTGCCTGAAGCGCGCAGTGCAGCCCGGGGCCTGGCGGCTTTGATCGACGGTTTGTGGCTACGCGGCGCCCTGTCGGGAGACGCTTTCGACACGGCGCAAGCGCAACGGATCGCTTACGAATACATGGATTTCCAATTGGCCAAGCAGGTGAGTTAGAGCACACATAAACGCTCAACCCCTGAACGTCTGCCGCTCAGTGTTGCCACACCCCTATGGCCCACTTTGCGGCGGGTAACGCCAACCACTTATGCACTTGCGAGGACTTTATGGCCCGTTTCGACCTGCAAAAACTCTACATTGACGGCGGCTACAGCGATGCCGGCAGCGATGCCACCTTCGAAGCCATCAACCCGGCTAACGGTGAAGTTCTCGCCAACGTGCAACGCGCCACGAAAGATGACGTTGAACGTGCCGTGGTCAGCGCGGAAAAAGGCCAGAAAATCTGGGCCGCCATGACCGCCATGGAGCGTTCGCGCATCCTGCGTCGTGCCGTCGACATCCTGCGCGAGCGCAACGATGAACTGGCCGCCCTGGAAACCCTGGACACCGGTAAATCCTTCTCCGAAACCAAGTACGTCGACATCGTCACCGGCGCCGACGTGCTGGAATATTACGCAGGCCTGGTGCCGGCCATCGAAGGCGAGCAGATCCCGCTGCGCGACACCTCCTTCGTCTACACCCGCCGCGAGCCGCTGGGCGTGGTCGCCGGTATCGGCGCGTGGAACTACCCGATCCAGATCGCCCTGTGGAAATCCGCACCGGCCCTGGCTGCCGGTAACGCGATGATCTTCAAGCCCAGCGAAGTCACCTCGCTGACCACCCTGAAACTGGCCGAGATCTACACCGAAGCCGGCGTTCCAGCCGGTGTGTTCAACGTCTTGACCGGCAGCGGCCGTGAAGTCGGCACCTGGCTGACCGAGCACCCGCGCATCGAGAAAGTCTCGTTCACCGGCGGCACCGACACCGGCAAGAAAGTCATGGCCAGCGCTTCCAGCTCCTCGCTCAAAGAAGTGACCATGGAACTGGGCGGCAAATCGCCGCTGATCGTGTTCGAGGACGCCGACCTGGATCGTGCCGCCGACATCGCGATGATGGCCAACTTCTACAGCTCCGGTCAGGTCTGCACCAACGGCACGCGCGTGTTCGTACCCAAGCACCTGCAAGCCGCGTTCGAAGCCAAGATCGCCGAGCGTGTTGCGCGCATCCGCATTGGCGACCCGCAAGATGACAACACCAACTTCGGCCCACTGGTCAGTTTCGCCCACATGGAAAGCGTGCTGGGCTACATCGCCAAAGGTAAGGAAGAAGGCGCTCGCGTGCTGTGCGGCGGCGACCGCCTGACCGAGGGCGACTTCGCCAAAGGCGCCTTTGTTGCCCCGACCGTGTTCACCGACTGCACCGACGAGATGACCATCGTCCGTGAAGAAATCTTTGGCCCGGTGATGAGCATCCTCACCTATGAGACGGAAGAAGAAGTGATCCGCCGCGCCAACGACACCGACTTCGGCCTCGCCGCCGGCCTGGTGACCAAGGACCTGAACCGCGCCCACCGCGTCATTCATCAGTTGGAAGCGGGTATCTGCTGGATCAACGCCTGGGGCGAGTCCGACGCAAAAATGCCGGTCGGCGGCTACAAGCAGTCGGGCGTGGGCCGTGAAAACGGGATCAGCTCGCTGAACAACTTCACCCGCATCAAATCGGTACAGGTTGAGCTGGGCGATTACGCCTCGGTGTTCTAAAGCCGAGATTTGTATTGCCTTTGAGGCCGCTATCGGGGGCAAGCCCCCTCCCACATTTGATCGGGTTTACACAGTCAAAGGTGGGAGGGGGCTTGCCCCCGATGAGGCCCGACCTGACCACACTTCAAAGAGGGTGCATTCATGTCCCAAGAATACGACTACATCATTGTGGGTGCCGGCTCCGCCGGTAACACCCTGGCGACCCGTCTGACCGAAGACGAAGGCGTCACCGTCCTGCTGCTGGAAGCTGGCGGTCCTGACTACCGTCTCGACTTCCGTACCCAGATGCCCGCCGCCCTGGCGTTCCCGCTGCAAGGCCGCCGCTACAACTGGGCCTACGAGACCGATCCAGAGCCACACATGGACGGCCGCCGCATGGAATGCGGGCGCGGCAAGGGCCTGGGTGGCTCTTCCCTGATCAACGGCATGTGCTACATCCGTGGCAACGCCATGGACTACGACAACTGGTCGAAACTGCCCGGTCTTGAAGACTGGGCGTACCTGGACTGCCTGCCGTATTTCCGTAAGGCCGAAACCCGCGACATCGGCCCCAACGACTACCACGGTGGCGACGGTCCGGTCAGCGTGACCACGCCCAAAGCCGGCAACAACCCGCTGTTCCACGCCATGGTCGAAGCTGGCGTGCAGGCCGGTTACCCGCGCACCGAAGACCTGAACGGCTACCAGCAGGAAGGCTTCGGCCCGATGGACCGGACCGTCACGCCAAACGGCCGTCGCGCCAGCACCGCACGCGGTTACCTGGACACGGCTAAAAAGCGCTCCACCCTGACCATCGTCACCCACGCGCTGACCGACAAAGTGTTGTTCGACGGCAAGCGTGCCGTTGGCGTGCGTTACCTGATCGGTGCCGCCGAAGAACGCGTGGAAGCCCGCGCCCGTAAAGAAGTGCTGGTGTGCAGCGGCGCCATCGCCTCGCCGCAACTGCTGCAACGCTCCGGCGTCGGCCCGGCCAAACTGCTCGAAAGCCTCGACATCCCGGTGGTCCACGACCTGCCCGGCGTCGGTGAAAACCTGCAGGACCACCTTGAGCTGTACCTGCAATACGCCTGCACCCAACCGGTGTCGCTGTACCCGTCGCTGCTCTGGTACAACCAACCGGCGATCGGTGCCGAGTGGCTGTTCAACGGCACCGGCATCGGCGCTAGCAACCAGTTCGAAGCGGGCGGTTTTATCCGTACCCGTGAAGACTTCGATTGGCCGAACATCCAGTACCACTTCCTGCCGGTGGCGATTAACTACAACGGCAGCAACGGCGTGAAAGAACACGGCTTCCAGGCGCACATGGGCTCCATGCGTTCGCCGAGCCGTGGCCGCGTGCAGTTGAAATCGAAGAACCCACGGGACTACCCGAGCATCCTCTTCAACTACATGGCCACCGAGCAGGACTGGCAGGAATTTCGCGATGGCATCCGCCTGACCCGTGAAATCATGCAGCAGCCCGCACTCGACGCCTTCCGTGGCCGCGAAATCAGCCCGGGTATCGACGTGCAAACCGATGAGCAGTTGGACACGTTCATCCGCGAGCACGCCGAAACGGCGTTCCACCCGTCCTGCTCGTGCAAGATGGGCACCGATGAAATGGCGGTTGTAGATGGCGAAGGCCGCGTGCATGGCATGCAAGGCCTGCGCGTGGTCGATGCGTCGATCATGCCGATCATCACCACCGGCAACCTGAACGCGCCGACGATCATGCTCGCCGAGAAAATCGCCGACAAGATCCGTGGCCGCCAGCCGCTGCCGCGCAGCACCGCCGACTACTACGTGGCCGGCGATGCGCCAGTGCGGGGCAAGCCGATGCGTGAAGTGGGGCCGACCGCGCAGTAACTGAAAGACCGTGTCGCGGCCATCGGGGGCAAGCCCCCTCCCACATTTGATCGGGTTCACACGGTCAGAATGTGGGAGGGGGCTTGCTCCCGATGAGGCCCGACCCAACACCGCAAACCTTACGCCTACACTTTCCTTGATCGCCCCCCAGCCCAGGCCTACTCTGTTCCCCTGCCCGCGCTGAGCCGCCCACAAGGAAGGCCCCATGTTCGACCACCACGCCACACTCAAAAAGCATTTCAGTGCCCTGCGCACCACCGCCGACTTCTTCTCCCTGCGTTACGTGCGCGAATCCGGCCACTACCTGTCGGTGCGCAAGAACGTCGCCGCACCGCCGCACCTGAACCACGACGAAGGCGCCATGCTCACCGTGCGCGTCAACGGGGTCGAAGCCTACGCCGCGACCCACGATATTTCCCTGCCCGGCCTGCAAGCCGCGCTTGAGCGTGCCGAACAGCAAGCACGCCTGATCAAGCCCCATGCCCTGCTCGACCTGCGCGATCAACACGTATCCAGCGATGTCGCCGACTACCTGTCACCCAACCTTGCCCAGGCCTTTCCGTCCCTGAGCGACTGCTACCAGTTGCTCGGCGATGAATCCGCTGCCGTGCCCCAGGACGAGCGCCTGGTGAACTGGGAAGTCAGCCTCGGCTTGACCCACGTCGAGCAGATCTACCTCAACAGTGCCGGTGCCGAGCTGCGCCAGGCCCAGCGTTTTGTATTCCCCGGCGTGAACGTCACCGCCTACGACGGCAACGACAGCCAGTCGCGCACCTTCGGTGGCAGCAACTTCGGCCAGCAGGGTGGCTTCGATGTGATCGACCGCTTCGGCCTGGTCGGCGCCGCGCCGCGCATTGCCGACGAAGCCCTGCAGTTGCTGCTGGCACCGAACACGCCCCAGGGCCCGCGCGACCTGTTGCTGATGCCCGACCAGATGATCCTGCAGATCCACGAATCGATCGGCCACCCGCTGGAGCTCGACCGCATCCTGGGCGACGAGCGCAATTACGCCGGCACCAGCTTCGTCAAGGCCGAGGACTTCGGCCGCCTGCAATACGGCTCGCCCTTGCTCAACGTGACCTTCGACCCGGACATTCCCGAGCAACTGGCCAGCTACAGCCATGACGACGACGGCACCGCCGCCAGCAAGCAATTCCTGATCCGTGAAGGGTTGCTGCTCAAGCCACTGGGCGGCGCGCTGTCGCAGTTCCGTTCCGGCATGGGCGGCGTGGCCAACAGCCGTGCCAGCAGTTGGAACCGCCCGCCGATCGACCGCATGGCCAACCTGAATATCGAAGCCGGCGACCAGAGCCTGGCGCAACTGATTGGCGGCATCGAACACGGCATCCTGATGTCGACCAACCGTTCGTGGTCCATCGACGATGCACGCAACAAATTCCAGTTCGGCTGCGAGTGGGGCCAGTTGATCGAAAACGGTGAACTCAAGGGCGTGGTAAAAAACCCCAACTACCGCGCCATTTCCGCGCAGTTCTGGCGCAACCTCAGCGCCGTGGGCGACGCCAGCACCTTCAAGGTCCTGGGCACGCCGAACTGCGGCAAGGGTGAACCCAACCAAGTCATCCGCGTCGGCCATGCGTCGCCGGCCTGTGTGTTCAGCAACGTTGATGTATTCGGGGGAGATGCCTGATGAACCACTTCAAGGCATTGGTGGAGTGGCTCAAGCAAGCCCTCACCGACAAAGAACAATTTCACCTGGGCTATGCCGCAGAGTCGTCCGAATTCGTGCGTTTCAACCACGCCAAGGTGCGTCAGGCCGGCCAGGTGCAACAGGCCAGCCTCAACCTCAAACTGATCAACGACGGTCGCCATGCCGACCTCGGCATCACCCTCGGCGGCGAACCGGCGCTGGATCGCCAACGCCTCGCCGATGGCCTGCAACAACTGCGCGAAACCTTGCCGTTGCTGCCGCATGACCCTTACCTGTTGCTGAACCACAACGCCTGGCAAAGCCACAACGAACAGGCCCGGCCGCTGCCCCAGCTGGGCCAGGTGCTCGAAGACATCAGCCAGGCGGCACACGGGGTCGACCTGGTCGGCTTCTACGCCGCCGGCCCGATCAGCCGTGGCTTCGCCAGTTCCGACGGGGCGTTCGGCTGGCACCAGGCCAATAGCTTCAACTTCGACTTCAGCCTGTTCCACGCCAACGGCGAAGCGGTGAAAGCCAGTTACGCCGGGCACACCTGGAACAGCGCCGAGTTCGCCGCGCGCTTCCAGCAAGCCCGCGATCAGCTGGAATTTCTCGGCCGCCCGTTGCACACACTGGCGCCAGGACAATACCGCGCCTACCTGGCCCCGGCGGCGCTGGAAGAAATCATCAGCATCATCACGTGGGGCGGTTTTTCCGCGCAGGCCATCGCCAGCAAAGGCAGCTCGCTGCAACGCCTGTATGCCGGAGAGCAGGCGTTAAGCCCGTTGGTGACGGTGGATGAGCACATCAGCGGCTCCCTGAGCGAGGCGTTCTCCAGCGAAGGCTACCCGCGCAGTGACGTCACGCTGATCAACGCCGGCCAGGCCGACGGCCAACTGGTCAATTCGCGCAGCGCCGCCGAATACGGCCTCGGCGCCAACGGCGCCAGCAGCGACGAATCCCCCAGCGCCTTGCAGATGGCGGCGGGCAGCCTGGCCCAGGCCGATATCCTCAAGCAATTGGGCACCGGGCTGTACATCAGCAACCTGTGGTACCTGAACTACTCCGACCTGCCGGCGGCGCGCCTGACCGGCATGACCCGGTTCGCCACGTTCTGGGTGGAAGACGGCGAGATCAAGGCGCCGGTCAGTACCATGCGCTTCGATGACAGCGTCTACAGCCTGCTCGGCTCACAGCTCGAAGCGCTGACCGCGGAGCGCGAATTGCTGCTGTCAGCCAGCACCTACAGCCAGCGCAATACCGCGTCCAATCTGTTGCCGGGGGCGTTGGTCAAGCGCCTGACCCTGACCCTCTAACCAACAGCAATCTCCTTGTGGGAGGGGGCTTGCTCCCGATAGCGGTGTGTCAGTATTCGATGGACTGACTGACACACCGCTATCGGGAGCAAGCCCCCTCCCACATTGTTTTGTGTTGATTTCAGACGTCTTGTTTCGACATGTCCTACAGCTAAATCAGACCCCTCTCACCGCCCGCCCAAGGCCGGTTGTCGCCTGCAAAAAACCTCGTTATAACGGTTGGTGGCACCCTGCCATCCACCCACGTGCCCGCACGTGATGTATGACCTTGCCCGGGATAGGGCAAGCTGGAGCGTTGACATGAACCATGGAAGTTTTGTCATAGAAAAGCTGTTCAAGCACTACAACGTCCACGTAGAACAGTTGGGTTTCGATCCACAGAAACATCCGCAAAGGAAAACCGTGCTGTTGGTCAATGGAGCGCTGTCCACCACCCGCTCGTTTGCGCGCACCAGCAAGTGCCTCGCCGAACATTTCAATGTGCTGCTGTTCGACCTGCCGTTCTCCGGCTATTCGCGCGAACACAATACTGACCTGGACCTGGTGACCAAGGACGACGAGGTACAAATCCTGCGCGCGCTGGTGGAGCGCTTCCAGGTCAACCACTTGGTGTCGGCCTCGTGGGGCGGCATCTCCACGCTGCTGACCCTGGCGCACAACCCGCCCTCCATCGAAAGCTCAGTAGTGATGGCGCTGGCACCCAACCTCAACCCGGCGATGCTCGACTATGTCGAGCGGGTGCGCGTGCTGATCGAGGCCGATGACAAGTCCGCCGTCGGCCATTTGCTCAACGAAACGGTGGGCAAATACTTGTCGCCGCGGCTCAAGCGCAACAACCATCGGCACCTGTCGAACATGGCCACCACCGAATACCGCCAGGCGCGCTTTCATATCCACCAGGTGCTGGCGATGGGCGATGGCAACTACCTGCCGCAGCTCACCCGGATCGAAACACCGGTGCACTTCCTCAACGGCACGCTGGACGAATACACCCCGGCCACCGAGGCCCGACTGTTCAAGCAATACGTGGGCCGCAGCAGCTTTGCCGTCGCCGAACATACCGGGCATTTGCTCGATCTGGAGTCCCGCGAAGCGGCGCTGGCGGTCCACCGGGCGCTGCTGGATTTCCTGGTGGGCGAGCACGCGCCGCTGTCGGATTTAGACGAACCACCAGTGGGAAAAGGAGCGACGGATGGCGCATAATCGCCGACACATAGCCTCCTAACAAAAAGGGATCCCATGCCGAATCGTGCCCCTCTCGATGCCAAGACCGCCCGCTGGCTACCCTGGGTGGTCGCGATTGCCTTCTTCATGCAATCGCTGGATGGGACGATTCTCAACACGGCACTGCCGGCCATGGCCCGGGACCTCGCAGAGAACCCGCTGCGCATGCAAGGGGTGGTGATCGCCTACATGCTCACCGTCGCCTTGCTGATCCCGGCGTCGGGCTGGATCGCCGACCGCTTCGGCACCAAGAAAATCTTCTTTGGCGCAATCATGCTATTCAGCATTGGCTCGCTGCTGTGTGCGCTGTCCAGCAGCTTGACCATGCTGGTCGGCGCGCGGGTGGTCCAGGGCCTGGGCGGTGCGCTGATGCTGCCGGTCGGCCGGCTCGTGGTGCTGCGCGCTTATCCGCGCTCCGAGCTGGTGCGGATCATGGGTTTCATCACCATCCCCGGCCTACTCGGCCCGCTGCTCGGGCCGACCATGGGCGGCTGGATGGTGCAATACCTGACGTGGCACTGGATTTTCCTGATCAACCTGCCGGTGGGCATGATCGGCTGCTACGCCGTGTGGAAGTTCATCCCCGACCTGCGCGGCAGCGAACGCACGCGTTTCGATGGGAGCGGCTTCCTGCTGTTCGGCGCGGCGATGGTGCTGATCACCATCGCTATGGAAGGTCTGGGCGAATTGCACCTGCCGCACCTGCGGGTGATGTTGCTGCTGTTTGGCGGGCTGGCGTGCCTGGCGGCCTACTGGCTGCGCGCGGGGCATATCGATAACCCGCTGTTTTCGCCGGCGCTGTTCAAGACCCGCACCTTTGCGGTGGGCATCCTGGGCAACCTGTTCGCGCGCCTGGGCAGCGGCGCCTTGCCGTTTCTGGTGCCGTTGCTGCTGCAGGTGGCTTTGGGCTATTCACCGTCCCAGGCCGGGATGAGCATGCTGCCGCTGGCGGCGGCGGCGATGTTGGCCAAGTCCATCGCGCGGCCGTTGATCGAACGCCTGGGCTACCGCGTGGTGTTGACCGGCAACACCCTGGCCTTGGGCCTGATGCTGGCGAGCATGGGCCTGGTCAGCGAGCAGACCCCCTACCCGCTGCTGCTGGGCATGCTGGCGGTACTGGGGGCGATCAACTCCTTGCAGTTCACCGCGATGAACACCGTCACCCTGATCGACCTCGACGACGCCCAGGCCAGCAGCGGCAACAGCTTGCTGTCGGTGGTAGCGCAACTGTCCCTGAGCCTCGGCGTGGCCTGCGCCGGTGCGTTGCTTGGCGGGTTTACCGCCGAATCGGGCAACGACGGCGTGAGCACCGTACTCGGTGCCTTCCAGTTGACCTTCCTCACCGTGGGCATCATGGCGATGCTGGCGGCGGCGATTTTCCTGCAACTGTCGCCAAAAGACGGCAAACGTAGGGTCAGCCGCGAGCACGACATCGAACACTAGCAGGCGTCTCGTCGAGAACTTGCAGGGAAAATCCCACGGGGCTGGTACACTGCGCGACATTTTGTTTTGCAGAGCCAGTCCCGTGACCACCATCGCCACCGCTTTTAATACGTTGCCGCTCTCCGCCGCCATGCTGGCTAACCTCGACTCGCTGGGTTATGCCGAGATGACGCAGATCCAGGCGCAGAGCTTGCCGGTGATCCTCAAGGGGCTGGACCTGATTGCCCAGGCCAAGACCGGCAGCGGCAAGACGGCTGCGTTCGGCATCGGCCTGCTGAACCCGATCAACCCGCGCTACTTTGGCTGCCAGGCCCTGGTGATGTGCCCGACCCGCGAGCTGGCCGACCAAGTGGCTAAGGAAATCCGCCGCCTGGCCCGCGCCGAAGACAACATCAAGGTGCTGACCCTGTGTGGCGGCGTGTCCCTCGGCCCGCAGATCGCCTCGCTGGAGCATGGCGCCCACGTCATCGTCGGCACCCCGGGCCGCATCCAGCAACACCTGCGCAAGGGTTCGCTGGTGCTGGACGGCTTGAACACGCTGATCCTCGACGAAGCCGACCGCATGCTCGACATGGGCTTCTACGACGCCATCGAAGACATCATCAGCAAGACCCCGGCCCGCCGCCAGACCCTGCTGTTTTCGGCCACCTACCCGGTGAGCATCAAGCAGTTGGCCTCCAAATTCATGCGCGCGCCGCAGCAAGTGAAGGCCGAAGCCTTCCACTCCGATGACCAGATCGAGCAGCGCTTCTACGAGATCTCGCCGGAAGAACGCATGGACGCGGTGACCAAGGTGCTCGCGCACTTCCGCCCGGCCTCGTGCGTGGCGTTCTGCTTCACCAAGCAGCAAGTGCAGGAAACCGTCGATCACCTGACCTCCAAGGGCATCTCCGCCGTCGGCCTGCATGGCGACCTGGAACAGCGTGACCGTGACCAGGTGCTGGCGATGTTCGCCAACCGCAGCACCTCGGTACTCGTCGCCACCGACGTTGCCGCCCGAGGCCTGGACATCGACTCGCTGGACATGGTGATCAACGTCGAACTGGCCCGCGACTCGGAAATCCACATCCACCGCGTCGGCCGCACCGGCCGTGCCGGTGAGACCGGGATCGCCATCAGCCTGGTGGCGCCGTCCGAAGCGCACCGTGCCCAAGCCATCGAGCAGTTGCAGAAATCGCCGCTGAACTGGGACCAGTTGGACAACCTCAAGCCGCAGAGCGGTGGCCCGCTGCTGCCGCAGATGAGCACCCTGTGCATCGCCGCCGGCCGTAAAGACAAGGTACGCCCGGGCGACATCCTCGGCGCACTGACCGGTGACGCCGGCATCCCCGGCGCCCAGGTCGGCAAGATCGCGATCTTTGATTTCCAGGCCTTCGTCGCCGTGGAACGCGGCGTCGCCAAGCAGGCGTTGCAGCGTTTGAATGACGGCAAGATCAAGGGCCGTTCGTTGCGCGTGCGGATCTTGTAAACGATCTCCCACCCCATGGAGATCTAATGTGGGAGGGGGCTTGCCCCCGATGGCGGTGTATCAGTCACCTGATTAATTGACTGGACCACCGCCATCGGGGGCAAGCCCCCTCCCACAGTTTTGATTGCATTTCAGATCAATATTTTGTGAGGACATTGCTGTGCGCTCGACCGAAGTTGTGATCATTGGCGCCGGCGCCGCAGGCTTGATGTGCGCACTGACCGCCGCCGGGCGTGGGCGCAAGGTGATGCTGATCGACCACGCGAACAAGGCCGGCAAGAAGATCCTGATGTCCGGCGGTGGCCGCTGCAATTTCACCAATATGTACACCGAGCCGGCCAATTTCCTCTCGCACAACGCACACTTCTGCAAATCCGCCCTGGCCCGCTACACCCAATGGGATTTCATCGGGCTGGTGGCCAAGCACGGCGTGCCGTACCACGAGAAGAAACTCGGCCAGTTGTTCTGCGATAACAAATCCAGCGACATCCTCGGCATGCTGCTCGACGAGTGCATCCAGACCGGCGTGAGCCTGCACCTGGACACTTCGATTCAAGAGATTGCCAAACTCGACAGTGGCTACCAGTTGCAGACCACGTTGGGCGAGCTGCACTGCGAGTCCCTGGTGATCGCCACCGGCGGTTTGTCGATTCCGACGCTGGGCGCAACCGGGTTTGGTTATCAGGTGGCCAAGCAGTTCGGCCACGAACTGCTGCCGACCCGCGCCGGGCTGGTGCCGTTCACCATCACCGACCAGCTCAAGGATTTGTGCGGCGAGTTGTCCGGCACCTCGGTGGACTGCCTGGTCAACTGCAACGGCCAGAGCTTTCGCGAGAACCTCCTGTTTACCCATCGCGGCCTGAGCGGGCCGGCGATTTTGCAGATTTCCTCCTACTGGGAATCCGGTGACACGGTCGAGATCAACCTGCTACCCGACCACGACGCCCACGCCTGGCTGCAACAGCAACAGGCCGAGCGCCCCAACAGCGAGCTGAAAACCCTGCTGGGTGAGATCTTCACCAAAAAGATGGCCAACCTACTGGCGGAAACCTGGTTCGTGTCCAAGCCGATGAAGCAGTACACCCACGCCGAACTGGCCGACATCGCGCAAAAACTGGCGAGCTGGCAACTCGTGCCGGCAGGCACCGAGGGCTACCGCACCGCCGAAGTGACGCTGGGCGGCGTGGATACGCGAGAAGTGTCGTCCAAGACCATGGAATCGCTGAAAAGCCCAGGCTTGTACTTTATCGGTGAAGTACTGGATGTGACCGGCCACCTCGGTGGTTTCAACTTCCAGTGGGCCTGGGCTTCCGGCTACGCCGCCGCGCAGTACGCCTGACACAACGCAGTACAAATGTGGGAGGGGGCTTGCCCCCGATGGCAGTGGACCAGTCAACTCATCAGGTGACTGACACGCCGCCATCGGGGGCAAGCCCCCTCCCACATTGACTGCATTGCACATTGAGAATGCTGTGGCCGGAATAAATTTTGCTGTCAGATGTGATCGCCACGCTTGCCGTGGCGTCATTACTGGCCCAATTTAGCGGCATCGTCCCGGAAGACTCCAGCCTTCATGTCATCGACCTCGTTCAACCAATCCATGCGGCGCCTGTGGGCGCTGGATAAATTCAGTTACAGCGTTCGGGTCTTCATCGCCCTCACCGGCAGCATGGCGCTGTGCTGGTACCAAGATGAAATGACGCTGCTGATCCCGCTGTTCCTGGGAATTATCGCCAGCGCCCTGGCCGAGACCGACGACAGTTGGCAAGGCCGCCTCAATGCCCTGGCGGTGACGCTGGTGTGTTTCAGCATTGCCGCGCTGTCGGTGGAGTTGCTGTTCCCCTATCCCTGGGCCTTTGCCGTCGCCCTGGCCCTGGCGAGTTTTGGCCTGACCATGCTCGGCGCCCTTGGCGAACGGTATGGCGCGATTGCTTCGGCCACCTTGATCCTGTCGGTCTACACCATGATCGGCGTGGACCAACGCGGCGGCGCCGTCACGGACTTCTGGCATGAACCGCTGCTGCTGGTGGCCGGGGCCGCCTGGTACGGGGCGCTGTCAGTGCTGTGGCAGGTGCTGTTTTCCAACCAGCCGGTGCAGCAGAGCCTGGCGCGGTTGTTTCGCGAATTGGGGCATTACCTCAAGCTCAAATCGTCGCTGTTCGAACCGATCCGCCAGTTGGATGTGGAGGCGCGACGCCTGGAGCTGGCCCAGCAAAACGGCCGCGTGGTGGCCGCGCTGAATGCGGCGAAGGAAATTATCCTGCACCGCGTCGGCAATGGGCGGCCGGGCTCGAAGGTCAGTCGTTACCTCAAGCTGTACTTCCTGGCCCAGGACATCCACGAACGCGCCAGTTCGTCCCACTACCCCTACAACGCCCTGGCCGAGGCCTTCTTCCATAGCGACGTGCTATTCCGCTGCCAGCGCCTGCTGCGCCAGCAAGGCAAGGCCTGCCAGGCCCTGGCCGAATCGATCCAACTGCGCCAGCCGTTCATCTATGACGCCAGCTTCGCCGAAGCCCTGGGCGACCTGAACGCGTCCATGGAACACCTGCGCATCCAGAGCAACCCGGCCTGGCGCGGCCTGCTGCGCTCCTTGCGTGCGCTGGCGGCCAACCTGTCGACCCTCGACCGCCTGCTGGGTGACGCCAGCAACCCTGACGCGCTGGCCGACGCTACTGATAGCAACCTGCTCGATCGCGCCCCGCGCAACCTCAAAGAAATGTGGACGCGCCTGCGCACCCAACTCACGCCGACCTCGCTGCTGTTCCGCCACGCCTTGCGTCTGGCGCTGGCGTTGACCATCGGCTATGGCACCCTGCATGCGATCCACGCCTCCCAGGGCTACTGGATCATCCTCACCACCCTATTCGTCTGCCAGCCCAACTACGGCGCCACCCGGCGCAAGCTCGGCCAGCGGATCATCGGCACGGCCATCGGCCTCACCGTGGCCTGGGCGTTGTTCGACCTGTTCCCCAGCGCCCTGGTGCAATCGATGTTCGCCATCGCTGCAGGCCTGGTGTTCTTTATCAACCGCACCACCCGCTACACCCTGGCCACGGCGGCGATCACCTTGATGGTGCTGTTCTGCTTCAACCAGGTGGGCGATGGCTACGGGCTGTTCCTGCCACGGCTGTTCGACACCTTGATCGGCAGCGTGATTGCCGGCCTGACCGTGTTCCTGTTCCTGCCGGACTGGCAAGGCCGGCGCCTGAACAAAGTGCTGGCGAACACCCTGACCTGCAACAGCATCTACCTGCGCCAGATCATGCAGCAATACGCCGCCGGCAAACGCGACGACCTCGCCTATCGCCTGGCCAGACGCAACGCTCACAACGCCGATGCGGCGCTGTCCACCACCCTGGCGAATATGCTGATGGAGCCGGGGCACTTCCGAAAGGAAGCCGATGTGGGCTTCCGCTTCCTGGTGCTGTCCCACACCTTGCTCAGCTACCTGTCGGGGCTCGGCGCGCACCGCGAAACCCAACTGCCGGCCGACGTGCGCGAGCACTTGATCGACGGCGCGGGGAAAACCCTGGCGGCGAGCATCGACGAAATCGCCACGGGGCTGGCCAATAAACAGCCGATCGCGATTCAGAGCGATGCCGAGGAAGCGTTGGCCGCCGAGCTGGAACAGATGCCGGATGAGATCGATGAGGGGCAGCGCTTGGTGCAGACGCAACTGGCGTTGATTTGCCGGCAGTTGGGGCCATTGCGCACCCTGGCCGCGCACCTGATCAAAGACACCAGCGCGGCGTAGGCCCCTACATCCCGTGCTGCTTCATCAACCGCGCATAGCTGCCATCAGTCTTCATCTTGGCAATCTCGCGGTCAAAGCTGGCAACGATCTGCTCATGCTCGGGGTTCTTCAGGCTGACCAGAATATGCAGGCTGTTTTCACTCAACGGCTGCGGCAAAAACTCCACCGAGCTACGCACCCGCGCCGACTCCTGTGCCAGGTAATAGCGGGCGACGTATTCGTCCTCCACCGTCAGGCGTACCCGACGCGCGACGAGCATGCGCACCGCCATGGCGAAGTTATGCACCGGGATTTTCTGTAACTGGGGGTCTTGGTCAAACGCCGCTGAATACGCATACCCACGCACCACGGCGATGGGGTAGTCGTGCAATTGCTCAAGGTTCTGAAACTCGATGGGATCGTCGCGGCGCTTGATAAACACCAAGCGGTTGATCAGGTATCCAGCGGAAAACTGCCCCAGATGCGTGCGAGCGTCGTCGTACCAGGCGTTGACCAACACGTCGTAGCGCCCATCGCCGACGCCCATCAACGCGCGGGCCCAGGGCACCTGCTCGAAATCACTGGCATAACCGGCGCGGGCCAAGGCCGTGCTGACAATATCGGTAGCCAGCCCGCCATTGACCAAGTTGGCATCGGTAAAGGGTGGCCAGGCATCCGCCACCAAGCGCAGACGCTGCGCGAACGCCGGCGGGGCCATCAACAACATTCCAATCAAAGCAAGGGCACGAGAGAATCGCGGCATGCTTAAAGTCCTTGGCGGGCAGGTGGTGGCCTTGGCTCAGGCAGTGCCTGAGGATCTAACAGTAGCTCAGATTACACAAAGAACCCGACGCTGAATGCACACAATGATGGCAGATTGACGGCACTGAAAAAAATAGCTGATTTAGACAGAAGTGCCTACCGCGCTTACTATCCGGGACAGTCACTTCCAAGAGAACCGCACTATGACAGTCGAATGGGTCTGTAAACATCACACCGAGCTGGGCAAGGAACAGCTGTACGCCATTCTGCGCCTGCGCAGCGAGGTCTTCGTCGTCGAGCAAAAGTGCCTCTATCAGGACATCGACGGGCAGGACCTGCAAGGCGATACCCACCACCTGATGGCCTGGAAAGACGATGAACTGGTGGCCTACCTGCGCCTGCTGGACCCGGAGACCCAGGCCGGGGATGTGGTGATCGGCCGGGTGATCGTGGCACCGATGACACGCGGCACCGGGCTGGGGCATCTGATGATGGAAGAAGCGCTCAAGCAGATTGACGATATCTGGCCAGAGACGCCGATCTTTCTGTCAGCCCAGGCACATTTGCAGGGTTATTACGCGCGGTATGGTTTTTTGGTGGCGGGCGAGCAATACCTTGAAGACGATATTCCCCACATCGGCATGCGGCGCGCCTGATGGCCCCATCGTGAGCAAGCCCGCTCCCACATTCGCGCGCATTCCAAACGGTGTACGCGGTTAAATGTGGGAGCGGGCTTGCTCACGAAAGCGTCAGCCCAGCGACCGCCAAGGCTCAGGGATAACCCAATACCTGTTTGATCGACGCAAGATTCGCCTCGATCCACCCCCGATCAATCGCGCCCCAATCGCGAATCCGATAATGCCCCGCATGATTGCGCGCGCCGTCTTCCTGCTCGAACTCGCAGACGATATCCAGATCCGCCAACGCCGCAATCGTGTCCTGCGCGGTGCGCCGGGGCATGCCCGTCACCTCGGTCAGCGCCGGCACGCTGCTGGCCTGCTGGCTGTCGATCAAATACGCCACGTACAGGCGGCGGTAGAAGCTGCTTTTGGTCTTGCTCACATCCATGGTCAACCGCCTTGGAAAGTCAGGGTTTGCCCTGCAGATCGCGATACGTGAGGTACACACGCAGGTCGAATTCCACCTGATGGTAGCCCGGCATCATGTACTCACAGAGTTTGTAGAACGCTTTGTTGTGGTCCGATTCCTTGAAGTGCGCCAGCTCGTGTACCACGATCATGCGCAGAAACTCCGGGGCAGCCTCCTTGAACAGCGCGGCGATGCGGATTTCTTTCTTGGACTTCAGATTGCCGCCCTGAACCCGCGAGATCGTGGTGTGCAGGCCGAGGGCGCGGTGCGTCAGATCAAGACGGTTATCGAACAGCACTTTGTCGATGGCCGGCGCGTTGCGCAGGTGCTCCTGCTTCAAGGCCAGCGCGTAGGCGTACAGGGCTTTGTCGCTCTGCACGGCGTGACGTTCGGGGTAACGCTGTTCCAGGTAGGCGCCCAACTGGTCCTTGGCGATCAGTTGGCGCACTTGCTCCTGGAGGGCTGCGGGGTAGGCCTGGAGGTATTTCAGTGCGGTCATTGAGGTCTGCAACAGGGTTCGAATGGGCGCCAGTGTAGCGAATTCAACCGGAACGGGCGCGCGACCAGTCGACCACCGCCTCGGCCATCAACGGCTGCGCCGCCCACGGTCCCTGGACAAACGCGCAACCATTGGCCTTGAGCCAATGAGCTTGCTCCTGCGTCTCTACACCCTCGGCGACCACCAGCACGCCGAAATGCCCGCACAACTCGATAATGCTGCGGGCCATCGCCGCATCCCGCGCCGAGCCCGGCAGGCACGCGATCAATTGGCGGTCGAGCTTGAGCGTGTCGAATTCCAGGTCGCGCAGGTGGGCCAGGGAACAGTGGCCGGAACCGAAGTCATCCAGGGCGATGCGCACCCCGACCGCGCGCAGCAACTTGAGCTGCTTGGCGGACTCTTCGAGGTTATGCATCAGGCTGTCCTCACCGATCTCCACTTCCAACTGGCGCCCCTGCAGCCCGTGTCGGTCGAGCACCTGCTGCAGTTGGCTCGCCAAGTTGGGCATGTTGAACTGGCTGCCGCTCAAGCTCACGCTCAACACCAGCGCATCCTCGAACGTGGCTTGCCACGCTTGGCGCTGGGACGCGACCTGGTGGTAGATCCAGGCGCTCAACTGACTGATCAGCCGGGCCTCTTCCAGCAGCGGCAAAAACAGCCCCGGCGGTACATCGCCGACACTCGGGTGCTGCCAGCGCAACAATGCCTCGACGCCGCGCAGATGGCCATCCTCCAGGGACACCTGGGGCTGGTACACCAGGGTGAAATCCTTGTTCTGGATGGCGCTGCGCACGCTGTCTTCGAGCATCAGCCGCGAGCGCGCACGGCCGTTCATTTCCTGATCGTAATAGCGATATTGCTGACGCCCCGCACGCTTGGCTTCATACATCGCGATGTCAGCCGCACGCAACAGGCCACTCAAGTCCGACCCGCAATCCGGGAACGTGGCGATGCCGATGCTGACCCCGAGCATCACCTCCAAACCGTCAACCTGCTGGCCAACAGACACGCGCTCGATCAGTTTCTCGGCAATCTTCGCTGCCTGCTCGGGGAACTCCAGCTCCAGCAACGCCGTGAACTCATCCCCGCCCATGCGTCCGAGAATGTCGTAGGAACGCAGGCAACTCTGCAACTGTTCCGAGACCCAGCGCAGCACCCGATCACCGGCGTCATGCCCCAGCGAGTCGTTGACCCGCTTGAAGCCGTCGAGGTCCAGGTACAGCAAGACCAAGGACTGCTCGGTCCGATCACTGCGCAGCAAGGAGTTTTCCACCGCCTGGTAAAAACCACGGCGGTTCAACAAGCCGGTCAGCGGGTCGGTCACCGCCTGGAATTCCAGTTGTTGATGCAAATGGCGAACTTCGGACATGTCCAACACGGTCACCACCATCGCCTTTCGCTCGGCAGGTAATGGCGCACAGGACAGCGCCACCGGCACCTGCTGACCACGGCCGGTGCGCAAGATCGCATCGTGCAAGCGCCAGGTTTCGCCCCGGCGGTAACTGGCGCACATCTGCGACTCAAGCCAGGCCGGCACATGGGGTTTTTGCAGGAAACCCAGGAAATCCTGGCCGTTGAGTTCATGGAGCGTGGCATTGAGCAGACGCGAAATCGCCGGGTTGGCGTACTCGATCACGCCCGCCTCGCTGACCACCAGGATGCCTTCGGCGGCGTTATCCAGCACCGAGGCGTTGAAGGCGCGGGCGGATTCCAGGTCATGGCTCAGGCGCTGCAAGGCCCGGCGATTGCGCTGGTGCTCCAGCAACGCCTGAACCTTGGGCTTGAGAATATGCGGGTCGAAGGGTTTGAACATGTAGTCGATGGCGCCGCTGGCATAGCCCTCCAGCACAGCGGCCGGCGATTGCGCATTGGCGCTCAGAAAGATGATCGGCGTCATGCGTGTGCGCTGGCTGCCGCGCATCAGGCGGGCGACTTCAAAACCGTCCATGCCGGGCATCATTACGTCGAGCAGCACCAAGTCGACTTCGTGCTGGAGCAACAGCTCCAGAGCCTCCAGGCCGGAACCGGCGGTCACCACCCGCCAGTCATCACGCTGCAAAAGGGCACGCATGCTGATCAGGTTTTCCGGGTAGTCATCGACCACCAGAAGAACCGAACCACCATCGCCTGGGTGTGGAGCGCATTCCATGCTACGTCTCTTCCTTAAGGTGCCGCACCGGTCAGTTCTGACAGAAAAACCAGGCAAGCACTGAGGTCTCACTCTAGCCTTGGTTCCCGAAAATCAGAAGTGACGAGGGTGCCATCATTGCGCCAAAAACTGCTAAGCCGACTAACGGTCAACCTCTACAGCCCACGTTTCATGCGGAACATGGCTTTTTGACATTCCCTTGGCGCCAATAACTTGCCAGCCATTGATTAACAAGCGGTGGGCTACCGCCTATAAAGATGCTGTCTGGCCCAAGGGCCAAAGCCTACACCTATCTGTAAAAAGGCCTACGCCATGATTGATCTTTCCACCTGGAACCTAAGCATTCCGGTCGGCTCGCCCCCCACGACGATCGACACCCCAAAGCTGATGAATGGCTTCAACGACCAATATTTCCAGGCCGAAGGCAGCAACGTGCAATTCTGGACACCCGTCACCGGCACCCGCACCGAAAACGCCATTTACCCCCGCAGCGAACTGCGCGAAACCTACGCCGATGGTCGCCTGCGCAACTGGACCTACCCCGAAGCCGACAATTATCTACACGCCACATTGACCGTCAATCAGGTGCCCTCCTCCGGGAAAATCGTCATCGGCCAGATCCACGCCTATGACAGCCAAAAACCGCTGATCAAGCTGGAATACCAGTTCAAGGAAAAAACCCAGACCGGCAACATCGTCGCCAAGGTCCGCATGCGCCCGGACGAGGACGAAAGCCGGGTGATCATCGTCGCCTCCAATGTGCCGCTGGAGAAGAGCTTTACGTACACCATCAACCTCAATAAAGCCGGCTTGCTCAGCGTGTACGCCGCCGACGATGAGTGGAACGAACGCATTGGCGCGGCATGGGGCAGCAAGCTGCTGTATTTCAAGGCGGGGACGTATGTGCAGGACAACAGTGGCGACAGCAAGGAAGGTGCACGGGTGACGTTTGCCAAGCTGGATATTGATCATGAGTGAACGATGGCTTGTTTGATCTTTAAGTCGGCGCTGTCCGCGATGGCGGTGGGTCAGTGACCGGATAAGCTGTTTGACCGTCCGCCATCGCGGGCAAGCCCGGCTCCCACATGTGCCCTACGTCGATTGAGGGTTAAGGGTCTGTCCTACACGATTCGCCGAGCGCGACCTGCAAGCGGATCAAATCCCGGCCAAAAAAAAGCCCGCATCGCTGCGGGCTTCTTTTTAAACGCCTGAGGCTCAGTTCACCTTGGCGTTCAACTCACCTTTCAGGTAACGCTGGTACATCGCTTCCAACGAGATCGGCTTGATCTTCGAAGCATTGCCCGCAGTACCAAACGCTTCATAACGTGCGATACACACATCGCGCATCGCCGTCACGGTCGCGCCGAAGAATTTACGTGGGTCGAATTCGCTCGGGTTGGTGGCCATCAGGCGACGCATCGCGCCGGTGGACGCCAGGCGCAGGTCGGTGTCGATGTTGACCTTGCGCACGCCGTACTTGATGCCTTCGACGATTTCTTCAACCGGTACGCCGTAGGTTTCTTTGATGTCGCCGCCGTACTGGTTGATGATCGCCAGCCACTCTTGCGGCACCGAGGAGGAACCGTGCATCACCAGGTGGGTGTTGGGGATGCGCTTGTGGATTTCCTTGATGCGGTCGATGGCCAGCACGTCGCCGGTAGGCGGCTTGGTGAACTTGTAGGCGCCGTGGCTGGTGCCGATGGCGATGGCCAGGGCGTCGACCTGAGTCTTCTTGACGAAGTCGGCAGCTTCTTCCGGGTCGGTCAGCATCTGGCTGTGATCCAGCACGCCTTCGGCGCCGATGCCGTCTTCTTCGCCGGCCATGCCGGTTTCCAGGGAACCCAGGCAGCCCAGCTCGCCTTCAACCGATACGCCGCAGGCGTGAGCCATGGCCACGGTTTGTTGGGTGACGCGCACGTTGTACTCGTAGTCGGTCGGGGTCTTGCCGTCTTCGCCGAGGGAGCCATCCATCATCACCGAGCTGAAGCCCAGTTGGATGGAACGCTGGCACACGTCTGGGCTGGTGCCGTGGTCCTGGTGCATGCACACCGGGATGTGCGGGAACTCTTCGATCGCAGCGAGGATCAGGTGACGCAGGAACGGGGCGCCGGCATATTTGCGCGCACCGGCCGAGGCCTGGACGATCACTGGAGAGTCGGTCTTGTCAGCGGCTTCCATGATGGCGCGCATCTGCTCAAGGTTGTTGACGTTAAAAGCTGGGACGCCATAGCCGAACTCGGCTGCGTGGTCCAGCATTTGACGCATGCTGATAAGTGCCATTGTGTTGTCTCTCCCGGTCGAGGGTCGTTAATCGTGCAAGCCTGCCGTAGCGGCGGCTGCTATTCAAGTTATTGCCGGTCAGGCTTTGCATGCCTGGCTGGCTGAATCGTTTTTTGTGAGCCGGACTCAACGCCGACATCACTTTGAAACCGTATCAATGTGGGAGGGGCAGTGCGACGATTCGACTTGCCCGCGACGGCGATTTACCTGTCGACATCGCGGGTGGCTGACCCAACGCTATCGGGGGCAAGTCGAATCGTCGCACCGCCCCTCCCACATTTTGGTCTCATTAATGTTGAGACCGTGTTCTGTTTACTGGGCCTTGCAGCCGCGCCCGATCAAATCGTCGGTGGCAACCCAGTAAACCAGGCCTTCCTCACCTTTTGTGTGAAACGCCAACTGGTCGTTGCTGTACAACACGCCCGACGCCGCCACGTCCTGCTTGAGGCGGTAAACCTGGGGCGAGCCGCCGAGACGGACGTCCACTTCGGTGCGGGCCGGGTTGGCAAAGCGCCAGTTGACCTCGGCCTTGCTGTCGCAGGTCCAGGTCGTCCATTTGTCGGCAGGCTCTGCCTTGTTGAACATGTTCATGCTGCTGCAACCGGCCAGTAGGGCCAGTGCTGCCAGGGCGAAAACGCCTTTCATTGCCAATCCTCGCACGCAGGCCCAAGGGCTGCGTTGCAGTCGGTTAGTTGATCAGACCCGTCAAGGGCAACCCTGTTCCTGACCGTTGGGCGCAGAGTCGTATTTCTCCAGCCGTTCGTTGCCCAGGCGCTTGTTGATCACCGGCATGGTCTCGGCTTGCCAATCGGCCTGGTTGCAGTTTTTTTTCTGCACAGGCAGCGCTTTTCCAGGCGCCGGCGCCGCGCTCGGCGTGCTGCCGCAGCCGGCCAACAGGCCCGCTGCAATCACCAGTGCCAACGACTTGATCATGGGAATGCTCCTTTTCCTGATCTGCCTCAGCCTTTGGCTCGGCTTTCCAGGACTTCAACGGCAGGCAGGACTTTGCCTTCGACAAATTCAAGGAACGCGCCGCCACCGGTGGAAATGTAGGAGATCTGGTCGGCAACGCCATATTTATCGATGGCCGCCAGGGTGTCGCCGCCGCCGGCGATGGAGAATGCCGAGCTTTCGGCGATGGCTTTGGCCAGCACTTTGGTGCCGTTGCCGAACTGGTCGAACTCGAACACGCCGACCGGGCCGTTCCACAGGATGGTCCGGGAGGCTTTCAGCAGCTCTGCGAAGTTGGCCGCAGTTTGCGGGCCGATGTCCAGGATCATGTCATCGGCCTCCACGTCATCGATGAGTTTGACCGTGGCTTCGGCGCTTTCGGCGAATTCCTTGGCCACGACCACGTCCACCGGCAGCGGCACGCTGACCTTGGCGGCGATGGCACGCGCGGTGTCCAGCAGGTCCGGCTCGTACAGCGACTTGCCCACCGGGTGGCCGGCTGCCGCCAGGAACGTGTTGGCAATGCCGCCGCCGACGATCAGTTGGTTGCAGATCTGGCTCAGGCTGTTGAGCACGTCCAGCTTGGTGGAGACTTTGGAGCCGGCCACGATGGCGGCCATTGGCTGGGCCGGCGCACCCAGGGCCTTGCCCAGTGCGTCCAGCTCGGCAGCCAGCAACGGGCCAGCAGCCGCGACCTTGGCGAACTTGGCCACGCCGTGGGTCGAGCCTTCGGCACGGTGAGCGGTGCCGAATGCGTCCATCACGAACACGTCGCACAGGGCGGCGTATTGCTGGGCCAGTTCGTCACTGTTCTTTTTCTCGCCCTTGTTGAAGCGCACGTTTTCGAACAGCACGATGTCGCCGGCCTTCACGTCGACGCCGCCCAGGTAGTCAGCTACCAGCGGCACGTCGCGGCCCAGGGCCTTGCTCAGGTAATCGGCCACAGGCTTGAGGCTGTTTTCAGCCGAGAACTCACCTTCGGTCGGACGACCCAGGTGGGAGCAAACCATCACGGCTGCGCCTTTTTCCAGGGCCAGCTTGATGGTCGGCAGCGAGGCCAGGATTCGCGCATCGCTGGTGACAACACCGTCCTTGATTGGGACGTTGAGGTCTTCGCGAATCAGTACGCGTTTACCTTGCAGATCGAGGTCGGTCATCTTCAACACGGTCATGGGTGGCAATTCCTGAGAGTCTTTGAATTAGAGAACGGATTTTGGGGCGGCTATTTGCAGATAGTGCTCTGCAACGTCCAGCATTCGGTTGGCAAACCCCCATTCGTTGTCGAACCAGGCCAGGATGTTCACCAGCCTCGGGCCGGAAACGCGGGTCTGGCTGGCATCGACAATCGCCGAATGCGGGTCATGGTTGAAATCACAACTGGCGTGAGGCAATTCAGTGTAGGCCAACAAGCCTTTGAGCGGGCCGCTGGCGGCGGCGTCGCGCAGAATCCGGTTGACCTCCACGGCATCGGTGTCGCTGACGGTTTGCATGGTGATGTCCAGACAGGACACGTTCACCGTCGGCACCCGCACGGCTTTGGCCTGAATTCTCCCGGCAAGTTCCGGCAACAGTCGTTCGATGCCACGCGCAAGGCCAGTGGACACCGGAATCACCGACTGAAACGCCGAACGCGTGCGACGCAGGTCTTCGTGGTGATAAGCGTCGATCACCGGCTGGTCGTTCATGGCCGAGTGGATAGTGGTAATCGACACGTAGTCCACGCCGATCGCCTGATCCAGCAGGCGCAACAGCGGCACGCTGCAGTTGGTGGTGCAGGAGGCGTTGGACACCAGCCGCTCATCGCCGGTCAGGCAATCCTGATTGATGCCGTAGACGATGGTGGCGTCGACATCCGCCTCGCTGGCCATCGGCTGGGAAAACAGCACGCGGGGTGCGCCGGCGTCGAGAAAACGCTGGCCGTCGGCACGGGTGTTATAGGCACCGGAGCATTCCAATACCAGGTCGACGCCCAGCGCCGCCCAGTCGATGCCCTCGGGGGTGGCACTGCGCAACACTTTCACGCAGTCGCCCTTGATATGCAGACAATCGCCGTCGACCCGTACTTCGCCGGGGAACCGGCCGTGGGTGGAGTCAAAGCGTGTCAGGTATTCGATGCTGGCCATGTCGGCCAAATCGTTGATCGCAACAATCTCAAACCCGGCCGCCGGCCCTCGCTCGAACAGAGCACGCAAGACGCAACGACCAATGCGGCCGTAGCCGTTGAGTGCAACTTTGTAGGGACGCGGTTGGGGCATGGGGTTCTCGATTACCTTGGGTAACAGGGTGAATGTGCCACCGCCTTCGCGAGCAAGCCCGCTCCCACATTTGAAATGCATTCCAAATGTGGGAGCGGGCTTGCTCGCGAAGGCGTCAGTACAGCCACCGCAATTTACAGCCTTAGTCTTCCAGCAGCTCTTCAGCCTGACCCAGGATGTTTTCCAGGGTGAAACCGAACTCTTCGAACAAGGCTGGCGCCGGCGCCGACTCACCGTAGGTGGTCATGCCGATCACGCGGCCTTCCAGGCCCACGTACTTGTACCAGTAGTCGGCGTGAGCCGCTTCGATGGCGATACGCGCACTGACCTGCAACGGCAATACCGATTGCTTGTAGTCAGCGTCCTGAGCTTCAAACACGCTGGTGCATGGCATGGACACCACGCGCACGTTATGGCCTTGGGCAGTCAGCTTGTCGTAGGCCTGAACGGTCAGGCCGACTTCGGAACCGGTGGAGATCAGGATCAGCTCCGGCTCGCCGATGCAGTCCTTGAGCACGTAGCCACCACGGCTGATGTCGGCGATCTGCGCGTCGGTGCGCACCTGATGTTGCAGGTTCTGACGCGAGAAGATCAGCGCCGAAGGGCCGTCCTTGCGCTCGATCGCGTGCTTCCAGGCCACGGCGGATTCGACCGCGTCGGCTGGGCGCCAGCAATCGAGGTTCGGCGTAGTGCGCAGGCTGGTCAGTTGCTCGACCGGCTGGTGGGTCGGACCGTCTTCGCCCAGGCCGATGGAGTCGTGGGTGTACACGTGGATCACGCGTTTCTTCATCAGCGCGGCCATGCGCACGGCGTTGCGCGCGTATTCCATGAACATCAGGAAGGTCGCGCCGTAAGGCACCAGGCCGCCGTGCAGGGACACGCCGTTCATGATGGCGCTCATGCCGAACTCGCGCACGCCGTAGTACATGTAGTTGCCGCTGGCGTCTTCGGCCGAAACACCTTTGCAACCTTTCCACAGGGTCAGGTTGGAACCGGCCAGGTCGGCCGAACCGCCGAGGAACTCAGGCAGCAGCGGGCCAAAGGCGTTCAGGGTGTTCTGGCTGGCTTTACGGCTGGCGATGGTCTCGCCCTTGGCCGCGACTTCGGCGATGTAGGCCGAGGCTTTCTCCGAGAAGTCGGCAGGCAGGTCACCGGCGAGACGGCGCACCAGCTCATTGGCAAGCGCAGGGAATTCGGCGGAGTAGGCGGCGAAACGCTGGTCCCACTCGGCTTCGGCGGCCAGGCCTTTTTCCTTGGCATCCCATTCGGCGTAGATGTCGGCCGGGATTTCGAACGGGCCGTAGTTCCACTTCAGCGCTTCACGGGTCAGGGCGATTTCCGCGTCACCCAGTGGGGCGCCGTGGCAGTCTTCTTTACCTTGCTTGTTCGGCGAGCCGAAACCGATGGTGGTCTTGCAGCAGATCAGGGTCGGCTGCTCGCTCTTGCGGGCGGTGTCGATGGCGGTCTTGATTTCTTCCGGGTCGTGGCCGTCGACGTTGCGGATCACTTGCCAGTTGTAGGCTTCGAAACGCTTAGGGGTGTCATCGGTGAACCAGCCTTCGACTTCGCCGTCGATGGAGATGCCGTTGTCGTCGTAGAAGGCAATCAGCTTGCCCAGGCCCAGGGTGCCGGCCAGGGAGGAAACTTCGTGGGAAATGCCTTCCATCATGCAGCCATCACCCAGGAATACGTAGGTGTGGTGGTCGACGATGTCGTGGCCGGGGCGGTTGAACTGCGCGCCCAGGACTTTTTCAGCCAGCGCGAAACCGACGGCGTTGGCCAGGCCTTGGCCCAGGGGACCGGTGGTGGTCTCGACGCCTGGGGTGTAGCCGAATTCCGGGTGGCCCGGGGTGCGGCTGTGCAGCTGACGGAAGCTCTTCAGATCGTCGATAGTGAGATCGTAGCCGGTCAGGTGCAGCAGCGAGTAGATCAGCATCGAGCCGTGGCCGTTGGACAGCACGAAGCGGTCACGGTCGGCGAACGCTGGGTTGCTCGGGTTGTGTTTCAGGTAGTCACGCCAAAGGACCTCGGCGATATCCGCCATGCCCATCGGGGCACCGGGATGGCCGCTGTTGGCTTTTTGCACGGCATCCATGCTGAGGGCACGAATGGCGTTGGCACGCTCACGACGGCTGGGCATCGCTGTTCTCCTGAGGGTTGAATAAAAGAAACGGAAAAAAGGACCGGCATTTTCCCTCAGCCACCGCCTGCGGGCAATGACAGATAGTCACTTGAGGGTGTTTTTCCTGTGGTTTGCGCGGCAATCGCCTGCAGAACTCGGCCGCCCCTTCGTCTAAGAGGGATAGCGCTCGCTTATAACCGCCACTTATCGACCAATATCAAAACTTTTTGATATTGACCTTGCGATGATTTCCACCCATCACTAGACTGCTGGCCTTATGAACCTACCCGTGCCCTCCCTGCGTCCCGACGATGGCGATGAACTGGCTGCCTTATGCAAGGCCGCTGGCGACCCGTTGCGCCTGAACGTACTGCGGGTGCTGGCCAACGATTCCTTCGGCGTGCTGGAACTGGCGCAGATCTTCGCCATTGGTCAGTCGGGCATGAGCCATCACTTGAAGGTCCTGGCCCAGGCCGACCTGGTGGCCACCCGTCGCGAAGGCAACGCGATTTTTTACCGCCGCGCCCTGCCCCACACCGAGCTGCTCGGCGGCAAGCTGCACAGTGCGCTGCTGGAAGAAGTGGACAACTTAAGTCTGCCCAGCGACGTGCAGTCGCGCATCGGCCAAGTGCATGGGCAGCGCGCAGCGGCTAGCCAGGACTTTTTCTCACGGGTTGCCGAAAAGTTTCGCGCCCAGCAGGACCTGATCGCCGGCTTGCCCCAATATCGCGAAAGTGTACTGGCGCTGCTGGACAAGCTGAGCTTCAGTCATGAAGCGACCGCCCTGGAAGTCGGGCCAGGGGATGGCGGCTTTTTGCCGGAGCTGGCGCGCCGTTTTCACCAGGTCACGGCGCTGGACAACAGCCCGGCGATGCTCGAACTGGCGCGCCAGTTGTGCGAGCGCGAGGCCCTGGGCAACGTCAGCCTGCAGTTGGCGGACGCCCTGAATGACACCAGCCTGCGGGCCGATTGCGTGGTGCTGAACATGGTCCTGCACCATTTCGCGGCCCCCGCCGACGCCCTCAAGCAGATGGCGAATTTGCTGCAACCCGGCGGTAGCCTGCTGGTTACAGATTTATGCAGCCACAACCAGAATTGGGCCAGGGAGGCCTGCGGTGATCTCTGGTTGGGTTTTGAACAGGACGATCTGGCCCGTTGGGCCACCGCTGCGGGACTCGTTCCCGGGGAAAGCCTCTATGTAGGTTTACGTAATGGTTTCCAGATTCAGGTCCGCCATTTTCAGCGACCGGCTGGCGACACTCACCATCGGTAAATATCAGGAAAACATCGAGATGAGCGAATACTCCCTTTTCACCTCCGAGTCCGTGTCTGAAGGGCATCCGGACAAAATCGCCGACCAGATTTCTGATGCGGTGCTGGACGCCATCATTGCTGAAGACAAGTTCGCCCGTGTGGCGTGCGAGACTCTGGTGAAAACGGGCGTGGCGATCATCGCCGGCGAAGTCACCACCTCGGCCTGGGTCGACCTGGAGCATATCGTCCGTGAGGTGATCACCAACATC
Source organism: Pseudomonas sp. D3 (assembly GCF_029320995.1). Lineage (NCBI taxonomy): Bacteria > Pseudomonadati > Pseudomonadota > Gammaproteobacteria > Pseudomonadales > Pseudomonadaceae > Pseudomonas > Pseudomonas sp. D3. Next base: position 6,106,785 of record NZ_CP119772.1, read on the forward strand.
GGCTACAACAGCTCCAACGTCGGCTTTGACGGCGCCACCTGCGGCGTGATGAACATCATCGGCAAGCAGTCCCCAGACATCAACCAAGGTGTCGACCGCGCCAAGCCAGAAGACCAGGGCGCCGGCGACCAGGGCCTGATGTTCGGCTATGCCAGCAACGAAACCGACGTGCTGATGCCGGCACCGATCACCTTCTCGCACCAGTTGGTGCAGCGCCAGGCCGAAGCCCGTAAATCCGGCCTGCTGCCGTGGCTGCGGCCGGACGCCAAGTCCCAAGTAACCTGCCGTTATGAAGGCGGCAAAGTGGTCGGCATCGATGCTGTCGTGCTGTCAACCCAGCACAACCCGGACGTTTCCTACGCCGACCTGCGCGAAGGCGTGATGGAGCTGATCGTCAAGCACGTACTGCCGGCTGAACTGCTGAGCAAGGACACCCAGTTCCACATCAACCCGACCGGCCAGTTCATCATTGGTGGCCCGGTGGGCGACTGCGGCCTGACCGGGCGCAAGATCATTGTCGACAGCTACGGCGGCATGGCCCGTCACGGCGGTGGCGCGTTCTCCGGTAAAGATCCATCCAAGGTTGACCGTTCGGCAGCCTACGCCGGTCGCTACGTGGCCAAGAACATCGTCGCCGCCGGCCTGGCCGAGCGTTGCGAGATTCAGGTGTCCTACGCTATCGGTGTGGCCCAGCCTACGTCGATCTCGCTGAACACCTTCGGCACCGGCAAGATCAGCGATGACAAGATCGTCAAGCTGGTGCGTGAGATCTTCGACCTGCGCCCTTACGCAATCACCACCATGCTCGACCTGCTGCACCCGATGTACCAGGAAACCGCGGCCTACGGCCACTTCGGCCGTACCCCGGCGCAGAAGACGGTCGGCGACGACACCTTCACCACGTTCACCTGGGAAAAAACCGACCGCGCCGACGACCTGCGTATCGCTGCCGGCCTGTAATCGCTTGCGGTACTCAAAGCCCTGCCGGGTTCGCCCGGCGGGGCTTTTTATTGGTGCGCGATTCGCGTCGTGCTTCACATTTTTTGGATCCAAACCTTGCAGGCCAAATAATGGCCCACTAGAATCCGCGCCCTCCCGGGCCTTCCACCTAATTATGGATATTGCACTGCGCCAGCCCGGGACTCATCAACGCGCAGGCAATCGAACATTGAGGTTTTCATGCGCATTTCCACGCTCGCCCCGACCGCCCTGCTGCTCAGCCTGTTCGCCCTGCCGGTAAATGCCGCCGACCTGAGCGCACTGAGTGGCGCACTGAGCTCCCAACTCGGTGGCGGCAACTCCGGCGACTGCCAACAGCAAGCCAAAGACCTGCAAACCAAGATCGATGCGGCCAATGCCAAAAACGACACCTTGAAAGTGAAGGCCTTCGAAGCCGCGCTGGAGCAGGTCAACAAAGGCTGTAACAAACTCGCCGAGTCCCAGGCCAACGTCGATGCCAAGCAGCAAAAGCAGCAGGCCAAGACTGAAAACAACGATGCCGTGAAAGCCTTGGGTGGTCTGTTCAAGTAAGCAGAAACACCCGGTAAAAAGCCCCGACCTGTCGGGGCTTTTTTGTGGGCGCGAAGATCCCTTAGGCTGAGCGCCCCTTACCGAGCAAGGATGCTCCCGATGCGCCTGCTGATTGTTCTTTTACTCAGTGTTCTAACCGGGTTGGCCAGGGCTGAAGAGTGCCCCGATGATGCGCGCGCGCAGATCGGCCCGCTGGCCCGGCAAATCAGTCTCTGGGATGACAACTACCACCGGCTTGGCCATTCGCCCATCAGCGATGAACTCTACGACCAGGCCCGCCAACGCCTGGCTCACTGGCACCGGTGCTTTCCCCAACCGGCTGCGGTAGCTGACAAGCCATTGGCCAGCTCACGGGGCACCTCGCCGCACCCGGTGGCCCATACGGGCCTGGAAAAATTGCTCGACGAACACGCCGTCGGCGAATGGCTCCGGGCTCGCCAAGACGTCTGGATTCAGCCCAAGGTCGATGGTGTCGCCGTGACCCTGGTCTACCGCCAGGGGCGCTTGCGCCAAGTAATCAGCCGGGGCGACGGCCTGCTCGGCCAGGATTGGTCTGCCTCCGCGAAAAAAATCCCCGGCATCGTCCAGCAACTGCCGGAGCCCATCGACCTTGTGCTGCAAGGTGAGCTTTACTGGCGTCTCGACGACCACGTGCAATCGACCCTGGGCGGGCTCAATGCGCGCAGCAAGGTGGCCGGCCTGATGAACCGTCGACAATTGAACGACGCCGAGGCGGCCGGGATCGGTCTGTTTGTCTGGGCCTGGCCCGATGGCCCGGCAGACTTTACCGAGCGCCTGGCCACCCTGGCTGGCTGGGGTTTCACCGACAGCCAACGCTACAGCCGGCCCATTCAGGACATCGCCGACGCCGCACGCTGGCGCACCTACTGGTACAACCATCCACTGCCTTTTGCCAGTGATGGCGTCGTGCTGCACCAGGCCACCCGCGCACCCGCCAAGCGCTGGCAGGTCAGCACGCCTTACTGGGCGGTCGCCTGGAAATATCCCGCAGCAAAGGCCCTGGCGCTGGTACGCAAGGTGCAATTCAACATCGGCCGCACCGGGCGCATCACGCCGGTCCTGGAACTCGAACCGGTGCGGCTGGACGACAGGCAGATCAGCCGCGTCAGCACCGGCTCCCTGCAACGCTGGAAAACAATGGATATCCGCCCCGGCGACCAGGTTTCCATCAGTCTCGCCGGCCAGGTCATTCCGCGATTGGACGAGGTGATCCTGCGCAACGAGACAAGAGTGGACATCCAAGTCCCCAGTGCCCGGGACTTTCACGCCCTGAGTTGCTGGCAACTGGACCCTGGCTGTGAAGAACAGTTGCTGGCCCGCCTGACCTGGTTGAGCGGCAACCAGGGCCTGGGCCTGCCGCATATGGGCCGGGAGACGTGGAACGTATTGATCCAGGCCGGTCTAATCGCAGGCTTCCTCGATTGGTTAACCCTGGATGCGGCAGAGCTTGCTAACATTGAAGGCTTCGGTGATCGCAGCCGTGCGCGGGTGCTCGACAGTATTCGTAGCGCACGGCAACGGCCTTTTGCTCAATGGCTCAAAGCCCTGGGCGTGCCGCCCGCGGCACGCAATAACCTGGAAGGCGACTGGCAGGCGCTGGTTGCCAAGGACACCCAAGCCTGGCTGGCCCTGGATGGCATCGGCCCGGGACGCGCGGCGCAACTGAGCGCTTTTTTTCGCGACCCGCAGATCCAGGCGTTGGCTGAGACACTACGCGTGGCTGGGATTGACGGGTTTTGAACCTGACCCGGCCACTAGATTGCGACTTTGGAGCTCCCTATGAAATTTTTAGCCCCTTTTGCCCTGCTGACCGTCGCATGCTTCATGGCGACGCCGCTGCTGGCAGCCGAAGAAGCAACCCCACTGACCGGCTGCGCCGCCAAGCGCCAGGCCATCATCACCCAGATCGAACAGGCCAAGGCCCATGGCAACAGCGCACAACAGGCCGGCCTGGAAAAAGCCCTGAGTGAAGTCACGGCCAACTGCACCGACGCCACCTTGAAAAAGGAGCGCGAAAACAAGGTACTCGACGCCAAGCATGACGTCAGCCGCCGTCAGGCCGACCTCGACAAGGCGATGAAAAAAGGCGACGCGGACAAGATCAACAAACGTAAGGACAAACTGGCCGAGTCGCGCAAAGCACTGCAGGATGCGGTGGAAGAACTCGACCAGTAAACCGGTCAGTGGTCCCGGAACTGCTTATGGCAGGCGCTGCAGGCATCTTCGACTTTCTGCACCGCAGGCGAAAGGTTACTGGCCTTGTAGGGCTGCACCTTGCTTGCGATCACCAATTCACCGGTGGCCGCTTCGAGGTCGCGGGCCAGTTGCTGGAATTGCGCCTGTTTTTGCCAAACGTCGTCCTTCGCGCTGGTGTGGTCTTCCTCTCGCACGCTCGGGAAATGCTTCCACGGCTCATGGGACAACGCATCGAGCTTGGCCGCGCCTTCCGCGAACTTCGCGCCGTCGAACGGGATGCGTCCACGCAACATGCCACCCAGGTCTTCGCCGGTCTTGAGCATTTGCTTGAAGATCGCCTTGCGCTGACCCAGGGGCGAATTCGGATCAACGCCGCCACAGGCGGACAGCGCCAGGCAGGCCAGCAGTACAACAGTCAGTTTTTTAAAAGTCATGGTGGCTTCGAGGTCACGGGAAACGGCGGCCAGTATCCTCGCCCCGCCTGCAAAGACCAATAGCCCTATTAACGATAAGGGTTGCCCAAACGCGTCGGCGCGCGGGCAATCGCTTCAGGAATTGCTTGTATGAATATCGCTTTGAAACCCTGGAGCCGCCGCCTGGCGTGGGCTCTACCGATGATCGTGATGTTGGCCGGCTGCGATGTGGGCAAGGATGCGCACAAAGATGAAACTATCAAACCCCATGCGGTGGCCACCTATGTGAGCGCACCGTGGGAAGCGCTGCCGGCGGTGTCCGATAGCGAACTGCTAGCCGGGTTTGAATCCTGGCGCAGCGCCTGCCAACGCCTCAAGGCTGACCCGGTGTGGGGCGCGACCTGCGCGGCGGCAACTGCAGTGCCAGGGGATGCGGCGGCGGTTCGCGGTTTTCTCAAGGAGCGCCTGGACGTATTCGGCCTGCGCTCGGCCGACAACACCCCGAACGGCCTGATCACCGGCTACTACGAGCCGGTCTACCCCGGCAGCCTGACCGAAACCCCTACCGCCCATGTGCCCGTGTACGGCGTGCCGGACGACCTGATCATCGTCAACCTCGAAAGCATCTACCCGGAACTCAAGGGCAAGCGCCTGCGCGGCCGCCTGGAAGGTCGTGTGCTCAAGCCGTATGACGACGCCAGCACGATCAACGGCCAAGGCTCCACCGCCAAGCCGATCGCCTGGCTGACCGACCCGATGGACCTGCAATTCCTGCAGATCCAGGGTTCGGGCCGAATTCAACTGGCTGGCGGGCGCCAACTGCGTATCGGCTACGGCGACCAGAACGGCTACCCCTACCGCCCTATCGGCCGCTGGCTGGTGGAACAAGGCGAGCTGAAGAAAGAAGACGTGACCATGGGCGCCATCGCCGCCTGGGCCAAGGCGCACCCGCAGCGCATTCCGCAACTGCTGGCGAGCAACCCCAGCTACGTGTTCTTCAGCGCTCGCCCCGACAGCAACGAAGGCCCACGCGGCTCGCTCAACGTGCCGCTGACCGCCGGCTACAGCGTAGCGGTGGATCGCAAGGTGATTCCGCTGGGCAGCCTGTTGTGGCTGTCGACCACACGCCCGGATGGCACACCGATCGTGCGCCCTGTCGCCGCGCAGGATACCGGCGGCGCAATCACCGGCGAAGTGCGCGCGGACTTGTTCTGGGGCACAGGGGAAGCAGCAGGCGAACTGGCAGGGAATATGAAGCAGCAGGGGCAGATCTGGATGTTGTGGCCCAAGGGCGCCGTATTACCCCAGGTGCCGGATGCCCCAGCCGGCACCTGACCGACGCTGATCGACAATGTGGGAGCAAGCCGGCTCCCACACGGCGGCAGGCGTTAGATCGAGACGAAGAAGAAACTCACAATCAGCGCCATGCCAACCGCCCACACCAGCGAGCGCAGGATGGCCCAGTCCGCCAGGTAGCAGATGATGTACAGCAGGCGACTGGTGATAAACAACACCGCGAGGACATTGATCGTGACCAGTTCGGCGTTGCCAGCCAGGTGCGCGATGATCACAGCGGCAGCAAACGCCGGGGTCACTTCAAAGCTGTTGAGCTGCGCGCTGTGGGCACGTTTGGCGAAGCCTTCCAAGGTATCGAGGAAGGCACGCGGGTCATGGTTCTGCCGTGGCCCGAACTTGCCGCCGCTGAATTTGGCCACACCTATACACAGGTAAGGCAGAAAGATTGCGATCAATACACACCAGAAAGCGACAGTCATTACTCATTCCTTTTTTGGTTTTATCAAGACGGCTAGCGTTTTATCACGAACATGCTGGTCAGCCCCCATCCACAGGCGATGGGCCCAACTGCATGACCCAAAGCACCCAAGCGTAGCTCATCAACACACGCCCCGGTCGGCGCCGGTAGCGCCTCCGCTCACTGATCCTTATTGATCCGCTGCGGATGCCTCGGGTCCGCTGCAGCCTTGCCCGGCAGGCTGCTTTCGCTGCGGATCTGCGCGTGGCTGATCAGCGCAAAGATACAGCTCCCGCCAATGATATTGCCGGCCAGGGTCGGCCCGGCGAATATTAGCCAGAAATCCTTCCACGGCAATTCGCCGGCAAATACCAGGTAAGACACTTCCGCCGAACCGACCACGATGTGGGTGAAATCCCCCAGCGCCATCAGGTAGGTGATCAGGATGATGATCCAGATCTTGGCGCTTTCCATCGACGGGATCATCCACACCATGGTGGCGATCATCCAGCCGGAAACGATGCCCTTGGCGAACATCTGGCCGGGGGCGTTTTCCATGACTTTGCGTCCGATCTCAAGGAAGGCCAAGTCGGTCTTGGTATCGAAGATCGGCAAGTGCAGCATCACATAGGCCACCAGCAAGGTGCCGCACAAGTTACCCACCAGCACCACCGTCCACAGGCGCAGAAGACGCCCGGCATTGGCCAGGGTCGGTTTGCTCATCACCGGCAGCACTGCGGTCAGGGTGTTTTCAGTGAACAACTGCTGGCGTGCGAGGATCACCGCCAAAAAGCCCGCGCAATAGCCGAAGCTGGCGATGACTTTGAACCCTTCACCGTCCGGCAGGCGCGAGTTGAGTAGGCCCATGCCCATCAGTGAGAGGCCCATAGTCAGGCCCGCCGCCAGCGCCGACCACCACAATGCCGCCACCGAGCGCTCGAGCTCCTGATCGCCCTGAGTGCGGATGATTTCATGCAGTACAGCCGCGCGGGGCGGCTGGTTCTTGTCAACGTCGTGCTGTTCTTCCTGCGACAGGTTGGGGGTTTTGCCGTCGTCGTTCGTGGCCATGATGTTCCAGAGTCCAAGAGGTGTCTGTAGCTACGACAGGCTGGAGCAATGGCTGTTCAGTGGCGTGGCAACTAAACCGGTATGCGCCAGGCTTTGGCCATCTCCACCGTGGTCGAGCGGAACGATTTTGACCAGGGTTTGTTGCGCGCACCGTAGTGCTGAATGATGTCGTCGAGCACTCGGTTGAACTCAGCGGGGGTGGTCGCCTTGGCCAAATTACCTGCGGCGCGTTGCAACAAGTCGACGTTGGCGCCTGTCTGGCCGGGGCGGTACAGCGATGGGTAGATGACCTCGCGGGTGAAATTTTCGGCCTTTACCGAGAGGTCGCGCCTTTTCATTTCGGCGACCGCACTGGCCATGACCTTGGACATCGGCGAGGCGCCCGAAGCCTGCTTGGCCGCCACCTGCAACAACTGCTGAAAATTGCGCTGCCCCGCTGCATTCAGGCGCCGCCCCAGCCACTCGACATGTTCAGGCCGGCTGGCGAGCGCATCCAGGTTGCGCAGCGCGGCAGACAGTTCAGGGGTGAAGATCAAGCTGTCGTAGTTCTGGTTCACCTTGGCAATGGCATTGTCCAGGGCCTGCAATGCTTGTTGCGCGCTCTTTCTGAACCTCAATACCGCAGCCGCAGCCGGCTCTTTCTGCAAGGTTTCCTGCACACTGGCCAACATCTCATCGTCCATCGCCAGCACAGCGTCATCCAATGAAGCAAAAGTGTGATGCTCGCGAACCGTGTCGCGTTGCTCCAAGTGCGCCGCCACGGTTTTGCGCGCGTGTGCCTGCAGATGCTGCTTGTGCTCGGCGCTCATGGTGAAGTTCACGGTGCCGTTGAGTGTGCCGCGAAAATCCCCCTTATTCGTCTTCAGCCGCAGGACCACTGTCTGCTCGGCAAACGCCTTGAGCCGTTCATCTTGATAGGCCTCGGCGGACGTATGGGACGTTCCCGTCACCTTATCGACGAGGCCACTGAAAAACCCGACGCTTTTTTTCGGCGTTGCAGCGTCTTCGGCTTCAAATTTGACGATCAGAGACTCGTACTGGCTTAGCGGACTTTCTGCAAACGAGCGCTCGATCACCCCGGGAGCCGGCGTGTTGAGCAGCAGGCCACCGTCCTGAAACGCCGTGGCTTCGGCAGTTTCCTGAAAGGCATGGCCCTGCTCGGTCGGGCGCTTGAAAAGCACCGGCAATGACGCCGAAATGTGCGCGGCGCGGGCGATGTCCATGTCTGGGGTCAAGCTGGCGTTAAACGCCACCAATTGCGGGCGGCCGTCGAACATACCCGTACCGGTGATATTGAGTGGCTTGATCGCTGGGATATGTCGGTTCAACACCTCAAGATCGCGAAAAGTCGGCGCGCCGCCAGCGCTGAGCCGGTCAGCAATTTTCATGACTGCGTCTGGCCGGGTGGCCCTTGGCGTGGCGGCGATATGGGCGAGGATCGACTGGCGTGACTCGTTGCGCAGCAATTCCTCCAGGGGATACGCCTCGGTTTGCAGGCGCGGCATCAAGGTCAGCAGCAATTGGGCGATATTGCCGGCAGGGCCTGGCAAGCGCCCGATGAGTTTGCCAATACGAGTACTGGCCTCTTGCAGCCAGGCCGTTAACGGGTCGTTACTATTCAACAGGCTCGGCAGGTCGATACTGTTCGATAGCTTGCCGAAGACCTCGGCGTTCATGCCACTGGCGAGCAACGTTGCAGAAATCGCGCCGGCCGATGAGCCGGAAATAACCTGGATACCTTGCAGCTTCCCGCTGTCCTCAAGCGCCTGCACCATCCCCGGATAGGCAATGCCTTTGGCTCCCCCGCCACTGAGCACCAGATGGCTGGGCGGTGGCGGCGACACCACAATGTCCACCTGGCCGTTAATGTCGCGGGAGAGGCTCAGCTTGCGCGGCCCAACCCCTTCAACCAAGGTCGGTTTCACGCCTTGGCTGAAGGAGGATTGTGGCGACTGAAGCGAAGGCGGCCGAATTTGGGCAGCCGGATTGGAGGACACTTTCATACACAGGCTCTCAATACAGGATGTAGTCCTGAGTGATGAGAACGCCCGGGAAAGATCCACCTGGAATGATTTGGTAAAGCAATCAAACCGGTGAGCGGTTACGCAGGGTGGCTGTCTTCCTTGAACTGGTCCTTCACGTACTTGATCTCGGTCCGGCCGTGCGGCGCGGGCAAACCGTCTTCGCCGAGGTTGACGAAGACCATTTTTTCCACAGTGAGGATGCTTTTGCGGGTGATCTTGTTGCGCACTTCACAGGTCAGGGTGATGGAGGTGCGGCCGAAATCGGTGGCGGTGATGCCCAGCTCGATGATGTCGCCCTGGCGCGAGGCGCTGACGAAGTTGATTTCGGAGATGTACTTGGTCACCACCCGCTGGTTGCCCAATTGAACAATCGCGTAAATGGCCGCTTCCTCGTCGATCCAGCGCAGCAGGCTGCCACCGAACAGGGTGCCGTTGGGGTTGAGGTCTTCAGGTTTTACCCATTTGCGGGTGTGGAAGTTCATGGTCACTCCAAAACGTCTTGCCGAATGATGGGCAACATCATGGCAGAGCCCGGGCTCAAGCTCTATGCGCTATTGCCTATCAACCCCATGCGCGATCTTCATCCCGCCGACAGAAAGGCTTGGGAAGTGCCGCGTACACAGCTATAATCGCCCCCGCTTCAAAACGGTCATCTTCAGTTGATACCGTTCTCCCGCCACCTGTCCGAGGGGCGCTGCAGCAGGTTCAACCTGTCAGGCTCGGATGGGGCGTTGTCCGGCCTGGTTACCCTGGCCTGATACTAAACGCACAACGGCGCCCATTCGCACACTACGAATGGAGGCTCTTCATGAGCGCTGTAATTACGCCTGCAGATTTCAACGACTACAAAGTCGCCGACATGTCCCTCGCTGCCTGGGGCCGTCGCGAAACCTTTATCGCCGAATCCGAAATGCCAGCCCTGATGGGCCTGCGCAGCAAGTACGCCGCTGAGCAACCGCTCAAGGGCGCGAAGATTCTTGGCTGCATCCACATGACCATCCAGACTGCCGTGCTGATCGAAACCCTGGTTGCCCTGGGTGCCGAAGTGCGTTGGTCGTCCTGCAACATCTTCTCGACGCAAGACCAGGCTGCCGCCGCCATCGCTGCCGCCGGTATCGCGGTATTCGCCTGGAAAGGCGAGACCGAAGCAGAGTACGAGTGGTGCCTGGAGCAAACCATCCTGAAAGATGGCGCGCCATGGGATGCCAACATGATCCTCGACGACGGCGGCGACCTGACCGAGTTACTGCACAAGAAGTACCCGCAGATCCTCGACCGCGTCCACGGCGTGACCGAAGAAACCACCACCGGCGTACACCGCCTGCTGGACATGCTGGCCAAGGGCGAGCTGAAAATCCCGGCCATCAACGTCAACGACTCGGTGACCAAGAGCAAGAACGACAACAAGTACGGCTGCCGTCACAGCCTGAACGATGCCATCAAGCGCGGCACCGACCACCTGCTGTCGGGCAAGCAAGCCCTGGTGATCGGCTACGGTGACGTGGGCAAGGGTTCGTCCCAGTCCCTGCGTCAGGAAGGCATGATCGTCAAGGTCTCCGAAGTTGACCCGATCTGCGCCATGCAAGCCTGCATGGACGGTTTCGAAGTGGTTTCGCCGTTCATCGACGGTATCAACGACGGCAGCGAAGCAAGCATCGACAAGGCCCTACTGGGCAAGATCGACCTGATCGTGACCACCACCGGTAACGTGAATGTCTGCGATGCCAACATGCTCAAGGCCCTGAAAAAGCGCGCCGTGGTGTGCAACATCGGTCACTTCGACAACGAAATCGACACCGCTTTCATGCGCAAGAACTGGGCATGGGAAGAAGTGAAGCCACAGGTCCACAAGGTTCACCGTACCGGCTCGGGCGATTTCGACCCGCAGAACGACGACTACCTGATCCTGCTGGCCGAAGGCCGCCTGGTAAACCTGGGTAACGCCACTGGCCACCCAAGCCGCATCATGGATGGCTCGTTCGCCAACCAGGTACTGGCGCAGATCTTCCTGTTCGGCCAGAAATACGCCGACCTGTCGCCGGCCCAGAAAGCCGAGCGCCTGACCGTGGAAGTGCTGCCGAAGAAACTCGACGAAGAAGTGGCCCTGGAAATGGTCCGCGGCTTCGGCGGCGTGGTGACTCAACTGACCAAGACCCAGGCCGACTACATCGGCGTGACCGTTGAAGGTCCGTTCAAGCCGCACGCTTACCGCTACTGATATGCCTGTTGCCCTCTCTTCGGGAGGGGGCATTTTGTGGAAGCGGGCTTGCTCGTGATGGCACCGACTCGGCACACCTGCAACAGCGAGCCGCCCCCATCGCGAGCAAGCCCGCTCCCACATTAATCGGTGCACGCCTTCCGGTATTCTGAGTTTCCAAGGGTATTACCATGTCCCAAGACCGTCGCTACAGCTTCGAGTTCTTCCCGACCAAGACCGATGCTGGGCATGAAAAACTGATGGCGACTGCCAAGCAGTTGGCCAGCTACCACCCCGACTTCTTCTCCTGCACTTACGGCGCCGGCGGTTCGACCCGTGACCGCACGATCAACACCGTGTTGCAGCTGGAAAGCGAAGTCAAAATTCCCGCCGCGCCGCACTTGTCGTGCGTGGGCGACAGCAAGGCCGACCTGCGCGCCCTGCTGACCCAATACAAGGCCGCCGGGATCAAGCGCATCGTCGCCCTGCGCGGTGACTTGCCATCCGGCATGGGCATCGCCAGCGGTGAGCTGCGCTACGCCAACGACCTGGTGAGCTTCATCCGCGAAGAAAGCGGCGATCACTTCCACATCGAAGTGGCCGCTTACCCGGAGATGCACCCACAGGCGCGCAACTTCGAAGACGATTTGCAGAACTTTGTGCGCAAGGCCAACGCCGGCGCCGACAGTGCAATCACCCAATACTTCTTCAACGCCGACAGCTACTTCTACTTCGTCGAGCGTGTACGGGCCTTGGGTGTGAACATCCCGATCGTGCCGGGCATCATGCCGATCACCAACTACAGCAAGCTGGCGCGCTTCTCCGACGCCTGCGGTGCTGAGATCCCACGCTGGGTGCGTAAACAACTGGAAGCCTATGGCGACGACGTCAAAAGCATCCAGGCGTTCGGCGAACAGGTTATCAGTGAGATGTGTGAACAATTGTTGCAAGGTGGCGCGCCAGGGTTGCACTTCTATACCCTGAACCAGGCTGAACCTAGCCTTGCCATCTGGAACAACCTGAAGCTGCCACGCTAACGCCTGCCCGGCGGTGCCAAGGCCCTCGCCCCTACGAGGGCCTTTGTCGTTTTACATGCCCACGGAACCCAGCAGTCCATGAATACCGCGCCCCCGACTTCCCGCCCGCAACTGGTCTATCTGGTTTTCGGCGCCGAGACCTATCACCAGGAGGCCGTCTTCAGCATCGCCAGTGCGCTGGCTTTTCTGCAGGAGACTCCGGACGCCGCCATAGACATCCAGGTCTTCAGCGACAACCCCGAACCCTATCGCCTGCTGCCGGTGCGTGTGCGCCCGCTGGACGAAGCCACCCGCAAACGCTGGAGCGAGCCCCACGGTTATCACTTCCGCACCAAACATGTGGTGCTGCGCCAGGTGCTGAAAGAATCGCCAGTGGCGCTGCTGATCGACACCGACACGTTCTTCCACCATTCGCCCACGACCCTGTTCGAGCGCGTGCAGCCCGGCACCCTGCTGTGCAACGATTTCTACTCAAAGTACGGCGACAACCACGAAAACATTCTCTACTCCGCGTTGCACCAACGCCTGCTGGACATGGGCTTGGCCGACGATGACATGATGAATCTCAACTCCGGGGTCATCGGCCTGACGCAACAGGACGCGCACATCCTCGATCACTCCATCGAGTTGATGGACGAACTGTTCCCTCACGCCCAGGGCGCCTACACCCTGGAAGAGTTCTGCCTGTCGATCGCCGCCTACCGCACCCTCAACGTGCGCGGGTGCCCGGACCTGATCCACCACTACTGGAGCCGCAAGCAGTTGTTCCGCGCCAAGGTCAAAGCGTGGGTCGCCAAGCACGCGGCCGCCCCCACCAGCGCGCAGGCCCTGGCCGACACGCGGCAGGTCTCCTCCCACTTGCCGCGACCACCGCGCCTGCAGCGCCTGATGTACAAGCTGATCACCCTGCTCTTGCCCAAGCACCAGCAACAGTTCATCCGCGAAATTCTCTACGGTTGCTACGAGCACGAAAACGAGTTCGACCGGGCGTGCGGCCCGGCGTGGTGGGACAAGGCGCGACAGAATCAGGAACAGCGCCAAAAGCGTCCGTTCGACGCCCACCAATTGGAACACTGGTTCGCCAACCCGGCGGTCAGGCTGATTCTCGGCGAGCGGCGCACCGCAATCTACGAACACTTGATGACCTCGCCAGCCCACTAGCGATCCCCGCAGATGCGTGTGCCAGAGCTTCTCTTTAACGCAGGAGCGTCGTAACCTCAGGCCATGCCCGTGATTCTCAAGCTGTTGACCGCGACATTTTTCACTTGCCTGAGCCTGGCCGCTTACGGAGAGAAGTTGCGCATTGTCACCGAGCCGTGGGCGCCCTATGTGTACGACGACAACGGCACCATGCGCGGGCTGGACTATGAAACCACGGTGATCGTGTTCCAGCGCCTGGGCGTCGATGTGGAATGGCAATTCCTGCCATGGAAACGCTGCCTGAACATGCTCGAACAAGGCCACGCCGACGGCGCGCTGGATATTTTCCACAGCCATGAGCGCGATGCCCTGCTGTTGTACCCCAGCGAACCGCTGTCGGAGGTGGAGTTCGTGCTGTTCTACGCCAATGAGCGGCCCCACCCGGCCCAAACCCTCGAAGAGCTGCGCAACCTGACCGTCGGCACCTCGCCGGGCTACCTGTATGGCGCGCAATTCAGCGAATCCAGCCTGTTCCATCGCGAGCCGGCGCCGACTCATGAAGCGAACTTCGGCAAATTGATGCTTGGCCGCATCGATCTGCTGGTGACTGACCGCAGGGTCGCTCAGCATGTGATCAAGGCATTGGGCCTGGAAGGCAAGGTCAGCCAGGCGCCCATCGTGATCAGCCGCCAGCAGCAGTTCCTCGCGGTGCGCCGGGGCGCAGGCATGGACCTGCTGGTGCAGCGCTTTGCCGCTGAACTCAAGCGCTTCAAGCACGAGCCGGCCTACACCGCCTTGAGCGCCAAATATGGTGGTATTCAAACCGCAGCCGAGCCGATTACACTGCCTGAACGCACCGTTGAGCAGCAGGAAAGCAGCGCGCCGTGATTGCTCTGTTATACTCCGGCCTTCCCGCCAGGCTTACGCCCGGCCGCTGAGGTCTTGAAAAAGGCACCCAACCCCGCTACTGCGCAGCTTTCAAGCCCGCGCGAGCCGGTGGAGTGCCCGCCAGACGCAGCAGGACCGGACGGGATTGCGCTCCCCTAAGCGCCATTCACGCCCGGCAAGATTATCCCTTTGGGCCAAGCCCTAACTAGAACAGGATTACTCATGTCCTTTGCTTCCCTCGGTCTCTCCGAGGCTTTAGTCCGCGCCATCGAGGCAGCGGGCTATACCGAGCCTACTCCGGTGCAACAGCGGGCCATTCCCGCCGTGTTGCAAGGTCGCGACCTGATGGTTGCGGCTCAGACAGGTACTGGTAAAACCGGCGGTTTCGCCCTCCCGATTCTGGAGCGGTTGTTCCCCAACGGTCACCCGGACAAGTCCCAGCGTCATGGCCCGCGCCAACCGCGCGTACTGGTCCTGACCCCTACCCGCGAACTCGCCGCCCAAGTGCATGACAGCTTCAAGCTGTATGCCCGCGACCTGAAGTTCGTCAGCGCCTGCATCTTCGGCGGCGTCGGCATGAACCCACAGGTTCAGGCCATGTCCCGTGGCGTTGACGTCCTCGTCGCCTGCCCGGGTCGTCTGCTCGACCTGTGCGGCCAAGGCAGCGTCGATTTGTCCCACGTGGAAATCCTCGTGCTGGACGAAGCCGACCGCATGCTCGACATGGGCTTTGTCCATGACGTGAAAAAGGTCCTCGCCCGCCTGCCTGCCAAACGTCAGAACCTGCTGTTCTCGGCAACGTTCTCCAACGACATCACCGCCCTGGCCGGCAAGTTGCTGCACAACCCGGAACGCATCGAAGTCACGCCGCCGAACACCACGGTCGAGCGTATCGAGCAACGCGTGTTCCGCCTGGCTGCCAGCCACAAGCGTTCGTTGCTCGCCCACCTGATCACCCATGGCGCGTGGGAACAGGTGCTGGTGTTCACCCGCACCAAGCACGGCGCCAACCGCCTGGCCGAGTACCTGGACAAGCACGGCCTCACCGCCGTCGCCATCCACGGCAACAAGAGCCAGAACGCGCGCACCAAAGCGCTGGCCGACTTCAAGGCCGGTGAAGTACGCATCATGGTGGCCACCGATATCGCCGCACGCGGCCTGGATATCGACCAACTGCCACACGTGGTCAACTTCGAGCTGCCCAACGTCGACGAAGACTATGTACACCGTATCGGCCGTACCGGCCGCGCCGGTCGTTCGGGCGAAGCCATTTCCCTGGTAGCGCCGGACGAAGAAAAACTGCTGAAAAGCATCGAACGCATGACCAAGCAGAAAATTGCCGACGGCAACCTGATGGGCTTCGATTCCAGCGCCGTTGAGGCCGAGAAGCCTGAAGTGCGCGAGCGTCCGGACGTGCGTAACCCGCGCAACCCACGCGGTCCGAAGGGCGATGGCCCGAACGGCGGCGGTGGCGGCGGTGGTCGTCGCGACAAGGGCAAGGACAAGGGCGGCAAGGAAAAAGCGCCAACCAACGGCCGTGGCGAACGCCCGGCCCGCGAGCAGAAACCCCGTGAAGGCACCCCGGCTCGCGAACAGCGTCAGCCGAGCCAGCCAAGCCAGACGCCACGCGCCAGCGCCGACCGCGCGCCGGACGAGTTCCTCGACGACGATGTGGATAACTTCGGTAACCGCGTCGACTACGTGCCTCAGGCCAAACCGGCCCAGGGCCGTGGCCGTCGTCCAGGCGCTCCGGCTCCGGGCGCTGGCACCGGCACGGCCGCACCCCGTGGCGGTCAGCCACAGGGCGCGCGCCAGAACGGCCCGCGCAACAGCAGCGGCGGCACCACCGGCACCCCACCGGCCAAGCGCAGCGGCCCGCGTAACGGCGCACCGCGTGATGGCCAGGCGCGTCGCGAAGACTCGCGTAGCAACAACCGCCGCCCAGCCCGTGACGACCAGCCACAGTTGTCCGAGCCAGCGGTGCAAAACCCGCGCGGCGGCCCGGCACCAAAGATCATCCACAAGGAGTCGAAAGCCGATCGCTTCCCGACACCCGAGCAACTGGATCAGTTGCCAGGCCGTCCTCGTGGTGAAAAACCAGCGCTGCTGACCCGCAACCGCTGATTTTCAAAGCGTCATAAAAAATGCCCCGGATCGTGAGATCCGGGGCATTTTTGTGTGGCGGGCGAAAATTACTTCGCTTTCACACCTTCAAACGTCACGTACAGCTCAACATTGTTGGACGCTGGGCCCAGGTCCATCTGCTTGCCGAAGTCCTGGCGATTGAAGCTGGTGGTGCCTTCAAAACCGGCACGGTAGCCGCCCCATGGATCTTTGCCTTCACCCAGGAAGGTGGCCTTGACAACGATCGGCTTGGTCACGCCGTGCAGGGTCAGGTCGCCGGTCACGTCGGCAGTGACTTGGCCCGCAGCATTTTTACCGGTGGTTTTAACACTGGTGGAGACGAACTTGGCATCGGCAAACTTGCCAACGTCCAGGAAGTCTTTGCTGGAGATGTGCTTGTCACGTTCGGCGTGGTTGGTGAACACGCTGGCGGTACGGACGTTGAACTCAATCTTGCTGTCTTCAGGCTTGGCGGCATCGAAGCTGAACTTGCCGTCCAGGTCCTTGAACGTACCGGTGATGAAGCTGTAGCCCAAGTGGCTGATCTTGAAATCGACGAAGGCGTGCTGGCCTTCTTTGTCGACAACATAGTCAGCGGCCATCACCTGACCTGCCGACAGCAGAGCAGAACCGATTGCCAGAGCGGCGAGAGTCTTTTTCAACATGCTTTCTATTCCTTGTGAGTCGAGGTTGAACATCAGGCTTTGCGCCCCAGCATTCGCGTGAGGGTCGCATCACGATCGATAAAGTGGTGCTTCAACGCGGCTACGCCATGCAAGCCGGCGAAAACCACCAGCACCCAGGCGAGGTACAGATGCACCACGCCAGCGGTGTCTGCCTGGTCCGGCAAGCCGGAAACCACAGCAGGAATCTCAAACAGGCCAAACACCGGGATACCCACACCGTCTGCGGTGGAAATCAGGTAACCGGCAATCATCACGGCAAACAAACCGACATAAAGGAACGCATGGCCAAAGGCAGCACCGATTCGCGTCAGGCGGCTGTAGCTGGCCAGCGCCGGCGGCGGCGGGCTGATCAGGCGCCAGACAATACGCACCAGCATCACTGCGAACAGCGTGATGCCGATGCTTTTGTGCAGGTCCGGCGCGTCTTTGCGCCACGTGCTGTAGTAGTCGAGACCGACCATCCACAAGCCCAGGGCGAACAGACCAAACACCACCAGGGCCACGCCCCAATGCAACACCATGCTGACCCAGCCGTAGCGGGCTGGTGAGTTACGTAGCTGCATGTACTTAATCCCGTAAGAACTGTGCTCAAGACTAACGATTTACCTATCGAATTAAAGCGCAAATTTTTGCTTTGAAATATCGAGAAATATGATCATAAGCCTAGGCACGATACGTTAACGAGGGATTAAGACTATTCCCAAGAAACGTGACAGTCCGTCCTATGTTTACCGCGAATTCCCCACAATGGCTTGTGACACGGGCCTCCATTGCATAGGCTTGCGCGATTGTTTCGCCTGCGAAGATGCAGGACCGCTTCGAGGAGATAGACGATGGGCTTGAACAACCAGTGGATGCAACGCGACCTCGCGGTGCTGTGGCATCCCTGCACCCAGATGAAAGACCACCAGCAACTGCCGCTGATCCCGATCAAGCGGGGTGAAGGCGTATGGCTGGAAGACTTCGAAGGCAAGCGCTACCTCGACGCCGTCAGCTCCTGGTGGGTCAACGTGTTCGGCCACGCCAACCCGCGCATCAACCAGCGCATCAAAGACCAGGTCGACCAACTGGAACACGTGATCCTCGCCGGCTTCAGCCACCAGCCGGTGATCGAACTGTCCGAGCGCCTGGTGGCGATGACGCCTGAAGGCCTGACCCGGTGCTTCTACGCCGATAACGGCTCGTCGTGCATCGAAGTCGCGTTGAAGATGAGCTTTCACTATTGGCTCAACCGTGGCCTGCCGAACAAAAAGCGCTTCGTCACCCTGACCAACAGCTACCACGGCGAAACCATCGCCGCGATGTCGGTGGGCGACGTGCCGCTGTTCACCGAAACCTACAAGGCGCTGCTGCTCGACACCATCAAAGTACCGAGCCCGGATTGCTACATGCGCCCCGAGGGCATGAGCTGGGAAGAACACTCGCGCAACATGTTCCTGGCCATGGAACAGACCTTGGCGGACAACCACGACACGGTCGCCGCCGTGATCGTCGAACCGCTGATCCAGGGCGCCGGCGGCATGCGCATGTACCACCCGGTGTACCTCAAGCTGCTGCGCGAAGCCTGCGACCGCTACGGCGTACACCTGATCCATGACGAAATCGCCGTCGGCTTCGGCCGTACCGGCAGCATGTTCGCCTGTGAACAGGCCGGCATCCGCCCGGACTTCCTGTGCCTGTCCAAAGCCCTCACCGGCGGCTACTTGCCGCTGGCGGCAGTGGTCACCACCGAAGACGTCTACAGCGCCTTCTACGACGACTACCACACCCTGCGCGCCTTCCTGCATTCCCACAGCTACACCGGCAACCCGCTGGCGTGCGCGGCGGCCCTGGCGACCCTGGATATTTTCGAAGAAGACAACGTCATCGAAAACAACAAGGCCCTGGCCCAGCGCATGGCCACGGCCACCGCACACCTGGTGGACCACCCCCACGTGTCGGAAGTGCGCCAGACCGGCATGGTGCTGGCCATCGAGATGGTCCAGGACAAAGCCACCAAAACCGCCTACCCGTGGCAGGAACGCCGCGGCCTGAAGGTGTTCGAGCACGCCCTGGAGCGCGGTGCGCTGCTGCGGCCGTTGGGCAGCGTGGTGTATTTCCTGCCGCCGTATGTGATTACACCGGAGCAGATCGACTTCCTGGCCGAAGTGGCGAGTGAAGGGATCGATATCGCCACCAACAGCACCGTCAGCGTCGCCGTGCCGAAGGACTTTCACCCAGGCTTTCGCGATCCGGGCTGATTGGGCTCACTCGACTGATCGGGTGCCAGGTCTACCGTCATCGCGGGCAAGCCCGGCGCCCACAGGTTTTGTATTTTTCCAGAGAACAGAAATGAGACTGTCCCGCTTTTTCACCGACACCCCGTTGAGCCTCGGCGAGCATGAATTGCCCGAAGCCCAGGCGCACTACATCAGCCGCGTGCTGCGCATGGTCGAAGGCGATGCCGTGCAACTGTTCGACGGTTCCGGGCAGGAGTTTCGCGGCACGTTGCTGGAGGTCGGGAAAAAACGCGTCAGCGTGCAACTGACCGAGCAATTCGCCGGGCAGACCGAATCGCCGCTGCACATTCACCTCGGCCAGGGCCTGTCCCGGGGCGAGCGGATGGATTGGGCGATTCAGAAAGCCACCGAACTGGGCGTCAACGCCATCACGCCGATTTTCAGCGAGCGCTGCGAAGTGCGCCTCAAGGACGAACGCGCCGACAAACGCCTGCAGCACTGGCGCCAGGTGGCGATCAGTGCCTGTGAGCAATGCGGGCGTTCGACGGTGCCGGTGATTCACCCGCCGCTGTTACTGGCCGATTGGCTGAAGCAGACCGAGGCGGACCTGAAGCTGGTGCTGCACCCGGTCGCCGAGCCGATGATCAGCCACGCCAAGCCGTCGAGCCTGGCCTTTCTGATCGGCCCCGAGGGCGGCTTGACCGACCCTGAAATCGACACCGCCCAAGGCGCCGGCTTCCATGCCGCCCGCCTCGGCCCGCGCGTGTTGCGCACCGAAACCGCACCGGTTGTCGCGCTGTCGGTCGCCCAACAACTGTGGGGCGATTTCTGACCAACCCGAGGAGAGGGTTTATTCCACCGGATCGCTCGCTGGCTTAGCGAAGATCGCCTTCAACTCGGCGCTCATCGGAAACTCCAGGTTCAAGCCCTTCGGTGGGATCGGCGGCTCAAACCCGCGCCGACAAATCCCATCGATCGTTGGTTCTCGGGTGATGACGATTTAAGCGGCGCGGGGCGCCCGGCCCTGTCGTTGCTACCGCCGGCGATTCTGCAGTGGCAGCGCGCTTACCCGGACATTGCCTGCGAGCTGTCCAGCGACCATAGCCGCGAGTTGGTGCAGAAGCTGTTGATGCGCGAGATCGACCTGGCGCTGACCCTCAACTTCGCCGGCCACCCGGGACTCACCACCCAAGTGCTGGCCAACGAAGCCTTGGTCGCATTGGCGTCCAAGGGCTATTGGACCGAGGCGCAAACCCGCAAGCCGCTGCCGTTGGCGGAATTGGCGGGAGCGCCGTTGATTGGCCTGTCCAGCGCTGACCCCTTCACCGCCCTCGGCGCGTCGACGGCGACCACCCGCATCCGCACGCTCACACCGCCACTGCCGATCACCCTGTACGCCCTGACCCGCGCCTACGAACCGCCGCCGCACATGCTGGCCAACCTGCTGCAGATCTTCGGTGAGCGTGCACGGGAGCTGCTCGAACGCCTGTGAGAACGCCGAGAACACATGTGGGAGGGGGCTTGCCCCCGATGGCGGTGGTTCAGCCAGCTTATTTGCCAACTGACACACCGCCATCGGGGGCAAGTCGAATCGTCGCACCGCCCCTCCCACATTTTTTTGACCGCGTTGCCCGTTAGAGCACGTAATGCATGATCGCCACAAAATGCAGCAAACTGCCGCCGATCACAAACAAATGCCAGATCCCATGGGAATGCCGCAGGCGATCCTCCAGGGCAAAAAAGATGATGCCGACGGTGTACAACACGCCGCCCGCCGCCAGCCAGATAAACCCCGCCGTACCCAGTACCGCAATCAGCGGCTTGACGGCCACCAGCACGATCCAACCCATCACCGCGTAGATCACGATCGACAGAACCCGCGCCTCGGAACGCGGCTTGATCTCCTGCAGAATGCCGACCACCGCCAGCCCCCACACGATCCCGAACAGCGTCCAGCCCCACGGGCCTCTTAAACTGACCAGGCAAAACGGCGTGTAACTGCCGGCGATCAACAGGTAGATCGAAAAGTGATCGACCTTCTGCATGATCGCTTTTCGCCGCCCCTGCACGCTGTGATACACCGTCGACGCGCTGTACAGCACCATCAGCGTAAAGCCATAAATCGCCACGCTGACAATCTTCCAGGGGCTGCCATCCAGGCTCGCCACCACCAACATCCACACGGCGCCCACACACGCCGCGATTGCACCGAGCAAATGGCTCCAGGCGTTGAATCGTTCCCCGTGGTACATCTGTCACTGCCCCCCTTGTAACCGTTAACCGCTGCCTGACAAGCGTCCCGCCTTGCGCATAAGAGTGCAAGGGCCTTATGACGTTCCGGCGACGCCGCGCGGTTTTGCGGGCACAATCGGCCGTATTCGAACAAGAGCCACGGCCATGCTGATCGACGAAGAGTTCACCCTCAAAAAGCTGGAAATCTTCCTGGCGTTCATGCGCACCGGCAACCTGGCCCGCGCCGCCGCCGAGCTGCAAACCAGCAACGTCAGCGTACACCGCGCCATCCACTCCCTGGAAAACGCCCTGCGCTGCCCGCTGTTCAAGCATGAAGGCCGCAACCTCACCCCGCTGGAAAGCGCCTACGTGCTCGAAGAACGTGCGCAAAAGCTGATAGCCGAGGTGATCGACAGCGTGCGTCTGACCCGCGAAGCCGCCGGGTTCTCCGCCGAACGCTTCAAGCTCGGCTCGCTGTATTCGCTGACGGTGAAAACCGTGCCGCAACTGATCATGGGCCTGAAAATCCGCCGCAGCGAACTCAACATCGACCTGATCCTCGGCTCCAACTTCGACCTGCTGTACAAGCTCAAGAACATGGAAGTCGACGCGATCCTCATCTCCCTCGACGAACACGCCAACGATCCCGACTGTGCGCAGATTGCGCTGTTCTCCGACGACATCTTCCTCGCCACGCCCGCCGATTCGCCCTTCGACCGCGAGCAGCAAATCGACCTGGCCGACGTGCGTGACGCCACGTTCATCACCCTCACCCAGGGCTTCGCCACCCACCAGGACGGCAACCGGGTGTTCAAGCAAGCGGGGTTCGAGCCGAAGGTGGCGATGCAGGTCAATGACATCTTCACGCTGCTGAGCATGGTCAGTTCGGGGGTGGGTTATGCGCTGCTGCCGGGAAGGATTGCGGCGGTGTATGAGAACCGCGTGAAGCTGATACCGCTGCAACCCAGGTATCGGTTGCAGCAGCATATCGGGGTGGTGTTCTTGAAGGCCAAGGAGCGCGACCCGAATTTACTGGCGTTGTTGGCGGAGTGTCGGATGTATGCCAATCGCCAGGTGACAGCCTGACAGACCGCTATCGGGGGCAAGCCCGGCGCCTGCCGTTGACCGAGCCGCCTGAGCATACTCGGTCAATAGGTGGGAGCAGGCTTGCCTGCGGCCCCGTCAACCCACCAAGCCACGCATGATCAGAAACAGCAACGACGGCCCCAGCAAGCATCCCAGCGCCGTATAGAACGCCGCTGTCAGGCAGCCGTAAGGCACCAGCTTCGGATCGGTTGCCGCCAGGCCTCCCGCCACACCGCTGGATGTGCCCATCAGGCCGCCGAAGATAACGGCGCTGCGAGGGTTGTTCAGGCCAATCAATGGCGCTACAAACGGGGTCATCACCATCACTAGGATGGCCTTGATCAGCCCCGCGGCAATGGACAGCGCCATAACCTCGGAGCTGGCGCCAATCGCGGCACCGGTCACCGGGCCGACGATATAGGTCACCGCCCCGGCGCCTATGGTGGTGAGGCTTACGGCATCGGTATAACCAAATGCCATGGCCACCGACACACCGGCGATAAACGACGACCCCACGCCGATAAACAACGCCAGTACGCCAACGTACCCGGCTCGCTTGAGCTCATCCACACTCACGCCAAATGCCGTGGCCACGATGGCGAAGTCCCGCAGCATCGCCCCACCGAGCAGGCCAATGCCTGACAGCAACGGGATATCCACCACACCCTTGGCGCCGCCGGTGAAGGCGCCGCCGACGTATGACAGCAGCAACCCCAACAAAATGGCGATGGCCGAGCCGTGCAGACGGCCTTTGGTGAACGTGTTGGAAATCCAGTAGGACACCCACATGGTCAAGCCGATTACCGCGAAACCACTGATCAGGCCGTAGCCGGTGATCACTTTCATCATCGATTCGTACATAGCGATCACCCGGCATCTTTAGTGGGAACAACAGCGCTTGGCTCCTGGTTGCCGATGCGCATCAGCACCGGCACCAAGGCAAACCCGAGCACCACCGCAAACGTCCCGGCCAAGATCGCCATGGGCCCGCCACTGATGGCGCCATAGACGTTTTGCTGGGCAGCCATGGCCACCACAATCGGGATATAGATAGCCGCCCAAAAGCTCACGCCTTGTTCCGACTTAACGGTAAACAAGCCACGCTTGCTGAGGTAACTGCCCAGGCCGATCAACAGCAACATGGCGATGCCAACCCCGCCGACGTTGGCCGGGATACCCATCCATTTACCCAGCAGTTCGCCCACAAACAGCCCGACCAACGTGCAAAGCGCCAGAAACGCCACACCATAGATAATCATTGTTGTTGTCCTCAAAGTGCTCGATCGATTTTTTGTTTTTGTGCTTCGAAAGCCTTGGGTAGTGCTTTATCGGTGGCGGTGTTCCTCCTCTTCCAGCAGGGCCTGCACGGTGTCCAGGCGCGCACCTTCGCAGGCGATCACCGTGCCTTGTTCGAACACGCGGCGTGACAAACCGGTGAGTACGGCGCCGGGGGGCAGTTCGATTTGCAGGCGCACGCCGCGCTCATAGGCGCTTTGCACCGTGCCGCGCCAGTCGACGACGCGGCACATGTTGAAGGCCAGGTCGTCGCGCAACTGCGCAGGGTCGTGGATCGGCCGCGCCCGTGTGCTGCTCAGGTAGGTGATACGCGGAGCCTTGAGCGTGACGAACGCTTCAGCCAGCGCCTGGGCCGGCCGCTGCAGCAGCGCGCAATGGGACGGCACGCTGACGGCCAGACGCTTGGCGATGCCGTTGCCTTTGACGCGCTGGGCCACGCGCTGCATCGCTTCATCGCTGCCGGCGATCACCGTCTGGTTATCGGCGTTGATATTGGCCAGGTACACCGGGGTTTCGGGGCTATGGATTTCGGCCAGCAGGGTTTCGACAGTGGATAAGTCCGGGCCGATCAAGGCGGTCATGCCGTAGCCCTGTGGATAAGCCTGCTGCATCAGTTCGCCACGCAGGCTGACCAGCCTGACCGCGTCGGCAAAGTCCAGGGCCCCGGCAATCACCGCCGCCGGGTAAGCGCCGATGGACAAGCCCGCCACATAATCCGGCGTGCGCGCCAGCAGACGCGCATGGGCCACGCCCGCAATCAACAGACACAACTGCACGGCGCGGGTACTGGCCAAGGCCCGCGCAGAATCGAGCTGGCGCACGTCTTCACCCAAGGCCGCGCTGGCTTCGTCCAGCACCGGCGCGGGCAGATGCCCGAGCATGCCGGGCCGTTGCGCGCCCTGCCCCGGAAACACCAGCAGGCTGCTCATATCAGCGCCTGCCAGGGATCAATCACCAGATGCGCACCGCTGGCGGCTTTGAGCAGCACGCGGCGTGACGAGCCCGCCCATTCGCGCAAGGCGACGGCGCCAAACGGGGTTTGCAGTTGCAGGTCCACAACGCAGGCTGCCGTGTCCAGGATCGCCAGCAAGTCCCCGGCGTCGCGTCGTTCAAGCGGCTCTGGGGTGCGCAGGATCAAATCCAGATCGCTGCTGTCATGCAGCGCTTCAATGCCCGTGGCCAATTCAAAACCCGCACTGCCGCTGACGCCCCAGTCCTTCTGCGCCAGCATCGGCCGCAATTGAGCGAGCGCGCGCAATGCCGGTACATCGCGGGGCGAGATCACCTCGCGCAGCGCTTCCGGCACCACCCGCCGTTGCACCAGCGCCAGCGGCATTTCGGCGGCGAAACGCTGCTCGCGCAAACGCCCGCGCACGCCGACCGCCACATGGCCCGGTTGCGCAATGGCGCGACGGACCACCACCGGCTGCCCGGCACCGAGCGCCGCCAGCACCCAGGCCGGCGCATCGGCAGGGACATGCGCCGGGGTCATGCCCCAGAGCAGGTCGTGAGCGTTCACCATTGCGCCCGCAGCAGTTGGCGGACATGGCTGGAGGCAGAACGATTGGTGGCGCCGAGGCGACCGCTCAAATCACGGCCATCGACATCCCTGATCGCATTGACCAGGCAATCGCTGACCCGCGCCACATCGTCCTTCGTCGGCTGTTCAATCTGGCTGACCGATAGGGTCTCCCAGAGCAAACCGAGGCTGGCATAACTGTCGATGTCATAGGCCATCGGCGGCACGCTGGCGGCCAGGGCTTCGAGTTCTTCGACGCTGCGCAGGGTTACCCGCGCCGCCGAGGCCTTGCCCATGGCGTGTACCATCACGCCGGGGTCGCGCAGGGCGATCAAGCGGTTGGCCTGGTAACCGTGGGCGAGGAACGCACCGGACATGGCCTTGCCCACCAACAACCCGATCACCGGGTGCCCGGCCAGACGGGCGCGGGCGTAGCTGTCGACGGCAGCCGCCAGGGCTTGATGAATGCCGAGGGCTTCTTCGCGACGGCCGTAGGCTTGGCTCGGCACATCGACGATGGCGATCAATGGGCGTTTGTCGCCCGTCGCGATGGCTTCATCCACGGCTTTGGCCAAACCCCACCCTTCGAGCAAGCCGACTTCGCCGTTGCGTGCGCGGGGGAAGCGGTTTTGCGCGTCGGGGACCACGGCGATAAAGCGCACCTGGTGTTCACCCAATACGCCATCGGCGACTTTCAGCGAGTTCGGCAACCCTTCCACAGGTTGGGCGCCGGCACTCAATGCGTTGAACCACTGCAAACCTCTCATGAGCGTTCTCCCTGATACAGATCGCGAACCGTCGCCGGGTCGATTTGCGGTTCGGCGTCCAGCTCAGCCAGGCGCGCCAGATAGAAGTCGGCCCGGCGGCTGCGTTGTTGGGCCGGCAAACCGAGCTGCAACAACGCGCTGACGGTCTGCTGAATCTGCGCGACATCGTCTGCCACGTAACGGTCGGCCAAGCCGCTGTTGAAGCGTTGCTCGCCGCCGGTCAGGCTCCAGATAAAGGGCCGATCGCGGGAATCGTATTCGTCCAGGCCGGCTTCCTGCTCGATCACCTGCGGACCGTTCAGGCCCAGCCGCGCTTCGCGGGTCACCACCAGGTAGCTGCACAGCCCGGCGGCGATGGACATGCCGCCAAAGCAACCGACGCTGCCCGCCACCACAGCGATCACCGGCTGATACTGGCGCAGATCGACAATCGCGGCGTGAATATCGGCAATCGCCGCCAGGCCCAGGTTGGCTTCCTGCAGGCGCACGCCACCGGTTTCCAGCAGCAGCACGGCGCAGGTCGGGATGCCGTTGCGGTTGTCTTCGGCCGCCAGCTCAAGGGCGCCGGCGATTTTTGCGCCGCCGACTTCACCGAGGCTGCCGCCCTGGAAGTTGCCTTCGATCGCGGCGATCACCACCGGCTTGCCGGCGATGCGGCCTTTGCCGATCACCACGCCGTCATCGGCCTGGGGCACCACGCCCTGAAGGCTGAGCCAGGGCGACATGACTCGCTGAAACGGGTCGATCAGTTCACGGTAAGAGCCCGCGTCCAACAAGGCCTTGGCCCGCTGCCGTGCGCCCAGTTCGACGAAGCTGTGTTTGCTGAGCAAGTCAGTCATGGCCGATCTCCTCGAAGCCCTGCTCCAGGCGCAGGCGCACCACGCCGGGGGTGGCGCCGAAGTCGTGGATATCAATGTTCAGTGCTGGCGGTGTCTGCTCCAGGAAGATCCGCTCGAACAGGTGCTGCCAGCGTTGTTCGGCGCCATTCACCGAGGTCTGCACCTGAATGGTCAGGATGCCGGGCGTGCCCGGTTCCAGCAGCACTTCGAGGTCGCCCGAACCGACACACCCCACCAGCGCGCGGCCTTTGGGTGGCTGCCCGGCGGGGAATTCAAAGGATAAAGTTTCCATCAAAACGCTCCGTCGAGGCGGTCGATAAACAGGCAGGCGGCCAACAGGTCGGCGGCGCCACCGGGGGAGGCATTCAGGGCCAACAGCTGTTGATCGAGTTCGTGCAGGTGGCGGCGCCCCGCGAGGGTGGCGCTGCCGCCGGCGTCGAGCACCGCTTGCGCGCCGTGTTGCATGGCGTGCAGGCCGGCGGGGCCAGCGCGGTAGAGCACGCAGGTGTCGGCCAGGTCGGTCATGATCGCGAGCAAGGCATCCAGGCGTGCGTTCTGCTCACCGGCCTGTTGCTGGCGGCTTTTGTGCAGTCGCGGCAGGCCGCGTTGCAGCACTGAAGGGAAACCCAGTTGGGCTTCTTCACGGGCACCGCGTGCGCCGTAACGTTGCGCCACCTGCGCGCCGTGGCTCATCGGTTGCGGGGCATAGCGATCGTCGAGCAGGGCCAGTTTTGCCGCTTTTAAGGTCACGGCATTCGGGGTGCAGGATTGCGGCTCCAGTGCCGCTGCGGCGGTGAGTAAGCCGAGGGCCCAGATCGCACCGCGATGGGTGTTCACACCGTCGGTGGTGACGAGCATCGCCTGCTCACCGTCGCGACCGATGCGGCCGAGGGCTTCGCGCAGGGGCAAGCCGACTTCGCCGATGTCGAGGGCGGCTTCGGCCATTGCCAGGAACATCGGCCACAAGGACAACGCCGAGGCGTGCATCAGGCCCAGGTGCAAGTCGCTGTGGGCGCCGTTGCCACGGCGGTCCACCAGGGCGGGTTTGGGCGACAGGTCGGCTTCGTCGATCAACGCGTCGACGGCGAGGTCCGCCAGGCGTTCGGCGAGGCTGAGTTCGTGCAGTTTGAGGGCGCGCATTCACCAGCTCCTGAACTTGGCGGGCGGGTTGTACAAACCACCGGACCACTCCACCAGATCGGCCACGCTCTTGGCGGCCAACAATTCGCGGGTGGCGTCGGTGCGGCGGATGCCGAGGTCTTCGGGCAAGGCGATCAGGCCTTCGCGACGCATGCGCGCGGTGTCCTTGGGGTTATGGCGCAGGCCGATGGCGGTCACCCCGGCGACGGCGGCGATCATCGCCTGGCGCTCTTCCAGGGAACGCGCCTTGTACAGGTAGGCGATGCCTTCTTCGGTGAGCAGGTGGGTGACGTCGTCGCCGTAGATCATGATCGGCGCCAGGGGCATGCCGCTTTTACGCGCCACTTCCACCGCGTCGAGGGTGTTGACGAAGGTCGGTTTGCCGCCCTCCTGGAACGTCTCGACCATTTGCACCACGAGCTTTTTGCCGCGCTCCAAGAGTGCTTCGGGGGCATCCTCGTGACGCATATCGAGCCAGGCCGGGGTGCCATGGCGGCGACCGCGCGGGTCGTGGCCCATGTTCGGCGCGCCGCCAAAACCGGCGAGGCGGCCACGGGTGACCGTGGAGGAATGCCCGTCGCCGTCCACTTGCAGGGTGGCGCCGATAAACAGGTCCACCGCGTATTGGCCGGCCAGTTGGCAGAACATCCGGTTGGAGCGCATGGAACCGTCGCGGCCGGTGAAGAACACATCCGGGCGGGCGGCGATGTAATTCTCCATGCCCAGCTCGGTGCCGAAACAATGCACGCTTTCGACCCAGCCGCTTTCGATGGCGGGAATCAGCGTGGGGTGCGGGTTGAGGGTCCAGTTGCGGCAGATCTTGCCCTTCAGGCCCAGGGATTCGCCGTAGGTGGGCAGGATCAATTCGATGGCGGCAGTGTTGAAGCCGATGCCGTGGTTGAGCGACTGCACGTTGTGTTTTTCGTAGATGCCACGGATCGCCATCATCGCCATCAGCACATGCACCGGCTTGATGTGGCGCGGGTCGCGGGTGAACAGCGGTTCGATGTAGAACGGCTTGTCAGCCACCACCACAAAATCCACCCAACTGGCCGGGATGTCGACGCGGGGCAAGTCAGTGACGTCGTCCACCAACTGGTTGACCTGCACGATGACGATGCCGTCGCTGAACGCGGCAGGCTCGATCAACGCAGGGGTGTCTTCGGTACTCGCGCCGGTGTAGATGTTACCGGCGCGGTCGGCCATGAATCCGGCCGAGAGCACCACATTGGGGATCAGATCCACCACCAGCCGGGCATAGAGTTCGATGTAGGTGTGGATCGCGCCGATTTCCAGCAAGCCGTCTTCCAGCAACTGGCTGATGCGCAGGGATTGGGTGCCGGCGAAGGAGAAGTCGAGCTTGCGTGCGATGCCCTTCTCAAACAGATCCAGGTGCTCGGACCGGCCGACACTGGGCATGATCATGTGCAAATCGTGGAGCTTGGCCGGGTCGGCCTTGGCCAGGGAGCGCGAGAGGAAATCCGCCTGCTTCTGGTTATTGCCTTCCAGCACCACGCGGTCGCCGGGGAGGATCAGGGCTTCGAGGGCCTCGACGATTTTGTCGCTGGGCAGCACGGCCCCATCCGCATACTGCTTGACCAGCCCGAGCCGCCGCTGCTTTTCATCGCGCCGCCGCGTCCAGCGCGAGTCGGGGGTAATTATTGTTGTCATGGTCGCTCCACGGGTTTGCTGTCGTGGGCTGTACCTTAGGAGTGATTCAGAGGGGCATCAATCAAGCTGGGCGCTGAATCGTTACGGCTGGAGTAATGAATAAGCAACAAACACGGGGTTAAGCCTAATGGGGAGCAACATGCCCCCCAAAGCAGCCCACAGTGCTACTCGAAGCGCGGTAAATGCGGAACCGCAATCGGCTTTTGCGCACTCACCCATGCGTCGAACCCTCCGGTGATCGATGTTACGTGCAGGTAGCCCATATCAAGCAGCGATACAGCCGCGAGCGCAGCGCGACCACCCGTTTTGCAGTACAGCACGACTTTAAGGTCTCGCGAACTGAGCGCGGTATCGTTGGTCAGTTTAAATTCCAGCATGCCGCGCGACGCATGCACAGCGCCCGATATATGACCTGCGGCATACTCGTCGGCTTCACGTACATCAATCAGTACATCCGCATTCTGGATAGCCAGGTCAACGTCTTCGATGGCAACTTCTTCGATACGGGCCTTAGCCTCTACTACAAGATCGTGGGCAGTTTTAATCATGGTATTTGGGAAGCGTCCAGTTGGGAGAGTGACCCGACGTTCAAAGCGGCGCCGCAACACCTGCGCGGCTCCCATCGGTATTAATCATGTGGTCGGCCATCTCGGAAAACATACGTTGCAGCTTCGCATTCAGGGCTGCGTCATACACCTGCTCGTTGATTGCCTGACGCATGCACAGCATCCATTCGTCGCGCTCGACAATACTGACTGCAAAGGGCGCATGTCGCATGCGCAAACGAGGGTGGCCACGTTCCTGATGGAACAGTGGCGGGCCGCCAAGCCAGCCACTCAGGAACTTGAATAGACTGTCGGCGCTGCCGGCGAGACTCTGTGGGTGCATCTGACGCACTATTCTCGCCTCGGCCAGCACCTCCATCAGTTTGTAAAAGCGGTCGACCAGTTTATGGATACCCGCCTCTCCCCCTAACTGGAGATAAGTACTGGTGGTGTTCTTATGCGCGGTACTCAATAGTTCAGTCATATCGTCAGCACTCAATGTTGGAACTTTATCCCGCCGGCAAGCGCATGCGTCACCCAGCACTGCCATTGGCAGATGGCGCCGCCGTCGCTTATCGGAACGGGCCATAACCAGGCAGTTAGCACGCGCCATGCCAAGAGCGGAAATGTGTTTTTTATTGATTGATAACAAATACTTAAATATTCAAGCACGAAGATGGCAGATGCGTTGGCAGTTACATACTCTGCCAATCGGCTATGACGGCAGTGGTTGGCAGTCAGGGTTCGGGCTGAGCCCCTACGACTTGTGGCAGGCCGAGCATCCAGAGCAACCGGTCATTGAGCGATAAAGACGAGCGCTAACCTGTGTGGGAGGGGGCTTGCCCCCGATGGCAGTGGCTCAGTTACAGATACTGAGACTGACACACCGCTATCGAGGTAAGCCCCCTCCCACATTTGTTCGGTGGTGTCTTTTAAATGGCGGTCCCCAAAAAGGAACGATCAGTCGCTGTTTGGGAACGCTTCACGATGCTGGAGAAGGGCTGACTTGCTCCAGCGCTCTGTCGACCAGCAACTGCCCCAACGCCGCCATTTGCTGGATTCCGAGCATGATTACGCGCTGGGAGCGACACGTTCATGCCGGGCGCAAAATATTGCAGGAAGAATCCGAACGCTGACTCATCACAACGCCATCACCACCTTGACCGCTCCAAGACCTTCGAGGGCGTAGCTGTTGTACTCATACACGCCCCCCTGAATATCCAACCGAAGCACGCCCTCATGCTCACTTACTTGCACATCGGGTTCTTTGGTTTTCAGAAATGGATGAGCCGACACCAACCCTGTGAGTATTTCCTGATCACTCCCCAGGTCCTTATGAACGTAGTACCTGTAGGAAAAGCCCACCGTCGCACCACCCTGCCCATCCCGCGCGCCGTAGATTGAGGTGCCGTTGCCCAAGGAATGTTTCAACACCACCTCATCCAGATCCGGTGTCCCGGGCGACATGACCCAACTGCCCGCGATATAAATCAGGCAGACCACTAACAGGCAGTTACGCAGGATCGGTATGAAGCCTTCAGTGGCCTTGAGAAATCGCATACTCAATACCTCTCCTTATCCAATATTGATCTCGCGGGTCATCACCAAAAGGATCAACTCCCCACCATGATCCAAAATCCGGATGGGTGGTTTTTGCGATGGTCTGAGCAACACCAGCGGCGCGCAGCAACACGTGCTCAGGAATGCCCAACACCGTACCAGTTGCACCGGTACGGCCATGTGCCGGTCCTTGTTGGCAGTGAGGGGCGCTGAAATTAGCATCCCACTCAGGCCAGAAAACCTGCCCAATCCAAGTAAAGAACTTGCCTACATAAACAACATCCCATTCCGACAGAGGCTTGCCCCCGATGGCAGTGGCTCAGTTACAGATACTGAGACTTCACACCGCTATCGGGGGCAAGCCCCCTCCCACATTGGGATCATTGCAAGGCGTATGTTCAGGCCAGCCCAGCCTCGACCAGCAGCGCTTCGAGCCCCATCAAATCCGGCACCTTCGCCACATGTTCCCCCACTTGCACCGCCGCCAGCTCCAACGCGCACAGCGGCACATCCACATAGCTCAACTGGCTATCGAGCTTGTACGAGCGTGGAATCCCCTGGATCACCATCGCAATGAACTTCAATGACGGCCGCCCGCCCAGGGCGTTCAGCACGACGATGCGCGAGCGCTCGCCGGTCATGCTGGCTTCGCCGCAGGCCGCTTCGAAGCTGATCAGCGGCAATTGCCGGTCCCGCCAGGTCACTTGCCGCAGATACCAGGGCGGTGCATCGCTGGCCGGTTCGCCGCGCTGGAAGTCGATCAGTTCAGCGATGGCAACGTTGGGCAGCACCAGGTGGCGGTCGGCCAGGGGCAGGAGCAGGCCGGTGAGTTGGCTGGTGCGGTGGTCAAGCATGGGACTGGCTCCAATAAGCGATGCTTTCCAGCAGCACCGACTCCTGATACGGCTTGCCGAGGTAGTCGTTGACGCCGATGGCCATGGCGCGGTCGCGGTGTTTCTGGCCGGTGCGAGAGGTGATCATGATGATCGGCAGGCGCATCAGCCGTGGGTCGTTGCGCACCTGGATGGCCACTTCGAAACCGTCCATGCGCGGCATTTCGATGTCCAGCAGCATCAGGTCCGGGGTGTGTTCTTCCAGCACGGCCATGGCATCGATGCCGTCCTTGGCGGTGAGCACGTTCATGCCGTTGCGTTCCAGCAGGCGGCTGGTGACTTTGCGCACGGTGACCGAGTCGTCCACCACCAGCACCAGCAGCGGGCGCTTTTTCAGCGGGACGTTGAGCAGCAGTGGGACGTCCACCACCTGCGCCGGCAACGCCGGTTGCCGGGCGCGGATGTGGGCGAGCAGATCGATGATCAAGACCACCCGGCCGTCACCGAGAATGGTCGCCCCAGAGAGCCCCTTCACCCCGGCAAACTGCGGCCCCAAGCCCTTGACCACGATCTCCCGGGTGCCCGCCATGCTGTCCACCTGCACCGCCACGTGCCGTTCGTTGTACTGCACCAGCAGCACCGGCAACGGTTGGTACAGGCCCAGCAGTTTTGGGCGGGCGACGGTGTGCAGCAGGTCGCCGAGGTAAAACAGCTCATACCGCTGGCCGGCGTATTCATACCGCGGCGGGTCGAGTTGATAGTGCCCTTCCAGCTCATGGGGCAGCACGCGCACCAGCCCTTCGATGGTATTGAGCGGGATCGCGTATTGATCGTCCGCGCACTGCACCATCAGCGCGCGGTTGACCGAGACGGTGAACGGCAAGCGAATACGAAAATGCACGCCCGCCCCCGGCGTCGAATCGATCGACATCGAGCCGCCGAGCTGGCGCACTTCTTCATGCACCACGTCCATGCCCACGCCGCGCCCGGAAATCTGGGTGATCTTTTCCGCCGTGGAGAACCCCGGCTGCAGGATGAACTGCAACACGTCACGGTCGCTGATCTCTTGATCAGGGGCGAGCAAGCCGCGCTTGATTGCCTTGCGCCGCACCGCATCGAGGGGCACGCCGGCGCCGTCGTCGTGCAGATCGAAGACGATATCGCCGCCTTCGTGGGTCAGGTCCAGGGTGATACGGCCCTTCTCAGGCTTGCCGGCCAGCAGCCGCGCCTCGCGGGATTCCAGGCCGTGATCGACGGCGTTGCGCAGCATATGTTCCAGCGGCGCGACCATGCGTTCCAGCACGTTGCGGTCCATCTCGCCCTCGGCGTTGCCGACCACGAATTCCACGTCCTTACCCAATTCCTGCGCGACCTGGCGCACGATGCGCTTGAGGCGCGGCAGCATGCGTTCAAAGGGCACCATGCGCGTGCGCATCAGGCCTTCCTGCAAGTCGGTGTTGATGCGCGCCTGCTGCTGCAACAGGTCGTGCGCATCCTGGTTGCGGCGCTCAAGGGTTTCCTTGAGGTCGAGCACGTCGGAGGCGGACTCGAACAGCGCGCGGGACAACTGCTGCAACTGTGAATGGCGGTCCATTTCCAGCGGGTCGAATTCTTCGTAGTCCAGGCGCTCGGCTTCGGCCTGCTGACGGCTGAAGAGGCGGCCCTGGGTTTCGGTGTCGAGCCGGCGCAGTTGGTCGCGCATGCGCTCGAGGGTGGTTTCCATCTCATTGAGGGCAACCTGCGCGTCGTTGACCTGCTGTTCGATCCGGCCACGGAAGATCGAGGTTTCGCCGGCCAGGTTAACCAGATCGTCCAGCAGGTCGGCGGAGATTTTCACCATGTCGGCCGTCGGGTCGCCGGCTGTTTCGGCCTTGCCCGTCACTAATGCCACCGGCACCACCTGCACCACCGGCTCTTTGCTCGGGTGGACCAGGCTTTTGATGCGCTCGATGAGTTTGTCCACCGAGCCCACCGGCAAGCCCGCCGCCACCGCGTCGATCATCTGCGCCAGGCGGTCGTGACAGCCTTGCAGCAAGGCGAACAACTCGGGGGACGCCACGAGCAAACCGGAGGACAAACCTTCGTAGAGAAACTCCAGCTCATGGGCCAGATCGCCGATCGGGCCGATCTCGACCATGCGCGCACCGCCCTTGAGGGTGTGCAGGTCGCGCAACAGGGTTTCGACTTCCTGGCGGTTGTTGGGCTCAGCCTGCCAGCGCAGCAACGCCGCCCCCGAGCTGTCGAGAATGTCGGCGGCTTCTTCGAGGAAGATATCCAGCAATTCCGGGTCGATGCCCAAGCTCTGCGCAGCAGCGGCCGGCGCTGCGGGCGGCCCGCTGTGGCGCAATGCCCGGACGCTGGCAATCAACGCGCTGGAGTCGCTCAGTGGCTGATGCTGTTGCAGTTGGTCCAACTGCAACGCCAAGTGCTCATGACTGGCCATCAGCACCTGGGACAGTTCATTGGAATAGCTGTAGCGGCGGTCCGCCAGGCCTTCGTAAAGGCCTTCCAGTTCGTAGGCCAGGTCGCCAACGGGCCCGATCTCGGCCATGCGCGCGCCGCCCTTGAGGGTGTGCATGTCGCGCTGCAACGAGGTTAACGGCGCCACGCCCTCGGGTTCCAGCAGCCAGCGTTTGAGCGACTGCCCGGCGCTGTCGAGGATATCCACGGCTTCTTCGAGGAAGATCTCGACGATCTCATCATCCACCGCCGCGTGCCGATCCAGCCGGGCCGTCGCGGCGCCCAATTCGGAGATGCTCAGCGCACGGCTGCCGGCGCTTTTGATCAGGCCGGTGGCGGACGGGTCGAGGGCGCCATCCAGCAGCTCGCGCAAGGCTTGCATGCGCGCCGGGGCCGGGCTGATTTCCTGGCCGGCAGCCAGTTGGTCGAGCATGTTGATCAGCGCTTCGTGGGCCTGTTCGGCCTCCTCGAAAAACCGCTCGCTGACCGCCAGGCTGCTTTCTTCCACGGCGCCGTACAGATCAAGCAAGGCTTCGCAGAGTTCGTCGATGGCGTGCAGGTCGGCAAGGTGCGCGCCCTGCCCCAAGGTGGTCAATTCATCCAGCAGCGCGGTCAGTTCCTGGCGTTCGCCGGGGTGTTGTTGCCAGCGGCGCAGCAGGCTTTCGGCGTCGAGCAGAATGTCCATGCCCTGGGCCAGGAAGTTGGTGATCAGGTGCGGATCACGCTTGATCCGCAGGCCGGTGCTCGGCGCGTCGAGCTGGGCTTGAAACTGATGATCGAGCAGGCTTTGAGTGCGGTCGATCAGGTCGGAGGCACCTTTGATCGGCACCAGCGGGTCGCCGTTCAACTGGCGCAAGCCACGTTGGAACAGACCCTCGGCCTCCAGCAGCAGTTCTACTTCATCTAGGTCCAGCGGCAGGCGGTGGGCCTTGTACTCGCGGGTCAGGTGATCGAGCGGGCGCGCCAGTTCGGCGATCGGCAGCACGCCGGCCATATAGGCGCTGCCTTTGAGGGTGTGCAAGGCGCGTTGCAGCTCATCGCTGACTTGCAGCGGCACATGCTCGGCGGCTTGGCGCAGGAAGTGGTTGAGGCTGTCGAGGTGGCTCTGGGCTTCGTTGCGGAAGATCTCCAGCAGCATCGGGTCATGCGGTTCGGCAGCCGGCACGGCGGTGCCGCTGGCCAAGGCGTGGGCGCGCGCGGCCAGGGCGTCGACCGCGTCCCGTTGGCGCTGGGCGCCGGCGGCGAAGTCGGCGATCAATTCCGGCAGCAGGGCCACCGCGTCATCCAGCACCCGTTGCACCTCGGGGCCGGCGGCCACGCTGCACTCCAACACGCGATTGAGCAGGTTCTCCACGGCCCAGGCCAGTTCCGCCAGCACCAGGGCGCGCACCATGCGGCCACTGCCTTTGAGGGTGTGGAAGGCACGGCGCATTTCGCCGAGGGCGGTTTTATCGACGCCGCTCGGCAGATGGTGGTGCAGTACCTCGAGGACCTCGGCGGTTTCTTCGAGGAACACTTCACGCAGTTCGTCGTCGATCGGCTCTTCACCGGCTGGCGGCGGCAGCAAGCTGCCGGGGCGTTGCAGGGCGGGCGGATTCAAGCGCGAAGCAGGATTGGCCAGCGCGTCGAACTGGGATTGGCTCGGCGCGCTCTCGGTCGACAACGCGCCGTCCGGCGCCACCAGCGCCTGGCGCCAGGGCTTTTCGGCAGGCAGGTAACCCAGCGCGGCCAGGCCCTCGGTGGCCAACTCCAGCACCCGTTCGCCAGCGGCGTCGGGGTCTTGGAGCATGCGCTCCAGGTAGTACTCCAGGCCGCTGATCACGTCGGCGAAATGCGCCAACTGCTCTTCGGACGGCACTGCGTCGTTGATCATCAGTTGTTCATCGACGTAATCGGTGCAACCGCGCATCAGGCTCGCTGCGCGTGGCAGTGGAATCATCGCCAGGGCGCCGCGCACCTGGCTCAACAGTTCCGGCAGGGATTCCAGGCGCTGGCGCTCCCACTGGGCGTCGATGCAGTCGATCACCAGCTCTTTGGCTTGCTTGAGACACTGGCAGGACTCGCGGATCACCAACTGATGAATCTGCGTCAGGTCGGTGGTGGGCAGGCGGCTTTCTTCACGGCCTTGCGGCTCGACCGTACCGACCATCCCGGCCAACGTCGCTTCGACGTAGAGCAAGGCGCCGGCGACATCCATCAGCACCGCATCGTTGGGTTCGCGCTGGCCCTGGGCCAGGCTCAACACCACGGCAAGCTGGTCGATGATGACTTTGCGCGGCTGCCCAAAGCCCAGCACCGCGAGGGTGTCGGCGATTTGCCGCAGCGGCGCCAGCAGTGCATCGAGGTCGCTGGTGTGTTGACGGTCGCTGCGCACGAACAGGTCGAGGCGTTCCTTGACCCGCACCAGCTCTTCACACAACGCGCCGAGCACCGAGCCCATCGCATTGCGGTCCGGCCCGGCCAGGCGCGCACGTTCGGCATCGACCACGGCACTGTCGGGCAAGGCTTCATCGAGGCCGTAGCGTTCTTTCAGGCTTTGCATGCGCGGCGTTGGCCGGGTGACTTTGGCGACATAGAACAGCAGGCTCTTGAGCAGTTGATCCGGCGCCGGCTGGTTGATGCCGCCAATGCCCTGGGCGAGCAGGCGCTTGAGTTGCTTGTCGCTGGCCTTGAGCAGGCTGCGCAGCGCCGGACTGTTGGCGATCACGCCGGTCAGCATGCCCTCGACCAGCGCCGAGGTGACTTGCCACAGCGGCAACAGCGGCGCGCCCTGGCACAGCGCTTCGAGGCGGGCGAACACCCGCGCCATGTCTTCCAGGTTGCTCGGGCCGTGATCTTCGCGCAGCAACCCGGCCAGGGCTTGTTGCAGCAGCAGATGCCACTGGCGCAACTGATCGCTCAGGTCGGGCGGCGCGCGTTGCGCCAGCGTCTCCTCGGGCAACGGCGCAATCGACAGCAATTGCGGGCTGAACAAGCTGGTTTCCGACAACAGGCTTTCGCCGCGCGCACTGCGCAGGTCGTTGAGCAGTGGCAACACCACCAGCGGCAAGTCGCGGCGGGCACTGTGGATGCGGTCCAGGTACAGCGGCAATTGCCCGAGGGCCTGTTGCAGCAGACGGATGCTTTCATCGCGCTGGCTGACGCGCCCGGCCTGCAGGGCCAGGGCCAGGGCTTCGATTTCTTCGGCGAGCAGCGCGGCGCCGTAGAACTCGACCATTTGCAACGCGCCATGCACCTGGTGAATGCACGCCAGGCAGTCGCCGAGGGTCTCGTTGTCAGTGGTTTCGACAAACGCGTCCAGCGCCGAACGGGCCTGTTTCAGGGTTTCGGCAATGTCGCCCTTGACCCATTCAAGGGCCACGTAGTCGTGCCGATCAACCATAACTGCTCCGCTTTGAATTCATGAGTTGCTGGTATCCAATGTGGGAGGGGCGGTGCGACGATTCGACTTGCTCCCGATGGCAGTGGCTCAGTCAATGAATCAGGTGACTGATACACCGTCATCGGGAGCAAGTCGAATCGTCGCACCGCCCCTCCCACATTTGGATTACATTTCAATCATCAGCCTGCTTGGGCGCCGGCAAGGTGAACCCCGACACCGAGCGGCGCAACTGGCTGGCCATTTTTGCCAGGTTGCCGATGCTCTCGGCGGTGGCGGTCGAGCCCGACGACGTCTGGGTGGTGATTTGCTGGATCACGTTCATGGTCAGCGAGATCTGCCCCGCCGACGACGTCTGTTGCTGCGCCGCGTTGGAAATACTCTGGATCAGCGCCGCCAGGGTTTTCGACACGCCTTCGATCTCTTCCAGCGCCACCCCGGCGTCCTGGGCCAGCCGCGCACCCCGCACCACTTCGGTGGTGGTCTGTTCCATGGAGATGACCGCTTCGTTGGTGTCGGCCTGGATCGCCCGCACCAGGGTTTCAATCTGCCGCGTGGCCGCCGACGAGCGCTCGGCCAGGCGTTGCACTTCATCGGCCACCACAGCAAAGCCGCGTCCGGCATCCCCGGCCATGCTCGCCTGGATCGCGGCGTTGAGCGCGAGGATGTTGGTTTGGTCGGCGATGTCATCGATCAGGCTGACGATGTCACCGATCTCCTGGGACGACTCGCCCAGGCGCTTGATGCGCTTGGCGGTGTCCTGGATCTGTTCGCGAATGTTGTCCATGCCGTGGATGGTGTTGTGCACCACTTCATTGCCCTTGTTGGCGATTTCCACCGAGCGCTCGGCCACCGCTGAGGACTCAGCGGCGTTCGCCGACACCTGGTCGATGGACTGGGCCATCTGTTCGATCGCGGTGGAGGCCTCGGCGATCTGCTGGGCCTGGTGTTCCGAGGCCTGCGCCAGGTGCATGGCGGTGGCCTGGGTGTCCTGCACCGCGCCGGCAACCTGACCGGCGGTGAGGTTGATGGTGGCGACGAGGTCGCGCAGT
Source organism: Pseudomonas sp. D3 (assembly GCF_029320995.1). Classification (NCBI taxonomy): domain Bacteria; kingdom Pseudomonadati; phylum Pseudomonadota; class Gammaproteobacteria; order Pseudomonadales; family Pseudomonadaceae; genus Pseudomonas; species Pseudomonas sp. D3. Next base: position 6,146,460 of record NZ_CP119772.1, read on the forward strand.
TGGTCCACGGAATAGTTGATGGAGTCGGCGATGGTGCCGGTGAAGTCTTCGGTCACCGAGGCGGTGACGGTGAGGTCGCCGTCGGCGAGGTCCTCGATTTCATCCAGCAGGCGCATGATCGCGTTCTGGTTGCGCTCGTTCTTCTCGGCGGTTTCCCGCAGCTGCTGGTTGGTGGCGCGGACCATCACCAGGCCGATCAGGATGATCGAGGCCAGCGCCAGCAAGCCCAGCACATAGCCGCCGATCGTGTCGAAACTGCGCCCGCTGGCCAGGTTTTCAAAGCCGGTGGCCAGGTGTGAGGCTTCATCGAGCAGGGTTTGCGAGAGGTTGAAAATATTGTTCGCTGACGCCCGGACCTGGAACAGTTGCGGCGAGGTTTCGAGGATCTCGTCCACAGAGCCTGAGACAAACTCGAACAGCTCAGCGATTTCCGCCAGGCGCGCCCGCGCATCGTGGTCCTCGACCTGGGTGATGCGCAGCCCGGGGTTGCCCTGGAGCATGCCGGTGAGCACCTGGCCGAAGCGGTTGGCATCGCGACCAAAGGCATCGGCGGCCTGCACGGCGGTTTCGTCACCGGCCAGTACGGTGTTGACCGCCCCCAGGATACGCTCGGCCAGCAGCGACTGACGCTGGGCCAGGGCCACCTGGCTGGCCGGGGCGCCGCGTTGCAGCAGGATATCTACGACCTTTTCCGATTCCATTTGCAGTTGCGGCACGGTTTCGGCCAGGGTCGCGGCGACTTGATGCAACGACAGCACGGTCTGTTCGCTGGCGAGGATCGCGTCGGTATTTTTCAGCAGCGCTTCCCAATCGGTCTGCACCGCCCGCATCTCTGCACGCACCGCACTGGGCGCGGCGGGCAGGCCGGTGTCCGGGTCGCCCTTTTTCAGGTAACCCCAGCGCTGGGCAAAGTCATTGCGCGCCTCCGCCAGCAACTTGAACGCGGCGGCCTTGCCGGCGGCCGCTTCGGTGGCGTTCTTGGCGATACGCTGGGACAGCACCCGCAACTCACCGGCGTGGCCGATGTACTGCTTGTCGTAGGTGGACTGGGTGTTGAGGTACGCGAAGTTGGCGAACAGCAACATGATGAATACGATCAGCGCAATAAACAGCACGATGATCTGCGAGCGGCTGCGCGAGACCGCCTGGGGTTTGGGCGTAGTAGCAGTGGTCATGCGGCAACATCCATGAAGCCAGGGGCCTGGGCCAGAGCGAAGGGGCTGAAGACCTGCCAGCGCTGATCAGCGTCGAACTGGCCGCGGATAAAGGACGCGCAGGGGGTGGTGCTGGGCAACAACGCGTCTTGTGCGAAATGCTGCATACCCACCACCTCGTCCACCAGCAGCCCGATAAATATGTCTTGGTAGTCCACGACCAATACCCGCCGTTGCTTACCTGTCTTGGACAGCGCATGGCCGAGGAAACCGCCGAGATCCATCACCGGCAGCAGGCGCCCACGCAGGTTAGCGACTCCTCTGATCCAGGTCTTGACCCCGGGCATTAAAGTGCAGCGCGGCTCATGCAGCACTTCGGCGACTTCGCCCATGGGCGCGACAAACCACTGTTCGCCCACACGAAAGCCGATCCCGCTCCAGCCTTGCAGGCGGGTTTCCTGGGATGGCAGGTCGGCGGCCAGCAGGCGACAGCGGCGGTCGATGTCCAGCAGCAGCTCGAAGGCGGTCTGTGACTCGGTCATGATGGCGTGCCGTCAGCCGGCCAACACCTTGTTCAGGGTGGCGATCAGGGTTTCTTCGTCCACAGGCTTTGTCAGGTAATCCCTGGCGCCCTGGCGCTCGCCCCAGATCTTGTCGGTTTCCTGATCTTTGGTGGTAATGATGATGATCGGTATCGAGTTGATGCTCGGATCGTTGTGCTTGCTCAACTGGCGCGTGGCCTGGAAGCCGTTGAGGCCCGGCATGACGATATCCATCAACACCGCATCGGGCTTCTCCTGGGACGCAAGTGCTACGCCGTCGGCGCCATTTTCGGCCTTGAGGACCTGATGGCCGTGCTTTTCCAGCATGCCGCTCAGTTTGTACATTTCGGTCGGCGAATCGTCGACGATCAGAACACGTGCCATGGTTTTCCCCACTACATTGGTAGACGCACGCCCTTGTGAGGTTGCGTCAGTGTGCTTGTTCTACTGCGGCGAAACCCGGCACGTAGGCCTTGATCGCACCCAGCAGTTCTTCCTTGCTGAAAGGCTTGGTCAAAAACTGATCGACCCCGACGATGCGCCCCTTGGCCTTGTCGAACAGGCCGTCCTTGGAGGACAGCATGATCACCGGGATCGACTTGAACGCCGGGTTGTTCTTCACCAGGGCGCAAGTCTGATAGCCATCCAGGCGCGGCATCATGATGTCGACAAAGATAATGTGCGGGTGATGATCCACAATCCGGGCCAGGGCATCGAAACCATCGATGGCCGTGATGACATCGCACCCCACGTTCTTCAACAGGGTCTCGGCGGTGCGGCGGATCGTTTTCGAATCGTCGATCACCATCACTCTCAAGGCGTTGGAATGCTGTTCCATATCTGCTCTACCATCGCCACAGCGAATCGGTTTTCGGTGTGTACTGCCTGATGCCGCCCAGAATGAGCGCCAGAAGCCTTGGAATTCAGGGGCTGCTGCACCGTGGCAGTCTTTTTAGCACAGTCTCGTGGAGCAATCTATCGAGCGACCCGCTAGGTGGTTTTTCCTTGACCCACAACAGCCGCAGCGCCACTCTGACGCCACTTTTATGCGCCCTAATTTGCTAGAGGAAATCCCCCATGAGCGTTCGCGTCGGCATTGTCATGGACCCTATCGCCAGCATTTCCTATAAAAAGGACAGCTCGCTGGCCATGCTCCTGGCCGCCCAGGCCCGCGGCTGGAGCCTGTTCTATATGGAACAGCGCGACCTTTACCAGGGCGACGGCCAGGCGCGTGCGCGGATGCGTCCGCTTGAGGTGTTTGCCAACCCTGAAAAGTGGTTCGAGCTGCAAGACGAAATCGACAGCCCCCTGAGCGACCTGGACGTGATCCTGATGCGCAAGGACCCGCCGTTCGACATGGAATTCGTCTACTCCACCTACCTGCTCGAGCAGGCCGAGCGCGCTGGCGTGCTGATCGTCAACAAGCCGCAGAGCCTGCGCGACTGCAATGAAAAGCTGTTCGCCACGCTCTTCCCGCACTGCACGCCACCGACCGTGGTCAGCCGCCGCGCCGATGTGCTGCGTGAGTTCGCCGCCAAACACGGCGATGTGATCCTCAAGCCGCTGGACGGCATGGGCGGCACCTCGATCTTCCGCCACCGCGCCGGCGACCCGAACCTGTCGGTGATCCTGGAAACCCTGACCGCCCTGGGCACCCAGCAGATCATGGGCCAGGCTTATCTGCCGGCGATCAAGGACGGCGACAAGCGCATCCTGATGATCGACGGCGAACCGGTGGATTATTGCCTGGCGCGCATCCCGGCAGCCGGCGAGACCCGTGGCAACCTGGCGGCCGGCGGTCGTGGCGAAGCCCGGCCTTTGTCGGACAAGGACCGCTGGATTGCCTCCCAAGTTGGCCCGACGCTGCGGGAAAAAGGTTTGCTGTTTGTAGGCCTCGACGTAATTGGTGAACACCTCACCGAAATCAACGTCACCAGCCCGACCTGTATTCGCGAGATCGACAATGCATTTGGCACGAACATCGGCGAAATGCTGATGGCCGCGATTGAACGCAAGCTACAAGCCAAGTGACATAGAACAGCCGGACAGCCACCAACATTGCGTTATCATGCGCCACCTGTGAAACGCGCGATGTTGGTTTTCTTGTCATGACGCTCCCGTCCGATCTGCCCTTCGAACCCTCCCCCAGCGGCGTGCGCCCGGCTGATCGGCTCGGATTTACCCTGTTTCTCGCGGCGTTGATTCACCTGGTGCTGATTCTCGGCGTGGGTTTCACCATGGTCGAACCCAAGCAAATCACCAAGACCCTGGAAATCACCCTCGCCACGTTCAAGAGCGAAAAGAAGCCCGAGAAGGCCGATTTTCTCGCTCAGGACAATCAGCAGGGCAGCGGCACGCTGGACAAGAAAGCCGTGCCCAAGACCACTGAAGTGGCGCCGTTCCAGGACAACAAGGTCAATAAAGTCACCCCGCCGCCGGCCGCCAAGCCCGAAGTCAAGCAGACCGCGCCCAAGCCCGTGGTGACCACCGTCGCGCCGAAACCGCAAAAAGCCCCGACCCAGCGCGAAAAATCCAAGACCGAACCGCAACCCGAGCCCGTCAAGCCGGCGCCGACCTTCGACAGTTCGCAGCTCTCCGACCAGATTTCCAGCCTTGAAGCCGAACTGGCCAATGAGCAACAGCTCTACGCCAAGCGCCCGCGCATCTACCGCCTGAACGCCGCGTCCACCATGCGTGACAAAGGCGCCTGGTATAAGGACGAGTGGCGCAAGAAGGTCGAACGCATCGGCAACCTCAACTACCCGGACGAGGCCCGCCGCCAACAGATTTACGGCAATTTGCGCCTGTTGGTGTCGATCAACCGCGACGGCACGTTATATGAAGTGCAGGTGCTGGAATCGTCCGGCCAGCCGTTGCTGGACCAGGCCGCCCAGCGCATCGTGCGCCTGGCCGCGCCCTTCGCCCCGTTTACCGGCGACTTGAATGACGTGGACCGCCTGGAAATCATCCGCACCTGGCGGTTTGCCAAGGGCGATCGCCTGTCCAGCAATTGATAACCCCAATCAACACCAATCACTGTAGGAGCGAGCTTGCTCGCGAAAAACCTCAACGATAACGAAGCGCTCCAGGCAGAACCGCGTCGCTTTCAAGTTTTTCGCGAGCAAGCTCGCTCCTACAGAAAAGCCGACGGCGCTGTATTCGGATCACTCCCAGCTTGTCAGTTCGCCCCTCCAACGCCACACTAGCGGACATGAAAAATGTCAGCCCGACCTACCTCAAGCACCAATTCCTGATCGCCATGCCCCATATGGCCGACCCGAACTTTGCGCAGACCTTGACCTACATCGTCGAGCACACGGCCAATGGTGCCATGGGGTTGGTGGTGAACCGCCCGCAGGAGCTGAACCTGGCCGATATCCTTGAGCAACTGCGCCCGGAGATCGACCCGCCGGCCCGCTGTCAGGGCGTGCCGATCTATACCGGCGGGCCGGTGCAGACCGATCGCGGTTTTGTACTGCACCCAACCGGGCCGAAGTTCCAGGCCACGGTGGACCTCGACGGCGTGTCGCTGTCCACGTCCCAGGATGTGTTGTTCGCCATCGCCGACGGCGTCGGCCCCGAGCAGAGCGTGATCGCCCTCGGCTACGCCGGTTGGGAAGCCGGGCAGTTGGAGGCCGAACTGGCCAGTAACGCCTGGCTGACCTGCCCCTACGATGCCGACATTCTGTTCAACACCGCCTGCGAACTGCGCCTGGACGCGGCGGCGGCCAAGCTACGGGTCAACCTCAGCCTACTGACCAGCCAGGCGGGGCACGCCTGATGGCCTTGCGTCTGATCCTCGGTTTTGACTACGGCACCAAACAGATCGGCGTGGCAGTCGGCCAGGTCATCACCGGCCAGGCCCGCGAGCTGTGTACCCTCAAAGCCCAGAACGGCATACCGGACTGGAATCAGGTCGAAGCCCTGATCAAGGAGTGGAAGCCCGACGCGGTGGTGGTCGGCCTGCCCTTGAACATGGACGGCACCCCCAGCGAGATGTGCCTGCGCGCCGAGAAGTTCGCGCGCCGCCTCAATGGCCGCTACAAACTGCCCTTTTATACCCACGATGAGCGCCTGACGACCTTCGAGGCCAAGGGTGAGCGCCGCGACCGTGGCGGGCAGAAAGGCAGCTACCGCGACAACCCGGTAGACGCCATCGCCGCCGCCTTGCTGTTGCAGGGTTGGCTGGATGAAAACACCGCGTTATTTGAATCCTGACTGACGCGGCTTGCCGCGTCTTTTTACGTTTGAGCCCGGACCTTGCAGGCAACCCCTGTCGCGCAAGGCCTTGAAGGAGCGACCATGAGCCTGCCAAACCCCGCCGAACTGATCAGCCAGATGGCGATTCGCCTCAAGGCCCACCTGAAACACCGTGCCATCAGCGAGCCGCGCTTCATCGGCATTCGCACCGGCGGCGTGTGGGTGGCCCAGGCGCTGCTGCAGGAGTTGGGCAGCGATTCGCCGTTGGGTACGCTGGATGTGTCTTTCTACCGCGACGACTTCAGCCAGAACGGCCTGCACCCGCAAGTACGCCCGTCGGCCCTGCCGTTCGAGATCGAAGGCCAGCACCTGGTGCTGATCGACGACGTACTGATGAGCGGCCGCACCATCCGCGCCGCACTGAACGAGTTGTTCGACTATGGCCGCCCCGCCAGTGTGACCCTGGTCTGCCTGCTGGACCTGGACGCCGGCGAACTGCCGATCAGCCCGGATGTGGTCGGCGCCACCGTGTCGCTTTCAGCCCAGCAGCGGGTAAAATTGTCCGGTCCCACGCCGCTCGTACTCGAACTGCAAGACCTTGCCCTTTAAACCGCCTTGTAAAGAGTCCCCGCGATGACGCCTCTAGATGCCAAGCGCCCGCTGCAGCTCAATGCTCAGGGCCAACTGCAACACTTCTTGTCCCTCGACGGCTTGCCCCGTGAACTGCTCACCGAAATCCTCGACACCGCCGACTCGTTCCTCGAAGTCGGTGGCCGCGCGGTTAAGAAAGTCCCGCTGCTGCGCGGCAAAACCATCTGCAACGTGTTCTTCGAGAACTCCACGCGCACCCGCACCACCTTCGAACTGGCGGCCCAGCGCCTGTCGGCTGACGTGATCACGCTGAACGTGTCCACCTCGTCGGCGAGCAAGGGCGAGACCCTGCTCGACACCCTGCGCAACCTCGAAGCCATGGCGGCGGACATGTTCGTGGTCCGCCACGGCGACTCCGGCGCCGCGCACTTCATCGCCGAGCACGTGTGCCCGCAGGTAGCGATCATCAACGGCGGCGACGGCCGTCACGCCCACCCGACCCAGGGCATGCTCGACATGCTCACCATCCGTCGGCACAAGGGCAGCTTTGAAAACCTCTCGGTGGCCATCGTCGGCGATATCCTGCACTCGCGGGTCGCGCGCTCGAACATGCTGGCCCTGAAAACCCTGGGCTGCCCGGATATCCGCGTGATCGCGCCAAAAACCCTGCTGCCCGTCGGCATCGAGCAGTACGGCGTGAAGGTCTACACCGACATGACCGAAGGCCTCAAGGATGTGGACGTGGTCATCATGCTGCGCCTGCAACGCGAACGCATGTCCGGTGGCCTGCTGCCGAGCGAAGGCGAGTTCTACCGCCTGTTCGGCCTGACCACCACGCGCCTGGCCGGGGCCAAGCCGGAGGCCATCGTGATGCACCCGGGGCCGATCAACCGAGGGGTGGAGATTGAGTCGGCAGTGGCCGACGGCAACCAGTCGGTGATTCTCAACCAGGTGACCTACGGCATCGCCGTGCGCATGGCGGTGCTGTCCATGGCCATGAGCGGGCAAACCGCGCAACGTCAATTCGAGCAGGAGAAGGCCCAGTGAAGCTCAGCATTCTCGGCGCCCGCGTCATCGATCCGGCCAGTGGCCTGGATCAAGTCACCGATCTTCATCTGGAAGCCGGCAAGATCATCGCCATCGGCGCCGCGCCCAGCGCTTTCAACGCCAGTGAAACCATCGACGCCAAGGGCCTGGTGGCCGCGCCTGGCCTGGTCGATCTGAACGTCGCCCTGCGCGAGCCGGGTTACAGCCGCAAAGGCAACATCAACAGCGAAACCCGCGCCGCCGCCGCCGGTGGCGTCACCAGCCTGTGCTGCCCACCGCACACCAAGCCGGTGCTGGACACCTCGGCGGTGACCGAGCTGATCCTCGACCGCGCCCGCGAAGCCGGCAATTGCAAAGTGTTCCCGATCGGCGCCCTGAGCAAAGGCCTGGAAGGCGAACAACTGGCCGAACTGATCGCGCTGCGCGATGCCGGTTGCGTGGCCTTCGGCAACGGCCTGGAGAGCTTCCGCAGCACCCGCACGCTGTGCCGTGCCCTGGAGTACGCGGCCACCTTCGACCTGACGGTGATCTTCCACTCCCAGGACCACGACCTGGCCGAAGGCGGCCTGGCCCATGAAGGCGCCGTGGCCAGCTTCCTCGGCCTGCCGGGCATTCCGGAGACCGCTGAAACCGTGGCCCTCGCCCGCGACCTGCTGCTGGTGGAACAAAGCGGCGTGCGTGCGCACTTCAGCCAACTGACCAGCGCCCGCGGTGTGGCCCTGATCGCCCAGGCCCAGGCCCGAGGTTTGCCGGTGACGGCAGACGTGGCGTTGTATCAGTTGATCCTGACGGACGAGGCACTGATCGACTTCTCCAGCCTGTATCACGTACAACCTCCGCTGCGTACCCGTGCCGACCGCGACGGCTTGCGTGCAGCGGTGAAGTCCGGCGTGGTGTCGGCGATTTCCAGCCATCATCAACCCCACGAGCGCGATGCCAAACTGGCACCGTTTGGTGCGACCGAGCCGGGTATCAGCAGCGTCGAGCTGTTGCTGCCGCTGGCGATGACGCTGGTGGAGGATGGCTTGTTGGACCTGCCAACGCTGCTGGCACGCCTGAGCGCCGGCCCTGCCGAAGCCTTGCGCCTACCGGCGGGCAAGTTGACTGTGGGCGCCGCCGCGGATCTGGTGCTGTTCGATCCAGCCAGCTCGACGATTGCCGGTGAGCACTGGCTGTCCAAGGGCGAGAACTGCCCTTTCATCGGGCATAGCCTGCCGGCGAGCGTGCGCTACACGCTGGTAGACGGACGCATCAGCTACCGGGCCTGATACAAGTCGGGAGTGAGCACAGTCAATGTGGGAGGGGCGGTGCGAAGATTCGACTTGCCCCCGATAGCAGTGGGTCAGCTATAGATAAGCTGACTGGTCCACCGCCATCGGGGGCAAGCCCCCACCCACATTTGCCTGTCTGTATGGGTGAGAGATTCAGCGCCCGCCCCTTAGCTCGGCGTTACGGATCGAAATCTGCGTATTCAACGTCCAGAAGTCATACAGCACCCCCACCAGAAACAGGCCGCCGGTCAGCAGGTAGAGCAGGCCGGTGATCCATTTGCCCTGGTACATCCGGTGTACACCGAACACCCCGAGAAACGCCAACAGAATCCAGGCCACGTTGTATTCGATCGGGCCGGCGGTAAAACGCAGGTCGGCTTCACGGTCCATGGCCGGAATCAGGAACAAGTCGATCAGCCAGCCAATACCCAACAAGCCCAACGTGAAAAACCAGATCGTCCCAGTGACGGGTTTGCCGTAATAGAAGCGATGCGCGCCGGTAAAACCAAAAATCCAGAGCAGGTAACCGATCACCTTGCTGTGGGTGTCTTGCTGCGAAACATCCTGTCGATAGGTGTTCATGGAGTACCTCTTTGGCTGCGATAGATAAATTTTTTCACTTTCTTTGTGACTTTTTTACATGCGCCCGACGTATGGCCGATGGTATCTTCCCTCCCCTGAAAGCCTTATGCCACCTGACTTGTGTAGGACAATTGCGGCGATTCGTCGCGCATTTCCTGAGTTTGACCCCAAGGTTCAGTCGACAAACGGCCTGAGAACGACACAAAAAGCTGTTATAAAGTTGCGCGCAAACCCATAAGAGCCACGCCTAATGCGACCATTTTTCAAGACATGGCTAACCATTTGCCTATTAATGCCACTGGCCGCCCACGCCACCAATCGTGAGCAACGACTTCCTAACGTCAACGGTTTCACCCCTAAAGTTCACAGCACGCCCAGTACGGCCAAATCCGTAAAGCCGACCGTCAGCCGCCCGACTCAACTGAGCAAGGCCCACGGTAAGGCAGCACCCGCCCTGATGGCAGGCAACACCAAGCAAAGCACCGTGCTCAGCCGCGCCGTTAATGTGCTCGGTACACCTTATCGTTGGGGCGGCAGCAGCCCAAGTAAAGGCTTCGACTGCAGCGGCTTGGTGAAATATGCGTTTAACAACGTTGCCGCCGTGGATTTACCGCGCACCTCCAACGCCATGGCCGCCGGCCACGGGCAGAAGGTTGATCGCAAGGACTTGAAACCGGGCGACCTGCTTTTCTTCAAATTGAAGAGCCGCAAGGTTAACCACGTAGCCATCTACCTGGGCAACGACCGCTTTATCCACGCACCGCGTCGTGGCAAGTCGGTCAGCATCGATACGCTGAAGAAACCGTTCTGGGACAAGAACTACGTAATCGCCAAACGGGTTCTGCCGAAAGAACAGAACAACCTGCGGATCGTCCAACGTTGATCTAAAGCTGGAATACAGTACCAATGTGGGAGGGGCGGTGCGACGATTCGACTTGCCCCCGATAGCGGTGGACCAGTCAGCTTATCTGTAGCTGACCCACTGCAATCGGGGGCAAGCCCCTCCCACATTTGATTTCATTGCCCACAAGATCTCATATGTCTGTCGGCACCCTCGCCTTCTCCCGCGCCGCTTCCCGGCTGATCACGCCCTCCGTGACCAACGCCTTCAAACTCATATCCAGCGTCTTCATCCCCAACGCCCCGCCGGTCTGCATGGCCGAGACCATCTGCGCCAGCTTGTCTTCGCGGATCAGATTGCGAATGGCCGGCGTGCTCAGCATGACTTCATGGGCCGCCACGCGCCCACCGCCGATCTTCTTGACCAGCACCTGGGACACCACCGCCTGCAGCGACTCCGAGAGCATCGAGCGGACCATGGGCTTTTCCCCCGCCGGGAACACGTCCACCAGGCGATCCACGGTCTTGGCCGCCGACGCGGTGTGCAGGGTGCCGAAGACCAGATGCCCGGTCTCAGCCGCCGTCAGCGCCAGGCGGATGGTTTCCAGGTCACGCAGTTCACCCACCAGGATCACATCCGGGTCTTGCCGCAGCGCCGAGCGCAAGGCAGCCGAAAAACTCTGGGTGTCGCGATGCACCTGGCGCTGGTTGATCAGGGACCGGTTGGGCAGGTGGATAAATTCGATGGGGTCTTCCAGCGTGAGGATGTGCTGGCGCCGATGCTGGTTGAGGTGATCGACCATCGCCGCCAGGGTGGTGGACTTGCCCGAGCCGGTGGGCCCGGTCACCAGCACCAGGCCGCGCGGCAACTGGGCGATACGCTGGAACACAGCGCCCAACCCAAGGCTTTCCAGGCTCTGGACCTGCGCGGGGATGCTACGAAACACCGCACCCATGCCGCGCGCCTGCTGGAACACATTCACCCGGAATCGCCCCACGCCGGGCAGCTCGAAGGCAAAATCCGTTTCAAGAGATGTTTCGAAATCCTTTTGTTGATAGCGGTTGAGCAAAGGGCTAAGCAAATCCGCCACGTGAGTGGCTGACAGCACCGGCCCATCCAGCGGCCATACCTCGCCATCCACCCGCAGCATCGGCGCCAGGCCGGCCGACAGGTGCAGGTCGGAGGCGCCCCGGTGCACGCTTTGCGTGAGTAATTCAGTGATATCCATAGGGCTTTCCATTTCCAGTAGAATGCCGCGGACTCCATATCCACGGGCGCATCTTGAATGTCGACGATAGCAGACAACATTGGCCTGGTTAGCCAGCGCATCCGCGCCGCAGCCGACGCCGTGCAACGTGACGCAAACAGCATCCACCTGCTGGCCGTGAGCAAGACCAAGCCCGCGCAAGCCGTGCGCGAAGCCTATGCCGCCGGGATGTGTGATTTCGGCGAAAACTACCTGCAGGAAGCCTTGGGCAAACAGGCCGAATTAACCGACCTGCCCTTGAGTTGGCACTTCATCGGCCCCATTCAATCGAACAAGACTCGTGCGATCGCCGAGAACTTCGCTTGGGTGCACTCCGTGGACCGTCTGAAAATTGCACAACGCCTGTCTGAACAACGCCCGGCCGACCTGCCGCCGCTGAACATCTGCATCCAGGTCAACGTCAGTGGCGAAGCCAGCAAGTCCGGCTGCACGCCCGCCGACCTGCCGGCCCTGGCCCAAGCGATCAGCGCCCTGCCGCGCGTAAAACTGCGGGGCCTGATGGCGATCCCTGAGCCGACGGAAGACCGCGCCGCGCAGGACGCCGCCTTCGCCACCGTCCGCGACCTGCAGGCCAGCCTGAACCTGCCGCTCGACACACTTTCCATGGGCATGAGCCACGACCTTGAGTCGGCCATCGCCCAAGGCGCCACCTGGGTGCGGATCGGTACCGCCCTGTTTGGCGCCCGCGACTACGGCCAGCCGTGAAATGGCTGACCTCCCACTGAATAAGGACCTGTCATGAGCAACACGCGTATTGCCTTTATCGGCGCCGGCAACATGGCGGCCAGCCTGATCGGCGGCCTGCGGGCCAAGGGCCTGCAAGCCCAACAGATCCGTGCCAGCGACCCCGGCGCCGAAACCCGCACCCGCGTCAGCGCCGAGCACGGTATCGACACCTTCGCCGACAACGCCGAGGCCATCCAGGGCGTCGACGTGATCGTGCTGGCGGTCAAGCCGCAAGCCATGAAGGCCGTGTGCGAAAGCCTGCGCCCGAGCCTGCAGCCCCACCAGTTGGTGGTGTCCATTGCCGCCGGCATCACCTGCGCCAGCATGACCAACTGGCTCGGCGCCCAGCCCATCGTGCGCTGCATGCCCAACACCCCGGCGCTGCTGCGCAAAGGCGTGAGCGGTTTGTATGCAACCGCCGGAGTCAGCGCCGAACAGCGTGACCAGGCTCAGGCGCTGCTGTCTGCCGTGGGCCTCGCCGTGTGGCTGGAACAGGAGCAGCAACTGGACGCAGTGACCGCCGTCTCCGGCAGTGGCCCGGCGTACTTCTTCCTGCTGATCGAGGCCATGACCGCTGCCGGCGTGAAACTGGGCCTGCCCCAGGACATCGCCGAGCAACTGGCCGAGCAAACCGCCCTGGGCGCCGCACAGATGGCCGTATCCAGCGACGTGGATGCCGCCGAGTTGCGCCGCCGTGTGACCTCCCCGGGCGGCACCACGCAAGCCGCCATCGAATCGTTCCAGGCCGGGGGCTTCGAAGCCCTGGTGGAAAAAGCACTGGGTGCCGCGGCACATCGTTCGGCCGAGATGGCCGAGCAACTGGGCAAATAGTCGTCCCCAACCTGCAACAGGACTAGATAGGAATCGAACATGCTCGGAATCAATGACGCTGCCATTTTCATCATCCAGACCCTAGGCAGCCTGTACCTGCTGATCGTGCTGATGCGCTTTATCCTGCAATTGGTGCGGGCGAACTTCTACAACCCGCTGTGCCAGTTCGTGGTGAAGGCCACCCAGCCGTTGCTCAAGCCCCTGCGCCGGGTGATCCCTAGCCTGTTTGGGCTGGACATGTCCTCGCTGGTACTGGCGCTGCTGCTGCAAATCCTGCTGTTCGCGGTGATCCTGACGCTCAGTGGCTACCAGGCCTTGACCCTCCTGCTGTTGCCATGGGCGCTGATCGGGGTTTTCTCGCTGTTTTTAAAGATCATCTTCTGGTCGATGATCATCAGCGTGATCCTCTCGTGGGTCGCACCCGGCAGCCGCAGCCCCGGGGCCGAACTGGTCGCCCAGATCACCGAACCCGTGCTGGCGCCGTTCCGCCGCTTGATCCCCAACCTGGGCGGCCTGGATATCTCGCCGATCTTCGCGTTTATCGCGATCCAGCTCCTGCAAAGCTGGGTGATCCCGCGCCTTGCGTTCTACGCGTTCATGCCCAAAGAGCTGTTCGGGCTGATCTGATTCAGCGCCGCTTGTGTATCAGGGCCGGATAACCTCCGGCCTTTGCTTGCCGCTAGGGGCAGCGGTCTTTAGACTTACGCCTCATTTAAACGAGAGCAGGGTCGATGCCAACTGCCTTTCCCCCCGATTCTGTTGGACTGGTCGTGCCCCAAGTGGCGCACTTCAGCGAACCGCTGGCCCTGGCCTGCGGCCGTTCGCTGCCAGCCTACGACCTGATCTATGAAACCTACGGCCAGTTGAACGCCACCGCGAGCAACGCCGTGCTGATCTGCCACGCCTTGTCCGGCCATCATCATGCCGCCGGCTTCCACAGCGTCGACGAGCGCAAGCCCGGCTGGTGGGACAGCTGCATCGGCCCCGGCAAACCCATCGATACCAACAAATTCTTTGTGGTCAGCCTGAACAACCTCGGCGGCTGCAACGGCTCGACCGGCCCCAGCAGCCTCAACCCGGAAACCGGCAAGCCCTTCGGCGCCGACTTCCCGGTACTGACCGTGGAAGACTGGGTACACAGCCAGGCGCGTCTGGCCGACCTGCTGGGCATCCGGCAATGGGCCGCCGTGATCGGCGGCAGCCTCGGCGGCATGCAAGCCCTGCAGTGGACCATCACTTACCCCGATCGCGTGCGCCATTGCCTGGCCATCGCCTCGGCCCCCAAGTTGTCGGCGCAGAACATCGCCTTCAACGAAGTGGCGCGCCAGGCGATCCTGACCGACCCGGACTTTCACGGCGGTTCGTTCCAGGAAGCCGGCGTGATCCCCAAGCGCGGCTTGATGCTGGCGCGGATGGTCGGGCATATCACCTACCTGTCCGACGACTCCATGGGCGAGAAATTCGGCCGTGGCCTCAAGAGCGAGAAGCTCAACTACGACTTCCACAGCGTCGAGTTCCAGGTGGAAAGCTACCTGCGGTATCAGGGCGAAGAGTTCTCCGGGCGGTTTGACGCCAACACCTACCTGCTGATGACCAAGGCCCTGGACTACTTCGACCCGGCGGCCAACTTCGACGACGACCTGGCGAAAACCTTCGAGGGCGCGTCGGCCAAGTTCTGCGTGATGTCGTTCACCACCGACTGGCGCTTCTCGCCAGCCCGCTCGCGGGAACTGGTGGATGCCTTGATGGCGGCGAAGAAAGACGTCTGCTACCTGGAAATCGATGCTCCGCAAGGCCACGACGCCTTCCTGATCCCGATCCCTCGTTATCTGCAGGCGTTCAGCAACTACATGAACCGCATAATTTTGTGAGAACGCCATGAGAGCCGACCTGGAAATCATCCAAGACTGGATACCCGCCGGCAGCCGCGTGCTCGACCTTGGCTGCGGCGATGGCGAACTGCTGAGCTGGCTGCGCGACCACAAGCAAGTCACCGGCTACGGCCTGGAAAACGACCCGGACAACATCGCCCAGTGCGTGGCCAAGGGCATCAACGTGATCGAGCAGGACCTGGACAAGGGCCTGGGCAACTTTGCCAGCAACAGCTTCGACGTCGTGGTGATGACCCAGGCCTTGCAAGCGGTGCATTACCCGGACCGCATCCTCGACGAAATGCTGCGCGTCGGCCGCCAGTGCATCATCACCTTCCCCAACTTCGGTCACTGGCGCTGCCGCTGGTACCTGGCCACCAAGGGCCGCATGCCGGTCTCGGATTTCCTGCCGTACACGTGGTACAACACACCGAACATCCACTTTTGCACCTTCGAAGACTTCGAAGCCCTGTGTAGCGAGCGGGAAGCCAAGGTGATCAACCGCCTTGCCGTCGATCAACAGCACCGCCACGGCTGGGCAAGTAAACTATGGCCCAACCTGTTGGGCGAAATCGGGATTTACCGGGTCAGCAGCCCTGGCCTGACAGATCACAAGATTGCCGTCTAATCATTTTCAAGAGGGACGCTCATGAGTCGTCTGGCTGTTTTTCTACTCACCGCATGCCTGGGCGCAAGCGCCATGGCCGCCGATGCTATCGACAGTAAGCGCCAGAAAGAATTTGGCGATATCACCGTGCACTACAACACCTTCACTTCCAGCTTCCTGCAACCCGAAACGGCCCAGGCGGTTGGCGTGGTACGCAGTAAGAACAAGGGGTTGATCAACGTGGCCGTGGTCAAGGGCGTGACGCCCGTGGCCGCGCAAGTGACCGGCACGATCAAGGACCTGAGCGGCAGGAGCGAAATCCTGACGTTCAAGCAGATTACCGAGAAAGGTGCGATCTATTACCTCGCGCCCTACAACGTACCGCAACAGGAAGTACGAGTTTTCACCATCAACGTTGAAGCCGGCGGCAAGGCCCATGGTTTCCAATTCAATCAGGAACTGTTTCCGGCAGAATGATGAACCTGACTCAACTCGTACTGGCCAGCCATAACGCTGGCAAACTCAAAGAACTCCAGGCCATGCTCGGCGAGTCCGTGCAACTGCGTTCGATCGGCGAGTTCAGCCAGGTCGAGCCGGAAGAGACGGGCCTGTCGTTCGTCGAAAACGCTATCCTCAAAGCGCGCAACGCCGCACGCCTGTCCGGCCTGCCGGCGCTGGCGGACGACTCGGGCCTGGCGGTGGATTTCCTCGGCGGCGCCCCCGGCATCTACTCGGCGCGTTATGCCGACGGTAAAGGCGACGCGGCGAACAACGCCAAGCTGCTCGACGCCCTCAAGGACGTGCCGGATGCCGAGCGCGGCGCGCAGTTTGTCTGTGTGCTGGCCCTGGTGCGGCATGCCGATGATCCGCTGCCGATCCTCTGCGAAGGCCTGTGGCACGGGCGCATCCTGCATGCGGCCAGCGGTGAACATGGGTTTGGCTATGACCCGCTGTTCTGGGTGCCGGAGCGCAATGTCTCCAGCGCCGAACTGAGCCCGGCCGACAAAAACCAGATCAGCCACCGCGCCCGCGCCATGGCTTTGCTGCGCCAACGCCTGAGCTTGAAATGACCGAGAACACCTCTGCGCAGCCGCTGATCCACGGCGGCGCGCAAACACCCCGTGCGGCCCTGCCCCAATTGCCGCCCCTGGCGCTGTACATCCACATCCCGTGGTGCGTGCGCAAATGCCCTTATTGCGACTTCAACTCCCACACCGCCAGCCCAGTGTTACCGGAAGAAGAGTACGTCGACGCGCTGCTGGCCGACCTCGATCAGGACCTACACGCCGTTTATGGTCGGGAGCTGAGCTCGATCTTCTTCGGTGGCGGCACGCCGAGCCTGTTCAGCGCCGTCGCGCTGGGCCGCCTGCTCAAGGGCGTACAAGCGCGCATCCCGTTTGCCGACAACATCGAGATCACCCTGGAAGCCAACCCGGGGACGTTCGAGCAAGAAAAGTTCGTGGCTTACCGCAAGCTGGGAATCAATCGCCTGTCCATCGGCATCCAGAGCTTCCAGCAGGAAAAACTCGAAGCCCTGGGCCGCATCCACAATGGCGATGAAGCCGTGCGCGCCGCCGGCATGGCGCGCCAGGCCGGGTTCGACAACTTCAACCTGGACCTGATGCACGGTTTGCCCGATCAGTCCTTGGACGACGCGCTGAGCGACCTGCGCCAGGCCATCGCGCTCAATCCGACCCATCTATCGTGGTACCAACTGACCCTGGAGCCCAACACCGTCTTCTGGAACCAGCCGCCAACGCTGCCGGAAGACGACACCCTGTGGGATATCCAGGAAGCCGGCCAGGCGCTGCTGGCCGAACACGGTTACGCGCAATATGAAGTCTCGGCCTATGCGCAACCGGGGCGTGCGGCGCGACACAACCTCAACTACTGGAGCTTTGGTGACTTCATCGGCATCGGTGCTGGCGCACACGGCAAGCTCAGCCACCCGGACGGGCGCATCGTCCGTACCTGGAAGACCCGCGCACCGAAGGACTACCTAAACCCGGACAAAAGTTTCCTGGCCGGCGCGAAGGAGCTGACCAACGAAGAGCTACCGTTCGAGTTCCTGATGAACGCCCTGCGCCTCACCGAAGGCGTCGACGCCAGGCTCTACGCCGAACGCACCGGGCTGGACCTGACGAGCCTCGCCGAAGGCCGCACCGAAGCAGAACAAAGTGGCTTAATGCAGGTCGAACCGTCACGCCTGGCGGCGACCGACCGCGGGCAACTTTTTCTCAATGACCTGCTACAGAAGTTTTTGAGCTGATCGCTCTTAAGGAAATCGAATGGATTTGGTACTCGACCTGCTCGCCACGGTATCCCGCTGGAGCCGCAGCAACCTGTCGGAAATCTCCCTGGCCCTCGTCGGCTGCCTGTTGGTGCTGTTCGGGGCCGACATCAAAAGCTGGGTCGAAGCCCGCCTCGGCAGCATCGCCGGCGCATTGCGCGTGCCGTTGATGGCCCTGCTGTGCATGATCGGCAGCGGCGCGGCGCTGATCTACGCCACGCCGTGGATTGTGCGGGGGTTGAGCCAGTTCAATAACTACAGCCTGGCGCCGGTATTGGTGGTGGTGCTGGTGTTGATCGGCGTCGTCGCAGACCGCCGCTGATCTCAAACCCAACATAAAACAAATGTGGGAGGGGGCTTGCCCCCGATAGCGGTGGCTCAGTCACCTTGATGTCGACTGACACTCAGCTATCGGGGGCAAGCCCCCTCCCACATTTTTACTGCATTCCAATGCCGAGCGCGGGTTAAGCCAGCTTCTCGAACTTCAAATCCCACACCCCATGCCCCAACCGCTCGCCGCGACGTTCGAACTTGGTGATCGGGCGTTCGGTCGGGCGTGGCACGCATTTGCCGTCTTCGGCGAGGTTGCGGTAGCCGGGGGCGACGTTCATCACTTCCAGCATGTATTGCGCGTAGGGTTCCCAGTCGGTGGCCATGTGCAGGACGCCGCCGACTTTCAGCTTGCTACGCACCAACTCGGCGAAAGACGCCTGGACGATGCGGCGCTTGTGGTGACGGCTTTTGTGCCATGGGTCCGGGAAAAACAGCATCAGGCGGTCGAGGCTGTTGTCGGCGATGCAGCGGTTGAGCACTTCAATCGCGTCGCAGTCGTAGACCCGCAGGTTGGTCAACCCCTGAGTCAGCACGCCATTGAGCAGCGCGCCGACACCCGGGCGGTGGACTTCCACACCGATGAAATCCTGTTCCGGCGCGGCTGCGGCCATTTCCAGCAGGGAGTGGCCCATGCCGAAGCCGATTTCCAGGGAGCGCGGGGCCGAACGGCCGAACACTGGGTCATAGTCCACCGGCGCATCGGCCAGGGGCAGGACGAACAGCGGCGTGCCTTGCTCCAGGCCCTTTTGCTGGCCTTCGGTCATGCGACCGGCGCGCATCACAAAACTCTTGATGCGGCGGTGCTTGGACTCGTCGCCCTGTTCCACGGTGTTCGGCGTTTCGTTTGATTCAGTCATCAATGGCTCTTACTTGATCAGACCATCCAGCGGCGAGGAGGCGCTGGCGTAGAGTTTTTTCGGCATGCGCCCGGCGAGGTAGGCCAGGCGGCCCGCGACGATGGCGTGTTTCATGGCTTCGGCCATCATGATCGGCTGTTGGGCATTGGCGATGGCCGAATTCATCAGCACAGCTTCGCAGCCCAGTTCCATGGCGATGGTGGCGTCGGAGGCAGTGCCCACGCCGGCATCCACCAGCACCGGGATCTTGGCTTCTTCGAGGATGATCTGCAGGTTGTACGGGTTGCAGATCCCAAGGCCAGTGCCGATCAGGCCGGCCAGCGGCATCACGGCGATGCAGCCGATTTCGGCCAGTTGGCGGGCGATGATCGGGTCATCGCTGGTGTAGACCATCACGTCGAAGCCTTCCTTGACCAGGGTTTCGGCGGCCTTGAGGGTTTCGATCACGTTGGGGAATAGGGTTTTCTGGTCGGCCAGCACTTCCAGCTTCACCAGATTGTGGCCGTCGAGCAGTTCACGGGCCAGGCGGCAGGTGCGCACGGCTTCGATGGCGTCGTAGCACCCGGCGGTGTTCGGCAGGATGGTGTAGCGGTCCGGCGGCAGGATATCCAGCAGGTTCGGTTCGCCCGGGTTCTGGCCGATGTTGGTGCGACGCACGGCCACGGTCACGATCTCGGCGCCCGAGGCTTCGATGGCCAGGCGGGTTTCTTCCATGTCGCGGTACTTGCCGGTGCCGACCAGCAGACGGGACTGGTAGGTACGACCGGCCAGGACGAAGGGCTTGTCGCTACGAACGATGCTCATGGGAAATCCTCGAAATGGGGTGAGGTTCTGCAGAATTCGGGGCCACGTAGGCGTGGCGCGAAGGACTAGCCGCCGCCGATGGCGTGGACCACTTCCACCTGATCACCTTCGGTGAGCGCGGTCTCGGCGTGCTGGCTACGCGGGACGATATCCTGGTTGAGTTCCACTGCGACGCGACGCCCGGTCAGGTCCAGACGGGTCAGCAGGGCCGCGACGGTTTCGCCGTCGGGCAGTTCAAGGGATTCGCCGTTCAACTGAATGCGCATGCCATGGGCCGCCATCGTTTTTAGGGGCAAGCATTCTAGCCCGATTGGCGTAGCTGGCCCAAGACCCTTTGATCAGCGGCGCGCTTCAAGCCGCCAGTTGCAAGCGCCACGCCGCCAGCCCCAGGAGGAACCAACCGAGCAGAAACGCCAGGCCGCCAAACGGCGTGATGATGCCGAGCTTGCTGATGCCGGTCATCGTCAGCACGTACAGGCTGCCGGAGAACAGCAGGATGCCGACGACAAACGACACGCCCGCCCACGTGACCAGGCGTCCGGGCAGGTGCGCGGCGAGCAGCGCCACGCCGAACAGCGCCAGGGTGTGGACCAATTGGTAGGTCACGCCGGTATGGAAGATCGCCAGGTACTCGGCGCTCAGGCGGTTTTTCAGGCCGTGGGCGGCGAACGCACCGAGAGCGACACCGGTGAAGCCGAAAAAGGCAGCCAACATCAGAAAGCCACGCAGCATGAGGAACTCCAGTCAGACTCATTGGGCAGGGTCTGTATAATGGCCCGCTCAACGGGTTCGGCCAAGCCATCTCTATGCTGCGTATCCTCTTCAGTCGTGTTTTCAAAGTCGTGAAATGGTTTGCCATCGGCAGCGTGTTGCTGGTGCTGCTGTTTCGTGTCGTACCGCCGCCGTTCACCGCACTGATGGTGGAGCGCAAGATCGAGTCCTGGTTTGACGGCGAGCCGATTGACCTGCAGCGCACCTGGGTGCCGTGGGATGAGATTTCCAACGACCTCAAAGTGGCGGTGATGGCGGGTGAAGACCAGCGTTTCCCCGAGCATTGGGGCTTCGATTTTGGCGCGATCCAGGCGGCAATCCTGCACAACGAGCGCGGCGGCTCGATCCGTGGCGCCAGTACGCTGAGCCAGCAGGTGTCGAAGAACCTGTTCCTGTGGGCCGGCCGCAGTTATCTGCGCAAGGGCCTGGAGGCCTGGTTTACCGGGCTGATCGAAGTACTGTGGCCCAAGCAGCGGATTCTTGAGGTATACCTCAACAGCGTGGAATGGGATGAAGGGGTGTTCGGCGCCGAAGCAGCGGCGCGCCATCACTTTGGGGTGAGTGCCAAGGCGCTTTCTCGGCAGCAGGCCAGCTACCTGGCGGCGGTGTTGCCCAATCCGCGGGTGTGGAGCGCCAGCCATCCGACGGCGTATGTGGCGCGGCGGGCGGCGTGGATTCGCCAGCAGATGGGCCAGTTGGGTGGGGATGGCTATTTGGTTGAGTTGAACAATTCGCGCAAGGCACCCTGGTCCGACTAACACAACACAGACAAATGTGGGAGGGGCGGTGCGACGATTCGACTTGCCCCCGATAGCGGTGGATCAGTCACCTTGATGTCGACTGACACTCTGCTATCGGGAGCAAGCCCCCTCCCACACTTTTAAGCAGCGATCGACAGCTTCAGCTTGTTCATCGCGCTTTTCTCAAGCTGACGAATTCGCTCGGCCGACACGTTGTACTTCTGCGCCAAGTCGTGCAGCGTGGCTTTTTCTTCGGCCAGCCAGCGCTGGTAGAGGATGTCACGGCTACGGTCGTCCAGCACTTCCAGCGCTTCGTGCAGGTTGTGGTTGGAGTTGTCGCTCCAATCGGCATCTTCGAGTTGACGCGCCGGGTCGTACCGGTGGTCTTCCAGGTAGTTGGCCGGCGATTGGAAGGCGCTGTCGTCGTCCGCTTCGGCGGCCGGGTCGAAGGCCATGTCATGGCCGGTCAGGCGACTTTCCATCTCGCGCACTTCACGCGGTTCCACACCAAGGCTTTCGGCCACGCGGTGGACTTCCTCGTTGTTCAGCCACGCCAGGCGTTTTTTCTGGCTGCGCAGGTTGAAGAACAGCTTGCGCTGGGCCTTGGTGGTCGCGACTTTCACGATGCGCCAGTTGCGCAGGATGAACTCGTGGATTTCCGCCTTGATCCAATGCACGGCGAACGACACCAGGCGCACACCCATTTCCGGGTTAAAGCGCTTCACAGCCTTCATCAGGCCGACGTTGCCTTCCTGGATCAGGTCTGCCTGGGCCAGGCCGTAGCCGCTATAGCTACGGGCGATATGTACGACAAAACGCAGGTGGGCGAGCACCATCTGCCGAGCCGCCCCCAAATCCTGCTCATAGTAGAGACTCTCGGCCAGTTCACGCTCCTGCTCCGGCGTCAGCAATGGAATGCTGTTGACCGTATGCACATAGGCCTCAAGGTTCGCACCTGGGGCCAAGGCATAGACAGGTTGCAAAGAAGTGGTCATACGAAAAAACCTCCGACTCACATAACTCGTGCAGTTCAGCACTGCGAAAATTGACCGGGAACCGTAAGACAAGTTCCCTAAACCACTGATACGGTCAATACAAACGAAACCACATTAATCTGACATTAACTACTTCGGTGCCAGCTCACGTAAATGCCGTGCGACCGCAATCCACGCACCGATATACCCCAACAAGACCGCGCCAAGCAAGAGCGACAGACCATCTGCGACCGGCACTCCGGCCAGGGCGAAATCACTGCCGTACAAGCCGGCCAGCCCGATAACCGCGTCGTTCAGCCAGTCCAGGCCGAACGCCAATAAGCCCCAGGACAAAATTCCCGCACCGAAGCCATAAAGCGCGCCCATGTACAGAAAAGGACGACGCACATAGCTGTCCGTGCCGCCGACCAGTTTAATCACTTCTATCTCGGTGCGGCGGTTTTCAATATGAAGACGAATGGTATTACCTATCACCAAAAGTAATGCAGACACCAACAATACCGTCAGGCCGAACACAAAGCGGTCACCCAGCTTGAGAATCGCCGCCAGGCGCTCTACCCAGACTAGATCAAGTTGCGCCTGTTGCACCTTGGGCATCTCTGCGAGTTTTTGTCGCAGGGCTTCCAGCGCTGGCTTGTCGACTTCATTGGGTGTCACCAGCACCACGCCCGGCAGCGGGTTCTGCGGCAGCTCTTTGAGCGCCTCACCCAAGCCTGACTGTTGCTGGAATTCCTCAAGGGCCTGATCGCGGCTGATGTACTCGGCATCCGCCACGCCCGGCAGGTTCTTGATCTCTTCGCGCAAGGCCTCGCCATCTTTGGCGCTGGCGTCCAGGTTCAGGTACAGCGAAATCTGCGCCGCGCGTTGCCAGGAACCGCCAAGGCGCTCCACATTATTAAGCAGCAGTGACAAGCCCATCGGCAGGCTCAAGGCCACTGCCATCACCATGCAGGTGAAAAAGCTGCCGATTGGCTGCTTGGCCAGGCGGCGCAGGCTGTCGAGCAGGCTGGCACGGTGGTTTTCGACCCAGGCGCGCAGCAGCGTGGCGAAGTCGGGGCCATCGTCTTCGTCGTGTTTTTTCTTTTTCGGTTGCGGGTCGGCCGGTTTCGGCGCCACGCGCTCGGAAACCTTGGGGCTGCGTGTCGCACTCATACGCCGGCCTCCCCGTCACCGATCAGGCGACCGCGTTGCAGGGTCAGCATGCGATGGCGCATACGCGCGATCAGTGCCAGGTCGTGACTGGCGATCAGCACGCTGGTGCCCAGGCGATTGATGTCTTCGAACACGCCCATGATCTCGGCCGCCAGGCGCGGGTCGAGGTTACCGGTGGGTTCGTCCGCCAGCAGCAAGGCCGGACGGTGGACGATGGCGCGAGCGATGCCGACGCGCTGTTGCTGGCCGGTGGACAGGTCGCCGGGATAGAGGTCGGTCTTGTCCGACAGCGCCACGCGCTCCAGGGCCGAGTCCACACGTTTGATGATTTCGGCCTTGGACAGCCCAAGGATCTGCAACGGCAGCGCGATGTTATTGAACACCGTGCGATCGAACAGCAACTGGTGGTTCTGGAACACCACGCCGATCTGGCGGCGCAGGAACGGAATCTGCGAATTGCTGATGGTGGCCAGGTCCTGGCCCGCCAGCAGCAGTTTGCCGGTGGTCGGGCGTTCCATGGCCAGCAGCAAGCGCAACAGGGTACTTTTGCCGGCACCCGAATGGCCGGTGACAAACAAGAATTCGCCGCGACGCACTCGAAAGCTCAGCTCATGCAAGCCGACATGCCCGTTGGCGTAGCGTTTACCGACCTGTTCGAATCGAATCATGAACGCTCCCGCTCGGCAAACAGTGCCTGGACAAAGGGTTCGGCTTCAAAGGTGCGCAGGTCGTCGATACCTTCACCGACGCCGATGTAACGAATCGGCAACCCGAACTGTTTGGCCAGGGCGAAGATCACGCCGCCCTTGGCCGTGCCGTCGAGCTTAGTCAATGCCAGGCCGGTCAATTGCACCGTCTGGTGGAATTGTTTGGCCTGGCTGATAGCGTTCTGGCCCGTACCGGCGTCGAGCACCAGCAAGACTTCGTGCGGGGCTTCGGCGTCGAGCTTGCCGATCACGCGGCGCACTTTCTTCAGCTCTTCCATCAGATTGTCTTTGGTGTGCAGGCGACCGGCGGTATCGGCGATCAGCACGTCAATGTTACGGGCCTTTGCGGCTTGCACGGCATCGAAGATCACCGACGCGGAATCGGCACCGGTGTGCTGGGCGATCACCGGGATCTTGTTGCGTTCGCCCCAGACCTGCAGCTGCTCGACGGCGGCGGCGCGGAAGGTATCGCCGGCGGCGAGCATGACTTTCTTGCCTTCCAGTTGCAGCTTCTTGGCCAGTTTGCCGATGGTGGTGGTCTTGCCAGCACCGTTGACGCCCACCACAAGGATCACGAACGGCGTCTTCTGGCTGATCACCAGCGGCGCTTCCACCGGTTTGAGCATCGCGGTCAGTTCGGCCTGCAGGGATTTGTACAGCGCATCGGCGTCGGTCAACTGCTTGCGCGCGACCTTCTGGGTCAGGCTCTGGATGATCACGGCGGTGGCTTCGACGCCCACGTCAGCGGTCAGCAGGCGAGTCTCGATGTCTTCCAGCAGTTCGTCATCGATGGTCTTTTTGCCCAGGAACAGGCTGGCCATCCCTTCGCCGATGGTTGCGCTGGTTTTGCTCAGGCCTTGCTTGAGACGGGCAAAGAACCCGGTTTTGCTGGTTTCGGCAGCAACAACGGGCTCGGGCTCGGCAGGCGGCTCAATCACGGCGGGCGCGGGAGTCGGCTCGACCGCCACCGGCTCAACCAGCGGAATCGGCGGCGTCAAGTGCTCGGCCTGCACATCGTCGACCAGTGCCACGGGCTCTTCGGCCACCGGCAGTTCCAGCCACGGCTTGTGCTCGGGCTCCGATGCGGTTTCAACCACCGGCTGCAACACCGGTTCAGCCATCGGCAACACCACCGGCGCCAGCGGTGCGGCGTCTACGACGGGCTCCGGGATCGGCTCAGATTGAACCTGCGGCTGTTCGACGACGGTTTCCTGCGGCTTTTTGCGCAGCCATCCGAACAGGCCTTTTTTCTCGCCAGCCGCAGCTGGGCTCTTCTTGTCGTCGTTGGAACCAAACATGGAGGACGGCTATCTCAAGGTAGCGACGCGCCAAGGGCGCCTCGGTAAATAAAAATTCAATGAAGAACAGACTGCTTTAACGCTCGCTCGTTCATGCGCAACATTTTGTGAGGCGTAAATAAGCGCCTCAACAAATCGATTCAATATGAAACTGAAGCGATAAAATCGGCGAAAAGCTGAAGATTATCGGGGAAAATCACCCTCTTTTTCAACATTCCTACGACTGGGACCGGAACAAGATGACGACCGCAGTGGCCGTCCCCAAATCGGATCAGTATCCTAGCACCTCCTCGCCCGCCGACGCTAAGACCAAGCGGGCAGCCCAACAGGTTTAAAAACGAATGAATGCTCTAGCCCGCCGCGCCGCAGGCCTGCTGCTCAGCACAGTTTGTCTGCCCCTCTCAGCCTTGGCTGCCGACCCACAACCCACCCATGAATTCACCCTGGATAACGGCCTCAAAGTGGTCGTGCGCGAAGATCATCGCGCGCCGGTGGTGGTTTCCCAGGTCTGGTACAAAGTCGGCTCGAGCTACGAAACCCCGGGCCAGACCGGCTTGTCCCACGCACTGGAACACATGATGTTCAAGGGCAGCGCCAAGGTCGGCCCCGGCGAAGCCTCGCTGATCCTGCGCGACCTGGGCGCCGAAGAAAACGCCTTCACCAGCGACGACTACACCGCCTATTACCAGGTGCTGGCGCGTGACCGCCTGGGTGTCGCCTTCGAACTCGAAGCCGACCGCATGGCCAGCCTGCGCCTGCCGGCCGACGAGTTCAGCCGCGAGATCGAGGTGATCAAGGAAGAACGCCGCCTGCGCACCGACGACAGCCCGATGTCCAAGGCCTTCGAGCGCTTCAAGGCCATGGCGTTCCCGGCCAGCGGCTACCACACGCCGACCATCGGCTGGATGGCCGACCTGGACCGCATGAAGGTCGAAGAGCTGCGCCACTGGTACCAGTCCTGGTATGTGCCGAATAACGCCACCCTGGTAGTGGTCGGCGACGTGACCCCGGACGAGGTGAAGAACCTGGCCCAGCGCTACTTCGGCCCAATCCCCAAGCGTGATGTACCGCCGGCCAAGATCCCGCTGGAACTGGCCGAGCCCGGCGAGCGCTTGCTGACCCTGCATGTGCAAACCCAACTGCCGAGCGTGATCCTGGGCTTCAACGTGCCCGGCCTGGCCACCGCGACAGACAAACGCTCGGTACAAGCCCTGCGCCTGATCTCGGCCCTGCTCGATGGCGGCTACAGCGCACGTATTTCGGAACAGTTGGAACGGGGTGAAGAGCTGGTATCCGCCGCCTCCACCCACTACGACGCCTACACCCGCGGTGACAGCCTGTTCACCCTGAGCGCCACCCCCAACCAACAGAAGAAAAAGACCATCGCCCAAGCCGAAGCCGGCCTGTGGCGCCTGCTGGAAGAACTCAAAGGCAAGCCGCCGACCGCCGAAGAGCTGGAGCGTATCCGCGCTCAGGTCATCGCCGGCTTGGTCTACCAGCGTGACTCCATTACCAGCCAGGCCACCGCCATAGGCTCCCTGGAAACCGTCGGCCTGTCCTGGAAACTGATGGACACCGAACTGGCCGACCTGCAAAGCGTGACCCCGGACGATATCCAGAAGGCCGCACGTACTTACTTCACCCGCGAACGTCTCAGCGTCGCCCATGTCCTGCCTGAGGAGACCGCTCATGAGTGATCGCAATAGCAGCCTGATCCTGCCCGGCCTGATCGCCGTCACCTTGATCGCAGCGAGCGCCGTGTATTTCCTGCGCCCAAGCGAATCCGTCGC
Organism: Pseudomonas sp. D3; assembly: GCF_029320995.1. NCBI lineage: Bacteria > Pseudomonadati > Pseudomonadota > Gammaproteobacteria > Pseudomonadales > Pseudomonadaceae > Pseudomonas > Pseudomonas sp. D3. The sequence continues at coordinate 6,173,727 of NZ_CP119772.1, forward strand.
CAGCCCGGCCCTGGAAAAAGCCCAGTCGGCCAACACGCTGCAATCCCTGGCGGAGCTGGACGGCAAGGCGCCGACCAACCGCAAGCTCGACGTGCAAACCTGGAACACCGCCGAAGGCGCCAAGGTGCTGTTCGTCGAAGCCCACGAATTGCCGATGTTCGACATGCGCATCCTGTTCGCCGCCGGCAGCAGCCATGACGGCGACGTCCCGGGCGTGGCGCTGATGACCAACGCCATGCTCAACGAAGGCGTGCCAGGCAAGAATGTGAGCCAGATCGCCAGCGGCTTTGAAGGCCTCGGCGCGGACTTTGGCAATGGCGCTTACCGCGACATGGCGCTGGTCTCCCTGCGCAGCCTGAGCGACAGCGACAAGCGCGACGCCGCCCTGGCGCTGTTTGACCAGGTGATCGGCAAACCGACTTTCCCCGCCGACTCCCTGGCGCGCATCAAGAACCAGATCCTCGCCGGCTTTGAGTACCAGAAGCAGAACCCCGGCAAACTGGCGAGCCTGGAGCTGTTCAAGCGCCTGTACGGCGACCACCCGTATGCTCACCCGAGCGAAGGCACGGCCGAGAGCGTCCCGAAGATCACCCAGGCGCAGTTGCAGGCATTCCACGCCAAGGCCTATGCCGCAGGTAACGCAGTGATTGCCGTGGTGGGCGACCTGACTCGCGCCGAGGCCGAAGCCATGACCGCCAAGGTTTCTGCATCACTGCCCAAAGGCCCGGCGCTGGCGAAGATCGCCCAGCCGACCGAGCCCAAGGCCGGTTTGAGCCATATCGAGTTCCCATCCAAGCAGACGCACCTGCTGTTCGCCCAACTGGGCATCGATCGCGCCGACCCGGACTACGCCGCCCTGTCCCTGGGCAACCAGATCCTCGGCGGCGGTGGCTTCGGCACCCGCTTAATGAGTGAAGTGCGCGAAAAGCGCGGCCTGACCTACGGCGTCTACTCCGGATTCTCACCGATGCAGGTGCGCGGCCCGTTCATGATCAACCTGCAGACCCGCGCGGAAATGAGCGGCGGCACCTTGCGCCTGGTGGAAGAGGTGCTGGCTGACTATCTCAAGACCGGCCCGACACAAAAGGAGCTGGATGACGCCAAGCGCGAGCTCAGCGGCAGCTTCCCGCTGTCCACCGCAAGCAACGCCGATATCGTCGGGCAACTGGGCGCCATGGGTTTCTACAACCTGCCGCTGAGCTATCTGGAAGATTTCATGAAACAATCCCAGGCCCTGACCGTAGAGCAGGTCAAAGCGGCTTTGAATAAACACCTGAGCGCCGACAAGATGGTCATCGTGACCGCCGGCCCGACGACTGCGCAAAAGCCACTACCGCCCCCCACTGATAAACCTGCCGAGCAGCCGCTCGGGGTTCCGGAGCATTAATGGCCAGTTCATCTCGCCCGAAAAAACCTGTCCACAACGTGCATAACGGTGTGGGCCAACTGCGCATCATTGGCGGTGAATGGGGCAGCCGCAAGCTCAGCTTCCCCGACGTCGTGGGCCTGCGCCCAACGCCGGATCGCGTGCGCGAAACCCTGTTCAACTGGCTGGCGCCGTACATCGCCGGGGCCAAGGTACTCGACCCGTTTGCCGGCAGCGGCGCGCTGTTCCTGGAGGCCTTGTCCCGTGGCGCGGCCCAGGCACAGGCGCTGGATGCCAGCAACGTGGCGGTGTCCAGCCTCAAGGAACACCTGGGCACCCTGCGCTGCACCAACGGCCAGGTCCAGACCGCCGACGCGCTGCGCTACCTGGAAACCCAGGCCGCCAGCGAATACGACGTGGTGTTCCTCGATCCTCCGTTCAACCAGAACCTGTTGCCGACCGTGTGCGCGTTGCTCGAAGAGCGCCAATGGCTGGCGCCGGACGCGTGGATCTACACCGAAAGCGAGAGCGCGCCGTCCAGCCTGGGCCTGCCCGGGAGCTGGCGCCTGCACCGGGAACAGAAATCCGGGCGGGTGTATTACGCGCTGTGGCAGCGCTCGGTACAGCCCGCGGTCTAAACCTGTGGCGAGCGGGCTTGCTCGCGCCGGGCTGAAATAGTGTTCTGACTGAATAAATGCGGCGTTCTTCATGGGGCTGCTGCGCAGCCCAACGCGAGCAAGCTCGCTCGCCACAGTGAGTCCGCGTGCTACAGAGAGTGTCATGACCCCTTCTTCAGACCTGTTCAAACCCGCCTTCGGCCTCGGCAATCCACACCTGCAAACGCTGTGGGGCCCGCTGTGGCGCCCCACGACGCACCTCGAACGGCAACGCGAACGCCTATGGCTGGACGACGGCGACTTTCTCGACCTCGACTGGCATGGCCCCCATGACGCACTTGCGCCGCTGGTACTGGTGCTGCATGGGCTGACCGGCTCGTCCAATTCGCCTTACGTGGCCGGCCTGCAAAAAGTCCTCGCCGCCCAAGGTTGGGCCAGTGCGGCCTTGAACTGGCGCGGTTGCTCGGGGGAGCCAAACCTGTTGCCGCGCAGCTACCACTCGGGCGCCAGCGAAGATTTGGCGGCAGCGATTGCGCATCTGCGCGCCAAGCGGCCGTTGGCGCCGTTGTATGCGGTGGGTTATTCCCTCGGCGGCAATGTGCTGCTCAAGCATTTGGGCGAAACCGGCGCGAATTCGGGGCTGCAAGGTGCGGCGGCGGTGTCGGTGCCGTTTCGCCTGGATCAGTGCGCCGATCGCATCGGCCTGGGCTTTTCGCGGGTGTATCAGAAGCACTTCATGCGCGAGATGGTCGCGTATATCCGCGTCAAACAAAGCCGCTTTTTACAGGATGGTCGTGCTGAAGGGCTTAAAACCCTGGCGTCACTCGGGTCTCTGGAGAAGATGCGCACGTTCTGGGACTTCGACGGCCGGGTCACCGCGCCGCTGCATGGTTTCCTGAGTGCCGAAGACTATTACCGCCGCGCGTCGAGCCGTTACTACCTGGGCGATATCCGCACGCCGACCCTGATCATCCACGCGGCCGATGACCCGTTTGTGTTCACCCATAGCCTGCCCGAAGCCAGCGAATTGTCGGATTGCACCGAGTTCGAATTGCTGGCCAAGGGTGGGCATGTGGGGTTTGTCGATGGCTCCCTGAAGCGCCCCGGTTACTACCTGGAGCGGCGGATTCCGCAATGGTTGCTGACACAACCCCGTTAAACCATGTGGGGTTATGCGCGGGACAACTTAGTCGCCCGTCGCGATTTCCCGCGCCGGATCGGTAATCCACTCACTCCACGACCCCGCATACAACGTGCACAACGGGTAACCCGCCAGGCTCAGGGCGAACAGGTTATGGCACGCCGTCACGCCCGAACCGCAATACGCCACCAATTCATCCGGCGAACGGCCTTGCAACTGGGCGGCGAAGCGCTGCTTGAGCTGCTCGGCCGGCAAAAAACGCCCGTCGCTGCCGAGGTTTTCGGTGAACGCCGCACATTGCGCACCGGGAATGTGCCCGGCAATCGGATCGATAGGCTCGACATCGCCGCGAAAGCGCGGCTGGGCGCGGGCGTCGATCAGGGTCAGGCCCGGTTGGCCCAGGCGTTTTTGCAACTGCTCGGCATCCAGCAGCAGGCGATTGTCCGGCGCGCCGACCAAGGTGCCGCGCTCGATCAACGGCGCATCCAGGCTTAACGGGAAACCGGCTGAATGCCAGGCCTTCAGGCCACCGTCCAGGATAAACACGCCGTCGCGCTTGCCCAGCCAGGCCAGCAACCACCAAGCGCGGGCAGCAAAGGCACCGGGGCCGTCGTCGTAGAGCACCACATCGGTATCGGCGTTCACGCCCCAGACACGCAGTTGCTCGGCCAACGCCTGCGCCTGCGGCAACGGGTGACGCCCGGTCACACCCTTGGTCACCGGCCCGCTGAGATGACGCTCCAGGTCGGCATATTGCGCGCCCTCGATATGCCCTTCGGCATAGCTGCACAGGCCGTAGTCCGGATCTTCCAGGGCAAAGCGGCAGTCAAGTAGCACCAGAGCGCCGCGCTGTTGGCGCTCGGCCAGTTGCTGGGGGCTGATCAGTTGGGCAAGCGGCATGACGGACTCCTGTGAACAGATTCGGGAAAGGTCCTACTTCACTTCTTCCAGTGCCTGGTTCAACGGCACGTAAAACTCTTTGAACAGTGCATCCACCTCTTTTTTTGCCTGCGGCGTGACAAACCCCGCCTCCAGCACCAGCACCTGATACACCCCGCGCTTGATCGCTTCAGCGCTCAAATGCGTGGATTTTTCATTGGTGGTACACAAAAACCGCACCCAGGAGGTGAGGATGATCCAGGCATTGAGAGTCAGCGCCTCGGTTTGCACCGGGTCCATAGTGAGAATGCCGGCATCGACAAAGCCTTGGTAGATGGCGCCACCCTGAATCAGGCAACGCTGGGAAAACCGCCGGTAGCCGGTGGACAATTCCGGGTCGCTCTCCAGCAGGTGCTCGAGGTCACGGTGCAGGAAACGGTAGCGCCACATGCCGGCCAGAACCGCCTGCAGGTAGAAGCGCTTGTCATCCACCACCATGGCGCGACCTTGGGGCGGGCGCAGGAAACTGTCGACCAAGGCTTCGTATTCGCGAAACAGCATGGCGATGATCGCCTGCTTGTTGGGGAAGTGGTAGTACAGGTTGCCCGGCGAAATTTCCATATGGGCGGCGATATGGTTGGTACTCACACTGCGCTCGCCCTGCTGGTTAAAAAGCTCCAGGCTGGTTTGCACAATGCGCTCGCTGGTCTTTACTCGTGGTGCCATAGGGGATCAGCTTCTGTACACGTGATCTACCATCTTACGGCCTAACCTTGTCGGGATAAATCCAGTTGTTGCTGCAATGTTATTTGACAATTTAGAGCAATGACTCTAAAAATTCAGGCAGACCAATAACAATCTGGAATTGCACCATGTCTGCCAACGTTGCCTACCTGCAAAATTCCCAGACACTGGATCAACTCCAGAGCCTGTTCGACGCCCAACGCCGCGCCTATGCCGCCAACCCGATGCCGCCGGCCGCGCAGCGCCAACAATGGCTCAAGGCCTTGCGCGAAGTGCTCAGCGACGAACGCCAGGCGCTGATCAACGCGATCAGCCAGGACTTCAGCCACCGCAGCGCCGACGAAACCCTGTTCGCCGAACTGATGCCCAGCCTGCATGGCATTCACTATGCGAGCAAACACCTCAAGGGCTGGATGAAACCTTCCCGCCGCGCTGTAGGCATTGCCTTCCAGCCAGCCTCGGCCAAAGTCATCTATCAACCGCTGGGCGTGGTCGGGGTGATCGTGCCCTGGAACTATCCACTGTACCTGGCCATCGGGCCGCTGGTGGGCGCGTTGGCCGCCGGCAATCGGGTGATGCTCAAGCTCAGCGAGTCGACCCCGGCCACCGGCGAACTGCTCAAGACCCTGCTGGCGAAGGTTTTCCCTGAAGACCTGGTGTGCGTGGTGCTGGGCGAGGCCGAAGTCGGTATCGCGTTTTCCAGCCTACGCTTCGACCACCTGCTGTTCACCGGCGCCACCAGCGTCGGTAAACATGTGATGCGCGCGGCCGCCGAGCATCTGACTCCGGTCACCCTGGAGCTCGGCGGCAAATCGCCAGCTATCGTTTCCGCCGATGTGCCCCTCAAGGACGCCGCCGAACGCATCGCCTTCGGCAAAGCCCTGAACGCCGGGCAAACCTGTGTGGCGCCGGACTACGTGCTGGTGCCGGAGGATCGCGTCGAGGGTTTCGTCGAGGCCTACAGCAAGGCGCTTCACGGGTTTTACCCGACGTTGGCCGACAACCCGGACTACACCGCCATCATCAACGAGCGGCAACTGGCCCGACTCAATGCCTACGTGAAAGACGCCACCGACAAGGGCGCCACCCTGATCCCCCTGTACGACCAGGGCCAGGCACGCCGCATGGCCCACAGCCTGCTGTTGAATGTCAGCGACGAAATGACGGTGATGCAGGACGAAATCTTCGGCCCGGTGCTGCCGATCGTGCCTTATCGCGGCATCGATCAAGCCTTTGCCTACATCAACCAGCGGCCTCGCCCACTGGCCCTGTACTACTTCGGCTACAACAAGCGCGAACAGAACCGCGTGCTCCACGAAACCCACTCCGGCGGCGTATGCCTGAACGACACGCTGCTGCACGTGGCCCAGGACGACATGCCCTTCGGCGGGATCGGCCCGTCGGGCATGGGCCACTACCACGGCCATGAAGGGTTCCTCACGTTCAGCAAGGCCAAGGGCGTGCTGGTCAAGCAACGCCTGAACGCCGCGAAGTTGATCTACCCGCCCTACGGCAAAGCAATCCAGAAGTTGATCCAGAAGCTGTTTATCCGCTGATACCGCCACCCTCGGGATAACCATAACAATGAACCCAAGCCTGACTGATTCACCCGCGCTGTCGCGGCGCGGCGTCTTGAAAATCGGCCTGTGCGCCAGCGCCTTCCTGGCCACCGCCGGGCTGGGCGCCAGCCTCAGCGGCTGCTCCAGCAGCACCCCGGCCAGCGGCTTTGCTTTGCTGCGGGCTAGCGATCTGCCGTTTCTGCGCGCGGTGATCCCGGTGTTGCTGGAAGGCGTGGCCAGCGCCCAGGAAGTCGCCAGCGGGATTGAAGACACCCTGAAAAAACTCGACTACAGCCTGCAGCACCTGTCGCCGGAGATGTTCAAGCTCACCCAGCAACTGTTCGACGTGCTGGGCATGGGCATCACCCGCGGCCCACTGACCGGGATCTGGGGCAGTTGGGAAAACGCCAGCGCTGAACAAATCCGCAACTTCCTGCACCGCTGGGAAAACAGCTACCTGAACCTGCTGCGCATGGGCCAGGGCTCGCTGCTCAAGCTGGTGATCATGGCCTGGTACTTCCGGCCGGCGTCCTGGGCCCATTGCGGCTACCCCGGGCCACCGAAGATCTGATTCGCCCCCCCCAATAAAAACAAGAGACGACCCTGATGCCCGTACCCGATCTGTTCCGCGACGGCCTGGCCCGTGGCTGGAAAACCCACAACGGCGCCGCCCTCGACCGCGACCTGACGCTGGAAGCCGACGTAGCGATCATCGGCAGCGGCGCCGGCGGCGGCACCACCGCCGAAATCCTCAGCGCCGCTGGCTACAAAGTGCTGCTGATCGAAGAAGGCCCGCTCAAGACCAGCAGCGATTTCAAGCTGCTCGAAGACGAAGCCTACGCCAGCCTGTACCAGGAAGGCATCGGCCGCATGAGCAAGGACGGCGCCATCACCATCCTGCAGGGCCGGGCGGTGGGCGGCACCACGCTGATCAACTGGACCTCCAGCTTCCGCACCCCGGACGCGACCCTCAGCCACTGGGCCAGCGAGTATGCGGTCAAGGGCCACGGCAGCGCGGACATGGCGCCGTGGTTCGAAAAAATGGAACAGCGCCTGGGCATTGCCCCCTGGGCCATGCCACCCAACGCCAACAACGACGTGATCCGCAAAGGCTGCGAACAGTTGGGCTACAGCTGGCATGTGATCCCACGCAACGTGCGCGGCTGCTTCAACCTGGGCTACTGCGGCATGGGTTGCCCGGTCAACGCCAAGCAGTCGATGCTGGTGACCACCATCCCCGCCACCCTGGAGAAAGGCGGCGAGTTGTTGTACCTGGCCCGCGCCGAACGCCTGAAATACAGCGGCGACCGCATCAGCAGCCTGGAATGCGTGGCGATGGACGAACGCTGCGTCGCCCCTACCGGGCGCACCATCACGGTCAAGGCCAAACACTATGTGCTGGCCGGTGGCGGCATCAACAGCCCGGCGCTGCTGATGCGCTCGGACGCCCCCGACCCGCATTCGCGGCTGGGCAAGCGCACCTTTTTGCATTTGGTGAATTTCTCCGCAGCGCTGTTCGACGAGGTGATCAACCCGTTCTATGGCGCGCCGCAGTCGATCTATTCCGATCACTTCCAATGGCAGGACGGCACCACCGGCAGAATGTCGTACAAGCTGGAGGCACCGCCGCTGCACCCGGCGCTCGCGAGTACGCTGCTCGGCGGCTACGGCACACAAAACGCCCTGGACATGAGCCAGTTGCCCAATACCCACGCGATGCTCGCCCTGCTGCGCGACGGATTCCACCCCGACAGCCCGGGCGGCAGCGTGGAATTGCGCGGCGACGGCACGCCGGTGCTCGATTATCAGGTTTCGCCTTACGCCTGGGACGGCCTGCGCCGCGCGTTCCACAGCATGGCCGAGATCCAGTTCGCGGCGGGCGCCAAGTCGGTCAAGCCGCTGCATCACGATGCGCGCTACGTGAAGACCCTGGCCGAAGCGCGCAGCCTGATAGACGGCCTCAACCTGGAATTACACCGTACCTGCCTGGGCAGTGCCCACGTGATGGGCGGCTGCGCCATGGGCGAAGAGCCGAAAAACGCCGTGGCCGACAGCCTCGGCCGCCATCATCAACTGCGCAATCTGTCGATTCATGATGGTTCGCTGTTCCCCACCAGCATTGGCGCCAACCCGCAATTGTCGGTGTACGGATTGACCGCGCAACTGGCGAGCGCATTGGCCGAACGTCTGAAAACAGCATGAAAAAACCGGGTATTTCGCGTGTCTATTCGCATAAGTCGACTTGGCCGACCGGGATGGCTGCGATACCATCCGGTTCCCCAACGGACTCCGCCAGGACGACGCGATGAACCGAGTGTTGTACCCAGGTACCTTCGACCCGATTACCAAAGGCCATGGCGATCTGGTCGAACGCGCCTCGCGCTTGTTCGACCATGTGATCATCGCGGTCGCGGCCAGCCCCAAGAAAAACCCGCTGTTTCCCCTGGAACAGCGCGTGGAGCTGGCGCGTGAGGTCACCAAGCACCTGCCCAACGTAGAAGTGGTGGGTTTCTCGACGCTGCTGGCGCATTTCGCCAAAGAGCAGAACGCCAATGTATTCCTGCGTGGCCTGCGCGCGGTGTCGGACTTCGAATACGAATTCCAACTGGCCAACATGAACCGCCAACTGGCGCCGGACGTGGAAAGCCTGTTCCTCACGCCGTCGGAGCGTTATTCGTTCATTTCCTCGACGTTGGTCCGTGAAATCGCCGCTTTGGGCGGGGATATCACCAAGTTCGTGCACCCAGCCGTCGCCGAGGCGCTGACCCTGCGCTTCAAGAAGTAAGACCGCTCACTCGGCGCCCGCTCGCACTGCGGGCGCCAATGCGGCACAATTGCGCGCATTAGTTTTTCAGATGCCTTGGCTGACGGCCCTGGCAGGAGTTTCCATGTCCCTGATCATCACCGACGATTGCATCAACTGCGACGTCTGCGAACCCGAGTGCCCGAACGCCGCGATTTCCCAAGGCGAAGAAATCTACGTGATCGACCCCAACCTCTGCACCCAGTGCGTCGGCCACTACGACGAACCGCAGTGCCAGCAGGTGTGCCCGGTCGATTGCATTCCACTGGATGAAGCGCATCCGGAAACGCAAGAGCAGTTGATGGTGAAGTACCGCAAGATTACCGGTAAGGCTTGAGTCTGTTGGTGCCTGTAAGGGCCTCATCGGGGGCAAGCCCCCTCCCACATTTAAAATGTGTTCACGCGTCAAAGTGTGGGAGGGGCGGCGCGACGATTCGACTTGCCCCCCGATGGCGATATCAGCCTTCACACAACAGTCAGCTCTGACACTTCGGGCAAAACACACTCGCCCGCTGCCCCAGCACCACACTGCGCAACTCGCTCCCGCAGACCTTGCACGCCTCGCCCCCTCGGCCGTAGACGAACAGCTCCTGCTGGAAATACCCCGGCTGCCCATCGCCACCGATAAAGTCGCGCAACGTGGTGCCGCCGCGTTCGATGGCGGCCGCCAGAATGCGTTTGATCTCGATCGCCAGCTTCAAATAGCGCCCGCGTGAAATGCCACCGGCCTCGCGGCGCGGATCGATCCCCGCCGCGAACAGCGCTTCCGTCGCGTAGATATTGCCCACGCCCACCACCACCGCGTTGTCCATGATGAACGGCTTCACCGCCATCGAACGCCCACGGGACAGTTTGAACAGGCGCTCGCCATCGAACAGCTCGGTCAACGGCTCCGGCCCCAGGCGAATCAGCAGTTCGTGGTTGTGCGGGTCCAGGCTCCAAAGCATCGCGCCGAAACGCCGAGGGTCGGTGTAGCGCAGGGCCAGGCCCGACTCCAACTCGATGTCCACATGCTCGTGCTTGGCCGCCGGCAGGCCGACTTCCACCAGGCGCAGGTTGCCCGACATACCCAGGTGACTGATCAGGGTGCCCACTTCGGCATTGATCAACAGGTACTTGGCCCGCCGCTCCACCAGCACGATGCGCTGCCCGGACAGGCGCACGTCGAGGTCTTCCGGGATCGGCCAGCGCAGGCGCCGCTCACGCACCACGACGCGGCTGACCCGCTGGCCTTCCAGGTGCGGCGCAATCCCGCGCCGAGTGGTTTCGACTTCTGGTAACTCGGGCATGTGTACCTCGTGAGAAAAGGGTCAGTGCGTGCCCAGTTCGCGGATCGACAACTTCATGCTTTGGAAGTCGTAATCCGACAGGCCCACGTAGTCCAGCACCAGATGGCCAATCGCATCCCACTCATGGTCAACCGCCTGGTTGCCCAGCACCCGGTATGACGAGCAGATATGCTCGGCCATTTTCAGGATCGCCAGCAGGTTCTTGAGTTGCGGATTGCGCGGCGACTCATCGCTGAAAATCGCCAGGGCGTTGTGATGGTTGGCGATGGCGTCGGTCACATGCTCCGGCAGGCGCCAGGACTTGGCGGTGTAATAGCCGACCACCGCATGGTTAGTGTTGAACGCATTGTTTTCGGTGTCGACCACACGGCAGTCGGCGCCGGCATTGGCGTAGGCCTCTTCGAGCACCGCCATGTAATTGGGGAAACGCTTGAGCATCAGCGGTACACCGCAATCGTGGAACAGCCCCAGGGCATAGGCTTCGTCTACCGCCTGGGCGCCTGTGCGCTTGGCCAGGGTCAGGCAGGTCATGGCCACATCCTGGGCGGTGTCCCAGAAGCGGTTGAGGGTGACAATGGTGTCGTCGCTCATCTCGCCTTTGATCGACAGGGCATTGATCAGGTTGATGATCGACCGGCTGCCCAATAGGTTCACCGCACGCTGGATCGAGGCGATCTTGTTGCTCAGGCCGTAATACGACGAGTTGACGATCTTCAACAGCGCGCCGGACAGGCCCGGGTCCTGGGAAATCAATCGCGCGATCACTTCCAGGTCCGGGTCGGGCATGTACTGTTCCATCTGCAAATCCACCATGATTTGCGGCTGGGGCGGCACGCTGATGCCTTGCAGGGCCTGCTGGATCTGTTCGGCGGAAAGTTCTTGGGACATAAGTACACACTCCGGGCTAGGCGGGGATTCTAACCCTGATGGGAAGCTGACCGACACCTCAAAAAAACCAATGGCACTCCCATCAAATGGACGCTGCGACCTCGGCACAGCACGCCCGCCCCTACAGCCCATCAGGCCAAGCCGCGAAGTTTCATGTAACACGGTATACTCCCGCTCTTTTTTCCGGAGCGACGTCATGTCCCTGCCAAGCCTGCGTCTCAAAGCCAATGCCGATCGTCGTTTGCGCAACGGCCACCTGTGGGTCTACAGCAACGAAATCGACGTGGCCGCCACCCCACTTCACGGCTTCCAGGCAGGCGACCAAGCCATCCTGGAAGCGGCCGGCGGCAAGACCCTGGGCATCGTGGCCATGAGTCCGAACAACCTGATCTGCGCGCGCCTGCTGTCGCGCGACATCAAGTTGCCTTTGGACAAGTCGCTGCTGGTACACCGCCTGAACGTCGCCCTGTCCCTGCGTGATCGCCTGTTCGACAAGCCGTTCTACCGCCTGGTCTACGGCGACTCCGACCTGCTGCCGGGTCTGGTGGTCGACCGTTTCGGCGACATCCTGGTGGTACAGATCGCCTCGGCGACCATGGAAGCACATAAAGAAGACGTGATCGCCGCCCTGACCCAAGTGCTCAAGCCAAGCGGCATTCTGTTCAAGAATGACTCCGCCGCGCGTGACGCCGAAGGCCTCAACCGCTACGTCGAAACCGTGTTCGGCCTGGTGCCGGAGTGGGTCGCGCTGGAAGAAAACGGCGTGAAATTCGAAGCCCCGGTGATCCAGGGCCAGAAAACCGGCTGGTTCTACGACCACCGCATGAACCGCGCACGCCTGGCCCCGTATGCCAAAGGTAAGCGCGTACTCGACCTGTACAGCTACATCGGCGGCTGGGGCGTGCAAGCCGCGGCCTTCGGCGCCACTGAAGTATTCTGCGTCGACGCCTCGGCCTTTGCCCTCGACGGCGTCGAGCGCAACGCCGCGCTGAATGGCGTCGCCGAGAAAATGACCTGCATCGAAGGCGACGTCTTCGAAGCCCTCAAAGAATTGAAAGCCAGCGAAGAACGCTTCGACGTGATCGTCGCCGACCCACCGGCCTTCATCAAACGCAAAAAAGACATGAAAAACGGCGAAGGCGCCTACCGCCGCCTCAACGAGCAAGCCATGCGCCTGCTCAGCAAGGACGGCATCCTGATCAGCGCCTCGTGCTCGATGCACCTGCCGGAAGACGACCTGCAAAACATCCTGCTGACCAGCGCCCGTCACTTGGACCGCAACATCCAGATGCTCGAACGCGGCGGCCAGGGGCCGGATCATCCGGTACACCCGGCGATTGCCGAGACGCGCTACATCAAGAGCATTACGTGCCGGTTGTTGCCCAATAGCTAAAGACCGAAACCGCACCCCTGTAGGAGCGAGCTTGCTCGCGAAAAACGCATAGACGACGCGGGCTACCTGATAGCGCGGCGTCATCGTTGACGTGCTTCGCGAGCAAGCTCGCTCCTACAGGGGCGGCGTACACCATTACGGGACGCTTCGCACAATAGATTTGATTGAATTCCATTTTTCGCAGACTAGTATCGGTTTCTGGTTTTACTCCGGAAATTACCACTCATGTCTGAGCCCTTCTGCTCTCCCGCCCTCAGTGGCGAGGTAAAACGCCAACAACTTTCCCGCTTCATCCTGATCACCTGCATTGCCCTGATCAGCTTCTTCCCGATCAATATTCTCCTGCCGTCGTTCCCCTCCCTGGCCGCCCAATTCGACACTCCGACGGCCGACGTCGCGCTCTCCATCAGCCTGTTCACACTGGTCTTCTCCATCTCCCAACTGATCGCCGGCCCGTTGTCGGACAAATGGGGGCGCAAGGAAGTGCTGCTCGGCTGCATCACGCTGTCGATTCTTGGCGCAATAGGCTGTGCACTGGCGTCGGACTACCTGACCTTCCTGCTGTTTCGCACGGTGCAGGCCATGGGCTGCGGCTTCTTCGTCCTGGGTCACGCCCTGGTGGAAGACCTGTTCGACGCACAGGACCGGGCCCGGGTGCGCCTGTACTACATGACCCTGAGCGGTTCGTTTGTCGCACTATCCCCGCTGATAGGCTCCTGGCTGCAAACCACATTCGACTGGCAAGGCAGCTTCTATGGATTCGCGGCGATGGCGCTGGGCATGTTGATCCATGCGTTCTGCATCCTGCCGTCCAAATCCGCCAGCCCCCATCGCGCGCCAGTATCCATCATCGCCACGCTGAAAGCCGTCGCCGGCAATCGCGATTTCCTACGCTACTGGTGGATCGCCGCGCAGGTGTTCGCCTGCTACTTCGCCTTGATCAGCGTGACGCCGCTGATTTTCATGGACGCGCTGAAGCTTTCCGAATATCAGTACGCGCTGGTGCTGATGGTGTACGGCGCGGCTTATCTCCTCGGCGGGGTGGCAGCCTCGTACCTGCAAAAACGTATCGCGCTGTCCCGGCAAATCAATATCGGTCTTGGGTTGTTGCTCGCCGCGGGTGTGCTGCTGGCGCTGATTATCATCTTTGAAGCCATTACCACAGTGACTCTGCTCATCCCGATGCTGATCAGCGCACTCGCGGTCACCCTGGTTCGTCCCGCCGCAATTTCGGCGGCGATGCTGTTGTTTTCAAGCAGCGCGGGCACAGCAGCATCAGCAGGAAATAGCATCATGTTCCTCACTGCTGCCGTCAGCAGCGCAGCGCTTGCACAAACCGGCAGTCATTTGCTGATCACGATTGCCGTGAGCTTTATCATTTTCAGCTTGTGGGGTTGGCTGACCAATGCGCGGGTCGGACACTGACACTTTCCCCCTGTAGGAGCGAGCTTGCTCGCGAAAAACGCATAGACGACGCGGGCTACCTGATAGCGCGGCGTCATCGTTGACGTGCTTCGCGAGCAAGCTCGCTCCTACAGAGGAAGAACGGTCACAACCAGATGGCGTCCCATAGCGGGTACTGGCCTATATGCTCGACCAGCCCTGCACGCAAGGGATTGGCCACGATATAGCGGGCCATTGCTTTCAAATCTTCCTCCCGACGCAGTGCGCGGTCGAAGTAGCCTTTTTTGCCATAGGGTCCCGAACGAACACCTGGCCTGGTTGATGGCACGGGCACTTCGCGACTTGGTGATTCGCATCAGCCTTGGCAAGTCGCCGTTATGCAACTCGATCAGCCAATGGAAATGGTCAGGCATGACCACCCAGGCCAGCGAAGTCGCCTCACCCTCGTCCTGAGCCTGCCTGAACTCACTGACAAGCAGGCGGCCGATGCGCCAGTCCTGAAAGACCAACTGCCGTTGATGGATAACCGCAGTGATCAGGTAAATACGGCCCGACTCCGAACAGCGCCCGATGCGCAGCCGATGTGCACGTTGCTGGGTGAACATTCCTTCGTCCTCTTCTGTGAGTGGAAGAGAAACGGTAGGCGCAGCGACGTCAACCGGCCTCTAAACAGTGGTTCTGAATATGTCCCCCCCTGTAGGAGCGAGCTTGCTCGCGAAAAGCGTCAACGATAACGCAGTACTATCAGGAGGCCCGTGTCGCCTGTTCGTTTTTCGCGAGCAAGCTCGCTCCTACATCAGATTGGTTGATCCGGGCATGCGTCGCCACGGCGCTTTTCGCCATTCCCTCCAGCCGCCAGCGGTGTAGAATCGGCCCTATTCATCGCCAGTCATCCCCCGGCGGGTTTATGAGCTCAAGGCCACTGCGCACGGCGATCCCGTAACGTTTGCGGCAACTTCCGGACACACGGCCATTTTTCGGGTGTTCCAGACGTCCATAGAAGCTCACTCCCCTTAGCACCTGATTAGTTTTGATTAGCCGCCCGGAGGGCTCAAATGCCAGATTACCGCTCGAAAACATCCACCCATGGCCGCAACATGGCCGGCGCCCGCGCACTGTGGCGTGCCACGGGGATGAAAGATGACGACTTCAAGAAGCCGATCATCGCGATTGCCAACTCGTTCACCCAGTTCGTCCCCGGCCACGTCCACCTCAAGGACCTGGGCCAACTGGTCGCCCGCGAGATCGAACGCGCTGGCGGCGTGGCCAAAGAATTCAACACCATCGCGGTCGATGACGGCATCGCCATGGGCCATGACGGCATGCTGTATTCCCTGCCGAGCCGCGAGATCATCGCCGACTCCGTGGAGTACATGGTCAACGCCCACTGCGCCGACGCCATCGTGTGCATCTCGAACTGCGACAAGATCACCCCCGGCATGCTGATGGCGGCCCTGCGCCTGAATGTCCCGGTGATCTTCGTCTCCGGCGGCCCGATGGAAGCCGGCAAGACCAAACTCGCCTCCCACGGCCTCGACCTGGTCGACGCCATGGTCATCGCCGCCGATTCCAGCGCTTCTGACGAGAAGGTCGCGGAATACGAGCGCAGCGCCTGCCCGACCTGCGGTTCGTGCTCCGGCATGTTCACCGCCAACTCGATGAACTGCCTGGTGGAAGCCCTGGGCCTGGCCTTGCCGGGCAACGGTTCGACACTGGCCACCCACAGCGACCGCGAGCAGTTGTTCCTGCAGGCCGGCCGCACCATCGTCGAGCTGTGCAAGCGCTACTACGGCGAGAACGATGAGTCGGTGTTGCCGCGCAACATCGCCAACTTCAAGGCGTTCGAAAACGCCATGACCCTGGACATCGCCATGGGCGGTTCCACCAACACCATCCTGCACTTGCTGGCCGCCGCCCAGGAAGCCGAGATCGATTTCGACCTGCGCGACATCGACCGTCTGTCCCGGCACGTGCCGCAACTGTGCAAAGTCGCGCCGAACATCCAGAAGTACCACATGGAAGACGTCCACCGCGCCGGTGGGATCTTCTCGATCTTAGGTTCCCTGGCCCGTGGCGGCCTGCTGCACACCGACTTGCCGACCGTACACAGCAAGTCCCTCGCCGAAGGCATCGCCAAGTGGGACATCACCCAGACTGACGACGAAGCCGTGCACACCTTCTTCAAGGCCGGCCCGGCGGGCATCCCGACCCAGACCGCGTTCAGCCAGTCGACCCGTTGGGACACCCTCGACGACGACCGTGAAAACGGCTGCATCCGCAGTGTCGAACATGCCTATTCGCAAGAAGGCGGCCTGGCCGTGCTGTACGGCAACATCGCCCTCGACGGCTGCGTGGTGAAAACCGCCGGTGTGGATGAGTCGATCCATGTCTTCGAAGGTCGCGCCAAGATCTACGAAAGCCAGGACAGCTCGGTACGCGGCATCCTCGCCGACGAAGTGAAAGAAGGCGACATCGTGATCATCCGCTACGAAGGCCCGAAAGGCGGCCCGGGTATGCAGGAGATGCTCTACCCGACTTCGTACCTGAAATCCAAGGGCCTGGGCAAAGCCTGCGCCCTGTTGACCGACGGCCGTTTCTCCGGCGGCACCTCGGGCCTGTCCATCGGCCACGCTTCGCCTGAAGCCGCTGCCGGCGGCGCGATTGGCCTGGTACAGGACGGCGACAAGGTGCTGATCGACATTCCGAACCGCTCGATCAACCTGTTGATCAGCGATGAAGAACTGGCTGCACGCCGGGTCGAGCAGGACAAGAAAGGTTGGAAGCCGGTCGAGAAGCGTCCGCGTAAAGTCACCACCGCATTGAAGGCCTACGCTCTGTTGGCGACCAGTGCCGACAAGGGTGCGGTGCGTAACAAGGCAATGCTCGACGGGCTGTAAGGCTCGCCCATAAAAATGCCCCGCCAAGTGCGGGGCATTTTTTTGCTGGGAGAAAACCTCAATAACCATGAGGATCAAATGTGGGAGGGGGCTTGCCCCCCGATGGCAGAGGGTCAGTCGATACATCCACAGCTGACCCACCGCTATCGGGGGCAAGCCCCCTCCCACAGTTTGACCGTGTGAACCCAATCAAGTGTGGGAGGGGGCTTGCCCCCGATAAGCAAGCGACTCGGTCTTACTGGATTTCGTCAGGCTTGACGATCACCCAGTTCTTATCCGCCGTCACCGGCAACCCTTCCTTGGCTTGGGCGGCCGCGTGTTTGACCATCATGCCGTTGAGCTGGGTCATGTACTTGTCTTTGCGGTTGACCCACAGGTGGACGCCGCCCTTGGCCACGTCCACATCGTGGAACAGCATGTAGCCGTCGCTGGTGGGCGTATCGCCGCCGACGATCACCGGCTTTTTCCATTCGTCGATGTAGGTCAGGATCGCGGCGTGCTTGCCGGCCATCCAGGTCGCCGGGGTCCACAGGTAGGGGGTCAATTCCAAACCGAGGTTGGCTTTTTCGTCGTATTTACCGGCCGTGATCTGCTTGCGCGCGGTTGTCAACTCGCCAGTCGCGCGGTCCTTGAGCAGGGTGCTCACGCCGATGACGTTCTGCGGTTTGACGTTGTAGCCGTACTTCGGATCGGCGGCAACCATACGCACCAGCTCTTCCGACGCGGCGGTCATCACATACACCTCGATGCCGTTTTCCATCAGTTTGTTGTACAGCTCGGCCTGGCCGGTGAAGACCTTCGGCGGTTGCACCTCGGAGTTCTTCACCACGTCGCCTTCGAAATAGCTGACTGGCACCGGCTTGCCGGACGCCATCAACTCATCGACCTGGACCTTGAGCTCCTTGAGGGTAAAACCTGCAAACACCTGGGCCACCCACGGGTAGCAGACCATGTCGTCCACTTCGCACAGGCGATAGTAGTAACTGAACAGACTTTCCTTATGGTCGGCGGTGTCTTTGAAGGGCATCAGTTTGAGCGACGGGTCGAGGCTGTCGCGGGTGATCAGGCCCTTGTTTTCCATGTAGGGCAGCAGGGATTCTTCGAGGTCATAGCGGTAGCTGGTGTTGTCCATGTCGAACACCGCGAAGTTACCCTTGTTGGCGTTGGCGGCGATCATTTCGTTGAGTTGCTTGGCGGCCGGCGCCGGCCAGTGTTTCAACTCGGTGGCGGCGAACGCCTGGCTGGCGAGTCCGAGGCAGAATGCGGCGGATACGAGTAGTTTCGGCGCGAGCTTCATAGGCGTTGTCTCCTTGAGTGAAAGACATCGACGCTAACAAATCCCTGTGACAGTTTTCGTCCGGGCACGACCGCTTGCGTTCTGATTCCGTCATTGCCATGCGCCAGAGCGCCAACCACTTATTCCAAAAACGACAGACACCATTCCATATCGGTATTAAATCAATATATATCAAGCTGTTAGGCTTCCCGGTTCGCAATCGCAGGCTCACGCGATTGGCAGCACTCTCAACGGAGCTTCAATGAATCTGCCCCTGATTCTCAACTTACTGGTGTTCGTGGTCCTGTTGCTGGGCCTGGCACAAACCCGTCGGACAAACTGGAGCCTCGCCAAGAAGGTCCTGTTCGCCCTGATACTCGGCGTGGCGTTTGGTACGGGATTGCACGCTATTTACGGCGACGGCAACCCTGTCCTCAAAGCCTCCATCGGCTGGTTCGATCTGGTCGGCAACGGTTATGTGCAGTTGCTGCAAATGATCGTAATCCCGCTGGTGTTCGCTTCGATCCTCAGCGCCGTGGCGCGCCTGCACAACGCCGCGTCCCTGGGCAAGATCAGCTTCCTGACCATCGGCACCCTGCTGTTCACCACCGCGATTGCGGCGCTGATCGGCATCGGCCTGACCAACCTGTTCGGCCTCACCGCCGAGGGCCTGGTGGCCGGCACCCAGGAAATGGCGCGCCTGCAAGTGATCCAGAACGACTACGCGGGCAAGGTCGCCGACCTGAATATCCCGCAGTTGCTGTTGTCGTTCGTGCCGGCGAACCCGTTCGCCGACCTGGCACGCGCCAAGCCGACGTCGATCATCAGCGTGGTGATCTTCGCCGCATTCCTCGGCGTGGCCGCGCTGCAACTGCTTAAGGATGACGCGGAAAAAGGCCAGAAAGTGCTCAACGCCATCGACACCCTGCAAGCCTGGGTGATGCGCCTGGTGCGCCTGGTGATGAAGCTCACGCCCTACGGCGTATTGGCGCTGATGACCAAGGTGGTGGCCGGCTCCAACCTGCAAGACATCATCAAGCTCGGCAGTTTTGTCGTGGTCTCGTACCTGGCGCTGGGGCTGATGTTCGTGGTGCATGGCCTGCTGCTGTCGCTGGCCGGGATCAACCCGCTGCGCTTCTTGCGCAAGGTGTGGCCGGTGCTGACCTTCGCCTTCACCAGCCGCTCCAGCGCAGCGGCGATCCCGCTGAGTATCGAAGCGCAGACACGCCGCCTGGGCATCCCGCAGTCCATTGCCGGTTTCGCCGCCTCGTTCGGCGCGACCATCGGCCAGAACGGTTGCGCCGGTCTCTATCCGGCAATGCTCGCGGTGATGGTCGCGCCGACAGTCGGCATCAACCCGCTGGACCCGCTGTGGATCGCAACCCTGGTAGCGATTGTGACCTTGAGTTCGGCAGGCGTTGCCGGCGTGGGCGGCGGTGCGACGTTTGCCGCGCTGATCGTGCTGCCGGCGATGGGCTTGCCGGTGTCACTGGTGGCGCTGCTGATTTCCGTGGAGCCGCTGATCGACATGGGCCGCACTGCGTTGAACGTGAACGGTTCGATGACGGCGGGGGCGATTACCAGCCAGATCATGCAGCAGACGGATAAAGAACGGCTGAATGCGGATGAGCATGCGGAGTTGGCGCAGGCTTAACGACTAGACCTGTGGCGAGGGAGCTTGCTCCCGCTGGAGTGCGAAGCGCTCCCAAGATTTTTGGGGCCGCTGCGCAGCCCAGCGGGAGCAAGCTCCCTCGCCACAATAAGCGCGCCAAACCTTTAGGCTTTTTCCCACACCTCGAAGCTGTACGCCGGCTTGTCACCTTCGGCTGGGTTCTGCAGATTGGAAACCAACTTCCACTGGTTCTCATCAAACGCCGGAAACCACGCATCCCCTTCCGGGCTCAGCGCCACCCGCGTCAGGTACAGGCGGTCGGCCTGCTCCAGACCTTGGGCATAAAGCTGCGCACCACCGATCAGCATCAGCTCGTCCACGCCCTGTTCCAGTGCCCAGGCTTCAGCCCGCGCCACGGCGGCATCAAGCGACGGAAAAACTTCCGCACCTTCCAGCGCAAGATCGGTCTGACGGCTAACCACAATGTTCAAGCGCCCCGGCAGCGGTCGGCCCAGGGAGTCCCAGGTCTTGCGCCCCATGATGATCGGCTTGCCGAGCGTGGTGGCCTTGAAATATTTGAAATCCCCCGGCAAATGCCAGGGCATGCTGTTGTCGACGCCGATCACACGGTTTTCACCGAGGGCTGCGATCAGGCTTAAAGGGAGAGTTTTTTTCATGGCGACGAGAATACCAGAGCCACGCGAGGCGTACCCCAACCGGCTGCACAGCGGTTATGCTCCAAGCTCACTGACCCAACAGGACAGCGCGTGACTGCACTGAACCCCCTGCACAAACTCTGGCTGACGGAAACCGTGCGCCTGCGCGAAGAACACGCCGGCCCGCTGGAAGACCTGGAAGCCAATCGCCTGGCCCGCACGGCCGGCGGCGACCTGCCGACGCGCATTCAGCGGCGCGCCCTGCACCTGGCCGAGCGCGATGGCCTGACCGCCGCCCTCGGCCGCTGGCTGCAAGGTGCCCGCTTAGCGCTGGTGCTACTGGCCGTCGTCGCGGTCATCAGCGGTGCCGGCCTGGCCTTCGCGGCGCTGGGCAATGGCCTGACCCCGGTGAATGTGTTCTGGGCCCTGGGCAGCCTGCTCGGTTTGAACCTGATCTTGTTGATCAGTTGGGCCCTGGGCCTGCTGTTTGCCGGCGAACACAGCGCCAGCCTCGGCCGCCTGTGGCTCTGGCTCAGCGAAAAACTCGCGCGCGATGCCAAAGCCGCACAACTGGCGCCGGCGTTGCTGCTGTTATTGCAGCGCCAGAAACTCAACCGCTGGGCCGTCGGCGTGCTGGTCAACAGCCTTTGGTTGCTCGCGCTGCTCAGCGCGCTGGTAATCCTGCTGACACTGCTCGCTACCCGGCGCTACGGCTTTGTGTGGGAAACCACCATCCTCGGTGCCGACACCTTCGTCGCCGTGACCCAAGCCCTCGGCGCCCTGCCCGCCCTGCTTGGTTTCAACGTGCCAACGGTGGAGATGATCCGCGCCAGCGGCGATTCCGCCCTGAACATCGAAAGCGCCCGCCAGGCCTGGGCCGCCTGGCTGGTGGGTGTGCTGCTGATCTACGGCCTGTTGCCCCGGTTGATCCTTGCCCTGCTGTGCCTGTGGCGCTGGAAACACGGACGCGCCGCCCTGCGCCTGGACCTCAACCTGCCCGGCTACAGCCAACTGCGCGAGCGCCTGATGCCGAGCAGCGAGCGGCTTGGCGTCAACGATGCCGCACCGCAACAGTTGCACGCCGTCAGCGGCGGCGTCAGCGAACTGCACAGCGACGGCGCGCTGTTGGTCGCCATCGAACTCGACGACCAGCGCCCGTGGCCGCCAAAACTGCCGGGCAACGTGAAGAACGCCGGCATCCTCGACAGCCGCGAATCGCGCCACAAACTGCTGGAACAACTGACCCGCTTCCCGCCCGCACGCCTGGCCATCGCCTGCGACCCGCGTCGCTCGCCCGACCGGGGCAGCCTGGCGCTGATCGCCGAACTGGCGCGCAACGCCAGCGCCACCCGCGTGTGGCTGCTGCAAGCGCCGCCCGGCCAGGCGCTGGACGCCGAGCGCCTGGGCGATTGGCACGCGGCGCTGCAACAATTGGAGCTGCCGTTTGCCGATTGCGCGCCGTTGAACTGGCTGGAGAGCGGTCATGACTAAACCCCTGAAACTCGCCGTGGTCGGCCACACCAACGTCGGCAAGACCTCGCTGCTGCGCACGTTGACCCGCGATGTCGGTTTCGGCGAAGTCTCCCATCGCCCCAGCACCACGCGGCATGTCGAAGGCGCGCGCTTGTCGGTCGAGGGCGAAGCCTTGCTGGAACTGTATGACACCCCCGGCCTGGAAGACGCCATCGCCCTGCTCGACTACCTGGAACGCCTGGATCGCCCCGGCGAACGCCTCGACGGCCCGGCCCGCCTCGCACGTTTTCTGGAGGGCAGCGAAGCCCGCCAGCGTTTCGAACAGGAAGCCAAGGTGCTGCGCCAACTGCTGGCCTGCGACGCCGGCCTGTATGTGATCGACGCCCGCGAGCCGGTGCTGGCCAAGTACCGCGACGAGCTGCAAGTGCTGGCCAGTTGCGGCAAGCCGTTATTGCCCGTGCTCAACTTCGTCAGCAGCGGCGAGCATCGCGAGCCGGATTGGCGCGAAGCCCTGGCCCGCCTCGGCCTGCATGCCCTGGTGCGGTTCGACAGCGTCGCGCCGCCGGAAGACGGCGAACGCCGCCTGTATGAAAGCCTCGCCCTGCTGCTGGAAAATGCCCGGCCGCAACTGGAACGGCTGATCCTCGACCAGCAAGCCCAACGCCAGGCCCGCCAGCAAAGCGCCGCGCGGTTGATCGCTGAACTGCTGATCGACTGCGCCGCCTGCCGACGCAGCGTGGTCACTGAAGACGAGCCGCAAGCCATCGGTGATTTGCGCAAGGCCGTGCGCCAGCGCGAGCAGCGTTGCGTGGAAGCCTTGCTCAAGCTGTTCGGCTTCCGCCCGCAGGACGCCGCCGCCAGCGACTTGCCGTTGCTCGACGGGCGCTGGGGCGATGACCTGTTCAACCCGGAAACCCTCAAGCAACTCGGCGTGCGCGTCGGCGGCGGGATTGCCGCCGGCGCGGCCGCCGGTGCCGGGGTCGATCTGCTGGTGGGCGGGCTAACCCTAGGCGCCGCCGCGCTGGCGGGCGCCATCGCCGGTGGCGCGCTGCAAGCCGCGCGCAGCTATGGCGGCCGCCTGTTGGGCAAGATCAAGGGCCAGCGCGAGCTGACCGTCGACGACAGCGTGCTACGCCTGCTGGCCCTGCGCCAACGCCAACTGCTCAAAGCCCTGAACCTGCGCGGTCATGCGGCGATGCACAGCATCAAGGTCGACACGCCGCAGGACAAAACCTGGCGCGAAGGCAAGCTACCCGATGCCCTGCACAAGGCCCGCGCCCATCCGCAATGGTCGTCCCTCAACCCCCACGCCAAATTGAGCCAGGCCGAGCGCCAGGAACAGGTCGAAGCCTTGGCCGCCCGGCTCGACGAAGCGTGACCGCGCTTATTAGTGTGCGTACCACTCAAAACCCAGAAAGGTCGTACACAACGTGCGGATCAGCTCTTTATCGGCCTTGTCCGCGATACCGTCGCGGTCGATGTCACTGTTGGTAAACGACTCCAGCACCCCGTCGCCATCGCCGTCATAGGCGGCCGCCTTGTAGATCAGCGAACCCTTGCACTGCGCCGCGGTGCGCTCATGGAAGTCCAGCTTGACCGCGTTGGGTGTGCCTGTTTTGCCGTAATGATCGACGTACATCGTCAGCGTGCGCTGCCAGTGGCTGCGCCGATTGAACCAGTTCAACTTCAAAAAGCTGTCGGCGAAGCTGTCCACCCGGTGTTTTTCCAGCATGCCGGGCCGGGTGGCCGGGCTCAGGTCGTCCGCCCATTGCAGGTCGACCTTGCCATCCGCGCTCATGTCCACCGCAAAGATCTCGTGGATCAGTTCATCGGGACAGCCAGCCCGCTGCTCATAGAAGTGCAGGATGACCGTGTCCGCATGACCATTGCCGCTCATGTCCTGGGCCGTCACTTTCAAGTAGCGCATCAGCGTTGCTCCTTAGATTGAAGAAGCAAGCACCTTAGTGATCCGAGCACCCAGGCTCTAGGCGGCGCATCTGCGTTTGGCGTAAGGCCCGTCTACGCGGCCAGTAGCCGTGCGGCCTTGGCCTTGAGTGCCTGCAGATCGAGCACCGGCACGTGTGGTTGCTTGGCCTGTTCGTCCCAGTGGCGCAGACGCAGGCTGACCGCGTAGAGCGGGTCTTGCTCGAAAGCCCGCGCTTCGTCAGGCGTCATCACCCCACCTTGATAGGCCAGCGTGCGGCGGCTGGCTTCGCTCAACCGGGCGTAGTAGTCCGGCTGGCTGAAGGTCAGGTAGCGCTTGGCCTGGACGTGATACTCCACCAGCCTGGCCAGGCGCTCGCTGAAACCGGCGCGGCGCAGGTAATCGGCGCCCAGCCGCTCATGGCCGACCACGCCATAGCCCCCCATGTTCGCCCCGCCCTGGCCGCAAAGATGGCCGATATCGTGGAAGAACGCCGCCAGCACCACTTCATCGTCGAAGCCTTCGGCCATGGCCCACTGCGCGGCCTGGGACATGTGTTCGAGCTGCGATATCGCCTCGCCGATGTAATCCGCCGTGCCGTGTTGCTCGTACAGGCCGAAGACCTCGGCAATCACCTGTTCCGGGGTCTTCATGCCTCACCCCATAGCGCGCTGATATTGCGCTCGGCCAACGCCGGCCCCACGCTCATGCCCACGCCGGTATGCATCAAGGCGGCACTGACGCCGGGCGCCACCCGCAGGAACGAGAACGGCGCAGGCCCGCGTGCGCCATAGACGCCCTGCCAGCGCTCGACCACCTGGATCTTGCAACCCAGGGTCTGCTCGGCCAGTTCGAGCATCCAGTCATCGACCTGCTCGGCATTGAACGGCGACGCATCGCGGCCGTAGTCGTGGGAGTCGCCGATGATCAGTTCGCCATGCGGCGTCGGGCTGATCAGCAGGTGAATCCCGTGCTCCTGCAGGTGCGGTGCCTCGTGCAGGATCTGCGCCTGCACCGCCGCCGCTTCCGGCAGGTCGGCAAAGGCGCCGTAATGCACGCAACTGAGGCCCGTGAGCAAAGCGTGTTGCAGGTTCAGGTTGAGCGCCGGCCGCGCGCGCAGCATTTGCAGGCGGCAGACATGCGGGTTGAGTTCGGCAATCGCCTCGGCCAGCAGGGTTTGGTAGTCGTGGCCCGAGCAGACGATGATCTGCGCGCCACGAAAACTGCCCGCCGTGCTGTGCAACTGGCCGGGCTCGACGTCGCGCACCAGGGTGGCAAAGTGAAACTCCACCTGCAGTTCCTCGCGCAGGTAGTGGATCAGCGCCGGTATCGCCTCGCGCGAATACAGTTGCTGATCGTCCTTGCCATGCAACGCCGCGCGGTGATGACGGAACTGGCCGCCGTACAGATCCCGCAACGCCGCGCCTTGCAGCAGCTCGACGTTGTAGCCGTGCTCCAACGCACGGCCAGCGCAGAAGGCTTCCAGCAGATGTTCTTCCGCTTCGCTGCGGGCGAACAGGTACGAGCCGTTGCGCTTGAGCTGCAAGCCGGCCAGCCGCGCCCATTCGCCCCAGATATCGCGGCTTTGCCGCGCCAGGTCGAGCATCGGGCCTGGCGGTTGGCCGGTGACCAGGGCCTGGCCGAAGTTGCGTACCGAGGCGCCCAACGGGGTGGCGCTGCGCTCGAACACCTTGACCTTGAGCCCGCGCTTGGCCGCCGCGTAGGCGTGGGACAGGCCGAGGATGCCGGCGCCGATGATCAGCAGGTCGCTGTGGTGTGTCATTTAGTGATGTCCTGTTTTCAAGACCGCTATCGGGGGCAAGTCGAATCGTCGCACCGCCCCTCCCACATTTGAATGTGTTCACAAACCAAACGTGTGGGAGGGGCGGTGCGACGATTCGACTTGCCCCCGATGAGGCCATCAGCCCAAACGGAGTACTTACTGACCCGCCACCTTCTCCGACTTACCGTCATAGCGCTTACGCCATTCAGTCAGAATGCTGTCGCGGTTTTTCGAGGCCCAGGTGAAGTCGTTCTTGATCAGCCGCTGCTCGTAGTCCGCCGGCAATTCGGTCTGCGGCTTGGCGATGCCCGGCTGGGCGAGCACGGCGAAGTTGTCCTTGTACAGGTCCATCGCGGCGGTGCTGGCGGAGAAGTCGGCGAGTTTCTTCGCCGCATCGGCGTGGGCGCTGCCCTTGATCACGGCGGTCGCTTCGATGTCCCAGCCCAGGCCTTCTTTCGGCAGGATGATGTCCAACGGCGCGCCCTGGCGCTTCAACTGCACGGCCGGGTATTCGAACGAAATGCCGATCGGGAACTCACCCGAAGCCGCCAGCTTGCACGGCTTGGAACCGGAGTGAACGTACTGGCCGATGTTCTGGTGCAAGTCGTCCATGTACTGCCAGCCCTGCTTCTCGCCGAAGGTCTGCAGCCAGGCGCTCACATCCAGGAAACCGGTGCCAGACGACGCCGGGTTAGGCATCACGATCTTGCCCTTGTACTCGGGCTTGGTCAGGTCTTGCCAGCTCACCGGCTTGGTCAGGCCCTGCTTCTCGGCTTCGACGGTGTTGAAGCAAATGGTCGCAGCCCAGACGTCCATGCCGACCCAGGCGGGCGGGTTGGCGGCGTCGCGGTAGTGTGTGCCGATCTTGTCCAGGTCCCTGGGCGCGTAGCTCTCGAGCATGCCTTGCTGGTCGAGGATCGCCAGGCTTGAAGCCGCCAGGCCCCAGACCACGTCGGCTTGCGGGCGGTTTTTTTCCGCGAGCAGTTTGGCGGTGATGATGCCGGTGGAGTCACGTACCCATTTGATTTCGATGTCGGGGTTGGCTTGTTCGAAGGCTTTTTTGTAGGTCTGCAATTGCTCGGCTTCGAGGGCCGTGTACACGGTCAGTTCGGTCTTGGCGAAGGCATTCAGGCTGAATGCAGTGAGTACGGCAGCGACCAGCGCCAGGGGCTTGAACATGGAATACCTCCTTCAGGGTTATTGGCCCGGCGCGGTCTGGCGCCAGGCTTGGGAGCGGCGCAACACGCCACGTGAGGCCCACGCCAGCAGCAGCGAAACGCCGGCGGAGGTGAACAGGATCAAGGTGGACATGGCCGCCGCACCGCCCACATTGCCGGCGTCGTCCATGTTCAACACGGCGACGGCGGCGAGGATGGTGTCGGGGCTGTAGAGGAAGATCGCGGCCGAGACGGTGGTCATCGCCGACACAAACAGGTAGCGCACGATGTCCAGTAGCGCCGGCAGGCAGATCGGCACGGTCACGCGCAGGTAGTGGCGGTACAGCGGCGCCTTCAGCGACAGCGCGGCGGCTTCGAACTCGGCGTCCAGTTGGCGCAGCGCGGTGGTGGCGGTCATCTGCGCGGTGGTCAAATAATGAGCGATGGTGCACACCACCAGCAGCGTCATGGTGCCGTAGAACACATGCAGCGGGTTGCCGCTGAGGTTGAAGAAGAAGACGTAGCCCAGGCCCAGCACCAGGCCCGGCACGGCCATCGGCACAAAGCTGAGCATGCGCAGCGCCAGGTTGAGGCCCTTCTGGCCCTGAGTCTTTTCCATCAGGTAGGCGCCGGTGAAGATCAGTACGCTGCCGATCAAGGCGGTAAACAGGGCCAGGGTCAGGCTGTTGCGGTACGCCAGCCAGCCGCCGCCGGCCGTGTCTTCGAACTGGTAGTGGTTGAGCGACAGCGACAGGTTGTAGGGCCAGAACTTCACCAGCGACGAGTACACCGCCATGCCGAACACCAGCAGCAACACCGCGCAGATCAGCAGCACAATCGCCAGGTAACAGGCATCGCGCCGCCGCGAAGGTGCCGGCTGGAACACCTGGGCACGGCCCCCCATGGCATCGCCCTGACGCCGACGCAGCCAGGCGTCGACGCCAAAGCTGAACAGCGCCGGCAGCAGCAACACCATGCCGATCAACGCCCCGCGTCCGAACTGTTGCTGGCCGACCACAGCCTTGTAGGCTTCCAGCGCCAGCACCTGATAATCGCCGCCGACCACCACGGGTACGCCGAAATCGGTGATGGTCAGGGTGAACACCAGGCAAAACGCGGCGAACACCGCCTGGCGCGTGGCCGGCCAGGTGATGCTGCGAAACGCCCGGGCCGGGCTGGCGCCCATGCTCGAGGCCGCATCGAACAAGCGCGCATCCGCCAGGGAAAGCGCCGACAACAGGATCATCAAGGCGTGTGGGAAGGTGTAGATCACTTCGCCGAGGACAATGCCCCAGAAACCGTAGATGTTGTCCGACAGCAAACCGCGCAACAGGCCCTGGTTGCCGAACAGGTACACCAGCGCGATCCCCGGCAGCATCGACGGCGCCATCAACGGCAGCAACGACAGCCCGCGCCAAATCGCCTTGGCCGGGATCAGCGTGCGTTGCAACGCATAGGCAAACAGATACGCCAGCGGTACGACGATGGCTGCCACGCTGAGGGAAACTTTCAGGCTGTTACCGAGCAGCCAGTGGAAGTTGGCGCTGCTGAGCAGTTCCCGTGCCGCCACCAGCCCGCCGCCCTGCCCGGCTTCGCTGCTGAAGCCGCGCCAGAAGATCGCCAGCAGCGGCAGCAACACCGCGACGCCCAGCAGGCACAACCACAGCCATTTGCCGCCCAGCACGAAAAGGCGGTCGCCCAGCTCGGCACGAGACACCCGCCGCGCAACGGGCAGCGTCATCAGCGCACCCATGTCAGGCAAACACCTGCAGGCTGCGCGGTGGCAACGCGACCCAGATGTCCTGGGCGCCCAGGCGCGGCATGGCTTCCGGGGCCAGTTCGGCCAGCAGCGGATGACCGGGCAGTTGCGCCAGTTCAAAGCTCATGCGGCAACGGTTGCCGAGAAAGGTGATCTCGCGGACCTTGGCCGCAAACAGGTTCTCTTCATGCACCGGCGGGTTGACGCTGATCGCTTCCGGGCGGCAGAACAAGCGCCCGGAGGTGGCCGCGCCGGCATCCTCGGCCAGGCGCATGTGCATCCCGCCGACCTGGGCGTGGCTCGCGCTGCTGCGGCTGAACGGCAGCCAGTTGCCCTGGCCGACGAACTCCGCCACGAACGGCGTGGCCGGGCGGTCGTAAATCTCTTGGGGCGTGGCGTATTGCTCGACCTTGCCGTTGTTCATCACGGCAATGCGGTCGGCCATCAACATGGCTTCGTCCTGATTGTGGGTGACCATCAGCGTGGTGATGCCCAGGCGACGCTGCAGTTGGCGCAGCTCGGTACAGAGGTGCTCACGGACGCGGGCGTCGAGGGCCGACATCGGCTCATCGAGCAGCAACAGCGAGGGGGCCGGCGCCAAGGCACGGGCCAGCGCGACCCGTTGTTGCTGGCCGCCGGAGAGTTGGCCGGGGTATTTCTTTTCGCTGCCGAGCAGGCCAACCAGTTCAAGCATCTGGCCGACGCGCTTGCGCACTTCATCGCGACCGCTACCGGTGAGGCCGTAGCCGATATTCGCTTCAACGGTGAGGTTGGGGAACAGCGCGTAGGACTGGAACAAAATGCCGTAGTCCCGAGCCTGGGGCGGCAGCAGGGAAACATCCCGTTCGCCCAGGTAAATCTCACCGCTGTCCTGGTGCTCCAGGCCGGCGATGCAGCGCAGCAGCGTGGTCTTGCCGCAACCGGACGGGCCCAGCAGGCACACCAGCTCGCCAGCGGCGACGTCCAGGGACACGTTGTCCATCGCGGTAAAGGCGCCGAAACGTTTCTGGATACCCCGCACCTTCATTGGCGCGCCGGGTTGGGTCAGGGCTGTGTTCATGAAGGCACCTCATCAAACGGATGAGGGCCATGCTAGGCAGGCAATGCGTCCCTGGTGTGGCAGAAAGGCAAAACGTGGCGATAGTGGTATTGGTGGATTTGGGTAGGGTTTATCCAGAGGGGGGTGGCCTTGAGGGCCAATCGGGGGCAAGGCCACCAGCACTTTTCAGATCGGCGACATTTCCTGCGCCAACCCAAGAAAAGCAGCAGGCAGGCGAGCGCCTTTTCTTTCCTTGAGGCAGTAGAGGTACTCAGCAATCTGCGGCGCATTCTCGATGCTCAGCACCCGCAACTGCGGGTCATGGGGCACTTCCTGACGGGCGATGATGCTGATGCCGATATTGCGCAGCACCGCTTCACGAATCGACTCGCGGCTGCCGATTTCCAGCAGCGGCCCGTAACTCACGCCCGCGCCCTGCAGCATCTGTTCGGTCAGGCGTCGTGTGGTGGAGCCGGCTTCACGCATCAACAACGTATGCCCGGCAAGCGCGGTCAACGGCACATGATCGAGCGTCGCCAACGGGTGGTTGCGATGCACCGCCAGCACCAGCGGGTCGGTGCCCAGCACACGGCGAATCAGGCGTGGGTCTTCCAGCAACTGCGAGGACGCCGCAACGTCGACGCGGTAATCATCCAGGGCTTCGAGCACCTGTTGGGAGTTGCCGATTTCCACCGACACCTCCACCTGGGGCAGGCGCTCGCGGAAGGCTTTGACCAGGTCGAGGATGTAATACGGCGCCGTCGCGGCAATCCGCAATGCGCCCTGGACCTGACCACTGTTACGCAGGAAAAACTCAATGTCCGCTTCCTGCTGCAACAGCGTCTTGACCATCGGCAGCAGGCGCGCGCCTTCGTCACTGACCGTCAAGCGGCGGCCACCGCGATAGAACAACTCGACGCCGTACTGGCTTTCCAGGTTGCGAATCTGCGTGGTGACGGTGGGCTGGCTCAGGCCGAGTTTTTTCGCCGCCTGGGTGATGCTGCCCAGGCGGGCGACCATAAAAAACGCCTTCAACTCGGCACTCAGCACGCCACCCTCACATCATCTATTTGCGCAGCAGGCGCAGGCCATTGAACACCACCAGCAGGCTCACGCCCATGTCGGCGAACACCGCCATCCACATGGTGGCCATGCCCAGGAAGGTGACCGCGAGGAAGATCGCCTTGATCACCAGCGCCAGGGCGATGTTCTGCTTGAGGATACTCGAGGTTTGCCGCGACAACCGAATGAAAGCCGGGATCTTGCGCAAATCATCGTCCATCAAGGCCACGTCGGCGGTTTCGATGGCCGTGTCGGTGCCTGCGGCGGCCATGGCAAACCCGATCTCGGCGCGGGCCAACGCCGGGGCGTCGTTGATGCCGTCGCCGACCATGCCCACGCGCCGGCCTTGGCCGTAGAGCGCTTCAATGGCTTGCAGTTTGTCGGTGGGCAACAGGTCGCCCTGGGCCTGGTCGATGCCGACCTGAGCCGCAATCGCCTGGGCGGTGTGGGTGTTGTCGCCGGTGAGCATCAGGGTTTTGATGCCCAGTTCGTGCAACTGCTGGATGGCTTCGCGGCTGCTGTCCTTGACCGTGTCGGCCACGGCGAACAGCGCCAGCGGGCCGGACTTGTCGAGCAGCAGCACCACGGATTTGCCTTGTTTCTCCAGGGCGAAGAGTTTGTCTTCCAGCGCGGGCGAGCACAGGCCGAGTTCTTCCACCAGGCGGTGGTTGCCCAGGTGGTAGGTTTCGCCGTTGATATCACCGCGCACACCACGACCGGTCAGGGCAGTGAAGTTATCCACAGCGTGGCGCGCCAGGTTTTTATCCTCAGCCGCGTTGGCGATGGCCAGTGACACCGGATGGTCGGAGCGCCCGGCGAGGCTGGCGGCCAAGGCCGGCGCACTGTCTTCGACATTCGGGAACAGCGCCAGGTAATCGGTTTGCACCGGCTTGCCGTGGGTGATGGTGCCGGTCTTGTCGAGGGCCAGGTAGTCGAGTTTGTAACCGCCCTCCAGGTACACGCCGCCCTTGATCAGGATGCCTTTGCGCGCCGCCGCCGCCAGGCCGCTGACGATGGTCACCGGGGTGGAAATCACCAAGGCGCAGGGGCACGCCACTACCAGCAACACCAGGGCGCGGTAGATCCAGTCGAACCACACACCGGCCATGAACAGCGGCGGGATCAGCGCCACGCCCAAGGCAAACAGGAACACCGCCGGGGTGTAGATCTTCGCGAAGCGGTCGACAAAGCGCTGGGTCGGCGCGCGTGCGCCCTGGGCCTGCTCCACGGCGTGAATGATCCGCGCCAGGGTGGAATTGTTGGCGGCCGCCGTGACGGTGTATTCCAGGGAGCCGGCCTGGTTGATGGTGCCGGCGAAGACTTTATCGCCCACGGTTTTTTCAATCGGCAGGCTTTCACCGGTGATCGGCGCTTGGTCGATGGTCGACTGGCCGGCGGTGACCTCGCCGTCCAGGCCGATGCGCTCGCCGGGACGAACCCGCACGATAGCGCCCAATTCGACACTTTTCACTTCCCGTTCGACCCAACTACCGTCGGCCTGCTGCACCGTGGCCTGTTCCGGGGTCATCTGCATCAAGCCGCTGATGGCATTGCGCGCACGGTCGAGGGACTTGGCTTCGATCAATTCGGCCACGGTGAACAGGAACATCACCATCGCCGCTTCCGGCCATTGGCCAATCAGGATCGCACCGGTCACCGCGATACTCATCAGCGCATTGATGTTCAGGTTGAGGTTTTTCAGGGCGATCCAGCCCTTTTTATAAGTGGTCAGGCCGCCGCTGAGGATCGAAACCAGCGCTACCAGGGCAATCACCCAGGTCGGGGCTGCGTTGGTGAAGTGGATCACTTCAGCCGCCAGGGCGCCGACGCCAGACAGCGCCAGCGGCCACCCGTGTTTCTTGGCCGGCGGCGCGGCGGCCGGGGTGCCCTCTTCGATCGGATCGGCCTGCATGCCCAGGGACTTGATGGCGTCGATGATCGGCGCGGTGCTCGGCAGGTCATGGGTGACGCCGAGGATGCGGTTGATCAGGTTGAATTCCAGTTGCTGCACACCGGCGAGCTTGCCCAGTTTGTTCTGGATCAGCGTCTGCTCGGTGGGGCAGTCCATGGCTTCGATGCGGAAGGTGCTCAGGCGCGAGCCAGCGGTGGGTGCTTCGCTCAGTTGCACCAACGCCGGGGCTGGCGTGCCGGAGCAGCAGGAACCGGCGTGGCCGTGGTCATGCACCGGCGTCAGTTTTTTCGGCGCATGATCGTGGTCATGCGCATGATCATGTTTGTGCGGGGTGTGCAGGGAGTCGCTCATCGGGTCGCGTCCGTAATGGTGCCTGTTGCCAAGTAAAGACCCTGTAGCCACTATAGGGTCAAGCACCCTTTTGGAGATTGCTGCAATGAAGATCGGCGAATTGGCCAAACTGACCGACTGCCCGGTGGAAACCATCCGTTATTACGAGAAGGAAGGCCTGCTGCCGCCACCGGCACGCACCGAGGCCAACTACCGCGTGTACACCCAGGCGCACACCGAGCGGCTGGTGTTTATCCGCAACTGCCGCAGCTTGGACATGACCCTGGAAGAAATCCGCAGCCTGCTCGGCCTGCGCGACAGCCCGCAGGACCAATGCGAAAACGTCAACGCGTTGATCGATGAGCATATCCACCATGTCAAAGCGCGGATCGACGGGCTGTTGGCCTTGCAGGAACAGTTGATCGACCTGCGCCAGCGCTGTGGCAGCGGGCCGGAGCTGGATCAGTGCGGGATATTGCAGCGGCTGGAGGTCAGCGGCAGTGTTGCCGCCAGCGAGGCTGAGCCTTCGCATGTGGGCAGAAGCCATGGGCATTAATTCAGCCTGGTAACCGAATCAAACTGTGGGAGGGGCGGTGCGACGATTCGACTTGCTCCCGATAGCGGAGTTTCAGCCACCAAATATTTAGCTGATCCACCGCTATCGGGGGCAAGTCGAATCGTCGCACCGCCCCTCCCACACAAGCCCACACCTTTAGACTGAGGCAGCCTTTAGATGGCGACGTCGGCCTTGATGCTTGGGTCGGCGTCGTAGCCCACGATTTCGAAGTCTTCGAACTTGTAGTCGTAGATCGACGCAGGCTTACGCTTGATCAGCAATTCCGGCAGTTTTTTCGGCGTGCGCGCCAACTGGGTCTGGATCTGTTCCATGTGGTTGCTGTAGGCGTGGGTGTCGCCGGTGGTGACGATGATCTCGTGGGGGATCAGGTCACACTGCTGGGCCAGCATATGGGTCAGCAACGCCAGCGCGGCGGTGTTGTACGGCAGGCCGAGGAACACGTCGGAGCTGCGGATATACAACTGCATCGACAGATGGCCGTCATGCACGAACGCCTGGTACAGCAGGTGGCACGGCGGCAGGGCCTGCTTGCCGTTGCGCGCATTTTCCTGGGGGCTCTTGGTCTCGTCCGGCAGGTACTCGACGTTCCAGCCGTGGAACAGGATGCGGCGGCTGTTGGGGTTGGTCTTCAGCGTCTGGACCATGTAGTCGATCTGATTGATCTTGCCGCCGTCCTTGGTCGGCCAGGCGGTCCACTGCTCGCCGTACACCGGGCCCAGATCACCGTCTTCGGTGGCCCACTCGTCCCAGATGCGCACGCCGTTCTCGTTCAGCCACTTGACGTTGGTGTTGCCGCTCAACATCCAGATCAATTCGTTGGCGATGCTTTTGAAGTGAAGCTTCTTGGTGGTCAACAGCGGAAAGCCGTCGGCCAAGTTATGCCGATACTGACGGGCAAACACGGCCTTGGTGCCGGTGCCGGTGCGATCGCCCTTGGTCAGGCCATTGGTCACGACGTCGTTCAGTAGTTCGAGATATTGCTTCATGTCATTACCCGTATCGTTGCAGCCGAGACCTCGCAGGCCTCGGCATTCGAATTTAAAGCGCGGTGTTCTTCAACGGTTGCGCACGGTTGTACGCCCACCACAGCAGGCCCAAGCCGGCGACAATCATCGGGATACTGAGGATCTGCCCCATGGTCACCCAACCGAACGCCAGGTAGCCCAGTTGCGCATCCGGTACGCGCACGAACTCGACGACAAAACGGAAGATCCCGTAGAACAACGCGAACATACCCGACACCGCCATGGTCGGCCGCGGCTTGCGCGAGAAGAGGTACAGAATGAGGAACAGTGCCACACCTTCCAGGGCGAACTGGTACAGCTGCGACGGATGGCGCGGCAATTGCGCCGGGTCGCTGAACGGCGGGAACACCATCGCCCACGGCACGTCGGTCGGCTTGCCCCACAGTTCGGCGTTGATGAAGTTACCGATACGCCCGGCGCCCAGGCCGATCGGCACGAACGGCGCAACGAAGTCCATCAACTGGAAGAATGACTTGCCGTTGCGGCGGCCAAACCACCAGGCGGCAATCATTACGCCGACAAAGCCACCGTGGAAGGCCATGCCGCCCTTCCATACCTCGAAGATCAGCGTCGGGTTGGCGATGTAGGCGGACAGGTCGTAAAACAGCACATACCCCAGGCGACCACCGACGATGACCCCCATCGACAACCAGAAAATCAGGTCGGAGAGTTTTTCCTTGGTCCACGTCGGGTCAAAACGGTTCAGGCGCCGGGACGCCATAAACCAGGCACCGCCGATGCCGATCAGGTACATCAACCCGTACCAGTGGATTTTCAGCGGACCGATGGCCAGGGCCACCGGGTCGATCTGCGGGTAAGGCAGCATTGCGACTCCTCGTTAAATCATTCGTTATAGCGACCGGACCTTGCCCGGGCGCGATTAAGCCTTCGTTACAGCAAGAAATTCAAACCCACGCAAAACAGCAGCGCGGCAAACAGCCGTTTCAGCAAGCGCGGCGACAAGCGGTGCGCCAGGCGTGCGCCGAAGCGGGCAAACACCATGCTGGTCAGGGCAATGCCCAGCAGTGCCGGCAAATACACGAACCCTAAACTATGAGCGGGCAGCAGCGGGTCATGCCAGCCCAGTATCATGAAACTTAATGCACTGGCCAGTGCAATCGGCAGCCCGCAGGCCGACGAGGTGGCCACCGCTTGCTGCATCGGCACGCTGCGCCAGGTCAAAAACGGTACGGTCAGCGAACCGCCGCCTATCCCGAAAATCGCCGAGGCCCAGCCGACCACCATGCCTGCCACGGTCAAACCGACCTTGCCCGGCACCGTTCGACTGGCCTTGGGCTTGACCTCCAGCGCCAGTTGCACAGAGATGATCAGCGCGAACACGCCGATGATCTTCTGCAAGTGGGGGCCGGAAATCGCCTCGGCGGTCAACGCGCCAAAGCCGGCGCCGATCAGGATGCCCACGGTCATCCACACAAAAATCGGCCAGCGCACCGCGCCTAGTCGGTGGTGCTCACGCACGGCGTTGATCGAGGTAAAGATAATCGTCGCCAGGGACGTACCCACGGCCAGATGGGTCAGCACCTGCGGGTCGAAACCCTGCAAGGTGAAGCTGAACACCAGCACCGGCACGATAATGATCCCGCCACCCACGCCAAACAGCCCGGCGAGCACGCCGGCACAGGCGCCCAGCAGCAAATACAGCAGAAATTCCATGGGAGCCCCCAAACCAAGTCCGGCATGTTAACGGATGGAAGGCATGCGACCCAACTGGATACGATGGAACGCCCGCGCCAGTGTCGGTAGAGTGGCCAAACACACAAAAGGGGATCGCCTGATGTGCCTGATAGTTTTCGCCTGGCGGCCGGGCCATGCCCAACCGCTGATCGTCGCGGCCAACCGTGATGAGTTCTACGCCCGCCCCAGCCTGCCGCTGGCCCAGTGGCCGGATGCGCCTGCGGTCTACGCCGGCCGCGATCAGGAAGCGGGCGGCACCTGGCTGGGGGTGAATGCCGATGGGCGTTTTGCCGCCCTGACCAATATCCGCGACCCGCACCAGCCGCCGGCACGCAAGTCGCGCGGGGAACTGGTGGCGCGGTTTCTCAGCGGTTCGCTGCCGCTTGAGCAGTATTTGGCCGACATTAACGGCCGTTCGATTGAATACGCCGGGTTCAACCTGCTGGTGGGCACGCGGGAGGAGCTGTGGCATTACAACGCCAATGACACCGAGCCCACGTTGCTGGCAGCGGGAGTCTATGGGCTTTCCAATGCTGGGCTGGATACGCCGTGGCCGAAGCTGGTGAAGGCCAAGACGGCGTTAAGCGCGGTGCTGGAGAACCCGCAGACGGAGGCGTTACTGGAGATTTTGAGCGACCCGCAGACCGCACCGTTTGCTGACTTGCCCGATACAGGCGTGGGCTTGGCGACCGAGAGTTTGCTATCAAGCGTATTTATCGCCAGCCCCAGTTATGGGACACGGGCGAGTACAGCGTTGATTGTGAATGCGGACGGCACGCGGCAGATGGTGGAGCGTAGTTTTGGGCCGCATGGTGGCCGGCTCGGCGAAGTTGAACTCAATTTCTAGCCACACCACAAAACCAATGTGGGGGGGGCGGTGCGACGATTCGACTTGCCCCCGATTAGGGTGTATCAGCCAAAAGTGTGCTGACTGACACTCCGCAATCGGGGGCAAGCCCCCTCCCACATTTTTAATCAGCGCCAGGCTTTAGAGGGTTTTGGCAGCGGCCGGATTGATCATTCGCGTCAACCCGAGGTTCTTCAGCGCCAGTTGCAGCGAGCTGTGGATAACTTGCGGGTTGTCGATGGTCATCAGCTCGGCCAGCAGTTCCTTGGCCATGCTCAGGTTGACCTGGCGCAGCAGCCACTTCACCTTCGGCAAGTTGGTGGCGTTCATCGACAGGCTGTCAAAGCCCATCGCCATCAGCAGTACCGCCGCCGCCGGGTCGCCGGCCATTTCACCGCAGATGCTCACCGGTTTGCCTTCGGCATGGGCGTCGCGCACCACATGTTGCAGCGCTTGCAGCACCGCCGGGTGCAGGTAGTCGTAGAGGTCGGCCACCCGTGGGTTGTTGCGGTCCACGGCCAGCAGGTATTGGGTCAGGTCGTTGGAGCCCACCGACAGGAAGTCCACCTGCCGCGCCAGTTCCTTGGCCTGGTACACCGCTGCCGGGATTTCGATCATTACGCCGATCGGCGGCATCGGTACGTCGGCGCCTTCGTCGCGCACTTCACCCCAGGCGCGGTGGATCAGGTGTAGGGCTTCTTCCAGCTCATGGGTGCCGGAGATCATCGGCAGCAGGATGCGCAGGTTGTTCAGGCCTTCGCTGGCCTTGAGCATGGCGCGGGTTTGTACGAGGAAAATTTCCGGGTGGTCGAGGGTCACACGAATGCCGCGCCAGCCGAGGAAGGGGTTGTCTTCCTTGATCGGGAAATACGACAGTGACTTATCGCCGCCAATGTCCAGGCTGCGCATCGTCACCGGCAACGGATGGAAGGCGGACAGTTGCTCGCGATAAATCGCCAGCTGCTCCTTCTCACTCGGAAAACGCTGGTTGATCATGAACGGCACTTCGGTGCGGTACAGCCCGACACCTTCGGCGCCGCGTTGTTGCGCACGGGCCACATCGGCGAGCAGGCCGGTGTTGACCAACAACGGCACGCGATGCCCGTCGAGGGTCACGCAGGGCAGTTCGCGCAGGGCGTCGAGGCCCTGGGACAGCTGGCGTTCTTCTTCCACCACCTCGGCGTATTGCTTGCGCAGCACTTCGCTGGGGTTGGTAAACACCTCGCCACGGTTGCCGTCGACGATCATGGCGATGCCGTCGACCTTGGAGTACGGCAGGTCCACCAGGCCCATCACCGTCGGAATACCCATGGCCCGGGCCAGGATAGCGACGTGGGAGTTGCCCGAACCGAGCACCGAGATCAGGCCCACCAGTTTGCCTTCCGGCACTTCACCGAGCATGGTGGCGGTCAGTTCTTCACTGATCAGGATGGTGTTGTCGGGGTAGACCAGGTTGGTGGAGCGGTCTTCCTGCAAGTAGGCGAGCAGACGGCGACCGAGGTCACGCACATCCGAGGCCCGCTCACGCAGGTAGGCGTCGTCCATCAATTCGAAACGGTTGACGTGATCGGAAACCACCTGGCGCAGCGCACCCTGGGCCCACTGGCCGGTCTTGATCACGGTCTTGACTTCGTTACCCAGCGACGCGTCATCCAGCATCATCTGGTACACCTCGAACAGCGCTCGCTCTTCGGGGCGCAGTTGGGTGGCGAGCTTGTTCGACAGGTTGCGCATGTCGGCGCGCACGCCTTCCAGGGCGGTCTTGAACAGTTTGATTTCGGCGTCGATGTCGCTGACCGTCTTGTCCGGCACCACATCGAGGTCGGCCGGCGGCAACATGACGACGGCCGTACCGACGGCAGCACCCGGCGAACCCGGTACGCCGACGAACTTGGCTTCCTGGATGCCCTTGCCCTGGCGCCCCAGGCCGCGAATCGAGCCGGTGGCTTCAGCGTGGGCGATAACCCCGGCCAATTGCGCGCTCATGGTCACGAGGAAGGCTTCTTCACCTTCGTCGAACTGGCGCCGCTCTTTCTGCTGGATGACCAACACGCCGACAACGCGGCGGTGGTGAATGATCGGTGCGCCCAGGAACGAGGCGTAGCGCTCTTCGCCGGTTTCGGCAAAATAGCGATAACGCGGGTGATCAGCCGCGTTTTCAAGGTTCAGGGGTTCTTCACGCGTCCCTACCAAGCCCACCAGACCTTCATTGGGCGCCATGCTGACCTTGCCGATGGAGCGCTTGTTCAAGCCCTCGGTCGCCATCAGCACAAAACGGTTGGTCTCGGGGTCCAGCAGGTAAACCGAGCAGACCTGGCTGCCCATGGCTTCCTTGACGCGCAACACAATAATCCCCAACGCCGCCTTGAGATCCTTGGCGGAGTTAACTTCCTGGACGATCTTGCGCAGCGTATTGAGCATGGCTCGGGGTCGAACTCCGTCGTCAGTCGCGCGTTAAAAGGCGCGGGGCAAGCTCTTTGAGAGCGCGACGATAAACTTCGCGCTTGAATGTCACCACCTGGCCCAGCGGATACCAATAACTGACCCAGCGCCAGCCATCGAACTCCGGTTTACCGGTCAAATCCATCCGCACCCGCTGCTCGTTGGAGATCAGGCGCAGGAGAAACCATTTCTGCTTCTGGCCGATACACAGCGGTTGGCTGTGGGTACGCACCAGGCGTTGCGGCAAACGATAACGCAACCAGCCACGGGTACAGGCCAGAATTTGTACATCTTCGCGCTCAAGTCCGACTTCTTCGTTCAACTCGCGGTACAAGGCGTCTTCAGGGGTTTCGTCAGGGTTGATTCCACCTTGAGGAAACTGCCAGGCGTCTTGGTTGATTCGGCGAGCC
Source organism: Pseudomonas sp. D3 (assembly GCF_029320995.1). NCBI lineage: Bacteria > Pseudomonadati > Pseudomonadota > Gammaproteobacteria > Pseudomonadales > Pseudomonadaceae > Pseudomonas > Pseudomonas sp. D3. Next base: position 6,213,686 of record NZ_CP119772.1, read on the forward strand.
CATAGGACCTGTCCAGAATCATTCGTAAGAATAATCCCGACATTAGGACGGAAACCATCGGGGTCGATCACGGCAACAACCTCGCAAACGCATGTCGTCGCATTGTTCCACAAAGGTTGTTCCAGCGGCAACGAGGCTTCTTAGCTTATGTGCACTCTTGTGAAAAGACCGTATTCTGGACGCCTTTTTACAGACTTTTCAGCGGGTAACTGTAATGCGCCTGGCTTTATTCGACTTGGACAACACGCTTCTTGGGGGTGACAGCGATCACGCCTGGGGGGATTACCTCTGTGAACGCGGGATTCTCGACCCGGTGGCCTACAAGGCTCGCAACGACGAGTTCTACCAAGACTACCTGGCCGGCCGGCTGGATAACGCGGCCTACCTGAATTTTTGCCTGGAAATCCTCGGCCGCACCGAGATGGCCCAACTGGACGCATGGCACAACGACTACATGCGCGACTGTATCGAGCCGATCATGCTGCCGCAGGCCGCGGAACTGCTGGCCAAGCACCGCGCCGCCGGCGACAAGCTGGTGATCATCACCGCGACCAACCGCTTCGTCACCGCGCCAATTGCCGCACGCCTGGGCGTGGACGCCCTGATCGCCACCGAATGCGAGATGGAAAACGGCCGCTACACCGGGCGCAGTACGGATGTGCCGTGCTTTCGCGAGGGCAAGGTAACGCGCCTGAACCGCTGGCTGGAAGAAACCGGGCATAGCCTGGAAGGCAGCTACTTCTACAGCGATTCGATGAATGACTTGTCGCTGTTGGAGCAGGTGACGCATGCGGTCGCGGTAGATCCGGATCCGAATCTGCGGGCTGAGGCCGAGAAGCGCGGCTGGCCGGTGATTACGCTGCGTGGCTGATGGCCCTATCGGGGGCAAGCCCCCTCCCACATGTAACCGCGTACATCCGTTGAAATGCGGTTAAGGTGGGAGGGGGCTTGCCCCGGATGCAGACAACTCGGCGTAACGCCTTAAACCGGCTTGGCGCCCATGAGCCCCGCAATCGCCACAAACCCCACCAGGCTGACCACCGCCAGTACCAAGGTGAAATTCAGGCTACCGCCCTCGCCCTTGCGCAGGCGATTGAGCCGCGCCACCAGCCAGAACCAGCACAGCGCCGCAACGGTGTAGAGCAGGCTGGAGCCCAGAATCCAGGTTTGCCCCAGCGGCCAACCGACCAGATGCACCAGCCACCAGCCGGTAAACGGCATGCTGATCAGGCAGATCCCCATCAACAACCACACGAACACCCACGGGCGCTGCACGGTGATCGCCGGGCCGGCGCTGCGTTTGCGCCAGGCCAGCAGCGCCAGGCCGAGGCCACTGAGCAGCAACAATACAGTGGCCGCCATGTGGATAACTTTGAGGGTGGTCAGGGTTTCCATGTGTCGTCTTCCTTAAAGGCCGCCCAATCAGCGTAGTCGCTCAACCGAGGAACAGTTTGTAAGCCGGGTTATCGCTTTCATCCCAGTACGGGTAGCCAATGGCTTCAAGGGCTGCCGACACCAGATGACGCTCGTCCGCCGGAACCTGCAGCCCGGCGACCACACGGCCGTCGGCTGCGCCGTGGTTGCGATAGTGGAACATCGAGATGTTCCAGCGCCCGCCTAATTTGTTAAGAAAGTTGAACAAGGCGCCTGGCCGCTCCGGGAATTCGAAGCGAAACACCACTTCATCGCTGACCTTCGCCGCGTGCCCGCCGACCATGTGGCGGATGTGCAACTTGGCCAGTTCGTTCTCGGTCAGGTCCAGCACCGGGAAACCCTGGCTGGTCAGGCTGGCGATCAACGCGCTGCGCGGATCGTTTTCCGGATGGGTCTGCACGCCAACGAAAATGTGCGCCTCCCGGCCGGAGTGGTAGCGGTAGTTGAATTCGGTGATCTGGCGCTTGCCCACGGCCTCGCAGAACGCCTTGAAGCTGCCCGGCTTCTCGGGGATGGTCACGGCGATGATGGCTTCGCGCCCTTCACCCAGCTCGGCGCGCTCGGCCACATGGCGCAGACGGTCGAAGTTGACGTTGGCGCCCGAGTCGATGGCCACTAGGGTTTGCCCGGTAACGCCACGGGTTTCGACGTATTTCTTGATGCCCGCCACACCCAAGGCGCCTGCCGGCTCGGTGATGGAGCGGGTGTCGTCATAGATGTCCTTGATCGCCGCACAGATTTCATCGGTGCTGACGGTGATCACTTCATCCACATAGTCCTTGCAGATGTCGAAGGTGTACTGGCCGATCTGCGCGACCGCCACGCCATCGGCAAAAATGCCCACGGTCGGCAGCACCACGCGCTCGCCAGCGGCCATGGCGGCCTGCAGGCAGTTGGAATCGTCCGGCTCGACACCGATGATCTTGATCTCAGGGCGCAGGTATTTCACATAGGCTGCGATGCCGGCGATCAGCCCGCCGCCGCCGACCGGCACGAAAATCGCGTCCAGCGGCCCGGGATGCTGGCGCAGGATCTCCATCGCCACGGTGCCCTGCCCGGCAATGGTGTGCGGATCATCGTAGGGGTGAATGTAGACGTAGCCTTTTTCGTCGACCAGTTTCAGCGAATAGGCCAGGGCTTCCGGGAAAGAATCACCGTGCAGCACCACTTTGCCACCACGGGAACGCACGCCTTCGACCTTGATCTCCGGAGTAGTCTTGGGCATCACGATAGTGGCCTTGACCCCCAGCACCTTGGCCGCCAGGGCCAGGCCCTGGGCATGGTTGCCCGCCGAAGCGGTGACCACGCCGCACGCGCGCTCTTGCGCCGTCAACTGGGTCAGCTTGTTATACGCACCGCGAATCTTGAACGAGAACACCGGCTGCAAGTCTTCCCGCTTGAGCAAGACCTTGTTGCCCAGCCGCTCGGAGAGCTGGCGGGCGGGCTGCAATGGGGTTTCTACGGCAACGTCATAAACGCGCGAGGTGAGGATCTTTTTGACGTACTGTTCAAGCATCGGCAGGCATCACTGGGCGGATTGGGCAGGGCCAACGAGTCTAACTCAGCGTTCGGCCGGGCGACCACACGAATCCAAAGGTTTTGATGGGTTATACTCGCGCCCCTCTCTACTCCCCCGCCCGTTCCGGAGCCCGCATGACCCAGGATCAACTCAAACAGGCAGTAGCCCAGGCCGCCGTCGATTTAATCCTTCCTAAACTCGATGACAAGAGCATCGTCGGCGTCGGCACCGGCTCCACCGCCAACTGCTTCATCGATGCGTTGGCCAAGCACAAGGGCGCATTCGACGGCGCAGTGGCCAGCTCCGAAGCCACCGCCGCGCGCCTCAAGGGCCATGGCATTCCGGTGTACGAGCTCAATACCGTGAGCGACCTGGAGTTCTACGTCGACGGCGCCGATGAAAGCGACGAACACCTGAACCTGATCAAAGGCGGTGGCGCCGCCCTGACCCGCGAGAAGATTGTCGCGGCCGTGGCCAAGACTTTTATCTGCATCGCGGACGCCAGCAAGTTGGTGCCAGTACTCGGCGCCTTCCCGCTGCCGGTGGAAGTGATCCCGATGGCCCGTAGCCACGTGGCCCGCGAACTGGTGAAACTGGGCGGCGACCCGGTGTACCGCGAAGGCGTGCTGACCGACAACGGCAACATCATCCTCGACGTGTACAACATGCAGATCACCAACCCGGTGGAGCTTGAAACCCAGATCAACGCCATCGTCGGCGTGGTCACCAACGGCCTGTTCGCCGCGCGCCCGGCTGACGTGTTGCTGCTGGGCACAGCTGAAGGCGTGAAAACCCTCAAGGCTTGATGCACAGCCAAATGTGGGAGGGGCTTGCTCCCGATAGCAGTGTGTCAGTCGACGTCTACTTGACTGAACCACCGCTATCGGGAGCAAGCCCCCTCCCAGATGGGGTCGGCGGTGTTTTCAGGATTTTGGTTTCTTGAATACGTAGAACAGGTTCGGCTCGCTGACCAGGTACAACGTACCCTCGTCATCCATGGCGATCCCTTCGGCCTGAGGCACACGCCTGCTCAGGCCATGGCGCCCGCCCATCAGGGACAGACTGCTCAGCGGGCGACCGTCGATATCCAGTTCCAACACCAGGAACGACTCATCCGACAGCGCCAGTAAATGCCCGCTGCGCTCGTCGTATTGCAGGCTCGACAGGTCGCGCACGAACAGCCCGGCATCGCGCTTGGGGTTGTTGATGACGTGGACCGAGTAGGTTTTTTCCGGTTTGAAATGGGGAAAGCCGTGGACCTCGTAGATCACCATCGGGTCGCGCTCCTTCGCCACGAACAGGCGCTTGCCCACCGAGTCGTAGGCAAGGCCTTCAAAACCCTTGTTGCCCTCCACATGGACACCCAGGGTCATCTGCTCCGCATCGGCGGCGTCGAGGAATTGGGTATTGTCATCCACATGCACCTTGATCAGGCGCTGTTGGCGTTCATCGCTGATGACGTAGATGTTGTCGCTGATGAATTCCACAGCCTCGGCGTCACCGAAGCCGACCAGGGGAATCCGTCGCAGGATCTTGCCTTCAAGGGACAACTCGACCAGCTCGGCGTTTTTGTTGGTGACGGTAAACAGGCTTTTACGCACCGGGTCGTAGGTCAGCGCGGAAACGTCATCATCCAGCCCTTCGATCACCTGGCCCTCCACGCTAACCCGGTAATCCGCCAGGCCAATGGAGCGTTCGTCGGCAGGCTGGCCCCACGCCTGCCAGTTGAACCAGGCACGTTCGAACAGGCGAAACTGTTGCGCGACAACGCCCACGCCGATCAAGGCGATCAGCACCAGTATGAAAAAAGCAGGCTTGGGGCGGGCTAGTCGACGCATCGGGCGGGCTCAAAGTCAAAAGTGGCGAATAAATATCACGCCCATCTGAATCTAAACTTAAACGCGCCCGGTGTGTGGCGTATGCCGCAGATAGAAACGTATCCGACGTTATCGGTCTGTTATGGCTGTTTTTCGAAACGATAGAACAGGTTCGGCTCACTGACCATGTACAGGTTGCCGCGCTCGTCCAGGGTCACGCCTTCGGCACGGGGGATCGTGTTCTTGAGGCCGTTGAAGCCACCGAGCAAGGTCATGAAGCTGACTTGCTCGCCCTTTTCATCCAGTTCCAGCAGCAGGTGGGAGTCGGCCGACAGCACCAGCAGGTGCCCGGTGCGCGGGTCGATGGCCAGGGCCGAGAGGTTGCGCATGTCCAGCTTGGTATTGGCGAGCTTTTGCTTGTCACCGACCAGGGTCTGGCTGCCGTCGCTTTTCCAGGTGAACAGCGCCGGCGGGCGTTCTTCGCCCAGCACGAACTGCTGGTTGCGCTTGTCCCAGGTGACGCCTTCAAAGGCTTTGTTCTGGTTTTTGGACGGGCCCAGGTCGTAACTCGGGAAGTCGGCCTTGTTCAACGCCGTGGTGCCGGCGTCGACTTTGACGATGGTCAGGCTGTGCTGGCGCTCATCGACCACGGCCATCAGGCCGTTTTCCATCACCGTCACACCTTCCGGGTTGCTCCAACCGTTAAGGGGCATCTTGCGCAGCACATCGCCTTGCAGGGTCAACTCGACGAGGAATGCATTTTTGCCCATGACAGAAAACAGGGTTTTCGTCTGTGGGTTGTAGGACAGGTCCGAGGCCTCGTCCTTCTCCATACCGGGCAGCAGCTTGGCGTCGATGACGGCACGGTAATCCGGGAGCCACACGCTCGATTGGCGTTTGGCCGGGCTTTCAAAACGCTCGACTACCCACAACACACCGCGGTCGTCCCAATGCATGGCCCAGGCAATGCCGTACACAATCGCCCCGGCCAGAAACAGCCAGGAATACCAGCGCAGAGCAAAACGAGAGCGTGGCTTGGGGGTCAAGGTAGGCAGGGACACGGCCATTGGGCGCTTTTTCCGGGAAGTCAGCATTAGGTGATAGCACAGGAATAACCGCCCCGCGCTTAGGAGGCGGAAGATTATCCGGATGGGGTGTGAAAAATATGCAAACAACCGAGACTAGCGAGGGACCTGTGGCGAGGGCGCTAGCTCCCGCTGGACTGCTTAGCAGTCCCATTTTCAGGGCCGCTTCGCGGCCCAGCGGGAGCAAGCGCCCTCGCCACAGGGTGCTGCTGAAGTTAGCGAACGCTGCTTTCGAAACGGTTCACACCGGACAATTCCAGCACCAGCTCGTCACCGACATTCAGCGGACCCACGCCGGCTGGGGTGCCGGTGAGGATCACATCCCCGGCTTGCAGCGAGAAGCAGCCGGCCATGTACTGGATCATCGGGATGATCGGGTTGAGCATGACCGCACTGTTGCCATCCTGGCGCACTTCGCCGTTGATGGTCAGGCGAATGCCGATATCGGTCAGGTCAGGGAAGGTGCTGCCGACCACGAACGGCGCGATCACCGCCGCGCCGTCAAAGGACTTGGCGATTTCCCACGGCAAGCCCTTGGCTTTCAACTCGGCCTGCTTGTCGCGCAGGGTCAGGTCGAGGGCCGGGGCGAAGCCGGAGATGGCGTCGAGTACTTCTTCGCGGCTGGGCTTGGTCGACAGGGGTTTGCCGATCAGCACCGCGATTTCCGCTTCGTAATGCACCGAACCGCGTTCGGTCGGAATGCTGAAACCGCCTTCCAGCGCCACAACGCAGCTTCCCGGCTTGATGAACAGCAACGGTTCGGTCGGTACCGGGTTATCCAGTTCCTTGGCATGTTCGGCGTAGTTACGCCCGATACACACCACTTTGCCCATAGGGAAGTGGATGTTGGTGCCGTCGACATACTTGTGCTGGTAGCTCATGGAACGACTCCTTCAGGGGCGGTTAAACAGCGAAGATCTTGCCGGGGTTCATGATCCCGTTCGGGTCGAACACCGCTTTGACTGCCTTCATGTATTCGATTTCAACCGGCGAGCGGCTATAGGTCAGGTAATCGCGCTTGGTCATGCCCACACCGTGCTCGGCGGAGATCGAGCCGTTGTACTTCGCGACGGTCTCGAACACCCACTTGTTCACGGTGGCGCACTTGGCGAAGAACTCGTCCTTGCTCAGGTTTTCCGGCTTGAGGATGTTCAGGTGCAGGTTGCCGTCGCCGATATGGCCGAACCAGACGATTTCGAAGTCGGGGTAGTGTTCGCCGACGATCGCGTCAATTTCCTTCAAGAATGCCGGTACTTTCGATACCGTTACCGAAATGTCGTTCTTGTACGGCGTCCAGTGGGAAATGGTCTCGGAGATGTACTCGCGCAGCTTCCACAGGTTGTGCAGTTGGGTTTCGCTCTGGCTCATCACGCCGTCCAGCACCCAGCCCTGCTCGACGCAGTGCTCGAAGGTTTCCAGGGCGTGGTTGGCGACGTCTTCGGTGGTGGCTTCGAATTCCAGCAGTGCGTAGAACGGGCATTCGGTCTCGAACGGCGCCGGCACGTCACCACGGCCGAGGACTTTGGCCAGGGCCTTGTCGGAGAAAAACTCGAAAGCGGTCAGGTCCAGCTTGCTCTGGAACGCGTGCAGCACCGGCATGATCGAGTCGAAGTCGGTGGTGCCGAGCACCATGGCGGTGAGGTTTTTCGGCGCACGGTCCAGGCGCATGGTGGCTTCCACGACAAAACCCAGGGTGCCTTCGGCGCCAATGAACAACTGGCGCATGTCGTAGCCGGTGGCGTTCTTGATCAGGTCGCGGTTCAGTTCCAGCACGTCGCCTTTGCCGGTGACGACCTTCATGCCGGCGACCCAGTTACGGGTCATGCCGTAGCGAATTACCTTGATCCCGCCGGCATTGGTGCCGATATTGCCGCCAATCTGGCTCGAACCGGACGAAGCGAAGTCCACCGGGTAGTACAGGCCGTGCTCTTCGGCGGCGTTCTGCAATTGCTTGGTGACCACGCCCGGCTGGCACTTGGCGGTGCGGTCGGTGAGGTTCACGTCCAGGATCTGGTTCATATAGTCGAACGAGACGACCACTTCACCATTGGCCGCAACGGCAGCGGCCGACAGGCCGGTACGCCCACCGGACGGCACCAGCGCGACCTTGCGCTCATTGGCCCAGCGCACGATGGCCTGCACTTGCTCAGTCGTCTTGGGGAACACGATGGCAGTCGGGGCCGGCGCGAAGTGCTTGGTCCAATCCTTGCCGTAAGCCTCCAGGGAGTCGGCGTCGGTCAGCACTTTGCCGGGCTCAACCAGGGTCTTTAGCTCATCAATCAGGGCAGGATGGGTCATCGACAGAACTCTCGAACAATTCATGGTCATCCTGAGAACGCTTCACGTCGCAGGAATAGGTGTTTAGCGGGGCGCATATGCTAGCATACCGCCCCCGCAGGACAGAGCCCAAGGGCGTTCTGCGGTGACGGCTTTCCTGCCGTCCGGGTCAGCTTGCGCTGCTCGATTCCCTGCCATTTTTCTCCGGGATACAGGTTTACGCAGATGAGCAAGACTTCTCTCGATAAGAGCAAGATCAAGTTCCTTCTTCTGGAAGGCGTCCACCCATCGGCCGTCGAGGTTCTGAAGGCCGCCGGGTATACCAGCATTGAGTACATCACCAGCTCTCTGCCGGAAGCCCAGCTCAAGGAAAAGATCGCCGACGCGCACTTTATCGGCATTCGCTCCCGCACTCAGCTGACCGAAGAGGTCTTCGATCACGCCAAGAAACTCGTGGCGGTCGGCTGTTTCTGCATCGGCACCAACCAGGTCGACCTTAATGCGGCGCGCGAGCGCGGCATCGCGGTGTTCAACGCACCGTACTCCAACACCCGTTCCGTTGCGGAACTGGTGCTGGCCGAGGCCATCCTGCTGCTGCGCGGTATTCCGGAGAAAAACGCCTCCTGCCACCGTGGCGGCTGGATCAAGAGCGCAGCCAACTCCTTCGAAATCCGCGGCAAGAAGCTGGGTATCGTCGGTTACGGCTCGATCGGCACTCAACTGTCGGTCCTGGCCGAAAGCCTGGGCATGCAGGTGTTCTTCTACGACACCCTGACCAAGCTGCCACTGGGTAACGCCACGCAAGTGTCGAGCCTGACCGAGCTGCTGGGCATGTCCGACATCGTCACCCTGCACGTGCCGGAAACCGCTGAAACCCAGTGGATGATCGGCGAGAAGGAAATCCGCTCGATCAAGAAAGGCGGCATCCTGATCAACGCTGCACGCGGCACCGTGGTCGAGCTAGACGCCCTGGCTGACGCGATCAAGGACAAACACCTGATCGGCGCCGCCATCGACGTGTTCCCGGTGGAGCCACGCTCCAACGACGACATCTTCGAAAGCCCGCTGCGTGGCCTGGACAACGTGATCCTGACCCCGCACATCGGCGGCTCCACCGCTGAAGCCCAGGCCAACATTGGCCTGGAAGTCTCGGAAAAACTGGTCAAGTACAGCGACAACGGTACGTCGGTGTCCTCGGTCAACTTCCCGGAAGTGGCCCTGCCGGCTCACCCTGGCAAGCACCGCCTGCTGCACATCCACCAGAACATCCCGGGTGTGATGATGGAGATCAACAAGGTCTTCGCAGAAAACGGCATCAACATCTCCGGTCAGTTCCTGCAGACCAACGAGAAGGTCGGCTACGTGGTAATCGACGTCGACGCCGAGTACTCGGACCTGGCACAACAGAAGCTGCAGCACATCAACGGCACGATTCGTTGCCGCGTGTTGTTCTAAGGCTTCAAACGCCGTACAAAAAATGGGAGACCCACAGGGGTCTCCCTTTTTTTGTCTGAACAAATCTTACTTGACGTTAACCGTGATCACTTTCGAGGCTACAGTCGGGTTGAACTGCATGTGCAACTTGTCGCCGGCGACCAGTTGCAAGGTGTGCTTGCCAGGGGTGAGGGTCAGTTCGGTTTCGGTCTGGGCCTTACCGTAGTGGATCACGGTGTCAGTGGCCGGGATCGGCACGCTGGCGTCCGGCAGCGCTTTCTGGTCGACCAGCAGGTGATGGTGGCCGGTGCCTGGGGCCTGTTCGGTGGCCGGAGCCAGCTTCAGGCCTTCCATGCCGAATTTGACGGTGAAGGTTTTATCGACGGTGGCGCCGTCTTTCGGCGAAACGATAAACACTTTTGCACCTTCAGGTGGCGCGCTGCGCGGGATGCCGTCTGCGGCAGTCACCAACATCGAAGCACCCAGCAGCACGCTGGCAATCGTTGCACGAGACAAAAGGGCTTTCATTCGCTTCTCCACTTCTCTATGAAATTTGTAGGGTTATGACAACTTAGCGACAAATTGCTGTCCAAGGCACTCAACACCATAACAAAGCGATGCTGAACCACGCCTCGCACATTCGAATTCTTTAGGAGTGACCATGCGCTTTTCGCCTGGCCTGTTACTGCTGCTTCCCCTGATGAGCCCCTTGGCTCACGCCGAACTGATCGATGATGTGTTTGATCGCGGTGAGCTGCGCATCGCCCTGGAGGCCAACACCCCGCCCTACAACTTCAAGGACGGTGAGAAACTCAGCGGTTTTGAAGTTGAACTCGGTGAACAACTGGCCAAAGAGATGGATGTGCGCCCCTCGTTTATCACCACCGATGACAGCGACCTGCTGCCCGGCGTGGCAACTGGCAAGTACGACGTGGCCATCAATCATATCGCTATGACTGCCGAGTTGCAGGATCGGTTCGATTTCAGTGAGCCTTATCGCGACAAACCGGAGTTGGCCATTGCGTTCCAGAAGGGCAACCCGGCGTTCAAGGCGAGCCTGGACAAGGCGCTGCAACGGGTGAAGGCCGATGGACGGTTGAAGGCGCTGGCGCAGAAATGGTTCGAAGGCGACACAGCGGCAGTCAAGGCGCAGTAGATCAAATGTGGGCCAGGGCTTGTGCCGCCTCAAGCAACTCCAGCTCACTGAACACCAACACTCCATGGCGCTTGAGCAGCGCCGCCGTGACGCCCTCGCCGCTCACCTTCACGCCGCTGAAGCTACCGTCATAGGTCAGCACATTGCCGCAGGACGGGCTATTGGCCTTGAGCACGGCGATCTGGATCTGGTGGCGCTGCACCAGCACCAACGCCTGGCGGGCGCCGTCGAGGAAGGCGGCGCTGAAGTCCTCGCCCGCAGCGGTCAGCACCTGGGCGCGGCCCTCCCACACGTCGATGCCCTGCCCGCCTGGAATCTCGGCGGAAGGCCTGGGCGTGGGCAAACCGCCCGACACTTCCGGGCAAATCGCAACCACACGGCCTTCGGCCTGCCACGCCGCCAGTTGATCGAACGGCCCGCTGGCGCCGCCGTCGTAGCGCACCTTGTGCCCGAGCAGGCAGCGGCTGACGAGAATTTTTTGCATGCTTAAAACGGCTCGTTGCCGCGCCGGCGAAACCAGCCGGTCAGCGACAGGCGCTCGCGGGTGGCGGGCAGGACTTCGTGGGGAACTTCTCCAGACAGGAACACCACCAGGCAACCGCCGCTGGGCACCACGTCATGTTCGACGCCGTCCTTGAGGTACATGCGCAACTGGCCGCCCTGCTCCGCCAGCCACTCGTCGTTCAGGTAGATCACCGCCGAGACCGAGCGCCGGTCATCGTCGCGAAACCGGTCCAGGTGCCTGAGGTAAAACGCCCCCGGCGGGTACATCGCGAAGTGGCCTTCAAAATCTTCCAGGCCGAGGAACAAGCTGCGGTTTATCGCCAGGCGCAAGCTATCCAATACCGCCATATAGCGGTCACAGACGGCGGAGTCGCCCTCCTCTAACCACTGGATATGGTCGCCGCGTATGCCCTCGCGAATCTCCTGGGCCGGCCCGCGCCCGACCGCCGCCGGTGCCAGTTCACCTTCAACCGCACGTTTACGGCACTCAGCCGCCAGTTCCAGGGTCAGAGCCTGGGGCAGGAAGCCGTTCTGCTGCGACCAGCCCTTTTCGGCCAGGTCGTCGACAATGCGTTGCAGCAATGGGTGATCGAGGGGTATTTGCATGGCGCGCATAGTATCCATACGCCTGTGAATCCAACAGGGCCGTTGAGCGTCTGAACGCACTTTAGTCAGGTGACTGATAGGATTTCTCGACAAATCCTACGCCCGACACGGACAATAGTGGCCGACTGACAGGAGTCCATATGCGTCGTTTGTTTTTTTCCTTGCTGATGTTCTGCGTTTTGCCCGCCTGGGCAGACGGCCATGACCTGTTGTACAAGGTCGCCGGCTGGGCCGAACAACGTGCGCATTTCAATGACGCCCTCAGTGCCGCCCAGCAACGCTACCGCAATAGCCTGCCGCCGGCGGTGTACCAGGCGCTGGTCGACAACAGCAATAAGCGCTTCGCCGCCCAGGCCATGGACCGGCGCGCCGAAGCCCAGTTGCGCAAGCGCCTGGCGGACCCAGCGCCAGCCCTGGCGTTTTTTCAATCGCCGCTGGGGCGCAAGGTTGTCGCCGCCGAATTGCTCGCCACCCGCCGCGACCAGTTGGCAAAAAATGCCCAAGGCCTGCCGCACATCGAAGCCGACGCCACCCGCAGCCTGATCATCGGCCACCTGGCCCAGGCCCTGCCTGCCCGTGAAGCCGGCGCCGAAGTCAGCCTGGCGATCGCCGGCGTGGCGGCCGACAGCTTGAGCCAGATGATCCCCGGCCTGTTGGGCGGCGGCCAGGCCCAGGGCATGTTGGATGGGCAACGCGAGCGGCTGATGCAACAGATCGGCAATGACCTGAACAACACGCTGCTGTACGTCTATCGGGATTTGTCCGACCCGGAGCTGGAAGAGTTCGCTACGTTTGCCGAGTCGCCGCAGGGTAAAGCGTATTACCAGGCGGCACTGGCAGCGGTACGCGCAGGCTTGGCGGTCGGTCAAAGCACCTCAAGCCTGGCGCCGTAAGAAAAATGTGGGAGGGGGCTTGCCCCCGATGGCGGTGGGTCAGTATCAGATGTGCTGACTGACACCCTGCTATCGGGGGCAAGCCCCCTCCCACATTTTCACCGCGTTATTTCAGGTGGTCGGTGAGGTACTTGAAGTACTCATTGCGAATCTCGGGAATCTCATTGGCCAAGTGATGCCGGCCACGCTTGAGCATCAACACCTCAGGCTGATCGAACTTGCCCCGCAGCATCTTCAGGTTGTGCTGCCAATCCACCGTCATATCCTCTTCGCCCTGCACAATCAGCGGCCGCCGCGGGCTGCGCGGTGCGGCTTCGATTTGCTTGATCCAGCGCGCCAGTGCCCCGACCCAGGCGGTCGGCAGTTGGCGCGGCTGCAAGGGGTCGGCTTCGAGGAACGGCTTGAAGGCCGGGTCATTGGTGTTTTCGCTGAACCGCCGGGCGATGCCTTTGACGAACGGCCGCAGCAGGTAATAGCTGACCTGCGACCAGCCCCACCCACGCGGGCGCACCAAGGGTGAAAGCAGAAAAGTCTTACCCTGGGCCGGGCTGTCGACGCCATGGTTGAGCAAGTGATCCACCACCACCGCGCCGCCGGTGCTTTGCCCGAACAGGTGCCAGGGCCGGGGCAGGTGCAGCGATTCGGCCTGGGCGAACAGCGCCTGCACCACGTCCTGGTACACCGCAAAATCATCGATGCTGGCCCGCACCCCGCTGGACAAGCCATGCCCCGGCAGGTCGCAGGCGATCACCACAAACCCCTGGTCCAGCGCCCAGTCGACCACGTGGCGGTACAGCCCCATATGGTCGTAGAACCCGTGGAACATAAACATCGTCGCCACCGGCACGGGCGGCCACCACACTTGGGCGACCACCTCGAAGCCATCGACCCCGAAGCGGCCAAGACGGCTCACCGCCGGCACCTTGCGCGCGCTCAGGTCCAGCCCGTAGAAACGCTGGTAGACCCGCGCCTCGGCGCTGAGCGGCTGCGCATCCACCAGGGGCCGCAAGCTGTCGCGCAGATGATCGGGGTCAAAGGTAACGGGCATAAGAGGTTCCAGACTTGGGGGCTTCACGCGCTGCGCAGAGGAATATCGAGCTGCGATATTCATCTGTCGGGGCAAGCATGGCAAGCTACGCGTCCTTCGAGGATTGATCTGAATGCGACAACCCTACCGCACCACCCTGTTCGCCAGCCTGGTGCTGCTGCTCTGCGCCGGCGTGTTATGGGCCGCGTATGACTGGTTCCAGGGACGCTACCTGCGCACCTTCAACGAACACACGGCGGTGTTTTCCGGCGACGCCCTGCGCCTGCCCGACGACCTCGCCGGCCCCGGCCCGATCCGTCTCGTGCATTTCTGGGACCCGGCCTGCCCGTGCAACGTCGGCAACCAGCAACACCTGGGCGAGTTGATCGAGCACTACGCGCCCCAGGGCGTTGAGTTCTACGCCCTGCAAAAGCCCGGCAGCCACGGCCAACTGCCCGACAACCTGCGCCAGATGAAAATCCTCAGCAGCCTGCCCGGCGCCGATCAAATACCGGCGACCCCGGCCGTGGCGATCTGGGACCGCACAGGCAAGCTCGCGTATTTCGGGCCCTACAGCGAAGGGCTGACGTGCAACGCCAACAACAGCTTTATCGAGCCGATCCTCAAAGCCCTTGAAGCGGGACGCGCGGTGAATGCCACTCACACCCTGGCGGTGGGCTGCTATTGTTCGTGGCCAACCGGTTCGTAGCCCGCCGCCCCACTCTTGGTAAGGAATGTTCATGAAGCGCGTCTTGCAGGTTCTCGCGGTGCTGCTGGCGCTGGTTGCCGTCGGCGCCGGCTGGTACGTCTACAGCAAGCAACCCACCCGCCAGGGCGCAGTGACGCTGGCGAACCTGCAAGGTTCGGTCACGGTGCGCTACGACGACCGTGGCGTGCCGCATATCCGCGCCGAGAACGAGACCGACCTGTACCGCGCCCTGGGCTACGTGCATGCCCAGGACCGGTTGTTCCAGATGGAAATCATGCGGCGCCTGGCTCGCGGCGAATTGGCCGAAGTGCTCGGCCCCAAGCTGCTGGAGACCGACAAACTGTTCCGCAGCCTGCGCATTCGCGAACGGTCCGCCACTTATGTCGCGCAGCTGGACCATGAGTCGGCGCACTGGAAGGCCCTGCAAGCCTATCTGGACGGGATCAACCAGTATCAGGACACCCACGCCAGCCCGATGGAGTTCGATGTGCTGGGCATCCCGAAGCGGCCGTTCACCGCAGAGGACACCATCAGCGTCGCCGGGTATATGGCCTACAGCTTTGCTGCCGCGTTTCGTACCGAGCCATTGCTGACGTATGTACGCGACCAGTTGGGCAGCGACTACCTGAACGTGTTCGACCTCGCCTGGCAACCCAAGGGCGCGCTCAACCTGGCCGCCAGCGACTGGCAACGCCTCGGCGCCATTGCATCCCTGAGCGAGCAGGCCCTGGCCGATAACGGCTTGCCGCAGTTCGAGGGCAGCAACGCCTGGGCCGTCAGCGGCAGCCGCACCAAGAGCGGCAAGCCGTTGCTGGCGGGTGACCCGCATATCCGCTTCTCGGTGCCGTCGGTGTGGTACGAGGCGCAGCTCTCGGCGCCGGGCTTTGAACTGTATGGCTATCACAACGCGCTGGTGCCGGTGGCGTTCCTGGGGCACAACCTGGATTTCGGCTGGAGCCTGACCATGTTCCAGAACGACGACCTCGACCTGATCGCCGAGAAGGTCAATCCGCAAAACCCCAACCAGGTCTGGTACCACGGCCAATGGGTCGACATGAGCAGCAGCGAGCAACAGATCGCGGTCAAGGGCCAGGCACCGGTCACCTTGACCCTGCGCCAGTCGCCCCATGGCCCGATCATCAATGACGTGCTCGGCGAGAACGCCGGCAAGACGCCGATCGCCATGTGGTGGGCGTTCCTCGACACCCAGAACCCGATCCTCGAAGGTTTCTACCAGCTCAACCGCGCCGACACCCTGGCCAAGGCCCGCGCCGCAGCAGCCAAGGTCTCGGCACCGGGCCTGAACATCGTGTGGGCGAATGCCAAGGGCGATATAGGCTGGTGGGCGGCGGCGCAGTTGCCGATCCGTCCGGCGGGCGTCAACCCCGGGTTTATCCTCGACGGCAGCACGGCCCAGGCCGACAAGCTGGGCTTCTACCCGTTCAGCGCCAACCCCCAGGAAGAAAACCCGGCGCGTGGCTATGTGGTATCGGCCAATGCGCAGCCGGTGTCGCCCAGCGGCATGGAAATCCCCGGCTATTACAACCTGGCCGACCGCGGCCAGCAGTTGAATGCGCAGTTGAGCGACAAAAGCGTGAAGTGGGAGGTGAACAACAGCCAGGCCCTGCAACTGGGCACCACCACCGCCTTCGCCCCGCGCCTGTTGGCGCCGCTGTTGCCGGTGCTGCGCGAGGTGGTCAAGGACCCGGCGCAATTGCAACTGGTGGAACAACTGGCGGCCTGGAAAGGCGATTACCCGCTGGACTCCACCAGCGCCACGCTGTTCAACCAGTTCCTGTTCAACCTTGCCGACGCGACCTTCCACCCGAAACTGGGCGACGGCATGTTCAAGACGCTGCTCAGCACGCGGGTGATCGACGCCGCGTTGCCACGCCTGGCCGCAACCCCGGACTCACCCTGGTGGAACGGCAAGCGCGCCGACACCGTCAAGCTCGCCTGGGACAACAGCCTCGCACACCTCAAGGCCACCCTCGGCGATGACCCGGGCCAATGGCAGTGGGGCAAGGCCCATACGCTGACCCACGGCCACCCGCTGGGCTCGCAGAAACCGTTGGACCTGATCGTCAACGTCGGCCCCTTCCCCGCGCCCGGCACCCACGAAGTGCCGAACAACCAGTCGGCCAATATCGGCCCGGCGCCATGGCCGGTGACCTACGGCCCGTCGACCCGGCGCCTGATCGACTTCGCAGACGTGCCCCACGCGCTGACCATCAACCCGGTGGGGCAAAGCGGTGTGCCGTTCGACAAGCACTATGGGGACCAGGCGGAGACGTATATCGAGGGTGGCTATGAGCAGGCGCATTTCAGCGATG
The DNA here is from genome assembly GCF_029320995.1 of Pseudomonas sp. D3. NCBI lineage: Bacteria > Pseudomonadati > Pseudomonadota > Gammaproteobacteria > Pseudomonadales > Pseudomonadaceae > Pseudomonas > Pseudomonas sp. D3. The sequence continues at coordinate 6,230,480 of NZ_CP119772.1, forward strand.
AGGAAGTCACGGCTAATACGCGCGGCACGCTGAAGTTGCTGCCAGCACGCTGATCGCTTGGAAATCGATCAAAATGTGGGAGGGGGTTTGCTCCCGATAGCTGTGTGTCAGTCGATGCATATATGACTGAACCACCGCTATCGGGGGCAAGCCCCCTCCCACCTTGGATCTGCGGTGTTGTGCCTACACCGGCGGCGCGAAGTTGAGCCGGAACTGTTGTGGCGTCACCCCCAGCCGGCGGTTGAACACACTGCGCATGTGCTGGGCATCGCGAAACCCGCATTGATAGGCCACGGTCTTGAGCGGCGCGTGGCTGCTTTCGAGCATCACCCGCGCCGCGTCCACCCGCGCCCGCTCGACAAACTCCGCCGGGGTGATCCGCGCTTCACGGGCGAACACCCGGGAGAAGTTGCGCGCACTCATATTGGCGGCCTTGGCCAGGTCCGCAATGGTCAAATCGCCGGTCAGGTTGGCCAGCACATACAACTGCACCAGCGCCACCGCCGAGGTGGCTTCGGCGTGGGGCGTGAGGAACGGACTGAACTGCGACTGCCCGCCGGAGCGCTGGGTGAACACCACCAGGCGCTTGGCCACGCTCAGCGCCACTTCGGGCCCGTGGTCCTGGGCCAGCAGGTACAGCGACAGGTCGATCCCCGCCGTGACCCCGGCCGAGGTGTAGAGGTTGCCGTCCTGCACGTAGAGGCGGTCGGCCTCGACCCGAGTGGTCGGGCACAGGCGCGCCAGGTCGGCGGCATCGCCCCAGTGCGTGGTGACCGTGCGTGCGTCGAGCAAACCGGCGCGAGCGAGTATGAAGGCGCCGTTGCAGATCGAACCGAAGCGCCGCGCCCTGCCTGCCGCTTCGCGCAGCCAATCATCAAACGGACGCCCGAAGTCCTCGAACGGCAGTTGTGGGCCGCCGGCTACCAGCAACAGGTCATACGCCTGCAAGGCTTCGCGGTAATGCCGATGGGCCTGCAACGACAGGCCGTTGGAACAGGCCATCGTGCCGTGGCCGATACCGATCACTTCCAGTTGGTAGTGATCTTCAGGCGCGAGAAAACGGTTCGCCTCGCAGAACACATCCATCGGCCCGGTCACATCCAGTGACTGGACGCCGGGGAAGATCAGGATGGCGACAGTTTTGCTCATGAACAGGCACACCTTTACCTAACTGGATAAACACAGAACCCCTGTGGGAGGGGCGGTGCGACTTGCCGCCGATAGCAGAGTGTCAGTCACTGAAGCAGTGACTGATCCGCCGCCCTCGGGGGCAAGTCGAATCGTCGTACCGCCCCTCCCACCTTTGGATTTTCGCAGGCTTGGAGGGTGATATTGCCTGCTACACCCTAGCCGATTTTCACTTGGCACGATGTAGCGGCACATTGGCCGACATCGCACCCTCGTTGCGATAGCCCCTTCCCAGGCGCACGACCAGACTGGCTTCCTCGGCGCCACCCCGGCGCTTTCTTGCGGAGAACGACCATGAGCACCACCATCGCCGGCATCAAGATCCCGGACAGCGCCCTGGCCAAGGCCACCACCGACTATATCCGCGACGTCGAGTCCGACCTGCTCTACCACCACTCGCGCCGGGTGTTTCTGTTTGGCGCGTTGAGCGGTGAGCGCAAGCAACTGGCCTACAACCCGGAGTTGCTGTACGTCGGCGCGATGTTCCATGACCTGGGCCTGGTGCAAGGCCATCGCAGCGATGACCAGCGTTTCGAAGTCGACGGTGCCAACGCAGCGGCGGACTTCCTCACGCCGTATGGGCTGAGCGATGACGATATCGAGCAGGTGTGGCTGTCCATCGCACTGCACACGACGCCGGGTGTGCCGCAACATCTGCGCCCGACCGTGGCGCTGGTCACCGCCGGCGTCGAGATGGACGTGCTGGGCATGGACTACGCCGCGTTTACCCCCGTGCAGCGCGAAGCCGTGGTGCATGCGCATCCACGCGGTGAAGGGTTCAAGGAGTGCATCATCTGCGCCTTCGCCGACGGCTTGCGCCATCGCCCACAGACCACGTTTGGCAACGTCAAGACCGATGTGCTGGTGGATCAGGAGCCGGGGTTCAAGCCGATGAACTTTGTCGAGGTGATTCGCCAGTCGCCGTGGGCTGCGTAATCAACCTGGAATGCGGTCAAAACTGTGGGAGGGGCGGTGCGACGATTCGACTTGCCCCCGATAGCAGAGTGTCAGTCACTGAAGCTGTGACAGATCCACCGCCATCGGGGGCAAGCCCCCTCCCACATTTTTAAGCCGGTGTCGGCCGTTAGACCGGCGCAGGCGCCCGACGCTTGTCCGGCTGCTGCCAGCCATCGGCGGCGGCTTCTTCGATCGCTTGCTGGATGGCTTTCTTGCGCAGGTCTTCGGCACGACGGCTGAAGAACCACACCAGGAAGGTCACTAGCGACACCGCCAACAGAATCAGGCTGGCCACGGCGTTGATCTCGGGCTTAACCCCAAGGCGCACGGCCGAGAACACTTCCATCGGCAAGGTGGTCGAACCCGGGCCGGAGACGAAGCTGGCGAGTACCAGGTCATCGAGCGACAGCGCGAAGGACATCATCCCACCCGCCGCCAACGACGGCGCGATCATCGGGATGGTGATCAGGAAGAACACCTTCCACGGCCGCGCACCCAAGTCCATCGCCGCTTCTTCGATCGACAGGTCCAGCTCACGCAAACGCGCCGACACCACCACCGCCACATACGCCGCACAGAACGTGGTGTGGGCGATCCAGATGGTGACGATGCCACGTTCCTGGGGCCAACCGATCATCTGCGCCATGGCCACGAACAGCAGCAACAACGACAGACCGGTGATCACTTCCGGCATGACCAGCGGCGCGGTCACCAGGCCGCCAAACAGCGTGCGGCCCTTGAACTGGCTGATGCGCGTCAGCACGAACGCCGCCAGCGTACCCAGTGCCACGGCCGCGATGGCCGTGTAGCAAGCGATTTCCAGCGAGCGTGCCACCGAGCCCATCAATTGGGTGTTGTCCAACAGGCCCACGTACCACTTGATCGACCAACCGCCCCACACCGTCACCAGCTTGGATTCGTTGAACGAATAGATCACCAGGATCAGCATCGGCAGGTAGATGAACAACAACCCCGCCACCAGCATGAAGCTTGAGAAACTGACGCGCTTCATATCTTGCCCTCCATCTCTTTGGCTTGGCTGCGGTTGAACAGGATGATCGGCACGATCAGGATCGCCAGCATCACCACCGCCAGGGCGGAAGCCACCGGCCAGTCACGGTTGTTGAAGAATTCTTGCCACAACACTTTACCGATCATCAGGGTTTCCGGGCCGCCGAGCAGTTCCGGGATCACGAACTCGCCGACTACCGGGATAAACACCAGCATGCAACCGGCGATGATGCCGTTCTTGGACAGCGGCACGGTGATCTTCCAGAAGCTGTTGAAGGTGCTCGAACCGAGGTCCGAGGCAGCTTCCAGCAGGCTCTGGTCGTGCTTCACCAGGTTGGCGTACAGCGGCAGGATCATGAACGGCAGGTACGAATAGACCACGCCGATATACACCGCGATATTGGTGTTGAGGATTTGAATCGGTTCGTTGATCAGCCCAATGGACATCAGGAAGCTATTGAGCAAACCATTGTTGCTAAGGATGCCCATCCACGCATACACGCGGATCAGGATCGCGGTCCAGGTCGGCATCATGATCAGCAGCACCAGCACGGTCTGCATCTCTTTGCGCGCGGTGGCAATAGCGTAGGCCATCGGGTAACCGATCAGCAGGCACAGCAAGGTGCTAAAGAACGCCATCTTCAGCGAACCCAGGTACGCGGCGATGTACAACTCGTCGCCCGCCAGCAAGCTGTAGTTGGCGAGGTTGAGCACCAGTTGCAGCTTCTGCTCAACGTAGGTGTAGATCTCGGTGTAGGGCGGAATCGCCACATCGGCTTCGGCAAAGCTGATTTTCAGGACAATGAAAAACGGCAGCGCGAAAAACAGGAACAGCCACAGGAAGGGAATCCCGATGACCACCTGCTTGCCACTGGGGATTATGCGGTGCAAGCGCCGCTTGAATTTCTTCATGTTCATGAGCGAAGTACCACGCCGCTGTCGTCTTCCCACCACACGTAGACCTGGTCACCCCAGGTCGGCCGCTGGCCACGGCGTTCGGCGTTGGCGACGAAGGACTGCACCAGCTTGCCGCTCGGCAACTCCACGTAGAACACCGAGTGCCCGCCGAGGTAGGCGATGTCGTGGACCTTGCCGCTGGACCAGTTGTGCTCGCAGGTCGGCATTTCAGTGGTGACCAGCAGTTTTTCCGGGCGAATGGCGTAGGTCACCGACTTGTCTTCCACCGCAGTGGCGATGCCGTAGCCCACATAGATGTCACGGTCCAGGTCCGGGCACTGGAGCACCGCGTGGCCTTCGGCGTCGTCGACCACCTGGGTGTCGAAGATGTTGACGTTGCCGATGAACTCGCACACAAGCCGGCTGGTCGGCGTCTCGTAGATGTCGACCGGGCTGCCGATCTGCGCGATCCAGCCCAGGTGCATGATCGCGATGCGCTCGGCCATGGTCATGGCCTCTTCCTGGTCGTGGGTCACCATGACGCAGGTCACGCCGACGCGCTCGATGATTTCCACCAGTTCCAGTTGCATCTGCGAACGCAGTTTCTTGTCGAGGGCACCCATCGGCTCATCGAGCAGCAACAGTTTTGGGCGCTTGGCCAGGGAACGGGCCAGGGCCACACGCTGACGCTGGCCGCCGGACAACTGGTGCGGCTTGCGCTTGGCGTACTGGCTCATCTGCACCAGTTTGAGCATCTCGGTCACGCGGGCGTCGACTTCGGACTTGGGAATCTTGTCCTGCTGCAGACCAAACGCGATGTTCTGCGCCACAGTCATGTGCGGGAACAGGGCGTAGGACTGGAACATCATGTTGATCGGCCGCTCGTAGGGCGGCATGTCGGTGATGTCCACACCGTCGAGGTAGATGCGACCCTCGGTTGGGCGCTCAAAACCTGCGAGCATACGCAACAAGGTGGATTTGCCCGAACCCGAACCGCCGAGCAAGGCGAAGATCTCGCCTTTCTTGATTTCCAGGGACACATCGTCCACCGCAATCGTCTCGTCGAACTTCTTCGTGACCCGGTCGATTTTGACCAGCACCTTTTTCGGTGTCTGGTCGCCCTCGAGGGCTTTCTTATAGGCGCCGGAGGCAACTGCCATTTACGAAACTCCCGAAAAAAAAATGCAGTTCGCCCGAGGCGGGCGAACCCAGGATAATTTGAGCCTTACTTGCCCGTCTTGACCTTGGTCCAGCTACGGGTCATTAAACGCTGCACGTTCGGGGGTAGCTCGACGTTGACAAATGTCCGGTCGAGAACCGCCTGCGGTGGGTAAACCGCTTCGTCGGTGCGTATCGATTGTTCCATCAGTGTGTCCGCCCCTGGGTTAGGGTTGGCATAACCGACGTAATCACTGACCTGAGCGATAACCTCAGGTTGCAGTAAATAGTTGATGAAGGCGTGGGCCTCTTTGACGTTGGTCGCGTCCTTAGGGATCGCCAGCACGTCAAACCACAGGTTGCCGCCTTCTTTCGGAATCGCGTAGGCGATATTCACGCCCTTGCCCGCTTCGCTTGCGCGAGCCTTGGCCTGGAACACATCGCCGGAGAACCCGGCCGCCACGCAGATGTTGCCGTTGGCCAGGTCGGAGATGTATTTGGAAGAATGGAAGTAGGTCACATAAGGCCGCACTTTCAGCAGTTTCGCTTCGGCCTTCTTGTAGTCTTCGGGATTCTCACTGTTGGGGTTCAGGCCCATGTAGTTGAGCACCGCCGGCAGCATTTCATCTGCCGAGTCCATGAAGGACACGCCGCACTTCGCCAGCTTCTTCATGTTTTCCGGCTCGAACAGCACGGCCCAGGAGTCGATCTTGTCGACGCCCAGCACTTCTTTGACTTTATCGACGTTGTAACCGATGCCGTTGGTGCCCCACAGGTACGGCACCGCGTATTGGTTGCCCGGGTCGTTCTTTTCCAGACGCTTGAGCAGCGCCGGGTCGAGGTTGGCGTAGTGGGTCAGCAACGACTTGTCGAGCTTCTGGAACGCCCCGGCCTTGATCTGTTTGCCGAGGAAGTGATTGGACGGCACCACCACGTCGTAACCGGTACGCCCGGCCAGCAACTTGCCTTCCAGGGTTTCGTTGGAATCAAACACGTCATACACCGGCTTGATACCGGAGGCCTTTTCAAAGTTGGCCAGGGTGTCGGGGCCGATGTAGTCCGACCAGTTATAAACATGCACAGTCGATGCGGCCTGCACGCTGGCGGCCAGCGTGATACCTGCACCTACCAGCAAGGCTTGGCGAAATAAAGAAAATGGCAAGTGGAGGTCCTCTTAAATAGTTGGGCCCAAAGTTGTTGCCCGGCAACAAAACCGGCGCGCAACTTACCCTCGATAAACCGATCCGGCAAAACTTTATGTCATTTAATGTGTGGGAGGGGGCTTGCTCCCGATGGCGGCGTACCATCCGAGAACATCGGCGACTGACACTCCGCCTTCGCGAGCAAGCCCGCTCCCACAGGTTTTAAGGCTTATTTGCCCGATTTGATTTTGGTCCAGCTGCGTGTCATTTCACGCTGAGTCGCCGCCGGCAAGTCGGCAATGGCATACAGCTTGGCTTGCACATCCGCTGGCGGGTAGATGCCTGGGTCGCTGGTGATGTCTTTGTCGACCAGTGCGGTGGCTTTCTCGTTACCGTTCGGGAAACGCACGCTGTTGGTGATCGCAGCCATGACTTTCGGCTCGAGCAGGTAGTTCATGAACTTGTAGGCGGCTTCGACGTTTTCGGCATCTTTAGGGATGGCGACCATGTCATAGAAACTACCGGCGCCTTCCTTCGGAATGTCATACGCCACTTTGACCTTGCCACCGGCTTCAGCCGCGCGGGACTTGGCCTGCTGGATGTCACCCGAGTAACCCACGGCTACGCAGATGTTGCCGTTGGCCAGGTCGGAGATGTACTTGGACGAGTGGAAGTAGCCGATCGAAGGACGGATCTTCAGAAACAGGTCTTCGGCTTGCTTGAGGTCAGCCTTCTTCTGGCTGTCGGTCGGCAGGCCCAGGTAATGCAGCGCGATCGGCAACATTTCGGTTGGCGAATCGAGGAAGCTCACGCCGCAGCTCTTGAGCTTGGCGATGTTTTCCGGCTTGAGCAGGATGTCCCACGAGTCGATCTTGTCGACGCCCAGCGCGGCCTTGACCTTCTCCGGGTTGTAACCGATGCCGATCGAACCCCACATGTAGGGGAACGCGTGTTTGTTGTCCGGGTCGCTGATCGACACGGCCTTGAGCAGGGACGTGTTCAGGTTTTCGTAGTTGGACAGCTTGGACTTGTCCAGCTCCTGGTAGACGCCGGCCTTGATCTGCTTGGCGAGGAAGTTGTTCGACGGTACAACGATGTCGTAACCGGACTTGCCTGCCAGCAACTTGGCTTCGAGGGTCTCGTTGCTGTCGAATACGTCGTACACCACTTTAATGCCCGACTCTTTTTCAAAGTTGGCGATGGTGTCCGGAGCAATATAGTCGGACCAGTTGTAGACGTGCAGCACTTTATCGCCTGCCTGGGCCGCGCCCGCCATTGCGCCCATCAGGGACAACGCGAGGAGGGTCTTGCCAGCGTTCTTCAAACCTAATGCCTTCATTTGGTGATGCTCCGATTTTCTTTTTTGGACCGCAACATACTTCATCGATATATAGCTGTTTGGCAGCCCGTCGAAGGGCAGCAAAACAGGACAACAATCTGGCAAGTTAGGGGGCTGGCTTCAACCAACCCGCTCTTTTGTAACTGCCCGAACGCAGCGCCCAAGAGCGACTGCGTTCTGAGCCTAGCACTTAGCCCTGCAATGCCGCCAAAGTCAGGTCCAGGCAATGACGAGCCTTGGTCACCAACTCGTCAATTTCGGTCTTGCTGATCACCAGCGGCGGCGAAATGATCATGGTGTCACCCACGGCGCGCATGATCAGGCCATTCTCGAAGCAGAAGGTTCGGCAAATCATGCCAACGCCACGGCCTTCGTAACGCTTGCGCGTCGCTTTGTCCTGAACCAGTTCAATTGCACCGAGCATGCCAACACCGCGCACTTCACCCACCAAGGGATGATCAGCCAGCTCCCTCAGACGTTTCTGCAAATAGGGTGCCGTTTCGTCATGCACACGCTTAATAATTTGCTCATCGCGCATGATACGGATGTTTTCCAGAGCCACCGCTGCTGCCACCGGGTGACCGGAATAGGTGAAGCCGTGGTTGAAATCGCCGCCTTCATTCAGCACCGCAACCACCTCGTCGCGCACGATCAGGCCACCCATCGGGATGTAACCCGAGGTCAGGCCCTTGGCGATGGTCATCATGTCGGGCTTGAGGTCGTAGAAATCGCTGCCGAACCACTCGCCGGTACGGCCGAAACCGCAGATCACCTCATCGGCGACAAACAGGATGTCGTACTTGGCGAGGATTTCCTTGATGCGCGGCCAGTAGCTGTCAGGCGGCACGATCACGCCACCGGCGCCCTGGATCGGCTCGGCAATAAAGGCACCGACGTTGTCCACGCCCAGTTCCAGGATCTTCTCTTCGAGCTGGTTGGCGGCCCACACACCGAACTCTTCGGGGCTCATGTCGCCGCCTTCGCCAAACCAGTAAGGCTGAGCGATGTGGACGATACCCGGGATCGGCAAGTCGCCCTGTTCATGCATATAGGTCATGCCGCCGAGGCTGGCGCCGGCCACGGTGGAGCCGTGGTAGCCATTCTTGCGGCTGATGATGATTTTCTTGTTCGGCTGGCCCTTGATCGCCCAGTAGTGGCGGACCATGCGCAGCATGGTGTCGTTGCCTTCGGAGCCGGAGCCGGTGAAGAACACGTGGTTCATGCCGGCCGGTGCGACGTCGGAGATCGCCTTGGCCAGTTCCAGCACCGGCGGGTGGGCGGTCTGGAAGAACAGGTTGTAGTACGGCAGTTCTTTCATCTGCTTGGCGGCGGCATCAGCCAGTTCATCGCGACCGTAACCGATCGCCACGCACCACAGGCCGGCCATGCCGTCGAGGATCTTGTTGCCTTCGCTGTCCCACAGGTAAACGCCGCGGGCTTTAGTGATGATCCGCGGGCCTTTCTCTTTCAACTGCTTGAAGTCGCTGAACGGCGCCAGGTGGTGATCATTGCTCAAGGCTTGCCATTCACGGGTTTGCGGGTTGTTGCTGGACATACCAATCTCCTAGACTTTTCAGTGAAGGGCGCACCGTTTAAAGGGCGCGCCCGGCGCATCAGACGGCAAAGAGCAGAAATTCCCGCTCCCAAGAACTGATCACGCGCTTGAAGTTTTCATGCTCGGCCCGCTTGACCGCGACGTAGCCAGTGATGAATTTGTGACCCAGGTATTTCTCGACGGTCTTGCTGTTTTCCATGCGTTCCAGGGCGTCTTCGATGGTCAACGGCAGGCGCAGGTTGCGCCGTTCGTAACCACGGCCGACGACCGGCGCGCTCGGGTTATGCCCTTCGACCATGCCGATGTAGCCGCACAACAGGCTGGCGGCAATCGCCAGGTACGGGTTGGCGTCAGCGCCCGGCAGGCGGTTTTCCACACGACGGTTCTGCGGGCCGGCATCCGGTACGCGCAGGCCGACGGTGCGGTTTTCTTCGCCCCACTCCACGTTCACCGGCGCGGAAGTGTCCGGCAGGAAGCGGCGGAACGAGTTCACGTTGGGGGCAAACAGCGGCAGCAATTCCGGGATGAATTTCTGCAGGCCGCCAATGTGGTTGAGGAACAGCTGGCTCATGGTCCCGTCTTCATTGGAGAAGACGTTCTTGCCGGTGGCGATGTCGATGATGCTCTGGTGCAGGTGCATCGCGCTGCCGGGCTCGCCGGTCATCGGCTTGGCCATGAAGGTGGCGGCCACGTTGTGCTTGAGCGCGGCTTCACGCATGGTGCGCTTGAACACCAGGATCTGGTCGGCCAGGGACAGGGCGTCGCCGTGACGGAAGTTGATTTCCATCTGCGCCGTGCCGTCCTCGTGAATCAGGGTGTCGAGGTCCAGCTCCTGCAGTTCGCACCAGTCGTAGACATCTTCGAACAGCGGGTCGAATTCGTTGGCCGCTTCTATAGAGAAGGACTGCCGGCCGGTTTCCGGACGGCCGGAACGGCCAATCGGCGGTTGCAGCGGGAAGTCCGGGTCTTCGCAGCGTTTGGTCAGGTAGAACTCCATCTCCGGCGCCACGATGGGCTGCCAGCCTTTGTCGGCGTAGAGCTTGAGGACTTTCTTGAGCACGTTGCGCGGCGACAGCTCGATCGGGTTGCCTTGCTTGTCGTAGGTGTCGTGGATCACCTGGGCGGTGGGCTCGATGGCCCACGGCACCAGGAACACCGCGTTCTGGTCGGGGCGGCAGATCATGTCGATGTCGGCCGGGTCGAGCAATTCGTAATAGATGTCGTCTTCGACATAGTCGCCGGTCACGGTCTGCAACAGAACGCTCTCGGGCAGGCGCATGCCTTTTTCGGCGATGAACTTGTTGGTCGGCGAGATCTTGCCCCGGGTGATGCCGGTGAGGTCGCCAATCATGCATTCGACTTCTGTGATCTTGTGGTCTTTCAACCAATCGGTGAGCTGGTCGAGGTTGTTACTCATAAATGCCTCTGGGCTGGGTTTCCTGACGTCCATTAAAGGTCAGGCTTTGGTTGACGCATCGGCGTCGCTGGTTCATCAGAGTGGGAGCTTAACCGCCATTTGGGGTGCCGTTGCACTCCTTAAGCAAAAGGCTTGCCTCCCGTGCAGGATAATGAGCGGCAACCGCAAAAAAGGCCGGATCGGCGTCATGGAAAGGGCGGGTGTAAAAAAATGAACGGGTAACGCGAACAGCATCCTGGCCGTCAAGAATAATGACCGGATCGAGGGAATTTATCGGGGATTGAATCGTCGACGGGAATGCGCGTTCGCAACATTCGAGATAGCTGTGAAAAGCATGCAGACCGACCTGTTTCGAGCAGGTGGTGATGCCGATTATCGGCAGGCCAGACATGAAGCACCCCGGTATTATTGCTGTTATGGGTTTTAATCGAGCTTAGCCTTGTTCATTTTTTTACACAACACCCCCGTAAAAAATACAACACGGCCCGCTCAAGCCTGCTAGTCCCGAGCCGGTCAAACCGACAAAACCGCCCCAAAAAGCCCCAAAAAAGCCCACCAGGCGCTTTTTTGGGGCAAAAAAGGCCTCGCTTGACTTCGGCATGCGGTTCGGGTTGACTGAAACCAGAAAAGATCAATGATTGATATTTTTAACAACAAAGGTGTTGCATCATGTCGGTACCCCCGCGTGCCGTTCAGCTTAACGAAGCGAACGCGTTCCTTAAGGATCATCCTGAGGTTCTGTACGTAGACCTTCTAATTGCGGATATGAATGGTGTGGTGCGCGGTAAGCGCATCGAACGCACCAGCCTCCACAAGGTTTACGAGAAAGGCATTAACCTGCCTGCCTCTTTATTTGCCCTGGATATCAACGGCTCAACGGTGGAAAGCACCGGCCTGGGTCTGGACATCGGTGATGCTGACCGAATCTGTTATCCAATCCCCGACACCCTGTGCAATGAACCTTGGCAAAAGCGCCCTACCGCGCAACTGCTGATGACCATGCACGAAATTGAAGGTGAACCTTTCTTCGCCGATCCGCGCGAAGTGCTCCGACAAGTTGTGAGCAAATTCGACGAACTCGGTCTGACCATCTGCGCTGCCTTCGAGCTTGAGTTCTACCTGATCGACCAGGAGAACGTGAACGGCCGCCCACAACCGCCCCGCTCGCCGATCTCCGGCAAACGTCCGCACTCGACACAGGTCTACCTGATCGACGACCTCGACGAATACGTCGACTGCCTCCAGGACATCCTGGAAGGTGCCAAAGAGCAAGGCATCCCGGCTGACGCCATCGTCAAGGAAAGTGCCCCGGCGCAGTTCGAAGTGAACCTGCACCACGTGGCCGACCCGATCAAGGCCTGCGACTACGCGGTACTGCTCAAGCGCCTGATCAAGAACATCGCCTACGACCATGAGATGGACACCACCTTCATGGCCAAGCCTTACCCAGGCCAGGCAGGCAACGGTTTGCACGTACACATTTCGATCCTGGACAAGGACGGCAAGAATATTTTTGCCAGCGAGGATCCCGAGCAGAACGCCGCATTGCGTCACGCGATCGGCGGTGTGCTGGAGACCCTACCCGCCCAAATGGCGTTCCTGTGCCCTAACGTCAACTCCTACCGTCGTTTCGGCGCACAGTTCTACGTGCCGAACTCGCCGTGCTGGGGCCTGGACAACCGCACCGTCGCCATCCGCGTACCGACCGGCGCGGCTGACTCCGTGCGTATCGAACACCGCGTAGCCGGTGCCGATGCCAACCCCTACCTGCTGATGGCTTCGGTCCTGGCAGGCATACACCACGGTCTGACCAACAAGATCGAACCGGGCGCTCCGGTGGAAGGCAACAGCTACGAGCAGAACGAACAAAGCCTACCGAACAACCTGCGCGATGCCCTGCGCGAGTTGGACGACAGCGAGGTGATGGCCAAGTACATCGATCCTAAATACATCGATATCTTCGTCGCCTGTAAGGAAAGTGAGCTGGAAGAGTTCGAACACTCCATCTCCGACCTTGAGTACAACTGGTACCTGCATACCGTGTAAGCGGTGGTTGCACTGAAAAAACGTCGCAGGCCTTTGGTCTGTGGCGTTTTTTTATGGGTTGCTTTTGGTAGACCGAGTTGGCCTTATCGGGAGCAAGTCGAATCGTCGCACCGCCCCTCCCACAGTTGAACGAGTTTTCCTGAAGAAACCGGTTCGAGTGTGGGAGGGGCGGTGCGACGATTCGACTTGCCCCCGATGGCGGCTTGGCAGACAACACAGGCTCCTGCTCATACAATGCCCGCTGCCTTGTAGGAGACTTCCATGACCACCCGCCCCGCCGCCCCTCGCAAACCCCGCGCCCGCAGCCAGGCCCGGATCGACGCGATCCTCGACGCCGCCCGAACGTTGCTGGCGTCCGAAGGCGTGGCCGGTTTGTCGATCTACAGCGTGGCCGAGCGCGCACAGATTCCGCCGTCGTCGGTGTATCACTTCTTCGCCAGTGTGCCAGCACTGCTGGAAGCGTTGACCGCGGACGTCCATGCGGCATTCCGCGCCGCAATCCTGGCGCCCATCGAGCATGATTCGCTCAAGTATTGGCGCGACCTGTCTTACATCGTCGAACAGCGCATGCTCACCATCTACAGCAACGACGCCGCCGCCCGCCAGTTGATCCTGACCCAGCACGGTTTGACCGAAGTGAATCAGGCGGACCGCCAGCACGATCTGGAGTTGGGTGACTTGATGCTGGCCGTATTCAACCGGCACTTTGAAGTGCCGAGCTTGCCTGCGGACATGGATGTGTTTGCGTTAGCGCTGGAGCTGAGTGATCGCGTGTATGCGCGCTCGGTGCATCAGCATGGGCTGATCACGCCGCGTATGGCGGAGGAAGGGATGCGGGTGTTCGATGCGTATATGGGGCTGTATTTGCCGGCGTATTTGCCCAAGCGGGGCGTTACTGCCTGATGGATGCGTCTCCGGGCCGGGCCTCATCGGGAGCAAGCCCCCTCCCACATGTTGAATGTATTCACAGATCAAAATGTGGGAGGGGGCTTGCGACGATTCGACTTGCTCCCGATAGCAGCCTCAAGCGATCACAACTTGGCGATCGACACCTCGGTGGATTTCACAAAGGCAATCACCTCGCTGCCGATCACCAGCTCCAGCTCCTTGACCGAACGGGTGGTGATCACCGACGTCACGATGCCGGACGCGGTTTGCACGTCGATTTCCGAGAGCACGTCGCCTTCGACGATTTCCTTGATGGTGCCTTTGAACTGGTTACGCACGTTGATGGCTTTAATAGTCATGTCGTTTTTCCTTTAGGGGACAAGTGAGTTATTGCGCCCAACGCAATTGCGTAGGCAGCGGTGAAACAGGTTCGGGTTCCGGCGGGCTACCGGGCAGCGACAACACGCGGTTGAGCACTTGTGCTTCCAGCGCCGCCAGGCGATGCGAGCCTCGGGCGCGTGGACGCGGCAGGTCGACGATCAGGTCGAGGCCGATTTCGCCGTCTTCGATCAGGATCACCCGGTCGGCAATGGCCACGGCTTCGCTGACGTCGTGGGTCACCAGCAACACGGTGAAACCGTGCTTCTGCCAGAGGTTTTCGATCAGTTGCTGCATCTCGATGCGGGTCAACGCATCCAGCGCGCCCAACGGCTCATCGAGCAACAGCAGACGCGGCTGGTGAATCAGCGCACGCGCCAGGGCCACACGCTGCTTCTGGCCACCGGACAAGGCGGTCGGCCATTCATTGGCACGCTCGGCCAGGCCGACCGCTTCCAGCGCCTCCAGCGCCTTGGGACGCCAGTTGCCCTTGAGGCCGAGGCCGACGTTGTCGATGACCTTTTTCCATGGCAGCAGACGCGCTTCCTGGAACATCAATCGCGTGTCCTCAATCGCCTCGCTCAGCGGCGCGGCGCCGGCCAGCAGCTCACCGCTACTGGCTTTGTCCAGGCCGGCCAGCAGGCGCAGCAAGGTACTTTTACCGCAGCCACTGCGGCCGACCACAGCGACAAACTGGCCCGCCGGAATGTGCAGGTCGATGGCCTTGAGCACTTCCCGCGACCCAAAGGCCTTGCGCAACTTGCGCACCGCCAGCGGAATGCCGTTCAGCAGGCGCGGAGGTTGTTGAGCGGTCATGCCGCACCTCCTTTATTCACTTGATAGGCCGGATGCCAGCGCAGCCACACACGCTCCAGGCCACGCGCCGCGAGGTCGGCCAGCTTGCCGAGGACCGCGTACATGACGATGGCCAGCACCACCACGTCGGTTTGCAGGAATTCACGCGCGTTCATCGCCAGGTAACCGATGCCGGAACTGGCCGAGATGGTTTCCGCCACGATCAGCGTCAGCCACATAAAGCCCAGGGCAAAACGCACCCCCACCAGAATCGACGGCAGCGCGCCCGGCAGGATCACCTGGCGGAACAGGCTGAAGCCGGACAAGCCGTAGCTGCGCGCCATTTCCACCAGCGCCGGGTCGATATTGCGGATGCCGTGATACGTGTTGAGGTAGATCGGGAACAGCGTGCCAAGGGCGACCAGGAAAATTTTCGCGGTCTCGTCAATGCCGAACCACAGGATCACCAACGGGATCAGCGCCAGGTGCGGCACGTTGCGGATCATCTGCACCGAGCTGTCCAGCAGGCGCTCGCCCCACGTCGACAACCCGGTGATAAAGCCCAGGGCCAGGCCGATGCTGCCACCGATCACAAAGCCCAGGCCCGCACGCCAGCCGCTGATGGCCAGGTGCGTCCAGATTTCGCCGCTGCGCACCAGGTTGACCCCGGCCTCGATCACCGCACTCGGCGCCGGCAAAATGCGCGTCGACAACCAACCCGCCGACACCGACAACTGCCACACCGCCAACAGCAACACCGGCAGCACCCAAGGCGCCACGCGGTGGCTCAGTTTTTCCAGATTCATGGCGCCGCCTCAGCTCTGTGACGCAGCTTTGGGAAGGATGTCGTTGGCGACCATTTCGCCGAACGGGCTGACGTACCCAGCGCTTTTCGGCAACTCGGGACGTTCGATATCCAGGTGCGGGAACAGCAACTCGGCGACGCGATACGACTCTTCCAGATGTGGATAACCGGAGAAAATAAACGTGTCGATGCCCAGCGCCGCGTACTCCTTGACCCGCGCCGCAACCGTCGGGCCATCGCCCACCAGCGCGGTGCCGGCACCGCCGCGTACCAGGCCGACGCCGGCCCACAGGTTGGGGCTGACTTCGAGGTTGTCGCGGTTGCCGCCATGCAAGGCCGCCATGCGCTGCTGGCCGACCGAATCAAAACGCGCCAGGGAGGCCTGGGCGCGGGCGATGGTGTCGTCGTCCAGGTGCGAGATCAGTTTGTCGGCGGCTTTCCAGGCTTCATCGTTGGTTTCGCGCACGATCACATGCAGACGAATGCCGAAGCGCACAGTGCGCCCGAGTTTCGCGGCCTTGGCCCGTACCTGTTCGATCTTTTCCGCGACCGCAGCCGGTGGCTCGCCCCAGGTCAGCACCATGTCTACCTGTTCGGCCGCCAGGTCCTGGGCGGCTTCGGAGGAACCGCCGAAGTACAGTGGCGGACGCGGTTGCTGGATCGGCGGGTAAAGCAATTTGGCGCCTTTGACGCTGATGTGTTCGCCGTCGTAATCCACGGTTTCGCCTTCCAGCACGCGACGCCAGATGCGGGTGAACTCCACCGAGGCCTGGTAGCGCTCCTCGTGACTGAGGAACAAACCGTCGCCGGCCAGTTCTTCCGGGTCACCGCCGGTCACCAGGTTGAACAGCGCACGGCCGCCGGACAGGCGATCGAGGGTCGCGGCCTGACGCGCGGCCACCGTCGGGGAAATGATCCCGGGGCGCAGGGCGACAAGGAACTTCAAACGCTGGGTCACCGGGATCAGCGAAGCGGCCACCAGCCACGAGTCTTCGCAGGAGCGTCCGGTGGGGATCAACACACCGCCGAAGCCGAGGCGGTCAGCCGCCTGGGCCACTTGCTGCAGATAACCGTGATCGACGGCGCGAGCGCCTTCGGCGGTGCCAAGGTAATGGCCGTCGCCGTGGGTAGGCAGGAACCAGAAAATAGTGAGGCTCATGGAGTTGTCTCCTGAAGAAGTCGGATTACGGCGCTTTGGCCACAGCAGCGGGTGGCGTCCAGATCACGTCCTTGATGCTCAAGGGTTTGGGGATCAATTTGAGTTGATAGAAGCTGTCGGCAATCTTCTGCTGGGCGGCGACCACGGCCGGAGTCAGGAACAGCGCCCCGTAGCCCTGGCGTTTCACCGAGGTCAGGGTGATGTCCGCCGGCAGGCCGAGCAGCGGCGCAACTTGTTCGGTGACTTCCTGCGGGTTGGCCTTGGACCAGTCGCCCACCGCGCGCACTTCTTCCACCAGCGCCTTGATCACTTCGGGGTGTTTTTCGGCGTAGGGCTTGGTGGCCAGGTAGAACTGATGGTTGTCGGCAATCCCGGTGCCGTCACGCAGGGTTCGGGCTTGCAGTTGTTTCTCGGCGGCGGCCTGATACGGGTCCCAGATGACCCAGGCGTCCACGCTGCCACGCTCGAACGCAGCACGCGCATCGGCGGGCGGCAGGAACACGGTCTGCACGTCGGTGTATTTCAGGCCGGCATCTTCTAGGGCGCGCACCAGCAGGTAGTGAACGTTGGAGCCTTTGTTGAGCACGACTTTCTTGCCCTTGAGCTCGGCCACCGATTTGATCGGCGAGTCTTTCGGCACCAGGATCGCTTCACTGGTCGGCGCCGGCGGCTCGTAGGCCACGTAGAGCAGATCGGCGCCGGCGGCCTGGGCGAATACCGGCGGGGTTTCACCGGTGACGCCGAAGTCGATCGAGCCGACGTTCAGGCCTTCGAGCAATTGCGGGCCGCCCGGGAACTCGGTCCACTGCACCTGCACACCGTCGGCGGCCAGGCGCTTTTCCAGGGTGCCCTTGGCCTTGAGCAGCACCAGGGTGCCGTATTTCTGATAGCCGATCCGCAGGGTTTCGGCGGCGTGGGCTTGAACAATGGCGCCGAAGGACACAGCCGCAGCAAACAGTGCGACCAGACCACGACGCAAGATGACAGTGCGCATGGCGCTCTCTCCAAAAATGCGATTGGGGGGGTTGGCTGCACCTGCTTGGCCGTTGGCGGCTGAGTAAGGTGAGTACTTCTTGAATCGGTAAGGCTTAAATGCTCCAGCGAGCACTCAACAAACGTTCATTCAACACATGCGGGTCCAGCGGTTTCGGGCGACGGGCCATGGCGGCGTAGAAGGTTTCCAGGGCCTCGTTCAAGCGTTGTTCGAGGATCGGCACCAGTTGCGCCTGGGCACTGCCTTCGCCATAGGCGATCTGACTGTCTTCGGCAAAGATCCCGTGGAGCAATTCCTGGGCTTTCAACGCCGACAGTACCGGCTTCAACGCGTAGTCCACCGCCAGCATGTGGGCGATGCTGCCGCCGGTGGCGATGGGCAACACCACCTTGTGGGCCAGGGCGCGTTCGGGCAGCAGGTCGAGCACGGTTTTCAGCGCGCCCGAGAACGAGGCCTTGTACACCGGCGTGGCGATCACCAGGCCATCGGCGTTGGCCACTTGTTGCAACAAGTCGATGACTTTGGGGCTGTCGAAACGCGCATACAGCAAGTCTTCGGCCGGAAAGTCGCGTATCTGATAACTCACCACTTCCACGCCCTGCTGTTGCAGCCACTGACGGGTTTTATCCAGCAAGACCCCGGAGCGGGAACGCTGGCTGGGACTGCCTCCAAGTGTTACGACCAGCATGTAGGAAATTCCTTTAGCAAGTGTCGGCGGTTCGCTGTGTGGCGATGGCGCCAAGATGGAACAAACCTTATCAGCAGATTTATATATCTATAAATCTTATTTTTTCATTTGTTTATTCTTTAAAAGAATATACAACCGATCAATCGCCAGGCGAAAAAAAAGGCCGTCGAAACGGCCTGAAAACCCCTGCTATGTGTGACTTGAAATGCGGTCAACCTGTGGGAGGGGGCTTGCTCCCGAAAGCAGTGTGTCAGTCGACACATTCAATCCTGACACACCGCCATCGGGAGCAAGCCCCCTCCCACATGGGTCCTGTGTCAGCGGTTGGGTTGCGGGGTGAGACGCAGGTACGGCTTCACCGCTCGATAACCCTTGGGAAAGCGCTTCTTGAGCTCCTCCTCATCCTTGAGCGACGGCACGATCACCACTTCATCGCCGTCCTGCCAATTGGCGGGCGTGGCGACTTTGTAGTTATCGGTCAGTTGCAACGAGTCGATGACCCGCAGGATTTCGTGGAAATTGCGCCCGGTGCTCGCCGGGTAGGTGATGGTCAGGCGGATCTTCTTGTTCGGGTCGATCACGAACAAGGAGCGCACGGTGAGGGTGTCACTGGCGTTCGGGTGGATCAGGTCGTAGAGGTCCGAGACCTTGCGGTCGGCGTCAGCCAGGATCGGGAAGTTGACGATCGTGTTCTGGGTTTCGTTGATGTCTTCGATCCACTTGTGGTGCGAGTCCACCGGGTCTACCGACAGGGCGATGGCCTTGACGCCGCGTTTGGCGAATTCGTCCTTGAGCTTGGCGGTGAAGCCCAGTTCAGTGGTGCATACCGGCGTGAAATCCGCCGGGTGGGAAAACAGCACACCCCAGCTATCGCCCAGCCACTCGTGGAAACGAATCTTGCCGGCGCTGGAATCTTGTTCGAAATCGGGGGCGATGTCGCCCAGTCTTAGGCTCATGGTGTGGCTCCTGATGAATGCTTATGGAGCCCACTGTGCATGGATTACAGATTATTTAAAAAGAATAAATATCGATTTATTTAGACGATATAGGAATATTAAAAATGTGTTCACTAGACCTATGAACGGGCGAGGATCAACATTCATTCCAAGGTTCGAGAAGGCCTTGAGACGCTGTAAAAAGAGGGATTCAGGAAGGGCTTGCGGGGGTTGAGCCCGACTTGAAAAGCAAGACACCTTGCCCGGCATTGCGCCGGGCAAGGTTTACAGGCTTACAACAGCTTTACGCTACTAGAACAGTGGCAGCGAGTAGCTGACGATCAGGCGGTTTTCGTCCTGGGAACGGGTGTTCGCCAGGTCGGTACGCCACATTGCGTTTTTCCAGGCAACGCCGAGGTTTTTCAGCGGGCCTTCTGGAATCACGTAGGCAAGCGTGATGTCACGTTCCCACTCGGACTGACCAGTAATTTCAGTGCGTGTGGCGGTGACGGTGTCGATATCGGAACCTTTAAGGTAAACAACACCGGCGGTCAGGCCAGGCAAGCCGACTTTAGCGAAGTCATAAGCGTAGCGAGCTTGCCAGGTACGCTCGCCGGCACGGGCGAACTTCTGGATCTGCATGTCAGTTGTCAGGTAAGCCGACGAACCGTCACCCTGGTTCAACCAAGGGAAGTCGCTGCTGCCATTGCTGACCTGATAACCACCACCAAAGGTGTGGCCGGCAACGCTGTACAAGAACAGACCGCTATACAGGTTGTTGTCAACCTTACCCTTGCCGTTGGCGACACCACTGTAGTTACCGCTGGTGTAGTAAGCGGCGGTGTTGCCGTTCTTACCATCGTCAGAGCTGTTGAAATAACGCAGGTCAGACTTCAACACGCCCGGACCAATAGCCCAGTTGTGAGTCAGCCCCAGGAAGTGCTGCTTGTAGAAGTCTTCCAGATTGCCGTAGTAGTACTGGGCAGTCAGGTCCTTGGTGAGTTTGTAGTCACCACCGGCGTAGTAGAACTTGTTAACGAAAGTGCCTGTGTTGTAGTTGGAGCTACCGTTGGCACCGGCAATCGACAGGTTTTCGTTATTGCTGGAGTTACGACCCTTGGCCTTTTCAACCTGACCGGCAACCAGGGTCAGATCCTTGATGTCATTGGTAGTGATCTGACCACCTTGGAACGTTTGCGGCAGCATACGACCGTCGTTGGTCACGATAACTGGCAGCTTGGGCTGCAAGGTGCCCAGTTTCAGCTCGGTTTGGGAGATCTTGACCTTGCCGGTCACGCCCAGGCTGGCGAAATCATTAACAGCAGTGTTGCCATCACTCGGGAACACAGTACCGCCAGATGCGGTGCCGTTGTAGTTACCGTGTTCTGCGCGGCTGGAATCCAGACGCACGCCGTACAGGCCGATCGCATCAACCCCGAACTGAACGGTACCTTGGGTGTAACCCGAGATGAAACGCAGGTCGAAGCCTTGGCCCCATTCAGAGTTCTTGCTGCGGGTGTTCGAGGACGCCGATGGCTGGCCATCACGGTTATCAGTGTTTATGTAAAAGTTACGCGCACTCAGTGTGGCGTGGCTGTCTTCGATGAAACCGGCAGCCCCTGCTTGCTGAGCGATTACGCCCAAAGCTACAGACAATGCCAATGTGGACTTCTTCATGTACCGCTCCTCTCATTTCTAATTTTTGTATTTCTTTGGTCTCGGGTCTAACGCCCGAGATCCACAGATGCGCGATTAGCGCCAGATAGTGACCGCCAAGTCAATCGTAACCTTGTATGTCTACTACCTTCGTCTAATCGCAGTTTATTTGGTCCCTGCAGGGTAATGAGTTTTTCATACACCCAAAAAGAATTATTTCATTCTTTTTCATACTACTTTGGAATAAGCCTTTGCATGAAGCGGGGCACGTCAGAATAGACCAACCGCCGCACCAGCTAATTCCTAAAGGGTATTATTTTTCCGTTTTTCAGATCTTTTAGATCTGAACGCACCGTTACAGACCGTCAACCAGCGATCAAAAAAGGCGACGCCATCATGGCTAAACGCCCATCTTCCCGTCAATTTGTTACAGTTTTTGTATCGCTAACATTTCATCGCGCTGTCAGCGCCGCCGACCGAGCCGTCTGACAGCAGCAATTTCATACAATTTACCCATTGCCGACTTGATCATATCGGCTGAGATCAAGATTTCTAAAACTTTAGTAGGGGGGATGGTAGGCACATTGACGCACCCTTCGCCCGTGGGGCGTAGCGATATTCGAAGTGGGGGGCTGGTTTGGCTGCGATAGCGTTACGTCTGCATCGCAGGCAAGCCAGCGCCCATGGGGGTCAGCTCAGTGGCCGGGAGGGCTGGGTTTTACAGGGCCTTCTCGAAAATCTTCGAGTTACGCTGATAGTTGTACAGCGATGCCCGCGCCGAAGGCAGGCGCTCCACACTGCTGGGCACAAAGCCGCGCTCGCGGAACCAGTGCGCCGTGCGTGTGGTTAGCACGAAGAGCGTCTTCAAACCCTGCGCCCTGGCGCGGGTCTCGATGCGCTCCAGCAGCTCATCGCCGCGTCTGCCGTGGCGGTACTCCGGGTTGACCGCCAGGCACGCCAGCTCCCCCGCATCCGAATCGGCGATCTGATACAGCGCCGCGCAGGCGATGATCATGCCTTCGCGTTCGACCACGCTGAACTGCTCGATCTCACGCTCCAGCACTTCCCGCGAACGGCGTACCAGGATGCCTTGTTCCTCCAGCGGGCTGATCAGGTCGAGCAAGCCGCCAACGTCCTCGATCGCCGCCTCGCGCACCAGCTCGAATTGTTCCTGGGCCACCAGCGTACCGCCGCCGTCCCGGGTGAACAGTTCGGTGAGCAAGGCGCCGTCTTCGGCGTAGCTGACGATATGGCTACGCGCTACGCCGCCACGGCACGCCTCGGCAGCTGCATCGAGCAATTCCGCCTGGTAGTTACTGCCCAGGCGTTGCAGGTGCGCCGGCACTTGTTGCGGACGCAGTTCGCGCACCAGGCGACCATTTTCATCGATAAGGCCAGGATCAGCGCCGAACAGCAGCAGTTTGTCGGCGGCCAGGTCGATGGCGGCACGGGTGGCGACGTCTTCGCAGGCCAGGTTGAAGATCTCGCCGGTGGGCGAATAACCCAGGGGCGACAACAGGACGATGGAGCGCTCGTCCAGCAAGCGATTGATGCCTTTGCGGTCGACCCGACGCACTTCGCCGGTGTGGTGGAAGTCCACGCCTTCAAGGACGCCGATCGGGCGCGCCGTCACCAGGTTGCCGCTGGCCACGCGCAGGCGCGAGCCCTGCATCGGCGACGAGGCCATGTCCATCGACAGGCGCGCTTCAATGGCGATGCGCAGATGGCCGACCGCGTCGATCACGCACTCCAGCGTGGCGGCATCGGTGATGCGCAGGCCGTCATGGTAAGCCGGGGTGAGGCCGCGCGCTTCAAGGCGCGCTTCAATCTGTGGGCGCGAACCGTGGACCAGCACCAGTCGCACCCCCAGGCTGTGGAGCAGCACCAGGTCGTGGACGATATTGCCGAAGTTCGGATGATCCACACCATCGCCGGGCAGCATGACCACAAAGGTGCAGTCGCGGTGGGCGTTGATGTAGGGCGAAGCGTGACGAAGCCAATTGACGTAGTCGGGCATGGAACCTGGGCCTGTAATAAAAAGCAGCCTAAAAAGGATGAGTCGTGAAAACGCACAGCAGGCTGATGGTTATCGTCGGAACAGGCTTGGGGACACGCTCGCTCTCCTTATGTACGCATGGGCAGGGGTTAAATCAGGCCGGTGTCAGGCAGTAATACTCGATCAGTTCCCGCAATAGACGCACTGTAGGCGTCAAGCGTGACATTTCGAGGTATTCGCCCGGCTGGTGGGCGCAGGCAATATCGCCAGGGCCAAGCACCAGGGTTTCACAACCAAGGCGCTGAAGATAAGGCGCTTCGGTGCCGAACGCTACTGCTTCGGCGCGATGACCGGTCAATCGTTCCGCGACCCGCACCAGCTCCGCGTCTTCGGCCTGCTCGAACGGCGGCACTTCGGCGAACAGCGGTGCATAGTCGATCTTCACCTTATGGCGCTCGGCCACCGGTTCGAGCTTCTGCCGGATCGCCGCGCGCAACACCTGCGGGTCCATGCCGGGCAAGGGCCGCAGGTCGAACTCCAGGGAACACTGGCCGCAGATGCGGTTGGGGTTGTCGCCGCCGTGGATGCAGCCGAAATTCAGGGTCGGTTGCGGCACGCTGAACTGCGGGTTGCGGTACTCGCGCTGCCAGGCCAGGCGCAGGCCGCGCAGTTCGCCGATGGCGTCGTGCATGGCTTCCAGGGCGCTGTGGCCCAAGCTCGGGTCCGACGAATGGCCGCTGCGACCGAGGATGTCGATGCGTTCCATCATCACGCCTTTATGCAGGCGGATCGGCTTGAGGCCCGTCGGCTCACCAATCACGGCCGCACGCCCCAGCGGGCGCCCGGCCGCCGCCAATGCACGGGCACCGGACATGGAGCTTTCTTCATCACAGGTGGCGAGAATCAACAGCGGTTGCTTGAACGGCTGATCGAGCAGTGGCAATACCGCTTCGATGGCCAGCGCGAAAAAACCCTTCATGTCACAACTGCCCAGTCCTACCCAGCGACCGTCGACCTCCGTCAGCTTGAGAGGATCGGTCTTCCACAGCGCGGCGTCATACGGCACGGTATCGCTATGGCCGGCCAACACCAGGCCACCGGGGCCCGTGCCAAAACTGGCGAGCAGGTTGAACTTGCCGGGGCTGACGGGCTGAATGTCGATGGCGAAGCCCAGGTCGCCCAGCCAGCCGGCGAGCAGGTCGATCACCGGACGGTTGCTCTGGTCGAGAGACGCTTGGGTGCAACTGACCGACGGCGTGGCAATCAAGGCGGCGAATTGCTCTTTCATGGACGGTAACGGCATGCGCAGTCTCCCTACTTCCCGGATGAACCTCACTATAGAGGCATCTGCACTACACAATAAACCGTTGCGGCGCGTTGCCGGGCTCAGTCCTGTACACTGCACGACCTTGGCAGCCACTCTTTTTCCCGGCTGCGCTCCCGATCCTGGATTTTCCGGCCATGCAGAAAGAAACCGAAATCAAGCTCCGCGTCAGCCGCGAAACACTCGCCGCGCTACGTGAGCACCCGCTACTGAAAAAACGCAACAAAAGTGGCTGGGAACGCCGTGAGTTGATGAACCAGTACTTCGACACCCCCGAGCGCGATCTGGCCCAGGCCAAAGTCGCCCTGCGTTTACGCAAGGACGGTGACACCGTGATCCAGACCCTCAAGACCCGCGGCCAAAGCGTCGCCGGCTTGTCGGAGCGTAACGAGTACAACTGGGAACTGCCCAAAGCCAAGCTCGACGTGAAAAAACTCGACGGCGAATGCTGGCCCGAGGAACTCGCCGAGCTGGACAAAAAGACCCTTAAGCCGATCTTCACCACCGACTTCGTGCGCGAACGCGCCGAAATCGCCTGGGGCCGGGGCAAGACCAAGGTGGTGATCGAAGCCGCACTGGACCTGGGCCATGTGGTGGTCGGCAAGCAGAAAGAAGAAATCTGCGAGCTGGAACTGGAACTGCGTGAAGGTGAACCAGGCGCCCTGCTGGAACTGGCTACCGAACTGGCTGCGACCCTGGCGCTGATGCCATGTGACATCAGCAAGGCCGAACGCGGCTACCGCCTGTATGACGCCAGCAGCTATTCCCTGAGCCTGCCGGCGCCGCAATTGCACGCCGAAATGCCGCTGGACGATGCCTTCGCCGCGATCATGTGGCACCTGCTGGGCAGCAGCCAGCGCCTGGCCGAGCAATACCGTTTCAACGGCCACTGGCGCCTGCTGCAAGAGTGGGTCGACAACCTCGGCGAACTGCGCGCCCTGCTCGGCAGCCTCGGCCAGGCCGCGCCGCGTCAATCCACCAGCGAACTGCGCAGCACACTGGACGCGTTGCTGGAAGACTGGCGCCCGCTGGTCCAGGCCGGTGACGACGATGAAGACATTCGCAAAGCCGCGCCGGAGCAATTCGCCGAGGAATTGACCGACGTGCGCTGGGGCCTGTTCTCGCTGAACACCTCCCGCTGGTTGCTGAACCGCACCTGGACCGCCGACCGCAACGTGCGCGGCAACCGCCAGGGCGCTGCGCAAATCACCAACTGGCTGCCACGCCTGCTGGCCGAAGATGCCGTCGCCCTGCAACTGCCGCGCTATCAGCAGCAACCGGAAGACCTGGCCGAGCAACTGCCGCGCATCGAACGCATCCAGGCCTGGCTGCACCACGCACGCCAGGTGGTAGACATCCCGGAACTCGACCGCCTGTACGGTGAATTGAACAAGCTGGTGCAACTGGCCAACCAGCCGATCACCGATGAATCGCTGGATGCGCGCATGCACCAGGCGATTGCGGTGTATCAGAACCGTGCCTGGAAGACCCTGCTGCGTCTGTAATATCGCCATCGGGAGCAATCCCCCTCTCACTTTGGAATGCATTCCAATGTGGGAGGGGGCTTGCTCCCGATGAGGCCAGCCCTGTCAGCGCAATACTGGCAAGCTAGTGGTGGACTTGATCTCCGACAACGCCACGATCGAATTGACCTCCTGAATCCCCGGCACCATCGACAACTTCTCGAAGAAAAACCGCTCATACGCCTCGATATCCGACGTGACGATGCGCAGCAGAAAATCCACCGCCCCCATCAGCACATAACACTCCAAGACTTCGGGAAACCCACGGATCGCCTCGGTGAACTCGGTGAAGTTGGAGCGCCCGTGGGCATTGAGTTTGACCTCGGCAAAAATCTGCGTATTGAGGCCGATCTTCTTACGGTCCAGCAGCGTGACCTGACCGCGGATCACGCCCTCCTCCTTCAGCCGCTGGATTCGCCGCCAGCATGGCGATTGAGACAGGCCGACCTGCTCGGCGATCTGCGCGCTGGAGAGCGAGGCGTCCTCTTGCAGCAGGGCCAGGATACGGCGGTCGTAGACGTCCAGCTCGCTGTGCATAGAAATACCTATTGTTGTGGCTATCTTGAATTGATTTGTGCATTTTTCTGCGAATCAGGCTCATCTTAGATAAGAAATCTCCGCTGGCGAATGTAAAAATTTCTTCAGTCAAATCTGGAGAGTCAGCATGCACGCCGTCGAAACCACCTACTCCGCTACCCGCGTCGATGCGTGGGCCGTCAATAATCCCCATTGCCAGGCCCATTACCAGATCGTCGCCGAGGCCGAACCCGACGTGCTGTGCCGGGTGCTCAACTATTTCGCGCTGCAACTCCTGACACCCCGGCAGGTCGTTGTGAATCGCCAGGAAGACTTGCTGACCCTCGATATCGTGATCGATGGCCTGAGCTGGCACCGCGCCCAGGTGATTGGTGAAAAGATTCGAAACCTGATCAGCGTGTGCTCGCTGGAGATGTGGGCGGCTGATTCCGTGCGGCCTCAGGCGGTGGTGGCAGGCGCCCGGTAAAAGCCTGCAATACACACTGGAAGGCAGCGAACCAGGGGCTGACTAGCCTGGGAATACACCCGGTGCCACCCAGGAATACCTCAATGTCTGTTGATCAGCGATTGGAATTGCCCACGTTGTTACCGGCACTGGTCGAACAAGGCATGGTCACATTCGATGTGGCTCAGCGCTTGTCGACGCTGCCGCCCGTACCTAACCAGCATCCCCTGGAGTGCATCGCGGCCCAGGGGCCTTGCCTGGAAACCCTGACGCAATGGCTGGCGCAGCGTAGCGGGCAACCTTACCTGCGTATCGACCCGCTGAAGATCGATGTGGCGACGCTGGTGCCGTTGATGTCCCACGCGTTCGCCCAGCGCCACGGCATTCTTGCGGTGGCCGTGGATGCGCAGAGCATCACAGTCGCCAGCGCCGAGCCGTATGTCAGCGCCTGGGAAGCCGGGCTGGCGCAGGTGCTCAAGCGCTCGGTCAAGCGCGTGGTCGCCAACCCCCAGGCCATCCAGCGCTGCATCGGGGAGTTTTACCGCCTGGCGAAGTCGGTCAGCGGGGCCGATCAAACAACGCCTGCGCCGGGCCATTTCGACCTGCTCAACCTCGGCGCCGGCGACCAGGCGCCGGATGCCAACGACGCGCATATCGTCAATATCGTCGACTGGCTGTTGCAGTACGCGTTCGGCCAGCGGGCCAGCGATATCCACATCGAGCCGTGTCGCGACCAGGGCCGCGTGCGTTTTCGCATCGATGGACTGCTGCATGACGTCTATCAGTTTCCGCCCCAGGTCACGATGGCGGTGGTCAGCCGCCTGAAAAGCCTGGGCCGGATGAACGTGGCGGAAAAACGCAAGCCGCAAGACGGGCGGGTCAAGACCAAAACCCCGGCGGGCGCGGAGGTTGAATTGCGCCTTTCAACCTTGCCCACGGCGTTTGGCGAGAAACTGGTGATGCGGATTTTCGACCCCCAGGTACTGCTCAGGGACTTCGACCAGCTTGGCCTCTCGGCCCAGGACCAAGAGCGCTGGCACAGCCTGACCCGCCAGACCCACGGCATCATCCTGGTCACCGGCCCCACCGGCTCCGGCAAGACCAGCACCCTCTACACCACCCTCAAGCGCCTGGCGAGCCGTGAGGTCAACCTGTGTACGGTGGAAGATCCGATCGAGATGGTCGAGCCGGCGTTCAACCAGATGCAGGTGCAGCACAATATCGGCCTGACCTTCGCCAGCGGCATCCGTGCGTTGCTGCGCCAAGACCCGGACATCATCATGATCGGCGAGATTCGCGACCAGGAAACCGCCGAGATGGCGATCCAGGCCGCGCTGACCGGGCACCTGGTGCTGTCGACCCTGCACACCAACGATGCGCCGAGTGCGATCAGCCGTTTGCAGGAACTGGGAATTGCTCATTATTTGATCAAGGCCACATTATTGGGCGTGATGGCGCAGCGCCTGGTGCGACTCTTGTGTCCCGACTGCAAACGCACGACGAGCGGCAAGCACACCACAGCGATCGGGTGCGCAGAGTGTCGTGACAGCGGTTATCGTGGGCGCGCCGGGGTCTACGAAATCATGGTGCTGGACGACGCGCTCAAGTCGCTGATCACCCCTTGTACCGACGTGCAGGCCTTGCGCCGGACGGCGCTCCGGCAAGGTATGGGCAGCCTGCGAATGGCCGGCATGCACAGGGTTGAAGCCGGGCTGACCAGCCTGGCGGAAGTCTTACGGGTCACGCCTGGGGATTCAGAAACAAATCCGTTGGCTGTCGGGCGGTGAAATCCTTCTTATCGCAGACAACCCCGCTACAATCGGCCGAACGTCGTTTTACTGACATCTTCAGATAGGGAATCGCTATGCAGATCGGAACCGTACTGCTTCTTTTCGTGGGATTGGCCATCGCCATCCTGTTCATGGGCTTCAAAGTCGTGCCCCAGGGCTATCAGTGGACGGTCGAACGCTTCGGCCGCTACACCAACACGCTCAAGCCCGGCCTCAACATCATCATCCCGGTCATGGACCGCATCGGTCGCAAGATCAACGTGATGGAAAGCGTGCTGGATATCCCGCCCCAGGAAGTGATCACCGCCGACAACGCCACCGTGCAGATCGACGCCGTGTGCTTCTTCCAGGTGGTCAACACCGCCCAGGCCGCATATGAGGTGAACAACCTCGAACATGCCATCCGCAACCTGTTGCAGACCAACATCCGTACCGTACTCGGTTCCATGGAACTGGATGCGATGCTCAGCCAGCGTGACGGCATCAACGAAAAACTGTTGCGCACCGTCGACGAAGCCACGGCGCCGTGGGGTATCAAGATCACCCGGATCGAGATCAAGGACATCAGCCCGCCTGCTGACCTGATGGCCGCCATGTCGGGCCAGATGAAAGCCGAGCGGATCAAGCGTGCACAGATCCTCGAAGCCGAAGGCCTGCGGGCGTCGGCGATCCTGACCGCCGAAGGCAAGAAGCAGGCGCAGATCCTCGAAGCGGAAGGCGGACGCCAAGCCGCGTTCCTGGAGTCCGAAGCCCGCGAGCGTCAAGCCGAGGCAGAAGCCCGCGCCACCCAAGTCGTCTCCGAAGCGATCGCCACCGGTAACGTGCAGGCCATCAACTACTTCGTCGCACAAAAATACATCGATGCGCTGGGCAAACTGGCTTCCGCCAACAACAGCAAGGTGATCCTCATGCCGCTGGAAGCCAGCCAGGTGATCGGCGCTGTGGGCGGTATCGGCGAAATCGTCAAAGCGACTTTCGACAACAAGAAAGGCTGAGGCCATCGCCATGTGGGAGTTCCTGCAGCATTTATCGTTTTGGGATTGGCTGGCGCTGGGGACAGTGTTGCTGATTCTGGAGGTGTTCGGCGCAGGTGGTTACCTGTTGTGGATGGGTATTGCCGCCGCTGCCGTGGGCGTGATCAAGTTCCTGGTGCCGCCGCTCGGGCTGGAATGGCAACTGCTGCTGTTCGCGGTATTGTCGATATTGACGGCTGTGTACTGGTGGAAACGCCAGCGCAGCAGCGCCAAGGCCAGCGACCAACCGGGGCTCAACGAGCGGGGTTCTGAGCTGATCGGCCACACGTTTGTCGTGCATCAGGCGATTGTGGATGGCCGCGGCAAGATAAAAGTCGGCGATGGCGTGTGGATCGTGACCGGCCCGGACACCCCCGTAGGCGCTCATGTACGCGTGATTGCACAGGATGGGACGACTTTGCAGGTTGAAACTGTTTAGTCAGTGATGGAACTCGATTGGGCTAACTACAATCATAGAGTACAGATAACCCACCCGGAGTCACCCGCCATGCGTCTCAAATATGCTGTCGCCACCCTCGCCGTGCTTTCCCTACCTGTCGGTTCAGCCATGGCCGACAGCTTCTGGCGCAATGTCATCTCGTCGGGCGCCACGACCGGCTCGACGTACCTGACCTTCAAGGACCACAAGCTGGTGGTTGCCGCCCAAGACGACGCAGGCAGCTTTGTTGCCAGCGACGGCGGCATCCGCGGCCCGTACCTGGAAGCCGCCATGCAGAAAGTCCGCGCCGACAACCCTGGCCTCCAAGCCACGGATATGGAATTGGCCAACGCCATCCTCGCGAAAAACGCTGTCACCGAGTAAGACTCGCCCCATAAAAAATGCCGCTTCTGAGCGGCATTTTTTTTGGATCATTTCCTACAGTCATCGCCCCCGGGCACTACGCAGATAGTCTATTTTTTCCAGCCGCTGACAGAGAAG
Organism: Pseudomonas sp. D3; assembly: GCF_029320995.1. NCBI lineage: Bacteria > Pseudomonadati > Pseudomonadota > Gammaproteobacteria > Pseudomonadales > Pseudomonadaceae > Pseudomonas > Pseudomonas sp. D3. The sequence continues at coordinate 6,261,056 of NZ_CP119772.1, forward strand.
TCCTGTCGAACCCTCAAGGGCTAGGCAACAAGCTAAGGGTTCCCTTTACATCAAGCGAATCCCCTCCATGCAAAAACTTGCCTACGCGCTGCTGCTCTCTGCGCTCTTTACCCCCTACGCCCATGCAGAAAACTGGTACGGGTCGTTAAAGCTCAACCACGCCCGCCAGAATCTCTCCAGCGCTCTACTGACCAGCCCACGCGTCACCGACCGGGTGGAGGCGCCCGATAGCAGCAAGTCTATCGTCGCCTCTTTCGCCACGGGTTATGCCTTTGCCGATGGCTGGCGCCTGGAAGGGGAATACACCATGCCGAAGAATTCGACCTTCAAATCCTACTGGGCGCCCTTCAATGCCAACGTCAACAGCCTGCAGGTCCATAGCCAGCGCTTGATGCTCAATGGCTACAAGGACATCCCGATCAATGATTGGCTGTCGTTTTACGGCATGGCCGGGGTGGGGGTGGCGCGGATTAGCGCCGAGGGCTACCAAACCAACGAGACCCGGCGTTTTGCCAATAACCGCCAGCACAATTTCGCCTACAGCGTCGGCATGGGGCTGGAGGCCAAGATCAGCGAACAACTCACCCTCGGCGCCGGCTATCGCTATATCGCCATGGGCGATGTGGAAACGGGCTACAACACCTTCGCCAACCGCGTGAACGCACGGGATGAGCAGCTCAAAGGCAAGCTCAAAGAGCAGAATATGTTTCTGGAGGCGCGCGTTTCCTTCTGACTCGCAGCAGAAAATGCCGCGTTCAATGCGGTATTTTCGCCGTTTGGGTGACGTTTCATTCACAGAAGACAGGCTATATTCAGTCAAGCCGTGCAACCATGCCGGTATTGATACGCCTTCTCTCATCGTCTATCTGAAACGGATGCCTTCGTCGTCATGAGCCAACAGCCCTTTCTGCCATTTTCCAAACCTACCATTGATGAAGCCACCATCTCGGCGGTCGGTGATGTACTCCGTTCAGGCTGGATCACCAGCGGGCCGAAAGTGCAGGCGTTCGAAGCGCAGTTGTCGGAATACTTTGGCGGGCGACCGGTACGCACCTTCAACTCGGGCACCTGCACCATGGAGATCGCCCTGCGCATCGCCGGTATCGGGCCGGGTGATGAAGTCATCACCACGCCGATCTCCTGGGTCGCCACGGCCAACGTGATTCTGGAAGTCGGCGCCACGCCGGTGTTTGCCGATATCGACCCGGTAACCCGCAATATCGACTTGGCCCAGGTCGAAGCGGCCATTACCCCGCGCACCAAAGCGATCATCCCGGTGTACCTGGCCGGCCTGCCCGTGGATATGCCGATGCTTTACGCACTGGCCAACAAGTACAACCTGCGTATCGTTGAGGATGCCGCCCAGGCACTGGGTTCGAGCTGGAACGGTGAGCGGATCGGCTCCACCGGCGACTTCGTGTCGTTCAGCTTCCAGGCGAACAAGAACATCACCTCTTCCGAGGGCGGCTGCCTGGTGTTGAACAACGCCGACGAAGCACGCCTGGCAGAGAAGTACCGCTTGCAGGGCGTCACCCGCACCGGCTTCGACGGCCTGGACGTGGATGTGCTGGGCGGCAAGTTCAACATGACCGACATCGCCGCCGCCATCGGCCTGGGGCAATTTGCCCATATCCAGGAGATCACCGCTCACCGCCAGAACCTGGCGCGGCACTACTTCAAGTGCTTCGGCAGTGATTTTGAAGAACAATCCGGCGCGCAACTGCCACCGGCAGATTTCGAAAACAGCAACTGGCACCTGTTCCAACTGGTCCTGCCGGAGCGCCAGGACGGTCTGCCCGCCCGTGCCACATTCATGGAGCAGATGCAGGCCCACGGCGTCGGCATTGGCTATCACTACCCGCCGATCCACCTGTTGAGCCTGTATCGGGCACAGGGTTTCAAGGAAGGCATGTTCCCGGTGGCGGAGCGTGTTGGGCGTTTGATCGTGTCGTTGCCGATGTTCACGGCGATGACAGAGGCGGATGTGGAACGCTCGGTAGCGGCCGTGAAGGCCGTGTTGAAACGCTGAAAGCCAGTTGCAGGAGCCGGGTGACCGGCTCCTGCAGCGGAATCACTCGCCGATGGCGGCCTTGTAGGCGTCAGCATCGAGCAATTTGGCCAGGTCGGCGTCAACGCTGCTTGGCTTGAGCTTGAAGATCCAAGCGCCGTAAGGGTCGGTGTTCAGCAACTCAGGGCTGCCACCCAGTTCTTCGTTAACCGCAATCACTTCGCCAGCAACTGGCGAGTAGATATCAGAAGCCGCTTTAACCGACTCCACGACACCCGCCGTGTCACCCGCCGCAAACACTTTGCCGACTTCGGCCAACTCTACAAACACCACATCACCCAAGGCTTCCTGGGCATGGTCGGAGATCCCGACGGTGACGGTGCCGTCGGCTTCCAAACGGGCCCATTCATGACTTTCGGCAAAACGCAGGCCGGCAGGGATATCGCTCATAGTCTATGTCCTCAAGAAGAAATGTCAGCGGCCATTGGCCTGCCGGAATAGTTAGATCAAGGTTTTACCATGGCGCACAAAGGTCGGTTTGACCACTCGAACCGGATACCACTTGCCGCGGATTTCCACTTCGGCCCGATCGGCTGTCGCCGTCGGTACACGCGCCAAAGCAATGGATTTGCTCAGCGTAGGAGAGAAACTACCACTGGTGATCTCCCCTTCGCCAACATTGGCGATACGAACCACCTGGTGAGCGCGCAAAACCCCACGCTCTTCCAGCACCAAACCGACCAATTTGGTCTGCACACCGGCCGCCAGTTCGGCTTCCAGCGCGGCGCGGCCGATGAAACGGCGCTCGGCCGGTTCCCAGGCAATGCTCCAGGCCATGTTGGCCGCCAGGGGCGAAACGTCCTGGTGGATATCCTGGCCATACAGGTTCATACCGGCTTCCAGGCGCAGGGTGTCACGGGCGCCGAGGCCGATGGGTGAAATACCCGCGCCCACCAGATCGTTGAAAAATCCTGGGGCCTGATCGGCTGGCAGGACAATTTCCAGGCCGTCTTCGCCGGTGTAGCCGGTGCGGGCGATAAACCAATCGCCGTCGGCCTGGCCTTCGAAGGGCTTTAGCTGGTGGATCAGGGTGCCACGCGACTGAGTCACCAGCTCGGCGATTTTCTGCCGGGCGTGGGGGCCCTGGATAGCGAGCATGGACAGTTCGGAACGCTCGTGCAGTTGCGCCTGATAAGTGCCCAACTGCGCCTGCATCCAGGCCATGTCCTGGTCACGGGTGGCGGCGTTGACCACCAGACGATAACCGGTGTCGGTGCGGTAGACGATCATGTCGTCCACCACCCCACCGTGCTCGTTGAGCATGGCGCTGTACAATGCACGGCCGCAGCCATGCAAACGGTCGACGTCATTGGCCAGCAGGTACTGGAGCCATTCCTTGGACTGGGGGCCGGTGACATCGATCACGGTCATATGAGATACATCGAACACCCCGCAGTCGCGTCGCACCTGATGGTGTTCTTCCACTTGCGAGCCATAGTGCAGAGGCATATCCCAACCGCCAAAATCGACCATTTTCGCGCCGAGGGCGAGATGCAGGTCATACAGAGGCGTGCGCTGTCCCATGGGTTTCTCCTTCCGGGCTTGGCGAAGGTACGCAGGGCTGCGGGATGGGCTGAACACCTTGAATTAAAAGGCCTGCCGCCACATCCAACGAGCCGGTCCGAAACACGGAGCGTACCGAATGCCGCGCATTGTAGCCTCAAGCCGTAGGACTGGCACCTAACCGATTTGTCGAGCGGAGCGTCGTATCAGTCCAACCACCGGCAACAGGCCGACCAGCACCAAGGTCAAGGCTGGCAATGATGCCCGCGCCCACTCCCCTTCACTGGTCATCTCAAAGATCCGCACCGCCAGGGTGTCCCAGCCAAACGGGCGCATCAGCAGGGTCGCGGGCATTTCCTTGAGCACGTCGACGAACACCAGCAACGCGGCGCTCAGGGTGCCCGGCAGCAATAACGGAAGATACACTTTGCAAAACAGTCGTGGGCCGCTCACCCCAAGGCTGCGCGCCGCTTCGGGCAACGATGGACGAATACGCGCCAAGCTGTTTTCCAGCGGCCCGTAAGCCACCGCCAGGAAGCGCACCAGATACGCCAGCACCAAGGCCGACAAACTGCCCAGCAACAAGGGCTTGCCCGCGCCGCCGAGCCAGCCCGACAACGGCACCACCCATTCACGGTCCAGGTAACTGAACGCCAACATGATCGACACCGCCAGTACCGAGCCCGGCAAGGCATATCCGACGTTGGCCAGGCCGATGGCGGAACGAATCGCCCGGGTCGGTGCCAGGCGGTTGGCGAAGGCCAGGATCAGGGCCACGCTGACAGTGACCAGCGCCGCGATACCGCCCAGGTAGAGGGTGTGGACGATCAGGCCCGTATAGCGCTCGTCCAGGTCGAAGCGGCCGCGCTGCCAGAACCAGGCGACCAGTTGCAGCATCGGAATGACAAAGGCACAGGCAAACACCAGGCCGCACCAACCACTCGCCACCGCCGCCTTCCACCCGCGCAGGTGATACAGCGCCTTGCCGCGCGGCCGCTCATTGCTCGGCCGACTGGCACCGCGGGCACGACGCTCGCCGTAAAGCACCAGCATCACCACCAGCAGCAACAGGCTGGCCAGTTGGGCCGCGCTGGACAGGCTGAAAAAGCCGTACCAGGTCTTGTAAATGGCGGTGGTGAAGGTATCGAAGTTGAACACCGAGACCGCACCGAAATCCGCCAAGGTCTCCATCAGCGCCAGGGCCACCCCGGCGCCAATCGCCGGCCGCGCCATGGGCAGGGCCACGCGCCAGAAGGCTTGCCAGGGCGATTGCCCCAGCACGCGCGCCGCTTCCATCAGGCCCTTGCCCTGGGCCAGGAACGCCGTGCGCGCCAGCAAATAAACGTAGGGATAAAACACCAGCACCAACACGACGACCACCCCACCGGTGGAGCGCACGCGGGGCAGGCGCAAGCCGCTGCCGAATGTTTCACGCAGCAGGGTTTGCACCGGCCCCGCGAAGTCCAGCAGGCCGACAAACACAAACGCCAGCACATACGCCGGGATCGCGAACGGCAGCATCAGCGCCCAATCGAGCCAGCGCCGCCCGGGAAATTCGCAGAGGCTGGTCAGCCACGCCAGGCTCACACCCAACAGGGTCACGCCGACGCCAACGCCGAGCACCAGGGTCAAGGTATTGCCCAACAGGCGCGGCATCTGGGTTTCCCACAGATGGGACCAGATTTGCACATCGATACTTTGCCAGGACAGCAACAGCACGCTCAGCGGCAGCAACACCAGGGCGGCGACGCTGAAGACCGGCAGGTACCAGCGGCGTTGGGCGGAGTGGGCCAAGAGCAAATTCCCTGGGAAAGGATGATCTACAGACAGACACAAAACAGTGTGGGAGGGAGCTTGCTCCCGATAGCGCAGTGCCAGTCACCTCATCAGTGACTGACCGACCGCCATCAGGAGCAAGCCCCCTCCCACAGACACATTCAGTTCCAGCCGGCCCGATCCATCAAGCGAATCGCCTCTGCCTGGCGCTTGCCCGCGACTTCCACCGGCAAGGTGTCCGCCACGAACTTGCCCCAACTGGCCACTTCAGCCGACGGCGCCACCACCGGGTTGGCCGGGAATTCCTGGTTCACGTCGGCAAAAATCTTCTGCGCCTCAGGCGTGGTCATCCATTCCACCAGCGCCTTGGCCGCTTCGGGGTGCGGCGCGTGCTTGGTCAGGCCGATGCCGGATAGGTTCACATGCACGCCACGGTCGCCCTGGTTCGGCCAGAACAGCTTCACCGCCAGGTTCGGCTTCTGCTTGTGCAGGCGGCCGTAGTAGTAAGTGTTGACGATGCCAACGTCGCACTGCCCGGCGTTGATCGCTTCGAGCACGGCGATGTCGTCGGAGAACACATCGGTGGACAGGTTATTGACCCAGCCCTTGACGATTTCTTCGGTCTTGGCCGCGCCATGGGTTTCGATCAGGGTGGCGGTCAGCGACTGGTTGTAGACCTTTTTCGCCGTGCGCAGGCACAGGCGGCCTTCCCATTGTTTGTCGGCCAGGGCTTCGTAGGTGGTCAGCTCGCCCGGCTTCACCCGGTCGGTGGAATAGGCGAGGGTCCGCGCACGCAGGCTCAACCCGGTCCAGGCATGGGTGGACGAGCGGTATTGCAGCGGAATATTGGCGTCGATCACCTTGGAGGTGAACGGTTGCAGGATGCCCATCTGCTCGGCCTGCCAGAGGTTGCCGGCGTCCACGGTGAGCAGCAGGTCGGCGGTAGCGTTTTCGCCCTCGGCCTTGATGCGCTGCATCAGAGGGGCTTCCTTGTCGGTGATGAACTTCACCTGCACCCCGGTTTTCTGGGTGTAGGCATCGAACACCGGCTTGATCAGTTCGTCGATGCGCGAGGAGTAGACCACGACTTCGTCGGCCGCCTGCACGGTGGAGCTGCCGATGAGGGTGAGTGCCAGGGCAGTCAGGAGGCGCTTGGGTGCCGACATGGGTGCGGTCTCTCGTGAACAAAAGAGCACAAATGATAAGGACTCACATTTAGCATCTCAATCAAACACTCAGCGGAGGAGTTACGAGATGTTGCACGACCGCGATCGGCAGTTCATCGCGGGCACGCCCGGCGCCCACAAGGCACTGTATTGTGTGTCAGGGTTTGGCCAGCTCCGGCAGATCCCCGGTCAAGCCAAGGGCTTGGCGCACGAAGATCGCCTTGGCTTCCGGCATCTGGTCGACCACCTTCAAGCCGGCATTGCGCAGCCAACGCAACGGCAGTTGATCGGCCTGGAACAAGCGCTCGAAACCTTCCATCGCCGCCATCAGCGCCAGGTTATGCGGCATGCGCCGACGCTCATAGCGGCTCAGTACTTTCACATCCGCCAGGCGTTCACCGCGTTCGGTCGCCGATAACAGCACCTCGGCCAGCACGGCCGCGTCGAGAAAACCCAGGTTCACGCCCTGCCCCGCCAACGGGTGGATCACATGGGCCGCGTCACCGATCAACGCCAGGCCTTCGGCCACATAACGTTTGGCGTGGCGCTGGCGCAATGGCACGCACACGCGCGGGTCGGCGCTGAGCACCGTGCCCAGCCGCCCTTCGAAGGCGCGCTCCAGCTCACGGCAGAAGTGTTCATCATCCAACGCCATCAGGCGCGCGGACTCAACCGGCGTGGTCGACCAGACGATCGAACACCAGTCCTCCTGCCCATCGCGCACCAGTGGTAAAAACGCCAGCGGGCCGGTGTCGGTAAAGCGTTGCCAAGCTGTGCGCTGGTGCGGCTGGCTGCTGCGCACGCTGGTGACGATAGCGTTGTGCAGGTAATCCCATTCGCGGGTCGCGGTGCCGGTCAAACGACGTACTGCGGAGTTGGCGCCATCGGCCGCGACCACCAGCGGCGCGCGCAGCGTGCGGCCGTCGGCCAGGGTCAGCAGCCAGTCATCGCCGGAGCGGCGCATCTGTTCCAGGCGCGCATTGGCCAGCAGGCCCAGGTCGCAGTCGTGCAGGCGATCGAGCAAGGCATCCTGGACCACGCGGTTTTCGACGATATGCCCGAGCACTTCGGCATGCACGCTGGCCGCCGAAAAATGGATCTGCCCGGTGCCACTGCCGTCCCACACCTGCATCTCGCCATACGGGCTGGCGCGCCGTTCGACGATGCCGTCCCACACGCCAAGGCGCTCAAGGATGCGCTGGCTGGCGACCGACAAGGCGCTCACCCGTGGCTCGAAGGCAGCGTCACGCTCGAACGGCTTGACGCTCAGCGGGCTGCCATCCAGCAACAGCACCTGCAGGCCACTGCCCTGCAACGCCAGCGCCAGGGCGCTCCCGACCATTCCGGCCCCGACAATCAGCACATCTGCGCGCATGTCCATGCTTTAAGCCTGTCTCGCTCGCGGCTTGCGCCGCACGTAAAGGGTTTTGTCGACCCGCGCCACCAGGGTGCCGGAGCCGTCATGAATCTGGACCTTGAGGTGGGGCAAGTACTTCTCGCCGCCCTCCGTCTGTCGACGAACCTCATCCAGCAAGGCATCGTCGATGGAAAATTCGGCATACACCGGGCCTTTGCCCGGCGAGATGAAGTCGATGCTCGCGGCCTTGTCCCAGACGATGTAGTCGCGGCCCAGGTTCTCCATCAGCATCAACATGTAGAACGGGTCGACCATCGAATACAGGCTGCCGCCGAATTGCGTACCGACGTAGTTACGGTTGTACCAGCCCAGGCCCATGCGCACTTTGACATGCCGGAAATCCGCGCTCATCTGCTGCACGCGAACCCCCGCGCCCAAATACGGCGGGTACACACTCATGACCCAACGCAACAAGCGCGCTTTGCCCAGACGGGCGATCAGCCACTTACGCATCCGGACGCGTGCCCAGGCCCATGGCTTGACGGGCGAACCAGCGTTTGGCCGGCGGTAGCAAATCCAGACCCAGCAAGCCCATGTTGCGCCCCAGCGCGACCAGCGGCTGGGCGCTGCCGAACAGGCGCGTGACCTGATCGGAGAAGCCCACGGTCAGCTTCTGATCCATGCGCTGACGCTCGCGATATGCCTGCAAGGTCGCCAGGTCACCCGGCACCGCTGGCCCGGCCAGCAAGGCCTCGGCCAGGGCACTCGCATCGCGCAGGGACAGGTTGAAACCCTGCCCCGCAATCGGGTGCAGGCTGTGGGCGGCATTGCCGAGGATCGCCAGGTGCGAGCGTACTTGTTCTTCGGCTTCCACCAGGGTCAGCGGGTACAGATGCCGCGCCCCGACTTGCTTCAAGGTGCCCAGGCGGTAGCCGAACACGCCCTGCAATTCACTGAGGAAACTGCGCTCATCCAGGTTGGCCAGACGCTGCGCGTCCATGCCGGCACGGGTCCAGACCAACGCGCAGCGGTTGTCCGGCAGCGGCAGCAGGGCCATCGGGCCGTCGTCGGTGAAACGCTCGAAGGCTTCGCCGTTGTGGGCTTCGCTCGGGGTGATATTGGCGATCAGCGCGCTCTGGTTGTACGGGCGGGCTTTCACGGCGATACCCAATTGCTCACGCAGGCCGGAGCGACCGCCGTCGGCCAGCACGGCAAGGTCACACTCGAGCACGGTTTCGTCGTTGAGGGTCAGGCGATAGCCGTCGGGCAACGGCTCCATGCGCGTGACTTCAGCCGGGCAGCGCCAACTGACCACGTCCTTATCCAGGCCTTGCCACAGGCATTGGCCGAGCCAGGCGTTTTCCACTACGTAGCCGAGGGCCGGCACGCCCTCTTCCATGGCGGACAAACGCGCAGTGGAGAAGCGCCCGCGGTCCGACACATGAATCTGCTTGATCGGTTCGGCGCGGCGGGAGATGGCCTGCCACAGGCCCAAACGCTGATAAATCTGCCGTGCGCCATAGGACAGCGCCGAAGAGCGAGCGTCGTAGCTCGGCTGGTAGCTGTCGCCCGGCGCGAAGGGTTCGATCAGTACGATCTTCCAGCCCCGCGCCTTGGCCCCGGACTGCAACGCCAACGCCAGGCTGGCGCCCACCAGGCCGCCGCCGATAATGGCCAGGTTGACCCGGCTCATCGGGCGGCCGCCATCAACGCTTCGATGTCGGCGACGGTCTTGGGCACGCCGCTGGTCAGAATCTCACAGCCTTGTTTGGTCACTACCACGTCGTCCTCGATGCGCACGCCAATGCCACGCCATTTCTTTGCCACGTTCTGGTTGTCCGGCGAAATATAGATCCCCGGCTCCACGGTCAACGCCATGCCGACTTCCAGCACACGCCATTCACCGCCCACTTTGTACTCGCCGACATCATGCACATCCATCCCCAGCCAGTGGCCGGCGCGGTGCATATAGAAAGGCTTGTAGGCTTCGCTAGCGATCAGTTCGTCAACGTCACCTTGCAGTAAACCCAGCTTCACCAGCCCGGCGGTGATGACCTGCACGGTGGCCTCATGGGCCTGGTTCCAATGCTTGTTCGGTGCAATCTCGGCGAAGGCGGCTTCCTGGGAGGCCAGCACGACTTCATAGATCGCCTTTTGCTCGGGCGAGAACGTGCCGTTGACCGGCCAGGTGCGGGTGATGTCGCTGGCGTAGCAGTCGATCTCACAACCGGCGTCGATCAGCACCAGATCACCGTCCTTGAGCAGCGCGTCATTCTGCTGGTAATGCAGGATGCAGCTGTTGCGCCCAGCAGCGACGATGGAGCCATAGGCCGGCATCTTCGCGCCGCCTTTGCGGAACGCGTAATCCAGCTCGGCTTCGAGGCTGAACTCATGCAAGCCAGCGCGGCTGGCCTGCATGGCCCGCACGTGGGCCGCGCAGGAAATTCGCGCAGCTTCACGCATCACCTTCACTTCCGCCGCCGATTTATACAGGCGCATGTCGTGGAGCAGATGATCCAGGGCAACAAATTCGTTCGGCGGCTGGGCGCCCAGGTGCGCTTTAGAGCGGATGACGTTGATCCACTCCATCAGGTGCCGGTCGAACTCGGCATTGCTGCCCATGGCCGAATACACCCGGTCGCGGCCTTCGATCAGGCCGGGGAGGATGTCGTCGATATCGGTGATGGGGAAGGCATCGTCGGCGCCGAAATCACGCACCGCGCCTTCGGTGCCTGCGCGCAGGCCGTCCCACAGTTCGCGCTCGGCATTGCGTTCGCGACAGAACAGCACGTACTCGCCGTGCTGGCGACCGGGCATCAGCACGATCACCGCCTGGGGCTCGGGGAAGCCGCTCAGGTACTGGAAATCGCTGTCCTGGCGGTAGACATGTTCGACATCACGGTTGCGGATGGCCACGGCAGCGGCCGGTAGAATCGCGATGCTGTTGGGCACCATCTGCGCCATGAGCGCCTTGCGGCGACGGGTGTATTCCGCTTTCGGGATATGGATCATGGGCAGATGGGTTTCCTTTCTTGGTGCAGTGACAGCCTTAGTGCAACGACGGCTTAGCCGCGACCGGTTCAGCGGACTTGCGGGTCTCGGTGAACAGCAGCAACGGCGCGACGCGCAGGTACTCCATGACTTCCATGTAATCGCCTTCACCGTCTTCGGATTCTTCCAGGGCATCTTGCACCTGGGAGATGGCGGCCAGGTCCTGCAGCACTTCCTTGGCGTCGGTGCTCAGCTCCAGGCCGCTGGCGTTCACGCCAAAACCATGGAGGAAGCCCTGGCACCATTGGCCCAGCGCGGCAGCGCGCTCGGTGAGCGGTGCATCGTCGGTCGGCAGCAGCAGAACCACGGTGACGTCATCACCGGTCAGCTCGCCCTTGACCATTTCCTGCAGGCCGATCAGCGCGTTACGCACGTTATCGTTGGGTTCGGTTTCCAGCAGTTCGGCCACATCGGCCAACCAGTTGTCGGCATCAAAGCCGACACCGGTGCAACTGCGGCCCAGCAACACGCCGTGCAGTTCGGCAGGCGAGCAAGGATGACCGCTGGTGCTCAGCAGTTTGGTAAAAGCATCATACGGGGAGTTCTGAATGGGCATGGTGAGCTAGGCGCCAGACGGCGCAATGTCTAGAATGGAGCGCTGTATCCTAGCACCGGCAGACGTACCAAGACTATCAAGGGCGTCAGATCGTTTATCCTGCAGTTGCCATTCATCAGACAAATCCAGTGGAACCCAATGGAAGACACCGACCTGCAAGCGCTGATGGCCAGATTCGAATTGCTAATTGATCGGGTCGAGCAACTAAAGAGGCAAAACGGACTCCTATTAGCTCAGGAAAAGACCTGGCGCGAGGAACGCGCTCACCTCATTGAAAAAAACGAAATCGCCCGGCGTAAGGTCGAATCGATGATTTCGCGCCTGAAGGCCCTGGAGCAAGACTCATGAGTTCAAGCAATAGCGTCACCGTGCAGATTCTCGACAAAGAATATTCGATCATTTGCCCCCAGGAAGAGCGCAGCAACCTGGTGAGCGCCGCCCGCTACCTGGATGGCAAGATGCGTGAAATCCGCAGCAGCGGCAAAGTAATCGGCGCCGACCGCATCGCCGTGATGGCCGCGCTGAATATCACCCACGATTTGCTGCACAAGCAGGAGCGCCCTGACGTACAGGCCAGCGGCTCGACGCGCGAGCAGGTGCGTGACCTACTGGAGCGTGTGGACCTGGCACTGTCCAACGATTCCGAGGCACCCAAGGGCTGATTGCCGCGCCCGTTTAAGGTATACTCGCCCCACTCCCTGGCGTGCTTGCCAGTCGGCGATGTCCCGGAGCCGATTCGCACTACCCTGGAAGTTGCACGTTTGGCTGGTGTGCATGTCCGCTAGACGGAAAGCCTTAAAGCCTACTGCATCTTCCACCTTGAACTTTCGGGTTCAAGGGCTTAGTCGACAGCGGTTCTGTCGGGGAGCCTGAATCCCAAACTCAATGCCAGTCCCAGGACTGGCATTGTTTTATGAGCCGAAAAACCATGACCGAACCTGCGCCGCTTTCCCGTCCGCAACTTCGACGCATGTTGCGCAACGCCCGCCGCGCCCTCACGCCGAGCGAGCAACGCGAAGCCGCCCAAGGCGTGTATCGGCAACTGGCACAGCACCCGCTGTTTCGCCGGGCCAAACATATTTCCCTGTATCTACCGACGGACGGTGAAATCGATCCGCGCTTGCTGCTGCGTGCGGCCCAGCGGCGGGGCAAGGCCACCTACCTGCCGGTGCTCAGCGCCTGGCCACGGACCAAGATGGTGTTCCAGCGTGTTCGGCCTGGGGAGAAGCTGCTGCCCAATCGCTTTCGCATTCTTGAACCACGCACGAATGTCCGCCGCCAGCGCAAGGTCTGGGCGCTGGATCTGGTGTTATTGCCATTGGTTGGGTTCGATGACGCGGGTGGGCGCCTGGGCATGGGCGGCGGCTTTTATGACCGCAGCCTGGCTTACCTGGCGCGCCGCCAGCACTGGCGCAAGCCGACGCTGTTGGGCCTGGCCCATGAATGTCAGAAAGTCGAACGATTGGTGCAGGCGAGCTGGGATGTGCCGTTGGCGGGCACCGTCACCGATAAGAAATGGTATATCGCGCAGGCGTCGCTGGAACCTGCGACGCCCTGAAGAAGGGTTAACGCTTGAACGGTTGTGGCGGCTGCTGAGTCAGCTCAATGGGCGCATCGGTCTTGTTCGACCAAAAGCTCTGTGCATACCCGGTGGTCACGACGCCCAGACCAAACAAAATAACCAATATCCATAGTAAATCCGGTTTACGTTGCATCGATTGCCCCCCTTCAGGCACCTCGTACACGATGACAACAACGTTCCAAAGTAGTCCGTTGCAGCTGCGTCAAGCTTAAAATCCCGGCATTCTGCGTTAACGTGAACCAACACGCAAACCTTGACGCCAACCGACCGTCGGTTTGTCATGCAATTGCCCGACAACCTGTCCAACGCCTTTTTCAGGAGCCGCCCAATGGCCTACTGGCTGATGAAATCCGAGCCCGACGAACTTTCCATCACCGGCCTGGAACACCTCGGCGAAACGCCATGGGATGGGGTTCGCAACTATCAAGCGCGCAACTTTCTGCGCGCGATGGCGGTGGGCGATGCGTTTTTCTTCTACCACTCCAGTTGCCCGGAGCCTGGCATTGCCGGCATCGGCAAAATCGTCGCGGCGGCGTATCCCGACCCCACCGCGCTGGACCCTTCCAGCCACTATTTCGACGCCAAGGCCGGCCCGGACAAAAACCCGTGGAGCGCGATCAACGTGGCCCACGTCCAGACGTTTCCCAAGGTACTCGGCCTGGGCTATCTGAAGCAACAAACCGCACTGGCCGAACTGCCGCTGGTGCAAAAAGGCAGCCGTCTCTCGGTGATGCCGGTGACCGCCGAGCAATGGTCAGCGGTACTCGCGCTGCGCTAAACAGCAGAACCTTACAGTCACGCGCCCAACGCATGCATCTGCACCGCAACCGGGTTAGGCTTGCGCTTCATTTGACCCGTATCAAGCGCCCTCGGGCCGAACCGGTCAGACTAGGACGCTAACACCGCAGGAAGCAACCATGTCGACGAACCATCGCACCTCCCAGTTGTTTGCCACCCTCCTGATTGTGTTGCTGCTCGCCGCCGGCGGTTTCGGTTACTGGAAATCCACCCAGGACCGCCTGCCCGAAGGCTTGAGCATGGGCAATGGCCGCCTGGAATCGACCGAAGTGCAGATTGCCGCCAAGATCCCCGGGCGGCTGGACGAAGTGCGAGTGGATGAAGGCGACAAGGTCCTCAAGGGCCAACTGCTGGCGCGCATGGACACGCGCACCCTGGAAGCCCAGCGCGCCCAGGCCGAAGCCGAAGTGCTGCGCGCCAAGGAAAACCTCGCCGCCGCCGAAGCCAATGTGCAATTGCGCCAGAGCGAACAACTGCTCGCCCACCAGGAACTCAAGCGAACCCAGGAGCTGTACAAGCGTGGCTTCGCCAGCGGCCAGTTGATCGACCAGCAGCAGGCGCGCCAGAACACCGGCAATGCGGCCGTGGTTGCCGCCCAGGCCCAGGTCAATTCGGCCAAGGCCGCCATCGGTGCCGCCCAGGCCCAGGTGGCGCAGCTCACCAGCGAAATCGATGACAGCAGCCTGCGTGCGCCCATCGACGGCATTATCCAACTGCGCCTGGCCGAGCCGGGCGAAGTGCTCGGCGCGGGCGGCCGCGTCTTGCTGCTGATCGATCCCGAAGATCAATACATGAACCTCTACCTGCCCGCCTCGGTGACCGGCGCCCTGACCGTCGGCAGCGACGCGCGCATCCTCCTCGACGCGCTTCCCGACCAATCGCTGCCGGCCAAAATCAGCTTCGTCGCGGCCAAATCGCAGTTCACGCCCAAAGAGGTAGAAACCCGCGATGAACGCCAGAAATTGGTGTTTCGCGTCAAACTGCGCCTGACCCACCCCAGCGCCGTGCCGCAGGCCAAACCGGGCATGCCCGGCGCCGGCTACGTGCGCACAGCTGACATCGACTGGCCGGCTAACCTGCAATGACCGATCTGGCGCTGCACGCCACGGGCATCCAGCACCGCTACGGCAAGCAACAGGCGCTGGTCGATATCGCCTTCAGCCTGCCCGCTGGCACGCGCTGCGGGCTGATCGGCCCGGATGGCGCGGGCAAGTCGAGCCTGCTGGGCTTGATCGCCGGGGTTAAAAAACTCCAGGACGGCCAACTGGAGGTGCTCGGCGGCTCCATCGCCGACCGCCACCACCGCAACAGCCTCTACCCGCGCATCGCCTTCATGCCCCAAGGCCTGGGCGGCAACCTGTACCCCGAACTGTCCATCAGCGAAAACATCCGCTTCTTCGCGACGCTGTTCGGCCTGACCAAAGCCGATTGCGACCAGCGCATGCACAGCCTGCTGCTGGCCACCGACCTTGAGCGCTTCGCCGACCGCCCGGCCGGCAAACTCTCCGGCGGGATGAAGCAGAAACTCGGCCTGTGCTGCGCGCTGATCCATGACCCGGACCTGCTGATCCTCGACGAGCCCACCACCGGGGTCGACCCGCTGTCACGTCGGCGCTTCTGGGAACTGGTCGAAACCGTTCGCAGCGAGCGCCCACAACTGACGCTGCTGGTGGCCACGGCCTACATGGAAGAAGCCGAGCAGTTTGAACATTGCCTGATGCTTGACCGCGGCAAACTGATCGCCGACGGTTTGAGCAGTGAGCTCGCCGCAGCAACCCCCAGCGGCAAGCTGGATGAGGCCTTCACCCACTTCCAGGGCGACAGCGCCCATGACAACCAACCGCTGGTTATCCCTGCGCGCGCAAGCAACAGCACCGATATCGCCATCGAAGCCCACAACCTGACCCTGCGCTTTGGCGACTTCACGGCGGTCGATAACGTCAGCTTTGCCATCGGCCGCGGCGAGATTTTCGGTTTCCTCGGCTCCAACGGCTGCGGCAAGACCACCACCATGAAAGTCCTCACCGGCCTGATGCCGGCCACTGAGGGCACTGCCACGCTGCTGGGCAACCCGGTGAACGCCAAGGACCTGGCCACCCGCAAGCGCGTGGGCTTCATGTCGCAGAGCTTTTCGCTGTACGGCGAACTCAGCGTGCTGCAGAACCTGGTGCTGCACGCGCAGTTGTTCGATTTGCCCAAAGCCGACAGTGGCAAGCGGATCGATGAGCTGATCCAGCGTTTCGACCTCGGCGAGGTGGCCGAGCAGCCGTCGGGCGAGCTGCCCCTCGGCCTGCGTCAGCGCTTGTCGTTGGCCGTGGCGGTGCTGCACCGCCCCGAAGTGCTGATCCTCGATGAACCGACCTCGGGCGTCGACCCGGCGGCGCGGGATGACTTCTGGCGGCTGCTGATCGAACTGTCGCGCGAACAAGGGGTGACGATCTTTCTGTCCACCCACTTCATGAACGAAGCCCAGCGTTGTGACCGCATCTCCCTGATGCACGCGGGCAAGGTGCTGGCCTGCGACACGCCCGACGCGCTGCAGCAGCAATTCCACGGCGACACCCTCGAAGCCGCGTTCGTCACATGCCTGGAGCAAGCCCAGGGCGAAGCCGAACCCGCCGCGCCCAACGCACCCACCGCTACCGTCAGCGAAACCAGCCCACCGCCCGTGAGCAAGCGCGGGTTCAGCCTGTCGCGCCTGTTGGCCGTGGCCAGCCGTGAAGGCAAGGAACTGCTGCGCGACAAGGTGCGCATGGCCTTCGCCCTGCTCGGGGCGATGTTCATGATGGTGATCTTCGGCTACGGCATTTCCCTCGATGTGGAAAACCTCGCCTTTGCCGTCTACGACCAGGACCAGACCCCACAAAGTCGCGCCTATCTGGAAGCGTTCCGCAGCTCGCGCTACTTCGCCGAACAAACACCCATCCAGGATGCCAACGAACTGCACCGGCGCCTGCAACGCTCGGAAATCAAACTGGCCCTGGAAATCCCGCCCGGTTTTGGCCGCGACCTCTACGCCGGCCGCCAACCCAGCGTGGCCGCCTGGCTCGACGGCGGCATGCCGTTTCGCGCAGAAACCAGCCGTAACTATGTAGAAGCGGTCCACCAGGCCAACCTGCAGCAGCTGTCCGAACTGAGCAGCCAGCCGCAGAGCAGCCAAAGCGCGGCCAAGCTCGAAACCCGCTTTCGCTACAACCAGGATGTGGTCAGCGTGAACGCCATCGGCCCAGGCGTGATGGCACTGATCCTCGCCTTCATCCCGGCGATGCTGACTGCGCTCGGTATCGTGCGCGAGAAAGAGCTGGGCTCGATCACCAACTTCTATGCCACGCCGCTGACCCGCCTGGAGTTCCTGCTGGGCAAACAGGCGCCGTACCTGGCCGTGAGCCTGGTCAACCTGGCCGTGCTGGCCGCGATGAACCGCTGGCTGTTCGGCGTGCCGTTCAAGGGCAGCGCCCTGACCCTGGCGTTCGGCGGCCTGCTGTACGTGCTCGCCACCACCAGCATGGGCCTGCTGATTTCCGCGTTCACCCGCACCCAGATCGCGGCGATCCTCGGCACCATGATCATCACCAGCCTGCCGACCATTCAGTTCTCCGGGCTGATCGTGCCGCGTTCGTCCCTGGAAGGTGCGGCGGCGGTGATGGGCATGCTGTTTCCGGCGGGGCACTTTCTCGATATTGCGGTGGGCACGTTCACCAAGGCCCTGGACCTGCGCCAACTGTGGCCGCAGTGCCTGGCGCTGTTCGGGTTTTTCCTCGGGTTTACCGGGCTTAGCCTGATCATGCTGAAGAAGCAGGAGGCTTGATGCATAAGTTCGCGCACATCCTGCGCCTGGGGATCAAGGAACTGACCAGCCTGCGCCACGACAGCGTGCTGCTGTTGTTTCTGTTCTACGCCTTCACCGTCGCGATCTATATGCCTGCGGCCGGCTCGGTGATTGGTGTGCATAACGCCAGCGTGGCGTTTATCGACGAGGACCACAGTGCGCTCTCGCGGCAGATGGCCGAGGCGTTGCAGCCGCCCGAGTTTCAGCCTCCCGTGCCGTTGGCCTACGACCAGTTGGATAAGGTCATGGACAGCGGCCAGTACACTTTCGTGATCAACGTACCGGCGAATTTCCAGGCCGATCTGTTGGCCGGTCGCGAGCCCGGCGTGCAGGTGAACGTCGATGCCACCGCGATGAGCCAGGCCTTCATGGGCGCCGGCTACATCGGGCGGATTTTCCAACGCGAGCTGCTGACCTACAGCGGCCAGGCCGACTCCGCCAGCAAAGCGCCGGCGCTGCTGACGACGCGGGCGCTGTTCAATACCAATCTGGAAGGCGGCTGGTTCCTCGCGGTCATCCAGATCGTCAACAACATCACCATCCTCGCCATCGTGCTTACCGGTACCGCGCTGCTGCGCGAGCGCGAACACGGCACCCTCGACCATTTGCTGGTGCTGCCGCTGACGGCGCTGGAAATCATGCTGGCGAAAATCTGGAGCAACATGCTGGTGGTGGTGCTGTGTACCTGGCTGTCCCTGGAAGTGGTGGTCAAGGGCATGCTCGGCGTGCCGCTGGCCGGGTCGCTGAGCCTGTTTCTATTCGTGACCGCGCTGTACCTGTTTGCCAGCACCGCCCTGGGGATATTCCTCGCCACCCTCGCCCGCTCGACGCCGCAATTCGGCTTGCTGGCGATCCCGGTGATCATCCCGATGCTGTTGCTCTCCGGCGGCAGTACGCCGCTGGACAGCATGCCCGAGTGGTTGCAGTGGGTGATGCAGGGGTCGCCGTCGACGCACTTTGTGAGCCTGAGCGCGGCGATCCTGTTCCGCGATGCGGGCGTGAGTGTGGTGTGGCCAGATTTGCTGGCGCTGGCGGGGATTGGCTTGCTGTTCTTTGCGGTGGCGTTGGCGCGGTTCAGGAAGAGCCTGGCGTCTTGAGGTGTCTGCATGGCCGCGATCGCGAGCAAGCCCGCTGCCACATTTGGAACGCATTCCGTTGTGCGCGCGTGCCTGCTTGCGATCGCCGTACAGCGACTATTGGATGATCAGGTTGTTGAACAACAGGTCTTCCACCATCGGCTTGCCGGTTTCGTCGTTCATCACTTGCTGGGTCTGCTTCAGGGCTTCCTGGCGCAGTTTTTCCTTGCCTTCAACGGTGCTCATGCTCTCGTTGGTTTGTTGGGTGAACAGCGCCACCAGTTGATTGCGAATCAACGCATCGTTGGCTTTGACGGCGGCAGCCGCTTCGGGCCCGGTCACACGCAGGGCGATATCGGCCTTGTACACCTTGAGCTTGGCCGTGCCATCCAGGCCATAGTTGCCCACGAGCGGCGGGGCCAGGCTGATATAGCTGACCTTCGGCGCCTCGCCTTCTTTCGCCTCTTTCGCCTCTTGGGCCTGGGCCGCCATCGGCAAGGTCAGGGCGAGCATCAACAGAATCCACGCTTTCACAGTTCATTCCTCACATTCGGTTGCCCAGTAGCATAACGCTAGCAGGGCAGAGCACAAGCTTATGGCGACTTATCAGGCCCGGGCATGCTTGTTGACCCACGGGCGCACCCTCCTACACTTATCGGCCACGACGCCAAAAGGAATAGTCCGATGAAAGCTGTGCTGTGCAAAGCCTTCGGCCCCGCCGAAACCCTGGTGCTGGAAGAGATCGCCAGCCCGACGATCAAGAAGAACGAGATCCTGCTGGACGTGCATGCCGCCGGGGTCAACTTCCCGGACACCCTGATCATCGAGGGCAAGTACCAGTTCAAACCGCCCTTTCCGTTCTCACCGGGGGGCGAAGCGGCGGGGGTAGTCAGTGAAGTGGGCGAAAAAGTCAGCCATCTGAAGGTCGGTGACCGCGTGATGGCGCTGACCGGCTGGGGCAGTTTTGCCGAGCAGGTCGCGGTGCCCGGCTATAACGTGCTGCCGATCCCGCCCAGCATGGGCTTCAACACCGCAGCCGCGTTCAGCATGACCTATGGCACCTCGATGCATGCCCTGAAACAAAGGGCCAACCTGCAACCCGGCGAAACCCTGCTGGTCCTCGGCGCCTCCGGTGGCGTGGGCCTGGCCGCCGTGGAAATCGGCAAGGCCATGGGCGCCCGCGTGATCGCCGCCGCCAGCAGCGCCGACAAACTGGCGGTGGCCAAGGCCACCGGCGCCGATGAGCTGATCAACTACAGCGAAGCCAGCCTGAAAGATGAGGTCAAGCGCCTGACCGACGGCAACGGCGCCGATGTGATCTACGACCCGGTGGGCGGCGACCTGTTTGACCAGGCCATCCGCGCCATCGCCTGGAACGGCCGCCTGCTGGTGGTGGGTTTTGCCAGCGGGCGTATTCCAGAGCTGCCGGTGAACCTGGCACTGCTCAAAGGTGCGGCCGTGGTCGGGGTGTTCTGGGGTTCGTTCGCCCAGCGCCAGCCGCAGGACAATGCGGCGAACTTCCAGCAGCTGTTTGGTTGGTATGCCGAGGGCAAGCTCAAACCGCTGGTATCGCAGGTGTACCCACTGGAACAGGCCGCCCAGGCGATCAATGACCTGGGGCAGCGCAAAGCCGTCGGTAAGGTTGTCGTGCAAACCCGCTGACAGAGGTGAAACGCGCTCAAATGTGGGAGGGGGCTTGCCCCCGATGGCGTTGGTTCAGTCAACAGATGTATTCACTGACCCACTGTCATCGGGGGCAAGTCGAATCGTCGCACCGCCCCTCCCACATTTTGATCTCCAGTGTCCTGCAGCCGCCAACTGCGACCATCACTTGCCCATTCGCGACATGTTCGTAAGAGAACATGCGTTTGCTCATATTTCCTGTGTTTGCACATAAGACGCGATGCTATTTTCGGTAACGAAACTGTAACATTCGCATCCGCTGTCAAAACAAGAAATCTGGAGCTCTTGAATGTTTGCTTTCTTTCGTCCTGCCGTGCATCAGGCGCCCCTGCCTGAAGAAAAAATAGACAGTACCTACCGACGCCTGCGCTGGCAGATCTTCGCCGGTATTTTTTTCGGTTACGCCGGGTACTACCTGCTGCGTAAAAACTTCTCCCTGGCCATGCCCTACCTGATCGACGAGGGTTACACCCGGGGCGAACTGGGCCTGGCGATGTCGGCGATCGCGATTGCCTACGGCCTGTCCAAGTTCCTCATGGGCCTGGTGTCCGACCGCTCCAACCCGCGCTACTTCCTGCCCTTCGGCCTGCTGGTATCGGCGGGAGTGATGTTCATTTTCGGTTTCGCGCCTTGGGCGACGTCCAGCGTGACCATGATGTTCATTTTGCTGTTCATCAACGGCTGGGCCCAGGGCATGGGTTGGCCGCCGAGCGGACGGACCATGGTGCATTGGTGGTCGCAGAAGGAACGCGGTGGCGTGGTATCCGTGTGGAACGTGGCGCACAACGTCGGCGGCGGCCTGATCGGCCCGTTGTTCCTGCTCGGCATGGCCTGGTTCAATGACTGGCATGCCGCGTTCTATGTGCCGGCAACGGTTGCGTTACTGGTGGCGGCATTCGCCTTCATCACCATGCGCGACACCCCGCAATCGGTCGGCCTGCCGCCGATTGAGCAGTACAAAAACGATTATCCGGAAGGCTACGACGCCAGCCACGAAGACGAATTCAGCGCCAAGGAAATCTTCGTCAAGTACGTGCTGCACAACAAAATGCTCTGGTACATCGCCTTTGCCAACGTGTTCGTCTACCTGTTGCGCTACGGCGTGTTGGACTGGGCACCGACCTACTTGAAAGAAGCCAAGCACTTCACGGTCGACAAGTCGTCCTGGGCATATTTCTTCTACGAGTGGGCAGGTATTCCGGGCACGCTGCTGTGCGGCTGGATGTCGGACAAGATCTTCCGCGGCAACCGTGGCCTGACCGGTATCGTGTTCATGGCGCTGGTGACCGTTGCGACCCTGGTGTACTGGCTCAACCCGCCGGGCAACCCGATGGTCGACATGATCGCGCTGTTCTCGATCGGTTTCCTGATCTACGGCCCGGTGATGCTGATCGGCCTACAGGCGCTGGAACTGGCGCCGAAAAAAGCCGCCGGTACGGCTGCGGGCTTCACCGGCCTGTTCGGTTACCTGGGCGGTTCGGTGGCGGCGAGTGCGGCCATGGGCTACACCGTGGACCACTTCGGCTGGGACGGCGGCTTTGTGCTGCTGGTCGGCGCGTGCCTGCTGGCGATCGCGTGCCTGATCCCGACGTTGTGGCACACCAACAGTGTCAGCTCGGCGCGTTAATCGCCTGAGCAATCCTTGGCACAACGCTTGAGCCGCGCCTCCAGGTTTTTGTCTGGCATGGCGTGGCTACGCAGGGCGTTAACGGTCTGCTCGACATAATCGCGCGTAGTGCCGTAACGCCCGCAAGCGCTTTGCAGCACGTGGCTGAGCACGATGTCGGGCAGATTGCCGGCGTAGCTCGGCAGGTGCCGCTCCAATACAAACCCCAGCGCCTGCACCCGACTGCCATCTTCCAGACGGCAACTGAGCCAGTGCGGCCGATAGGAAGGGTAAGGCATTTCGCGCTGCCACAAGGCGTAAAGCGAGGCCTCCAGTTGGTCTTCCGGCAGGCGGTAGGCAAAACCGCTGCACGAACCCCCGCGATCCAGGCCGAAGACCAACCCGGGTATTTCCGGCGTACCCCGATGCTCGTGGGACCACAGGTACAAACCGCGGTGATACCCATGGACCCGTGCCCGCACCCGCTCGGTCGATGAACACTCAGGCCGCCAGATCAGCGAACCGTAAGCGAATAGCCAGACCGGCCCACCCTTATGCCGGGCCATGGTGGCCTGCATCGAGCTCATCAACTGTTCGTGAGTGAGTTGCGGCCCCAGATCGAGCTGCGGAGGGTAAGCCAATTGCAAAAGATCGGATTCAATGGCGGTCATGGCGGATCGCTGAGGTCTCCTGTGCGGCTACGAGAATCTATTACCAATTGTAAGTAACTTTACCGTAATAGAACCCGCCGCTGTAACCGTATGGCGAAAAAGTGCTAATCGGCCGAGTTGCCCTGGGGCTGGGGCGTGGTTCCACCCATTCGTCAGGATTCAGGGCGCCAATCCCGCTACTTTCAGCCCCGGTTCAGCCTGGGTGCGCGCACAACCTTCAAAATAGTCTCCACATCACGACCCACCTAGCCGCCCCTCATACCGACTAATCGAGGTCATCCCCATGAAAAAATTTCGACTGCCCGGCCTGCTGTTCCTGGCCCAGGCCACCACCGCCCTCGCGGCCGAGGCCCCACCTGTCGACGATGACAAGGGCTTCTGGTATGCGCAGACCAGCGTCTACACCCGGCACTTTGCGCCGGACCCCGAGCATAACAACCATCAGGATCTGCTCGGCCTGGAGCGCAATGAAGCGTCAGGCCTGGTGTATGGCGCGGCGACGTTTCGCAACTCGTTCAGCCAGCGGTCCTACTACGCCTATGCGGGCAAACGCTATGACATGACCGACTATCCGGTCTATTTGAAGCTGACAGGCGGGGCGATTCAGGGCTATCGCGGCAAGTACCGCGACAAGATCCCGTTGAACCGTTTCGGCGTGGCGCCGGTGATCATTCCGTCCGTAGGCACCCATTACGGGCCAGTGGCGGCGGAGCTGGTGCTGCTGGGGTTCAATGCGGCGATGATCACGACCGGCGTGCGTTTCTGAACGCGACGCCAGCTCCCCATTAGAAGCCCGCGTAGGGCTTCAGGGCCGCGGGGCGTAGGCGAATACGTCGGCACGCATCTGATGTGCATCCATGCCGGCGTCCACCAGCGCATCCAATGTGCCGTAGATCATCGCCGGTGAACCGCTGGCGTAGACATACACGCCCTTGAGGTCGCGGATGTCTTCGCACACCGCTTCATGCAACAGCCCACAGCGTCCTTCCCAGCCGCACACGTCGCTGACCACTTTGTGCAGGAACAGGTTGGGCAGTTGCAACCATTGATCCCAATGCTCGATCTCGTAGAAATCTTCCGGACGCCGCACGCCCCAATACAGATGCACCGGGTGCTTGAAGCCGGAGGCGCGGCAATGCTCGATCAGGCTGTGCATCTGCGCCATGCCGGTACCGGCGGCGATCAACACCAGCGGCCCATCGGGTAACTCGGCCAGGTGGGTATCGCCAAACGGCAGCTCGATGCGGGCCATCTGGTTGCGCTGCAACTGCTCGAGCAGGTTGCGCGCGCTGTCTTCGCGAGCCAGCACGTGCAGTTCCAGCTCGCGTCCGGAGTGGGGCGCCGAGGCCAGGGAAAACGCCGACTTCTCGCCGTTTTCCCGTTCAATCATCAGGTATTGCCCGGCGTGGTAACGCACGGCCTTACCGGCCGGGGCGAGCAAGCGCACGCGCCATACATCGCCACCGACTTCCACACACTCACTCACTTGGCACGACAACTTGCGCAACGGCAACTCTCCCGGCGCCAGCACGCCATCCCACAACACCACACAATCTTCCAGCGGCTCGGCGATACAGGTGTAGAACTCACCATGGTCGCGTACCTCACCGGCCTGCTGCACGCGGCCTTCCACCAACAGCGCCGCACACACATGGCACACGCCATTGCGGCAGGCTTGCGGGCATTCGTAGCCCAGGCGGCGCGCACCTTCGAGGATTCGCTCGCCAGGGTCCAGCTCCAATACGGCGCCGGAAGGTTGCAGGGTTACACGCATCAATCTATTCCCAATTCTTTCCAGATCGCATCGACACGCGCCGTCACGGCTTCGTCCTTGACGATCACCCTGCCCCACTCGCGGGTGGTCTCACCCGGCCATTTGTGCGTGGCATCCAGGCCCATCTTCGAGCCCAGGCCCGAAACCGGCGAAGCGAAGTCGAGGTAGTCGATCGGCGTGTTGTCGATCATCACCGTGTCGCGCTTGGGGTCCATGCGCGTGGTGATGGCCCAGATCACGTCGTTCCAGTCGCGGGCGTTGATGTCGTCGTCGGTGACGATAACGAACTTGGTGTACATGAACTGTCGCAAAAACGACCACACACCGAGCATTACCCGCTTGGCGTGGCCGGGGTACGACTTCTTCATGGTCACGATGGCCATACGGTACGAGCAGCCTTCGGGCGGCAGGTAGAAGTCGGTGATTTCCGGGAACTGCTTCTGCAGGATCGGCACGAACACTTCGTTCAGCGCCACGCCAAGAATCGCCGGCTCATCCGGCGGACGGCCTGTGTAGGTGCTGTGGTAGATCGGCTTGATCCGATGGGTGATGCGCTCGACGGTGAACACCGGGAAGCTGTCGACTTCGTTGTAGTAGCCGGTGTGGTCGCCGTAGGGGCCTTCATCGGCCATCTCGCCCGGATGAATCACGCCTTCGAGGATGATTTCGGCGGTGGCCGGTACTTGCAGGTCGTTGCCGCGGCACTTCACCAGCTCGGTGCGATTGCCGCGCAGCAGGCCGGCGAAGGCGTATTCGGACAGGCTGTCAGGCACCGGGGTCACGGCGCCGAGGATGGTGGCCGGGTCGGCGCCCAGGGCCACGGCGACCGGGAACGGCTTGCCGGGATGCTTTTCGCACCACTCACGAAAGTCCAGGGCGCCGCCACGATGGCTCAACCAACGCATGATCACCTTGTTGCGGCCGATCACTTGCTGACGGTAGATACCGAGGTTCTGGCGGTCCTTGTTCGGGCCTTTGGTGACGGTCAGGCCCCAGGTGATCAGCGGGCCAACGTCGCCGGGCCAGCAGGTCTGCACCGGGAGCATGCCCAGGTCGACGTCATCGCCTTCGATGACCACTTCCTGACACGCCGCGTCCTTGACCACCTTGGGTGCCATGGCAATGATCTTGCGGAAGATCGGCAGCTTCGACCAGGCGTCCTTCAAGCCCTTGGGAGGCTCGGGCTCTTTGAGGAAGGCCAGCAACTTGCCGATCTCGCGCAGTTCGCTGACCGACTCGGCACCCATGCCAAAGGCCACGCGGTCGGGGGTACCGAACAGGTTGCCGAGCACCGGGATATCAAAACCGGTCGGGTTCTCGAACAGCAGCGCCGGGCCCTTGTTGCGCAGGGTGCGATCGCAAATCTCAGTCATTTCCAGCACCGGCGAAACCGGCACCTGGATACGTTTCAACTCTCCGCGCTGCTCAAGTTGCTGCACGAAATCCCGAAGATCCTTGAATTTCATTAACCATGCCACCCGTAAAATAGGCGTACATCGTACCTGCTCTGAGGGCGGCTGGCAGCTTATCGCAGTGCATTGGGGGGTCGAAGGCACTTAAAAAACGGGAAAAAAAAATGGCACCCCTGAGGGCGCCATTTTTTTGGACCTGAAACGTCGTATTACTTACGCTTCATCGACAGGAAGAACTCGTCGTTGGTCTTGGTGGTTTTCAGCTTGTCGATCAGGAACTCGATGGCGGCGACTTCGTCCATCGGGTGCAGCAGCTTGCGCAGGATCCACATGCGCTGCAGTTCGTCGTCGGCAGTCAGCAACTCTTCGCGGCGGGTGCCGGAACGGTTGATGTTGATGGCCGGGAACACACGCTTTTCAGCGATACGACGGTCCAGGGGCAGTTCCATGTTGCCGGTACCCTTGAACTCTTCGTAGATCACTTCATCCATCTTCGAGCCGGTTTCAACCAGCGCGGTAGCGATGATGGTCAGCGAGCCGCCTTCTTCGATATTCCGTGCGGCGCCGAAGAAACGTTTCGGTTTCTCCAGGGCGTGGGCATCGACACCACCGGTCAATACCTTGCCGGAGCTCGGGATCACGGTGTTGTAGGCACGCGCCAGACGGGTGATGGAGTCGAGCAGGATCACCACGTCTTTCTTGTGTTCGACCAGGCGCTTGGCCTTCTCGATCACCATTTCGGCAACCTGCACGTGGCGGGTTGGCGGCTCATCGAACGTCGAGGCAACCACTTCGCCGCGCACGGTGCGCTGCATTTCGGTCACTTCTTCCGGACGCTCATCGATCAGCAGCACGATCAGGTGAACTTCAGGGTTGTTACGCGCAATGTTCGCGGCAATGTTCTGCAGCATGATGGTCTTACCGGCTTTCGGCGGTGCGACGATCAGGCCACGCTGGCCCTTGCCGATCGGGGCGCACAGGTCGATGACACGACCGGTCAAGTCTTCGGTGGAACCGTTGCCGGCTTCCATCTTCATGCGCACGGTCGGGAACAGCGGGGTCAGGTTCTCGAAGAGAATCTTGTTTTTCGCGTTCTCGGGACGATCGAAGTTGATCGTGTCGACCTTGAGCAGGGCGAAATAACGCTCGCCTTCCTTCGGAGGGCGGATCTTGCCAACGATGGTGTCACCGGTGCGCAAGTTGAAGCGACGGATCTGGCTCGGCGAGACATAGATATCGTCTGGGCCGGCGAGATAGGAAGCGTCCGCAGAGCGGAGGAAGCCGAAGCCGTCCTGGAGAATCTCCAGCACGCCATCACCGGAAATTTCCTCGCCGCTTTTCGCGTGCTTTTTGAGCAGGGAGAAAATCACGTCCTGCTTGCGCGAACGGGCCATATTTTCTATGCCCATCTCTTCGGCCAATTGGAGCAGGTCGGTAATCGGCTTTTGCTTGAGTTCAGTCAGATTCATATAGGAATGACGTAATCATTTATGGAGGGGGGAAATTAAGCTTTTGGCTTAATGAGGCCGCGCCGCAGAGAAGGCGACATGATCGCGTACTAATCGAAAAGGAATGCGTCGGCGACGGCTTGCAGGGGGCAGTGGAGAAACCAGTGCGGGGCCGAATGTACCACCTGAATTTAGGAGCGTCTAGCCCTGTTTCACGAAAAAGCCCCGCAAATTGCGGGGCTTTTTTGACGACGCTTAGATGTTTGCGTCGAGGAATGCCGCCAACTGGGACTTCGACAACGCGCCCACTTTGGTCGCTTCCACGTTGCCGTTCTTGAACAGCATCAGCGTCGGAATACCACGCACGCCGTGCTTGGCCGGGGTTTCCTGGTTTTCGTCGATGTTCAACTTGGCAATGGTCAGCTTGCCGTCGTAGGTGGTTGCAATCTCGTCCAGAACCGGAGCGATCATTTTGCAAGGGCCACACCATTCAGCCCAGTAGTCAACCAGCACCGGGCCAGTTGCCTTGAGTACTTCGGCCTCAAAGGTCGCGTCAGTGACGTGCTTGATAAGATCGTTGCTCATGGATGTCTCCGGATTGTAAGCAAAAAAAACGTGGCCCATCATAGCTGCCCTTCCCCCGTTCAGGAAGCCGCCTCTGATTGAGTCTTGCTATGGTGTTGCATGAGTTTGGGTATCGCTCCGCTCACGGCGATACCGGCGTCACAAAGGCAATCCCCGTGCGCAACGCCGCATTGCGCACGTGCTCCTGCATGGTTTTCTGCGCCGCCGCACTGGCGCGACGGGCCAGGGCGCGCAGAATTCTACGGTGCTCCTGCCAGGTTTCCATGGCCCGTTCCGGCCGGATGAACGGTAGCTTCTGGCTCTCCAGGAACACCTCGGCGCTGGCACTCAGGATGCTGACCATCGCCTGGTTGCCACTGGCCAGGAGGAGGCGCTGGTGGAATTCGAAGTCCAGCCGGGCGGCGGCTTCGAAGTCGCCGGCCTTGAGCACCTTGCGCATGGCTTCGACATTATCTTCCAGGCGGTCCAGCTCATCGATGGTCAGCGTGACGGCCGCCAACCCCGACGCAAACCCCTCCAGGGCATAGCGCAACTGGAAGATATCCAGCGGCGTCGCCTGGGCCGCGAAGGGCCATGCAAACCCCGGCGACTCTTGTGCCTCTTGCACGAACACGCCTTTGCCCGGCTGCACGCTGACCACCCCCAAGGCACTGAGAGACGACAACGCCTCGCGCAATGACGCCCGGCTCACGCCCAACTGCAGCGCCAGGTCGCGCTGGGATGGCAATGCGTCGCCCGGCCCGAAGCCTTGCTCCTTGATCAGTTTGCGGATGGCCTGCAAGGCCGCTTCCGGTACCGCTTGGGCGATGGAATTCATAAAAAACTCAAGGTTCCAGACAACTGAGCGAGTAGTTGTAAAGCTATTCACGCCTGGCGGCAAGCCACGCCCCAAAGGGGCTCGCGCGGTTTTGCCGGCGCTCGAAAACGGTGCAAAACCCGTGCTCACTGTTCAGACCAGTAAGACCACCACAACGCAACAAATCCCGGCCTTGCAGACAATCCGAGCGGTCATGGCATGGGCTGTGCACTGGGCAAAAACAGAATATCCCTTCGCCCTTCTCGGAGAGTTCCCATGACCAAGCGCTACAGCGCCCTGCTCACCGCCCTGTTTGCCAGCCTGATGCTGAGCCAGGCACCCGCCCAGGCCAACGGTCTGGACGATATCGTTGCCCGTGGCACCTTGAAGGTCGCCGTACCCCAGGACTTCCCGCCGTTCGGCTCGGTCGGCCCCGACATGAAACCACGTGGCCTGGACATCGACACCGCCAAGCTGCTGGCCGACCAGCTCAAGGTCAAACTGGAGCTGACCCCGGTCAACAGCACCAACCGCATCCCGTTCCTCACGACCGGCAAGGTCGACCTGGTGATCTCCAGCCTGGGCAAGAACCCCGAGCGGGAAAAGGTCATCGACTTCTCCAAGGCCTACGCACCCTTTTACCTGGCCGTATTCGGCCCGCCTGATGCCGCCATCAGCAGCATCGACGACCTCAAGGGCAAGACCATCAGCGTGACCCGTGGCGCCATCGAGGACATCGAGCTGACATCCGTCGCGCCCAAGGAAGCCACGATCAAGCGCTTCGAAGACAACAACTCGACCATCGCCGCCTACCTGGCCGGCCAGGTCGACCTGATCGCCAGCGGCAACGTGGTGATGGTTGCGATCAGCGAGCGCAGCCCGAAACGCGTGCCGGCGCTGAAAGTGAAGCTCAAGGATTCGCCGGTGTACGTGGGCGTGAACAAGAACGAGCCGGCGCTGCTGGAGAAGGTCAACCAGATCCTGGTCGCGGCCAAGGCTGACGGCAGCCTGGAAAAAAACGCGATGCAGTGGCTGAAAGAACCCCTGCCTGCTGATCTCTGAAGCCTGCGACGGAGCTGATTCATGGCCTATCAATTCGACTTTGTGCCGGTGCTGGCCAATACCGACCTGCTGTTGCGCGGCGCCCTGTTCACCCTTGAACTGACGGCGATCGGTGCGATCCTGGGGGTCGCCCTGGGCACCGTCGGCGCGGTGGTGCGGGCGTGGAAAATCCAGCCGTTCGCCTGGTTCTTCGGGGTGTATGTCGAGTTGATCCGCAACACGCCATTTTTGGTGCAGTTGTTTTTCATCTTCTTCGGCCTGCCTTCCCTGGGGCTGAAAATCACCGAATGGCAAGCGGCGGTATTGGCAATGGTGATCAACCTGGGCGCCTATTCCACCGAAATCATCCGCGCTGGCATCCAGGCGATCCCCCGTGGCCAGCTAGAGGCCGCCGCCGCGTTGGCGATGACGCGCTTCGAGGCGTTCCGCCATGTGGTGCTGCTGCCGGCGCTGGGCAAGGTGTGGCCGGCCCTGAGCAGCCAGATCATCATTGTGATGCTCGGCTCGGCGGTGTGTTCGCAGATCGCCACCGAAGAGCTGAGTTTTGCCGCTAACTTCATCCAGTCGCGCAACTTCCGCGCCTTTGAAACCTATGCCCTGACCACCCTGGTGTACCTGTGCATGGCGCTGATGATTCGCCAGTTGCTCAACTGGATCGGTCGCCGGTTTGTGATGAGGAACAGCCGATGAGTGATTTTTCCTTCTGGGACATCGTGCGCAACCTGCTCATCGGCCTGCAATGGACGCTCTTGCTGTCGCTGGTGGCGTTTGTAGGCGGTGGCCTGATCGGCCTACTGGTGATGACGATGCGCATCAGCCGCAAAGCCTTCACGCGCAATGTCGCCCGCACCTATATCGAACTGTTCCAGGGCACGCCGCTGTTGATGCAACTGTTCCTGGTGTTTTTCGGCATCGCCCTGCTTGGGGTGGATATCTCGCCCTGGCTGGCGGCGGCGATTGCCTTGACCTTGTTTACCAGCGCCTACCTCGCCGAGATCTGGCGCGGCTGCGTCGACTCCATCGCCCACGGGCAGTGGGAAGCCTCGGCCAGCCTGGCCCTGAATCCGCTTGAACAGCTGCGCTACGTGATCCTGCCCCAGGCCCTGCGGATTGCCGTAGCACCTACCGTGGGGTTCTCGGTGCAAGTGGTCAAAGGCACTGCCGTGACCTCGATCATCGGCTTCACCGAACTGACCAAGACCGGCGGCATGCTCGCCAACGCCACGTTCGAGCCGTTTATGGTCTACGGCTTGGTGGCCCTCGGTTACTTCCTGCTCTGTTACCCCTTGTCCCTCAGTGCGCGCTACCTGGAAAGGAGACTGCATGCCTCTGCTTAGAATTTCCGCCCTGCATAAGTATTACGGCGATCACCACGTGCTCAAGGGCATCGACTTGACCGTTGAAGAAGGCCAGGTCGTCGCGATCATCGGCCGCAGCGGCTCGGGTAAGTCGACCTTGCTGCGCACCCTCAATGGCCTGGAGTCGATCAACGACGGTGTGATCGAAGTCGACGGCGAATACCTCGACGCCGCCCGCGCCGACCTGCGCAGCCTGCGACAAAAAGTCGGCATGGTGTTCCAACAGTTCAACCTGTTCCCGCACCTGACGGTGGGCGAAAACGTCATGCTCGCGCCGCAGGTGGTGCAGAAAGTGCCCAAGGCCAAGGCCGCCCAATTGGCGCGACAGATGCTGGAGCGGGTCGGCCTGGGGGAGAAGTTCGATGCCTTCCCTGATCGCCTGTCCGGCGGCCAGCAACAACGCGTCGCGATAGCCCGCGCACTGGCCATGTCGCCCAAGGTGCTGCTGTGCGACGAGATCACCTCGGCGCTGGACCCGGAACTGGTCAATGAAGTACTGAGCGTGGTGCGCCAACTGGCCAAGGACGGCATGACCCTGATCATGGTGACGCACGAAATGCGTTTCGCCCGCGAAGTCGGGGACAAGCTGGTGTTCATGCACCAGGGCAAGGTGCATGAAGTGGGCCCGCCCCAAGCACTGTTCGCCAATCCCAGAACGCCCGAGCTGGCTAACTTCATCGGCTCAGTGGGACAGCCGGGCTGACCAGCTCAAAGGTGCCCTGCCCCTCCAGCCGCGTCTCATTGCGTACCTGCAGGGCATCGGAAGGCAGGTCGATATCGACATCGACCTGGGCGGTCAGGCGCTGGCCGACCATTGTTTGGCCTGCTGCGCGTGCCACCAGGACCTGGCCCGGTAACAACTGCCCGCTGACGGTTTCACCGGGCGGATGCGCCACTTCCCACTCGACGGCGCGCCCATCCACCTGAGCATGCCTGAGATGCATACGCATACGCCCCTGGCGATCAAACCGAAAACCTTGCCCGTCCGCCGCACCGATGAAGCGCAACGCCATCACCGAAGGCTGCGCACACGCAACGTTCAGATGCAGCGTGCGGGTGCCAAGGGCTAAGGTGGTGCTTTCGACAAAGGCCTCCCGGCGAATGACCCCATAGTCGATGCGCGGCTGACTCACGGACAACCGGCAGTTTTCAGCGCGCACGCCCTGGGCCATCAACAGGCTGCAGAACAGGGTGAAACATGCACTTTTCCATTTACCGGCCATGGCACACCGCCGTCGTGGTCTCATAGAACTTGTCATGATCAGGTTTGGTTCCGGGGTCAAGGCTTAGCCGGCAGGTGGAAGAGTCCGGCAACGAAACCCGCAGGCTTTGCGACTCATTGACGTCATTCAGGAAAATCATGCCCTCGCCCGCCACGCTGGTCAGGAAGCGGTCATCCTTGCCGAACACCGAAGCGCCCTGGGGCAACGGCCGACCGTACTGATCACTGGCGGTGAGTAGCACGCGGCGCGCTGTCACCACATCGAACGCGACGGTATTGAAGGACCCGCGACCGGCGGCGAGCACCTGGGTGCCGTTCTTCAGGTCAACCCGTTTGGGCAACGACTGCGTCTGCACTTCGACGCGGCTATTGGCATACGCGGGCAAGCCGGCAATCACCGCCTGCCCGGTGAAGTCAGTCCACACCGGCCCCTGCGGGGTTTCGACTTTTGCAGAACCGATATCCCCCACCGAGACGATGCCAAACGTGTCCTGCACGGTGTAGGGCGAAAATGTCAGGCCGTTTTCGTGCGCGACGATGCCGCCTTGCAACTGCCCCGTATAACCGGTGCCCTGCGCATCTCGGCTGACGCCCAGGCCAACGCGGGTGTAGCGTGGCAGCAAGTCCACATGGCCGCGAACCGACTGCTCGCGGGCGCTGAGGTCGCGTTCGACGCCCACTTCGTAATTCACATACTCATTGACCCGCTCACTGAGCGCCGTACCGACGCGGGACTGGTCGCCACGCCGACTGACGTAGCTGTTCACACGACGATCGCCGCCCAGCGGCACACTGATCTGCAGCCGTACCGACAGATCATTGTCCTCAGCGCTATCGCGCCGGTCGCCGGCAACGGCAGCATCACGGCGAGGCCGTGTACCGCCCACCTGCGAATCGGCGATCAACGCGACATCGAGATGGCTGAACGACTTGTTCCACGAAGCAAACACATGTTCGGCCGTGTGCCGGTCAAATTGCGCACTGCGCGAATAGCCCAGGGAGAACACGCCCAGGGTCGGATCAACCCAGCTCATGCCCGCTGTGTACTGGTTCTTGAATCGCGAATCCAGTTCGCCGGCCTTGAACGAGCGACCCGCTTCAAGTACCTCGCGATACCCTCGGGTCTGGGTGGTAGCGCTGAAGTTCACGTCTATATTGGCGTAGACCGGGCTGCTCGCGGACACGCTGCTACGCGAACCCGACACGGCGTTACGGCTGTCTCGGGACACATTGTGACGAGCGCCAACGGCAACCCGCTGGAAAAACACGCTGCTCAGGGTGCCGCCTGCCGACCAGTACTCTTCGGTACTCAATAAGCCAAACCCCGCCGACGATTCACGCCCCAGGCCCCAGGTGCCACTGCCCATGGCGACCACCGGTGACGGAACCTGTGCGTCGATATTTTCGCGCACCTTGCCGAGGGAAACGTAATAACCGGGCGCCGCCGGGGCCGCTCCCGCGAATGACGCCGCCGGCACCACGAAACTGCGCTTGGCGCCGCGTACATCGATCACGCTGACGTCGAGGTCGCTGGTGCCATTGAGCAAAGGCAACCCCGTCAGCCGGAAGGGGCCTTCGGGCACCAGCGTGCTATGGATCAGCACGCCGGACTGGCGTACTTCAATCCGCGACTGACTCTGGGCCAGACCTTCGACGACTGCGTTGTTGCTGCCCGCCAGCGCCCGCGACTGACCATCGGGGGAAAACTGGATGCCGGACAACTGGATACCACCAAACAGCGGATTGTTGCTGGAGAGCTGGCCCATCTGAAAAGTCGATTGCAACGCGGCGATATCCCGCTGGGCGTAGGCATACAGGTGTTCGGTACGGGCTTCACCATTGTCAGACACATAAAACTGGCGGCTGCGCACAATCCAGTCGCCCAGGTTGAAGCCCGCTTCGGTGTAGGCCGACACGAACCGGCTGGGCCCACTGCGCGAACGGCTGTCGAAACCCAGCACGTCATAGTTGAACATCGCCGCTGCGCCGCCCTGGGCAAAGTGCCCGGCCTCCCACTGGGGTTCATGCAATGCCTGGGTCGGCACCACCAGCGCCACCTCATCGATGCCGGGCCGGAGCCGGACCATCGTCGTCGGAAAGGCCCCCAGGAAGTCATGGCAGGCCTGGTCCGGTGAGGCACCTTCGCGAACAACGGCGCGGGGCTGCACCAACCCGGCTTTCTCGAGCAAGCCCGGGGTGAAACACAATTGCCCTTGGGCATCGAACCGCGCATCGACTGACCCGAGCGGGTTCCCGTTGACCCGCAGCCCCACCACCTGGACGCCTTCGCGAAAACGCGCCGCACTGCGGAAGTAGTCGGAGACCTTCGGGTCAATGCCGTGGGTGGTCAGTGCCGCGAGGTCGAAACCCTCGCCCAACTCCAGCGCCGGGGCCAGGCCGGGCAAGCTCCACAGCGTCGCACACCCGATGAGCAGCGTGGGGCGGCGAGGCCGGATAAAAATCGCAGATTTGTTACTCGACAGGTTCGTCATAAGCCGCTCAATCCCCATCGGCACTGATCGGGGCGCGGTAGCTGTCCACTGAAAACCCGTAGACCGTGGCGGGCTGGATCTCGACTTCAGCCAAGCCGTCCAACGTTCCGTCAACCTTCGCCGTCAACGCCTCCCCCGGCAAAATGTAGGTACGCGGCAACGTCGCCAGGGCCTGCTGCGGAAGTAGCTGCACCTGGGGCGCCAACCGCACTACGTAGGCGCTGTCGTTGTGAACCGTTAGACGCGACCCGGTCCGCTTCCAGGTGAGCAGCTCCCAGGGTGCTTGATGCCGAGGCAGACTTTTGGGGTGCAGAATCAGCGGCAAATTCTGTCGCAGGGTGATACCGATCGTCGCACCACCTGCGGCACGCGCTTGGGGAATCCCCTCGAAAGATACGCGCTTCAACCGCTGGGTCTTCAGCGGTTCCTTCAAGGTACTGATGAAGCGCACGAGCTGGGTTTCGCCCGCCTCCACGCGGGTGATGGGAGGCGTGACAATTAATAACGGTTCCGGGTCCTCTGGCACATTTTCCACTACCGAATGAAGTAACGCCGGACCCGAATCGGTATTCCTGATATTTATTGTGGCCTCGCCATCTTCCTCATAAAGCACCACCACTGTGGTTTCCGGCTGCATGCCGTCCGCTACTGCAACAGTGGCAACACAGAGACATGCACTTACACTCCATAACAGCACACTATTTATTATTGAAAGACTACGCACTCGGTATTCCCCGTGACCATGACGTTGAGCAAATGGCAACTGATCGCTCACATGAAAACAGCCGATAAGAAATAGTCAGTTTCTTGATCGGCTGCTGTTGAGTCGTTTAGATGTAACTCAGTTCAAGGGTGGCGCGCCCATCAAGGGTAATGTCGCGGCTCAGGTCCAGGTCCTGGCCTTTGTTGATCACTGCCTTCACAGCGATGGTGCCAGTCAGTTGGGAAATTGAAGCCGGTGTAACCGTGGTGCTACTGCGCCAGGAATACTGGGTAGGGGCTTGAGTAACTTTGCCATCACTGTTCTGCCAGGTACCGGTGCCGACACGCATGATTGGAAACAGCGCGGTGCTCGACGACCGAAGGTCCCTGAGAGTGACCGAATAGCCACCGGTTCGCCGGCCCGAGACCTGACCCAAGCCATAGTTCTGTGCTTCAGTGAAACCCGCACCGAGAATGCCCGTCACCTTGCTGCCGGCCTGCAGATCGGTGAGTTTCAGCCCGAACTTGGCAGGGGTAGTGCCGCAACTGACGGACAGGGAGGTGGTTTTCTCCTCTCGCGGGTTGAACGCGGTCTGGGACAGTTCACCGGAGCGGATGGTGCCGTAATCGATAGTGCCACTCCCGGTCAGGCTGAGGTTGCAAGCAGCGGGTGTAATCGTGCCCCTGACGGACAACTGGGCAACGGTAGATGCCTGTGCGCTGATGGCCGCAGCCAGGCAAGCGAGACCGAGAGTCAATCCAACAATTTTTTTCATATTTGACCTGTCACTAAAAGTTATCAGGCGTTCTTTATTTTCTTCTTAGCAAGCCCAGCGCCGAACGGTTTATTTCTCTGGACCTGCACGACTATAAATAAATAACACCCAGGCAATATTGCCGAGTGACAGTCTGTCGCTTTGGCCCCTCATTAAAGAATCAGATAACACATCAGTTACTGTGGGAGCTGTAAAAACAAAGAGTCGCCTTTGCCCGAATACGAGGTAGTCCAAAACAAAAAAACCAAAGGATTTCAAACAATAACCCTGTAGGGAAAATCACAAAAATTTTTACAACGACAACTAGTTAAAAATTCCTACGAAACTAAAACCTCATTCAGGGCAATTTTAGAAACCCACCTTACATTTCCCACAAGAGTTCCTCACAGACAGTCATAGGAAAATTAGCGAAGCGCTACGCGTTGGCTCCAGCGGTCGATCGTGGCACGATGGCGAGGTTATCGACCGAGACCCCTAACCATGCCGCAATCCCAAGCCAAGAATCTGTCCCTGATCGCCGCCATCGACCTGGGCTCCAACAGCTTTCATATGGTCGTGGCCAAGGCCCAGAACGGCGAAATCCGCATCCTTGAGCGGCTAGGCGAGAAAGTCCAACTGGCTGCCGGAATCGACGACGCGCGCCAGCTCAATGAAGAATCCATGCAGCGAGGGCTCGATTGCCTCAAGCGTTTTGCCCAATTGATCAACGGCATGCCCCTGGGCGCTGTGCGAATCGTCGGCACCAACGCGTTGCGTGAAGCCCGTAACCGCGGCGAATTCATCCGCCGCGCCGAGGAAATCCTCGGGCACCCGGTAGAAGTCATCTCCGGACGCGAAGAAGCGCGCCTGATCTACCTCGGCGTGTCCCACACCCTGGCCGACACCCCTGGCAAGCGCCTGGTGGCGGACATCGGCGGCGGCAGTACCGAATTCATCATCGGCCAGCGCTTTGAGCCGCTGCTGCGCGAAAGCCTGCAGATGGGCTGCGTCAGTTATACCCAGCGTTATTTCAAGGACGGCAAAATCACCCCGGCGCGCTATGCACAGGCCTATACGGCGGCGCGGCTGGAGATCATGAGCATCGAGCACGCCCTGCATCGCCTGACCTGGGATGAAGCCATCGGCTCGTCCGGCACCATCCGCGCCATCGGCCTGGCCTTGAAAGCCGGCGGCCATGGCACCGGCGAGGTCAACGCCGAAGGCCTGGCGTGGCTCAAGCGCAAGCTGTTCAAACTGGGCGATGCCGAGAAAATCGACTTCGATGGCATCAAGCCTGACCGCCGCACGATCTTCCCGGCGGGCCTGGCGATTCTCGAAGCGATCTTCGACGCCCTCGAACTGCAACGCATGGACCACTGCGACGGCGCCCTGCGCGAAGGGGTGCTCTACGACCTGCTCGGCCGTCATCACCACGAGGACGTGCGTGAGCGCACCCTCAGCTCGTTGATGGAGCGCTATCACGTCGATCTGGAACAAGCGGCCCGCGTGGAGCGCAAAGCCCTGCATGCCTTCGACCAGGTGGCTGCGGACTGGGACCTGGAAGACGGCGTATGGCGCGAACTGCTGGGCTGGGCGGCCAAGGTGCATGAAGTAGGCCTGGATATCGCCCACTACCATTACCACAAGCACGGCGCCTACCTGATCGAGCACTCCGACCTGGCCGGTTTCTCCCGGGAAGACCAGCAGATGCTCGCACTGCTGGTACGCGGCCATCGCCGCAATATCCCCAAGGACAAGTTCGCCGAATTCGGTGACGAAGGCATCAAGCTGATCCGCCTGTGCGTGCTGCTGCGCTTTGCGATCCTGTTCCACCACATCCGTGGCACCCAGGAAATGCCCCAGGTGACCCTGCGTGCCAGCGGCGACAGCCTCGACGTGGTGTTCCCGGAAGGCTGGCTGGAAGAAAACCAGTTGACCCAGGCGGACTTCGCCCAGGAAGCGGAATGGCTGACGCGGGTGGGCTTCAGCCTGAACGTGCACTAACTCGATCTAGACAGCACCGAAAAAAAATGTGGGAGGGGGCTTGCCCCCGATGGCAGTGTGTCAGTCACTTGGTACTTTGACTGAACCACCGCCATCGGGGGCAAGCCCCC
Source organism: Pseudomonas sp. D3 (assembly GCF_029320995.1). NCBI lineage: Bacteria > Pseudomonadati > Pseudomonadota > Gammaproteobacteria > Pseudomonadales > Pseudomonadaceae > Pseudomonas > Pseudomonas sp. D3. The sequence continues at coordinate 6,299,498 of NZ_CP119772.1, forward strand.
TCCCACATTGGGCCTGAGCCAGCCTGGGTTAATTCACCGCGAGAATCGGGCTACCCAGTTTCTCCAGCAACGTCGCCTGGGCGCTGCGCGGGTTCTGGTTGCCGGTCGGCGTGTTGCGCACGTAGCGGCCGTCCGACTGCAGGCTCCAGCTGTGGGTGTTATCGGTGAGATAACTTTCCAGCTCTTTCTTGACCCGCATGATCAGCTTCTTGCCTTCCACCGGGAAGCACGTCTCTACGCGCTTATCGAGGTTGCGCTCCATCCAGTCGGCGCTGGAGAGGTACATCTGCTCTTCGCCGCCGTTGAGGAAGTAGAACACCCGCGTGTGCTCCAGGAAGCGCCCGATGATCGAGCGCACATGGATGTTGTGCGAGACCCCGACGATGCCCGGCCGCAGGCAGCACATGCCGCGCACCACCAGATCGATGCGCACGCCGGACTGGCTGGCCTTGTACAGCGCGCGGATGATCTTCGGATCGGTCAACGAGTTGAACTTGGCAATGATGTGCGCCGGCTTGCCGTCGAGGGCGAACTGGGTCTCGCGGGCAATCATGTCGAGCATGCCCTTCTTCAGGGTGAACGGCGCATGCAGCAGCTTCTTCATGCGCAACGTCTTACCCATGCCGATCAACTGGCTGAACAACTTGCCGACGTCTTCACACAGGGCGTCGTCGGAGGTCAGCAGGCTGTAGTCGGTGTAGAGCTTGGCGTTGCCGGCGTGGTAGTTGCCGGTGCCCAAGTGCGCGTAACGCACGATCTCACCGGCTTCGCGGCGCAGGATCAGCATCATCTTGGCGTGGGTCTTGAACCCGACCACGCCGTAGATCACCACCGCGCCGGCCGCTTGCAGGCGGCTGGCCAGTTGCAGGTTGGACTCTTCGTCAAACCGCGCACGCAGCTCGATCACCGCAGTAACTTCCTTGCCGTTACGCGCAGCGTCCACCAGCGCATCGACAATTTCCGAGTTGGCGCCGCTGCGGTACAGGGTCTGGCGGACCGCCAATACATGCGGGTCCTTGGCGGCCTGGCGCAGCAGGTCGACCACCGGGGTGAAGGACTCGAACGGGTGCAGCAGCAGGATGTCCTGCTTGCTCACCACGCTGAAGATGTTCTCGCTGTTTTGCAGCAGTTTCGGGATCTGCGGCGTGAACGGCGTGTATTGCAGCTCCGGGTGGCTGTCCAGGCCGGTGATGCTGAACAGGCGCGTCAGGTTGACCGGGCCGTTGACCTGATACAACTCACTCTCGCCGAGGTTGAATTGCTTGAGCAGGTAGTCCGACAGGTGTTTCGGGCAGGTGTCGGCCACTTCCAGGCGTACCGCATCGCCGTAGCGCCGCGAGAACAGCTCACCGCGCAGGGCGCGGGCCAAGTCTTCGACGTCTTCGGAGTCCAGCGCCAGGTCGGCGTTACGGGTCAGGCGGAACTGGTAGCAGCCCTTGACCTTCATGCCCTGGAACAGGTCATCGGCGTGCGCGTGGATCATCGACGACAGGAATACATAGTTATCGCCAGCGCCCCCCACCTCTTCCGGTACCTTGATGATCCGTGGCAGCAGACGCGGTGCCGGGATGATCGCCAGGCCGGAATCGCGACCGAAGGCGTCGATACCCTCCAGCTCAACGATGAAGTTCAGGCTCTTGTTGACCAGCAACGGGAACGGGTGAGTCGGGTCGAGACCGATCGGCGTGATGATCGGCGCGATTTCGTCGCGAAAGTAGCGACGCACCCAGGTCTTGATCTTGGTGGTCCAGTGGCGGCGACGGATAAAGCGGACCTGATGTTTTTCCAGTTCTGGCAGCAGGATGTCGTTGAGGATTGCGTATTGGCGATCCACATGACCGTGCACCAGATCGCTGATGCGTGCCAGGGCTTGATGCGGTTGCAGACCATCGGCACCGGCTTGTTCACGGGCGAAGGTGATTTGTTTCTTGAGACCGGCGACGCGGATCTCGAAGAACTCGTCCAGGTTGCTGGAGAAAATCAGCAGGAATTTCAGGCGTTCCAGCAACGGGTAGGACTCATCCAGCGCCTGCTCCAGCACGCGGATGTTGAATTGCAGCTGTGACAGCTCGCGGTGGATGTACAGGCTGCTGTCATCCAGGTTGGTCACCACGACGGGCGCGGGCGCCGGAGCAGGCGCTTCCGCGACCACCACAGGCGGCTCCAGCTCCGGCGGGGTCTCGGCGACTTGTTCAACCACCGGGTGGGCGTCTTTTACGGCAACTTCTGAGAGTCCTTCGGTATTCATCGAGTGTTCCTGTGAGGGCTATTGTTGCTCTCTAAGCAATTGGGCAGCGCGGGCGGCGAAGTAGGTCAGAATGCCATCAGCGCCGGCACGTTTAAAGGCTGTCAGGGATTCGAGGATCACCCCTTCACTCAACCAACCATTCTGGATCGCGGCCATGTGCATGGCGTATTCACCGCTGACCTGATAGACAAAGGTCGGCACCTTGAATTCTTCTTTGACCCGATAAAGGATGTCCAGGTAGGGCATCCCGGGCTTGACCATCACCATATCGGCACCTTCGGCCAGGTCGGCGGCCACTTCGTGCAGGGCTTCATGGCTGTTGGCCGGGTCCATCTGGTACGAGGCCTTGTTGGCCTTGCCAAGATTCAGCGCAGAGCCCACCGCATCGCGGAACGGGCCGTAGTAGGCGCTGGCGTATTTGGCCGAGTAAGCCATGATTCGCACATTGACGTGGCCGGCCAGCTCCAGGGCTTCGCGGATCGCCTGGATGCGGCCGTCCATCATGTCCGACGGCGCGACCACCTGGGCCCCGGCTGCCGCATGAGATAGGGCTTGTTTGACCAGCGCGTCGACGGTGATGTCGTTCTGCACGTAGCCTTCTTCATCCAGGATGCCGTCCTGCCCGTGGGTGGTGAACGGGTCCAGGGCCACATCGGTGATTACCCCCAACTCCGGGAAGCGCTCACGCAACGCGCGGGTGGCGCGTTGGGCGATCCCTTGCGGGTTCCAGGCTTGGGCAGCATCGAGGGACTTGAGTTCCGCAGGCGTCACCGGGAACAGCGCCAACGCTGGAATCCCCAGTTCCACCCAGTTCGCCGCCTCCTCAAGCAGCAGATCAATGCTCAAGCGCTCTACACCCGGCATCGACGCCACGGCTTCCCGACGATTTTCCCCGTCCAGCACAAAGACCGGCAGGATCAGATCGTTCGTGGTCAGTACGTTTTCACGGACCAGACGGCGAGAAAAATCATCACGACGGTTGCGGCGCAGACGGGTGGCGGGGAACAGGCGATTGGCAGGGGTAAAGCTCACGACAGACTCCTGAGCCCGCATTTACGGACGAGTGTTGCAGTTATAAGCGGCCATTATGACGAAGGAATGACAGTTGTGCTTATCCATGCGACCTGTAGTCGCATTCGGCGTTTATGTAGGAAATGTTCACTTCGTGACACATCTCGATACTTTCATGAATGTTCACGAAGGCGTAGGCTGCGCGTTCATTTCGCCAGCACCCAGACCATGCTTCAACAATTTCTGCATGACTTCGGCTACTTTGCCCTCTTCCTAGGCACGTTCTTCGAAGGCGAAACCATACTGGTTCTCGCAGGCTTCCTGGCGTTCCGTGGATATATGGATATCAACCTGGTGGTGGTCGTTGCCTTTTTCGGCAGCTACGCCGGCGACCAGCTTTGGTACTACATGGGGCGCAAGCACGGCCGCAAACTGTTGGCGCGCAAGCCGCGCTGGCAATTGATGGGCGACAAGGCCCTGGAACATATCCGCAAGCACCCGGATATCTGGGTGCTGAGCTTTCGCTTCGTCTACGGATTACGCACAGTGATGCCCGTGGCGATTGGCCTGTCCGGCTATCCGCCCTTGCGCTACCTATTGCTCAACGGCATTGGCGCGGCGGTGTGGGCGGCGGCGCTCGCCGCGGCGGCGTACCATTTTGGCGCGGTCCTGGAAGGCATGCTGGGCAGCATCAAGAAGTACGAGCTGTGGGTGCTGGGTGCTTTGTTACTGCTGGGCCTGGCTCTCTGGCTGCGGCGGCGGTTCAAGAACGCGCGCATCGCCCGTCAAGCCTGTGCCGATGCAAAGGCCCGACTGGCGGCTACACACCCGGCCGAAACCAGCCCGGTCGAGCCGCCTAAGACGCCAGCCGAGTAAGCCGGCCTCTGCAACAGTAGAGGCCCATCAGGCTCAGCAAGCTGTAGCTCAAAAGGCCCAGCCAGCCCAGGTGGCTGGCCGGCCATAGCCCGACCAGCGGCGCCAGCCATACCATCGGCACATTCAGCCCCAGGCGCACCAGCTCCGCCCTCAACGCCCACGGGCGGTTCTCCAGGGCGACGCCCACGCAAAACAAGCCCAGCGCCATCGCACTCCAGCCCAGCACCAGTGCCGTCGTGGGCAGCCCTTCCCCGACGTTCATCAGATAACTGCCAAACCCCACATACACCGCAAATTGCAGGGCGACGTACACCTGTTGTCGCGTATCCAGCGGCACCTCGAATTTGCGGAACTGGCTCAAATCCGGCTTGGCCAACGGGTAGTTGGCCTTCACATCGGCGGGCCGCCAACCGGTGCGCATGAACCAAATACGCAGCTTGTCCCAGCGGCTTTGCGTGCGCCGCGCATCACTCCACAACTGCGCATAGAACTGCAGGTTGGCCCACAGCGGGTTCCAACTGGCCAAGGGGGTGGTGACGCCAAAGATCACCGGCTCGTTATCGTCCTCTTCCTGAAACGAGCCAAACAGCCGGTCCCAAATAATGAACACCCCGCCGTAGTTGCGATCCATGTAGAGAGCGTTCTGTGCATGGTGGGCCCGATGATTGGACGGCGTGACGAAGAACCACTCGAACCAGCCGAGCTTGGGCACGTGGCGGGTGTGGACCCAGAATTGATACAGCAGGTTGAGCGAGGCTACGCTGATAAACACCAGCAGCGGCACGCCGAGCACGGCCAGGGGCAGGTAGAAGATCCAGCTCAGCAGAAAGCCGGTGCTGGTCTGGCGCAAGGCGGTGGTGAGGTTGTAGTCCTCGCTCTGGTGATGCACCGAGTGCGCGGCCCACAGGATATTGCGCTCATGCCCGCAGCGATGCAGCCAGTAGTAGCAGAAGTCGTAGAACACAAAGGCAAACACCCAGGTCCAGACGCTCTGGGCCGACAACTCGAGCAGCGCCAGGTGCTTGAGGGCGAACGCGTAGGTCAGCAGCCCCACGCCCTTGGTCAGCAGCCCGGTGGTGGTGGACAGCACGCCGGTGCTGAGGCTGTTGATGGCATCCGCCACCCGGTAGTTGCGCGCCCCGCGCCAACGGTCGGCGAGCAGTTCAACCACGATCAAGGCGATGAAAAACGGCACCGCGTAAGGCACGAAGTCCATGAGCTAGTCCGGTCTGTTTTTATTGCCTCAAGATTAGGTGCTGCGGCGGGAGTTCCCATTGGCAACAGATGACAAATTAGTAGACATTTAACGCCATGAATCAGGAGAAATGCCCATGAGCAAAAAGATTGCAGTGATCCTTTCCGGCTGTGGCGTGTACGACGGCGCAGAAATCCACGAAAGCGTGATCACCCTGCTGCGCCTGGATCAGCGCGGCGCTCAGGTCCAATGCTTTGCCCCCGACATTGCGCAGTTGCATGTGATCAACCACCTCACGGGCGAAGAAATGCCCGAGTCGCGCAATGTGCTGGTGGAGTCCGCCCGCATTGCCCGGGGCGAGGTTAAGGACATCGCTGAAGCCAACGCCGAGGATTTCGATGCGTTGATCGTGCCTGGCGGGTTTGGCGCGGCGAAGAACCTGTCGAACTTTGCCATCGAAGGCGCGGGTTGCAGCCTCAACCCGCAGGTATTGGCGCTGGCCGAAGCCTTTGTCGAAGCGGGCAAGCCGCTGGGGCTGATCTGCATCTCGCCAGCCCTGGCCGCAAAAATCTATGGTCCGGGCGTGACCTGCACCATCGGCAACGATACCGACACCGCCGCCGCCCTGGACAAGATGGGCGCCCACCATCAGGAATGCACGGTAGAGGATATCGTCGAAGACACGGCGCGCAAGCTGGTCAGCACGCCGGCCTATATGCTTGGCAAGAACATCAGTGAAGTCGCGTCAGGCATCAACAAGCTGGTGGATCGGGTGCTTGAGCTGACCCACGAGAACGACTAATCGGCCCGCATCAAGCGCGTAAGGAGACGGTCGAGTGAGTTGGCAAACGCTTGCTTGTCCTTTTCCCCATGGGGCGGTGGACCACCGCCCATCTGGCCTTGCTCGCGCAGATCGGTGAACAGGTTGCGTACCGCCAACCGCTCACTCATGTTCTGCGGGCTGAACTCCTTGCCACGCGGGTCGAGTGCCGTCACGCCGTTCTTCACCAGGCGGTCGGCCAAGGGTACATCGCTGCAGATCACCAACTCACCGGGCACCGCGTGCGCCACCAGGTAGTCATCCGCTGCGTCCGGGCCGCTGGGCACCACGATCAGCTTCACGCAGGCAAAGCTCGGCTTGATCTGGCTCTGCCCGGCCACCAGCACCACCTCGAACTGACGCTTGAGGGCGAACTTCACCACCTGGTCCTTGGCCGCCCGCGGGCAGGCGTCGGCGTCGATCCACACGCGCATGCTTATGCCGCCAGCCGGCGCTTGTCGGCGATCCGACTGCGGCCATACATCACCACAATCGCCAGGATCGCCACGACCTGCGCACTCAACGAGTAGGCATCGGCGTGGATACCCAGCCAATCGAAGTCAAAGAATGCCACCGGCCGCGTGCCGAAGATGCCGGCTTCCTGCAACGCCTTCACGCCGTGCCCGGCGAACACCACCGACAACGCACACAGCAACGCCGCGTTGATCCCGAAGAACAGCGCCAATGGCAGCTTCGCCGAACCGCGCAGGATCACCCACGCCAGGCCCACCAGCAGCACCAGCGCCGTCGCGCCACCCGCCAGCACGGCGTTGTGCCCGGCCGGGCCGGCTTGCAGCCACAGGGTTTCGTAGAACAGGATCACTTCGAACAGCTCGCGGTACACCGAGAAGAACGCCAGCAGCGCGAAGCCGAAACGCCCACCGCCGCCCACCAGGCTGCTCTTGATGTAGTCCTGCCAGGCCGCTGCGTGGCGCCGGTCGTGCATCCACACGCCGAGCCACAGCACCATCACACTGGCAAACAATGCCGTGCAGCCTTCGAGCAGTTCGCGCTGGGCGCCACTCACATCGATCACATAGGCGGCCAACGCCCAGGTGGCCAAGCCGGCCACCAAGGCCAAGCCCCAGCCGACGTGGACGCTGCGCACCGCCGATTCCTGGCCGGTGTTACGCAGGAAGGCGAGGACCGCCGCCAGCACCAGGATCGCCTCCAGACCTTCGCGCAGCAGGATCAGCAAGCCTGAGATAAAGCTCAACGACCAGCTCAGACCATCGCCGCCCAACAAGCCGGCGGATTCGCTGAGCTTGCCCTTGGCTGCGTCCAGGCGCTGCTGCACCTGTTCGAGCGGCAAACCGTCCTGCAACGACTGCCGATAGGCCATCAGGGCCTTCTCGGTGTCCTTGCGCACGTTGGCGTTGACGTTGTCCAGGGAGCTTTCTACCAGCTCGAACCCTTCCAGATACGCCGCTACCGACAGGTCATAGGCTTGCTCATGGTCGCCGTTGCGGAACGCCGCAAGGCTCTTGTCGAGGGTGGCGGCGGTGTAGTCGAGCAACTGCGCCGGGCCGCGCTTGACCTGCGGCGGCTGGGCACGCTGGGCGCGGAACGTCGCGGCAGCGGCTGGGCCGCTGGCGGCCAGCACTTCATTCGGGGTCTGACGGGCCAGGTCGGCGAGGTTGAAGGGCTGCGCGCTTTTCGCGGCAGCCGGGTCGGCCGTGAAGCTGGCGATATAGGTGGCCAGGTCCCAGCGCTGGCGGTCGTCCAGTTGGTCGGCGAAAGACGGCATGTCCGTGCCTTCGACGCCCAGGCCCAGCGTGTTGTAGATCGCATAAAGACTCAGGCGGTCCAGGCGCTCAGCGTTCTGCAGATTCGCCGGCGGCGGCGTCATGCCCACACCCGCCGGGCCATCACCGGCTCCGGCCGCGCCGTGGCAGACCGAGCAGTGCTGCGCATACAGCGGTGCGCCGCGTGTCGGGTCGGGCGTAATCGCCGGGGCCTGGCTGACTTCATATGCCGCCGCCAGCTTGGCGCCCAACTGCCGGGACTGGCGGGCCACACTGGCGCCTTCCTGACGAGCGGTCACAGCGGCAACCAATTCATCGACCCCTTTGACCAGATCGGCGCGCTCGGGCTTGGAAGGCAGCTCAGCCACCAGGCCCTGCAACACCCCCAGAAATTCCACCTGCTCACGGTATTCCGACTCATCGATGACCTTGCCCGCCGCTACCGTCGGCGGGTAATCCGCGCCAATGTAGTCCAGCAAATGCAGGGCTTTCGTGGCGCCCTCGGCAGGTGCAGCCAACAGGTTGAAGCTGCACGACATCAACGCCGGCAATACCAGCCAGGCGAGAAAACGGAAGGGGGCAGTCATGAATGAATCTCAAAAAGAAATACGAAGTAACACATTGTTGAGCTTTAAGAGGTTTGACTCAAGGTGTAAGTGATTTGTATTTGGAATAACAGTGCGGACCAAGGAGCGGCAATAACATGGATGATGGCGACTAACTAGCAAAAAGCCATTGTTTTGCCATGCTCGCCGCCTATAATGCCGCGCCCTGTTATCGCAAAAGGGAATTTTGCTCCTCATTTTTATGAGGAATTAGTTGGAGGCACGCTGTCTCCCGCGATTGGTGATTCGAGCCGACCAGCACCTCGGCCGATTACATTCAGGGAAGAAGCCTGCCATGGCATTTCGCGCCTTAACCCCGCTCGCGCTCGCTGCGGTCACTGCGTTGTCCGGCTGTTCGATGTTTCGCAGCTACGACGACGAGCTGCAAGCTACCAACCAGCAACTGGCAACCGGCAACGTCGAGGCCGCGCTGACCCTGCTGGAAAAGAACAACACCGGCGAAGACAAGGACCTGCTCTATTTCTTCGAGAAAGGTGAACTGCTGCGGGCCAAGGGCGACCTGACCGGCAGCCAGACCGCCTGGCGCAGTGCTGACCTGCAAGTTTACAAGTGGGAAGAGTCGGTCAAGTTCGACAGCGAAAAGTACCTTTCCCAGTTCGGCAGCTTCCTGGCCAACGACAAAGTGCGTCGCTACGAAGGCTACGACTACGAAAAAGTCATGCTGACCACCCAGATGGCCCTGAACCTGCTGGCCCTGAATGACTTCGACGGCGCGCGCACCGAGATCAAGAAGACCCACGAGCGCGAAGCCGTGATCGCCAACCTGCGAGACAAGGAATACCTCAAGCGCGAAAACGAGGCCGAACGCCAGGGCGTGACCACCCAGATCAAAGACCTGCGCGGGTACCCGGTGGAAGCCTTGGACGCGCCGGACGTGGTCGGCTTGAAAAACAGCTACCAGAGCGCGTTCAGCCATTACCTGGCCGGTTTTGTCTACGAAGCCCTCGGCGAAAAAGACCTGGCGGCGCCGGGTTATCGCAAAGCCGCCGAGTTGCGCCCCAACACGCCGTTGCTCGAGCAAGCGCTGCTGAACCTGGATGCGTCCAACGTCGGCGCCGATGAAACCGACGTGCTGATCGTGGTCCAGAGCGGCCTGGCGCCAGCCCGCGACTCGATACGCTTGCCGCTGCCAATCCCGATCAATGGCAACCTGGTGATCACACCGCTGTCGTTCCCGGTGATCAAGGCCGACACGTCCACCCAGGCCTTCGCCCAGATCGGCGTCGACGGCCAGCAACAGAACCTCACCGTGCTCAACAGCACCACCGCCATGTCCCGTCGCGCGCTGCGTGACGACATGCCGGGGATCATCCTGCGCACCACCGTGCGGGCAGTCAGCCGGGGCGTGGCGCAAAACAACCTGAACAAGACCAACCCGATGGCCGGCCTGGTGCTGGGCATTGCTTCGGCCGTGGCCGAAGGCGCCGACACCCGCACCTGGCGCACCCTGCCGGACATGACCCAAGTGACGCGCCTGCGCCTCAAGCACGGCGAGCATCAAGTCAGCCTGCCCAACGCCTTGGGCGGCACGCGGGTGACGGTCAAGGCCGATCAGCGCTATCAGGTCATCACCCTGCGCGTGGTCGGCAACCAGGTATTCGCCGGCGGTCTGGCGGCCCACGTGGTGCCGAGTACTTCCGCCCAGGCCATCGCCCTCAAACAACCTTAAGGAGCACGCTATGCGTCATTTCATCCTCGGCGCCTTGGCGCTGGTCGTGCTCGCCGGCTGCGCCACCCCGCCGCCACCGGCACCCGGCAGCGCCGCCAGCAAAATCGTGGTGATGGGCAAGTTCAAGGGCATCGCCGTCGGTGCCATTCGGGTGGCGCGCGAGAATGGTTTTCTCACCGCCAAGGTGCAGTTGAGCAACATCACCAGCAGCAACCGGATGATGTATTACCGCTTCGCCTGGCTGGGCGCCGACGGCTTCCCGGTGGGCGACGAAGAAACCTGGAAGGTACTGACCCTGTACGCCAACCAGGCCACGTTCCTGCCAGCCATTTCCAACTTGCCTCAAGCGGCGGACTTCCGCCTCGAAGTGAAGACCCCTTGAGTCGCTCCCCTTTTCAGGTTTTAGAGAGATTTCCCATGTTTGCACGCTTCTCGCTCCTCGCCGTGATCGCCGTATTGGCCAGCGGCTGCGCCAACACCTCGCCGATACTCGGCGGCAAGAACATCAGCTACGGCGACACCAAGGCCGTGGAACTGGTGACCAACGAGTTCGGCTCCACCGACCTGCAGATGATCGCCGAAAGCATGACCCGCTCCCTCGCCCAGTCCGGCGTCCTCCAGGGCCGCCCGGTGGTGCAGGTGTATGACGTGAAGAATAAGACCAGCGAGTACATCGACACCCGCGAGATCACCACGTCGATCAAGACCCAGTTGATGAAGACCGGCACCGCGCGTTTCGCCAGCGACAACACCGACATGCAAAGCCAGGTCGACCAGCTCAAGCTGCAGAACCAGAGCGGCCTGTACAAAAAATCCAGCGTGAGCAAGACCGGCAACATGGTCGCTGCCAAGTACCGCCTGGAAGGCTCGATCAGTTCCATCGTCAAGCGCAGCTCGGACTACAAGGACGTGTTCTACAAGTTCAGCCTGCAACTGATCGACGTCGAAAGCGGCGTGGCCGAATGGATGGACGAAAAAGAAATCCGCAAGACCACGGAGCGCTAAGCAATGCGTGCATGGATCGGCATGATCGGCCTGCTGTGCGCCTTTGGCGCATCGGCTGCACCGAAGATCGCGGTGACCGACCTGGCCTACGAGGCGCAGGTCGAGGAGTACATCCATCAGGTCTCGGCCAGCAACAACTTCCAGGCCAGCGCATACAACGCCAGCGGCGCGGCGAACTACAGCGAGTACGAAAGCCGCACCCGCTACATCGAACAGGCAGAGCTGCGTAAATTCAGCGGCGACATCAAGGGCGAGATCCTCAAGTCGCGCCAGTTCCAGTTGGTGCAGGGCACGCCCTACACCGCCGATGCCAAGGGTGACGTGTATGACGTGATCAAGCGCATCAAGGCCGGCCACTTCAAGGACGCGGACTACGTGCTGTTCGGCACCCTGTCGGACATCGACTTCACCCAGGACATCAACGCCCTGGACCGCACCAACAGCTACTCGGCGGTGCTGGGCCTGACGCTGGTGGCGGATTTCAGCCTGATCAACACGCGCACCTTCGAAATCACCTCAGCGTTTACCGCGATGGGTGAAGGTCAGGACACCAAACTGGTGAACAGCCGCGACGTGCACGTCAGCCTGAACCGGCCGCGTGTGGTGAAGGAAGTGTCGAAAGCCTTGGGTGAGGATGTGGCCAGGCAGTTGGCGGAACAGTTGGGCGGTGGGTATCAAGACCCAGGCCAGCCAGTGTTGCGCAATAACCTGCCAAGGGATGAAGCGCCGAAGATTCTGCGCTGAGCCGCGACTTCACAAGCAACACAAATCAAAGGTGGGAGCTGGCTTGCCTGCGATAGCAGCACCTCGGTGTATCAGTTACACCAAGGTGCTGCTATCGCAGGCAAGCCAGCTCCCACATTTTTGCTGCGGTTTCGTCAGTTACGCCGTTGCGCGATGCAAGCTGGCCAGAAACCCCGCCGCCCCCACGAACAACCCGGCAAACGTGCGGTTCATGCGTTTTTGCTGCTTGGGCGTGCGCAACAGGCGCAAGACCTTCGACGCCAAGCCGGTATACCCCGCCATCACGATCATATCGACGCTGATCATCGTCGCGCCGAGGATCAGGTACTGGGTCAGCAGCGGTGCCTGCGGGTTCACGAACTGCGGCAACACCGCGAGCATGAACACCAGCGCCTTGGGGTTACTGGCGTTGACCAGAAACCCCCGGAACATCATCGCCATCGGCTTGCCAATCGGCCGCACTGCCGCGTCGTCGGTCATGTCCATGGGCAAGGCACGCCACTGCTTGACGGCCAGGTACACCAGGTACGCCACGCCAAACCATTTGATCGCATAGAACGCGGTGGACGACGCCGCCAAAATAGCCCCCAGCCCGCCCGCGACCACGGCAATCTGCATCGCCAGGCCGATTTGCAGGCCGATGGCGTTCCAGTAACCGCGCAGGAAACCGTATTGCAGGCCGCTGGACATCGAGGCGATGGCGCCTGCGCCAGGGGAAAGGGAGATGATCCAACTGGCGAGGAAAAAGGCCAGCCATGTGTCGAGTGCCATTGCACACCTCAGCAGCGAGTTTGCGGTTGTGCCTTAAGCTAACTCTGCCGACCGAAGGCTGGCTATAGATTTTTACAAGATGTGAACGCTAGCGCTCGCCCGGCATCACCGCACTGTCGCGCCAGCGTCGCACCGAGCGCTGGAAGAACAGGCTATTGGGCACCTGCACCGTCACTCCGCCGGTCCCCGCCTCTTCCACTTCGATCAGCGTGGTGTAAAGCAGATTGATCGCCACGACGCGGCCCTTCACACCCGGTTTGTCGACGGTGTCCACCAATTCGACGATGTCACCCAGGCGGAACGGCCCGACGGTGAAGATCAGGATCGCGCACAACAGGTTGGACAACACCGACCACATGGCGAAGAACGCCACCGCCGCCACCGCGACGAACCCCGACAGCGCGGTCCACAACACCGTGGCGGACACGCCCAGGCGTTCCAGCACGAAGATCAGCGCACTGCCCATGATCAGCCAGCGCAAGCCGCCGCGCAGCGGCATCAACAATTGCGGCGGGAAGGGGTAGCGCTCACCCAGTCGGGTCAGGCCCTTGGCGACAAACCGCTGGGTCAGGTAGCCAGCCAGCAGGATCAGCAGGACTTGCACGCCGATCCACACAGGCTCGACCCATTGCGCCGGCAGCGGCAGTTGCAGCGCTTCCATCAGGACAGCGCCTCCAGCTCCGCTTGCAGGCTTTCGAGCAGTTCGAGGGCTTCCATCCAGCTTTCCTCCAACTGACCTTCACGGACCTTCAGCTTGGCCTGCTCGGCCAGCAGATCGCGCAGTTCATCCTTGCGTGCCGCTTCGTACACGGCACTGTCGCCCAGGCTGGTCTCGATCTTGGCCAGACGTTCGTGGACCTTGCCCAACTCGGCTTCCAGCTTGTCGGCGTCGCGCTTGTGCGGCGCCAACTGCTGGCGCAGGGCGGCGGCGGCCTGGCGCTGGGCCTTCTTGTCGGTTTTGTCCGGGTTGACGGGCGTGTTGCTGGTCGGCGCGTTACGCAGGCGGTAATCCGTCAGCCAGCGCGCATAGTCCTCAAGATCGCCGTCGAACTCTTCGACTTTGCCATCGGCCACCAGCAGGAAGTTGTCGGTGGTGCTCTTGAGCAAGTGGCGATCGTGAGACACCACCAGTACCGCACCACTGAATTCCTGCAACGCCATGGTCAGCGCCAGGCGCATTTCCAGGTCGAGGTGGTTGGTCGGTTCGTCGAGCAGCAACAGGTTCGGCCGGTCCCAGGCGATCAGCGCCAGGGCCAGGCGGGCTTTTTCGCCGCCGGAGAAGTTCAGCACCGGCTCATCGATGCGCGCACCCCGGAAGTCGAAACCGCCGAGGAAGTCGCGCAGAGTCTGCTCGCGCTCGGTCGGCGCCAGGCGCTGCAAATGCAGCAACGGGCTAGCCTTGGCGTCCAGGGAGTCCAACTGATGCTGGGCGAAGTAGCCCACCACCAGGTTCTCGCCCCGGGTCAGGCGACCGGCCAGGGGTTGCAGTTCGCCCGACAGGTTCTTGATCAGCGTCGACTTGCCCGCGCCATTCGGTCCGAGCAGGCCAATGCGCGCGCCCGGCGTGAGTTGCAGTTTGACCTTCTCGAGGATGGTTTTATCGCCATAGCCCAAGCGTGCATCGGACAGATCGAGCAACGGGCTGGAGATCTTCGCCGACTCGCGGAACACGAAATCGAAGGGCGAATCGACGTGGGCCGCCGACAGCTCTTCCATGCGCTCCAGCGCCTTGATCCGGCTCTGGGCCTGGCGGGCCTTGGTGGCCTGGGCCTTGAACCGGGCGATGTAGCTTTCCATGTGCGCGCGCTGCGCCTGCTGCTTCTCGAACGCCTGCTGTTGCTGGGCCAGGCGTTCGGCGCGGGCGCGCTCGAACGCGCTGTAGCCGCCACGGTAGAGGGTGATTTTCTTCTGTTCGACGTGGGCGATGTTGTCGACCACGGCGTCGAGAAAATCCCGGTCGTGGGAAATCAGCAGCAAGGTGCCTTGATAGTTCTTGAGGAAATCCTCCAGCCACAGGATCGCATCGAGGTCCAAGTGGTTGGTCGGTTCGTCGAGCAGCAACAGGTCCGAGGGGCACATCAGTGCCTGGGCCAGGTTCAGGCGCATGCGCCAGCCGCCGGAGAAGTCGGCGACCGGGCGGTCCATCTGCTCGTTGGTAAAGCCAAGGCCGGCGAGCATCTTGCGCGCACGGGCGTCGGCGGTGTAGCCGTCGGCGCTGTCCAATTCCGCGTGCAGGCGGGCCTGAGCGGCGCCGTCCTGGGCTTTCTCGGCCTCGGCCAGGTCGTGTTGCACCTGGCGCAGACGCAGGTCGCCATCGAGCACGTAGTCGATCGCGATGCGGTCCAGGGTGTCGATCTCCTGGCGCATATGGGCGATGCGCCAGTCGGCCGGCAGCAAGCAGTCCCCGGAATCCGGGGTCAGCTCACCCAGCAACAGGGCAAACAACGTGGATTTGCCGGCGCCATTGGCACCGATCAGGCCGGCTTTGTGACCGGCGTGCAGGGTCAGCTCGGCGTCTTCAAGAAGACGTTGCGGGCCACGCTGTAATGTTAGGCTTTGAAGTCGGATCATAATGGCGGCGGAGTCTACCAGCTTCGTTGGCCGCTGGCTTGGGTGTGAATATGTGCGCTGACCTGTGGAGCTTTGCCCTCTCGACTTACGCCCGCACGGGCGTCGAGGCCGCGTGCCTGCGTTTGCAGGAACAAGGCGCGGATGTGTGCCTGTTGCTCTGCGGGGCGTGGCTGGAACGGCGCGGTGTGGCGCTGACGCTTGAACGCACGCAGGCGCTGAGGCAAATCGCCGAGCCGTGGCAATCGCAGGTCGTTGAACCGTTGCGACAGGTGCGCATGCAATGGCGGGCCGTGGCGCAGCAGGATCAGCCCTTGGCGGCGTTACGGGAGCGGGTCAAGGCCCTGGAGCTGGAGGCGGAACGCGAGTTGCTGACACGCCTGGCAACGCTGGCAACAGCATGGCCGACAGGCGAAGCGATGGGTCAACGATGGCTGGAAGGACTGGCGGCCGAGGGAGCCGCCAACCTTGACCACGACGCGCTGCAGCAGATGCGCGTCGCAGTCACCGGCGCTTAGGAAGCGCTGGTTGGGGTGTTGCTTGGCGCGACCGGTGCAGGAGTGCTGCTGGCCGATGCGGTTGGAGCGGCGGACACTGCTGGGGTAGCAGCCGATCCTGCCGGGGTGGCTGGCTTGGCCGATGCTGGTTTTGCAGCAGCAGGTTTAGCGACTGGCTTAGCGGCAGCGGCTTTAGCGACCGGCTTGGCGGCTGGTTTTGCGGCAGCGGCTTTAGCAACTGGCTTGGCGGCTGGTTTTGCAGCAGCGGCTTTAGCAACTGGCTTGGCGGCTGGTTTTGCGGCAGCGGCTTTAGCAACTGGCTTGGCGGCTGGTTTTGCAGCAGCGGCTTTAGCAACTGGCTTGGCGGCTGGTTTTGCAGCAGCGGCTTTAGCAACTGGCTTGGCGGCTGGTTTTGCAGCAGTGGCTTTAGCAACTGGCTTGGCGGCTGGTTTTGCAGCAGCGGCTTTAGCAACTGGCTTGGCGGCTGGTTTTGCGGCAGCGGCTTTAGCAACTGGCTTGGCGGCTGGTTTTGCAGCAGCGGCTTTAGCAACTGGCTTGGCGGCTGATTTTGCAGCAGCGGCTTTAGCAACTGGCTTGGCGGCTGATTTTGCAGCAGCGGCTTTAGCAACTGGCTTGGCGGCTGGTTTTGCGGCAGCAGCTTTAGCAACTGGCTTGGCGGCGGCCTTAGCCGGCGTCTTCGCTGCAACGGCTTTCACCGGTGCACGAGCGCCCAGCACTTTCGATACAGCTTCCTTCACACGACCAACGCCCTGGGCCAGTTTCAGGCTTTCTTGAGCATCTTTTTTGAGTTGGGAAATATAGGTGCGGGTTTCGGCTTGGCGATCCTTGAGGGCGTCCAGCAGGTCCTCAAGTTCTTTGACTGCGTCTTTGGCTTTGGCTTGAGCCTTGGCCTTGCCGGCAGTGGCGGCGTCTTGCAGTTTGATGCGGGATTTGTGCAGTTTTTCTTGCGCTTTACCGCGTTGTTTTTCCAACTTGGCGAGCAGTTTTTCTGCATCAGCCAAGGCTTGGGAACACGCGCTTTCCAAATGTTCGAGCAGGCTGCCCGAGAGTTGTTGGAGTAAGTGCAACGGGGTATTTACAGGCTTCTGTTTGGCCGACATGGTTTACCTCCTGGCTGACGTGGGTGCGGCTCATACTAGCCCTCTGCTCTTACCGCCGCTAGCGCATGTTGACAGTATCGTTTGCCTTGCGTTGCACCGTGCGAAAAATCTTATCGATATAACGGAAAACCACGCCACTTTTTATCCACTCACACTGGCATAATCCGTCGCACTTTCGGCTGGAGAAGACCCATGTCGCGTTACCTTTTTCTTGCGCTTGGCTTGGCGATTTCCGTGGCCAATGCCAGCGAGCCTTCGCCGTCCAAAACCACTGCCCCAGATGCGCACGACCTCGCGTACAGCCTGGGCGCCAGCCTCGGTGAGCGGCTGCGCCAGGAAGTCCCTGACCTGCAGCTCCAGGCCTTGATCGATGGCCTCAAGCAAGCCTATCAAGGTAAACCGCTGGCGCTGGATAACACGCGCATCGAACAGATCCTGGCGCAGCATGAAGCGCAGGACGAAGCCGATATTCAGGCACCCCAAAGTGAAAAAGCCCTGACGGCCGAACAGCAGTTTTTGACCCAGGAAAAAGCCGCGAGCGGCGTGCGCGAATTAGCCGATGGCGTTCTGCTCACCGAGTTGACGCCCGGGACCGGCAATAAACCGTTGGCCAATGATGAGGTTCAGGTGAAATACGTGGGGCGATTGCCCGATGGGACGGTGTTCGATCAAAGCACCCAAGCGCAATGGTTTCGTCTAGACAGTGTGATCAGCGGCTGGAGCAGCGCGCTGCAACAGATGCCGGTGGGCGCGAAATGGCGCCTGGTGATTCCGTCAGCACAGGCCTATGGCGCCGACGGTGCCGGTGCGTTGATCCCGCCTTACACACCCTTGGTATTCGAGATCGAATTACTCGGCACCCGGCATTGACCCAATAAAAAACGGTGCGTTATGCGCACCGTTTTTTTATCTCATCACCAAGGGTCAGGCCTGAGCGACAGCCACATCCCGGTGAGCATTGTGCAGCACTTCGATCAGGCAATCCTCAAGCTCGAAACGCTCATGGAGCAGGCCACCCAGCTCTTTGAATTTTTCCGCAACACACTTGCCGGCATCACACAGGTCATTGAACGCCAGCAACTTCTCGGTGATCACATCGATGCGTGGGTAGAGGGTATCGGCCAATTCAAGACCGCGCTGATCGTCGAAGGCTTCAGCCTCCTTGGTCAGTTGCTCGTAGATGCCGAAATGACCGGCAGACACGTAGTCCACCAACACACCGCAAAACGCCTGCAACGGCTTGCGATTCTTCGTCAATGCTTCGGGCTCCGCGCCGAGAGCATCAAACGCCCGAACCAGTTCGTGGCGTGCCTTCAGCCAGCTATCGATCAGCTTGTGCACCCCACCCCAGCGTTCCTGAGCATTCTGACAACTTTCCAGCATGATGATCTCTCTTCCCTATAGGGGCGCTGCCGCTGTGTGCCCGCGCAATACTTCAAGGATAAAGCGGCAGCCGGACAAAGCCGTATCTGACAACGGTTTCAATAACGCATTCGGGCCAGATTATGCCCGCATGACTATGGCTTCAAGGTACGCAGGAGAGAAAGTTCATACAAGTGTTTAATCCCCTCCTACAACCTACGACCGGTTTTCAGCGTCTCGACAGGCGCAACGGTTGGCTGAATATCAGCCGTGAAAATTGCATGAAGCCCAGGATCAGCATCGCCACGAAAAACAACAGACTCCACTCCGGAAGGCTCAAATCGAACAGGGTCCAAGTGATTTCCACGCAGTCAACGGTGCCGTTGAAGATCGAGCGCAGCGCCTGTGAAAAAGACAGGCTTTCGAGCATGTACTGCAAACTGGGCCAACAATGGCTGGCCTGATCCGACGTGGTGTTCTGCAATAACACCTGGCGCACGGCGGTAATTGCGCCAAGCGCGGCACAGCCTGTGCTCGCCAGCCCATACCCATAGACGCCGTAGCGTTTGGGGTTATGCACAGCCGCTACCAGGTTGATCAACGTAAAGGTGGCGAGGAATAGCCGTTGTACCTGGCACAGAAAGCAGGGCCGCAGCAGCGCGCCATATTCCAGGTAGAAAGACGCACCCAACGTCAGCGCACCGGCCATGAACGCCAGGAAAAACAAGGAGCGTGAGGGGGCCAAAGACATTGTTTATCCGTACCGCGAGAGATAGGCCGTTACGGTAGAGGAAAGGCCTGACCCCTTTCAATACGCGTTAGAGCAGACGATTCCGCGAAAACGTAGGGACATCCCGCCAGAACTTGGAGGACATAACCTGACGCAACGTAGGAATATATTACGCACCCAGTTAAACCGAGTCTTTACACAGAACCAAAAGGTTGGCTGTCGGACGCATCCGAGCCAACCCTCGCACCACTTCCTACTTCAACCCTGCGCCGGCACGGGTAACGGTGAGGCGAGCAAACGGTTGTCCAGCAGGCCCAAGCCTTCCTGGAACAACTGGTTGCTGCGCTCGGTGTCACCCAACTGGGCCAGCAGGCGTGCCAATTCGGCACACGCCTCGGGGTTGCGCTGCACTTGCAGGCTGCTTTCCAGGTAGTCCCGCGCCTTGCCCCACAGACTGTTTTGCAGACACAGGCGACCCAGGGTCAACAGCAAGCTGGCATCACCTGGATGGTCCTTGAGCCAGCCCTCGGCAAACTTCAACTGGCGGGCCGGGTCACTGCCGCGCAACAGGCCATACAGGCGGATCAGATGGCTGTCATAAGCCCGCTTGATCGCGCTGCGCAACACTTCCTCGGCCTTGGCATCAGCGCCCAACTGGCGCAGTTGCTCGGCGTAGGCCAACACCAATTGCGGCTCCTGGCGTTGGGCGGACGTCAGTTGTTGCCAGGCGCGCTCAAGCGCCTGCAAACCCGCTTCGCCCTGCTCTTCACGCTGGACGGCCAGGCTCAGGTTTTCACCCCAGGCACGGCGCTCCAGCTCGGCCAGTTCGCCGGCCGGCAACACTTTGTCCTTACGCAGCTCAGGCAACAGACGAATCACTGACGACCAATCGCCCCGCTGCTGATGCAAGCGTTGCAACTGGCGCAACACTTGGGCGTTATGGGGATGACGCTCGTGCATGGCCTGCAAGGTGATCAGCGCGCCGTCGGTATCGCCACGGTCCATCTGCAATTGCGCATGGCTCAAGGCAACCGCCAGTTCGGCCTGGGGCTGACGCTCGAGGGCACGCTCCAGCAAACCGTCGCACGCTTCATATCGCCCTTGCTCATTCGCCGCCCGGGCCGCGCCAAGGTAATACAGCAACGGCTGACGTTCGGCTTCGGCGGCACGATGCAGGTGGCGTTCGGCACTGGCCCAGCGGCCTTCGGCGAGGTCCATCTGGCCCTGCTCGATCGCGATCTGCACGCGACGGCTGCGGTTACGCCGCGACCACGGGTTGACCACGCCGCCCGAGGTGCTCAGCAGGCTCAACAGGACACGAATCAGGTAGATCGCCAGGCCGATGACAAACACCGCCACCAGGGTGGCCCACAGGCTCGACTCGTAATGCAGCAGATGGGGATAGGTAATCAGCACGTAGCCTGTGTGTTTCGAAATGCCCACAGCCAGCGCCAGGGCGATCGCAATCGCCAGCACCAGGATCACATAGAAACGCTTCATCGGCTCTACTCCTGGCTCGCCGGCGTGCCAGCCGAAGCCTTGGCTTCGTCGGCAGGCGAGTGACGACGTTCAAGGTATGCCTGCACGGCAGCCAGGCTGGCAGCCAGGTCCGGGGTCACGACCGAGACAGCCTTGGGCTCAAGCTCGGCGATACGCGCCAGCATCGCTTTGCTCTGTGGGTTGTCCTGGTTGAAGTTGTCCTGCAACACGCTGCGCGCCTCACCCAGCGAACGGCTGTACACCGCCGATTCACCATTGAGCGCAGCCCACTGCGCTTGCTCGAGGGCCAGGCTCAGGGCTAGGCGCACCTGGTTCAGGCCTTGGCCGGCGAGCAGCGGGCGAATGTTGTCATCCGGGTTGAAGTCGATGCGGAAGTAACGCGAGAGCTGCTCCCACCATTGGCTCCAGCGGTTTTCCGTATCGGTCGTCGGACGCCCTTGGGGCGCCGGTTCCTGAAGCTGGTATTCCGGCGCGATCGCCGCCAGTTGCACGACTTGATCACGCAAGGCCGCGAGCTGCAGGTACAGCCCGGTACGGTCCGGCTGTTCGGTACTGCGCAACGCGGCAAGGCTCTTGGCCAATTGCTCGCGCGCGGCGTAGGAACCCGGATCGCTCTGCTCGCGAAGAATCTCGTCGGCGCCCTGGACCAGCGACTGCGCGCTGTTGATATCCTGCAGGGCAGACAAGCGCAAACTCGCGAGACGAATCAAGTGTTCGGCTTCAGCCAGGCGCCAGTCCTTGCGGCTGGCTCCCAGCACGGTTTCCAGACGCTGGCCCAAACGCTGCTGGTCGCCCTGCAACTGCGCCACCAGACGGCGGCGCTCTTCCAGCTCGTCCGCACCCGGCAGTTGCGCCAGGCGTGCCGCCAACTGTTGCTGGCTTTGCTTGAGGGTCTGGGACTGGTCGTCGAGGGTCTGTACCTGGCTCAGCTGTTGCTGGCTGCTGGCTTGCAGGGCGCGGACCTGCCAGATCCCCCAGCCGCCGGCGGCAACGCCCGCAGCACCCAGCAGCAAGGCGACGATTGCCAGGCCATTGCCACGGCGCGGCGCGGTGACCGGTGTCTGGCCCGACGCATCGAGCGCGGGCTGAGCTTCATCTTTAGGCAAGGCTGTTTCGCTCACGTATCCATCCTTTGCGTATCAGAGAGTGGGAACGGAATGGCTCCGTAACGCCACTAACAAAGCCGCAGCACTCGCGCCGCGACAATCCACAACTTTTTCTGCGCCAGCGGCCCGCGCTATCTCATAGACTCGCGGGCTGGGCACGAACAGCGGCAGCCGCGCCACCTGTGGCCAATCCGGGCCGGCCAGGGCTTGCAGGTGTAAAAAACCCTGCCCACTGCTGACCACCAGGCCGTTCAAG
Source organism: Pseudomonas sp. D3 (assembly GCF_029320995.1). NCBI lineage: Bacteria > Pseudomonadati > Pseudomonadota > Gammaproteobacteria > Pseudomonadales > Pseudomonadaceae > Pseudomonas > Pseudomonas sp. D3. Next base: position 6,321,348 of record NZ_CP119772.1, read on the forward strand.
CGTTCCAACTGGATGCGCTGCATGAGTACCCCCGGGTCGTAGGCCGGAAGAAAACGGCGATACAACTCCAGATAGTCGACACTAGCACCTTGCTCGCGCAAGCGCTCCGCCAGCAGCTCTCGCCCACCCTCGCCGCGCAGGATCAACACCCGTGCATCAGCATGTGCAATAGCCTCGCGCAAGGCGGGCAAGGCAAGCAAGGCCTCGCTGTCGTCGCCGCTGGGGGGATAATGAACGTCCAGGCCCTGTTCGGCGAGGACCTGCGCGGTGGCGGCCCCCACGCTGAACCACGGCAACTGCGGCCAGCGTCGATCCAAGCATTGCACGCCAAGGCGCGCCGCCGGTTTGCTCACCACAATGACCGCGCAATAGCGGCCCAGGTCAGCAAAGACCGCCTGCTGCGCAGGCGTGACCGGCAAGGCTTCGATCTCCAGCAACGGCAGGCTGCTGCTGAAAATCCCGACATCGGACAACGACGCCGCCAACAGCGCAGACTCCTCGCCAGGCCGCGTCAGCAGCACACGCCAATCGGTCACTGCGGGCCGGCCTCGCCGTAGACTTTTTGCAGAATGGCACCGGCACCCTTGTCCAGCAGCGCTTCGGCGACCTGGATACCCAGCGCCGTCGCATCACGCTGCGGCCCGCGCACTTGCGCGGTGATCAAGTTGCCGCCGTCAGGGTCGCCCACCAGGCCACGCAGCCACAGGTTTTCCCCTTCCAGCACGGCATAGCAGGCGATCGGCACCTGGCAGCCACCGTTGAGGTGTTTGTTCAGGGCGCGTTCGGCGGTGACACGGACGTCGGTGTCGTGGTGATCGAGCGGCTTGAGCAAGGCGTGAATTTCACGGTCGGCGGTGCGGCATTCGATGCCCACTGCGCCCTGCCCGCCGGCGGGCAAGCTGTCTTCGACGCTGATGACCGAGGTGATGCGGTCTTCGAAGCCGAGCCGGATCAAACCGGCCGCCGCGAGAATGATCGCGTCATATTCACCGGCATCCAGCTTGGCCAGGCGGGTGTTGACGTTGCCGCGCAGGAAGCGGATCTGCAAATCCGGACGACGCGTCAGCAACTGGGCCTGACGACGCAGGCTGGAGGTGCCGACGATACTGCCCAACGGCAGCTCATCCAGGGACGCATAGGTATTGGACACGAAGGCGTCGCGCGGGTCTTCACGCTCGCAGATGCAAAACAGGCCCAGGCCTTCGGGGAAGTCCATGGGCACGTCTTTCATCGAGTGCACGGCGATGTCGGCTTCGTTTTCCAGCAGTGCGGTTTCCAGTTCCTTGACGAACAAACCCTTGCCGCCGATCTTCGACAGCGGCGAGTCCAGCAGCTTGTCGCCGCGACTGACCATGGGCACCAGGGACACCAGGAGGCCAGGGTGGGCCTGCTCGAGGCGTGCTTTGACGTATTCGGCCTGCCACAAGGCCAGGGCGCTTTTACGGGTGGCGATGCGGATTTCGCGAGAGGACATGGATCAATCCGTACTGAATAGATACGGGAGATAATAACAGCTCAGGAAAATTCGCTTTGATTTGAATCAGCAAGTGCGGGGCCTCCCTGGCCGCAGCGCACCGCGATCACCGCTACAGCCCTTGCGCTAAAGCTGCTGCATCATCTTGCGCACGCCGGCGACATGACGCCGACTGACAATCAAAGCATCGCCGTTAAGCCCTTTCAGGAATAACTGAAAGTGCCCCAAGGGCGTGCGCTGCAGGCGTTCGATGCGCTCACGGGCCACCAGCGCATTGCGGTGGATGCGCACGAAACGGTCGCCAAATTCATCCTCAAGGGCCTTGAGCGGCTCATCAAGCAGCACTTCGCCAGCCTCGTGACGCAGGGTCACGTACTTGTGATCGGCGATGAAGTAGACCACCTGGCTCAGCGGGATCAGCTCGATACCTTTACGGGTGCGCGCACTGATATGGCTGCGCGGCCCGTTACCGCTCTGGGCGGCGGGCTGGGTCAGGGCGGCAAGCTGGATGCGATTGGGGCGCTCGGCCTTTTTCAGCGCCTTGAGCAACGCCTCGGCAGTCACCGGTTTGACCAGGAAACTGACACCGCTGGCTTCCAGGGTTTCGGCAGGGAACTCTTCCTCGGCGGCACACAACACCACGGCGGGTGGCGATTCGCGCTCGCTCAGGCGGGCGGCGACTTGCAGGCCATCCAGGCCCGGCATGCGGATATCGAGCAGCACCACATCCGGCTTGAGGCTGTCGATCAACGTCAACGCCTCCTCGCCCGTGGCGGCGCTCGGTTCAAGGACTGTATAACCCTCGAGCTCACTGACCAGACGGCTCAGTCGCTCGCGGGCTTGGGGTTCGTCATCAACGATCAGGACATTCATATTGCGCTGGATTCCTGCGTGAGTCTCGCACAAGGATAGCGTAGACAGGTGCGGTGACGTGCGTCACAGCGATCCACGCTAAGACTAGCGCGAGCGGCAAAAAGTGCCCCGAGAGCGACACTCATATTTATCCGGACCTGTTCAATAGCGCCCAAAACCTGCCGCCCTTGGGCATCGTCGTAGGGTTTGCTGATACACAATCCGAATACCCCCCTTGTTTAATGGTAGTCAGGGTTATGACCGCATCACCTGACTTTGGTGCATTCACACACTATCAGTCCAACTGTAGACGCTCGCCGAGACGACATTGCTCATTCGTCAAATATCGTTTCAATAAGCACCTTTGCCCAGTCTCTTCCCGGACGCGGTCGGCGGCAAGGCACTTAGCCATCCTTTGCACAAATAAAAATGCCGACCACCCACAGCACCGCCTCCACGGGCAACCCTGTTATTATCGGCGTCACACCTCCACGCCTCTTTTAAGCAGATCACGAGCGAATCCATGAGCACCGACAAGACCAACCAGTCCTGGGGCGGCCGCTTCAGTGAACCCGTCGACGCCTTCGTCGCCCGCTTCACCGCCTCCGTCACCTTCGACCAGCGCCTGTACCGCCACGACATCATGGGCTCGATCGCCCACGCCACGATGCTGGCCAAGGTCGGCGTGCTGACCGACGCCGAGCGCGACAGCATCATCGACGGCCTGACCACCATCCGTGGGGAGATCGAAGCCGGTACGTTCGACTGGCGCGTCGATCTGGAAGACGTGCACATGAACATCGAGGCCCGCCTCACCGATCGCATCGGCGTGACCGGCAAGAAACTGCACACCGGGCGCAGCCGTAACGACCAAGTGGCCACCGATATCCGCCTGTGGCTGCGTGACGAAATCGACCTGATCCTGGCCGAAATCACCCGCCTGCAAAAAGGTTTGCTGGAACAGGCCGAGCGTGAATCGGACACTATCATGCCCGGCTTCACCCACCTGCAGACCGCACAGCCCGTGACCTTCGGCCACCACTTGCTGGCCTGGTTCGAAATGCTCAGCCGCGATTACGAGCGCCTGGTGGATTGCCGCAAGCGCGCCAACCGCATGCCATTGGGCAGCGCCGCACTGGCGGGCACCACGTACCCGATCGACCGCGAGTACACCGCACAACTGCTGGGTTTTGACGCCGTAGGCGGCAACTCCCTGGACGGTGTGTCGGACCGCGACTTCGCTATCGAATTCTGCGCCGCCGCCAGTATCGCGATGATGCACCTGTCGCGCTTCTCCGAAGAACTGGTGCTGTGGACCAGCGCGCAATTCCAGTTCATCGACCTGCCCGACCGCTTCTGCACCGGCAGCTCGATCATGCCGCAAAAGAAAAACCCCGACGTGCCCGAGCTGGTACGTGGCAAGAGCGGCCGCGTATTCGGCGCGCTGATGGGCCTGCTGACCCTGATGAAAGGCCAACCCCTGGCCTACAACAAGGACAACCAGGAAGACAAGGAACCGCTGTTCGACGCTGCCGACACCCTGCGCGATTCGCTACGTGCCTTTGCCGACATGATCCCGGCGATCAAGCCCAAGCACGCGATCATGCGGGAAGCGGCGCTGCGCGGGTTCTCCACTGCGACCGACCTGGCTGACTACCTGGTACGCCGTGGCCTGCCGTTCCGTGACTGCCACGAAATCGTCGGCCATGCCGTGAAATACGGCGTGGAAAGCGGCAAGGACCTGGCGGAAATGAGCCTGGAAGAACTGCGCAAATTCAGCGACCAGATCGAGCAGGACGTGTTTGCCGTGCTGACCCTGGAAGGCTCGGTGAATGCCCGCGACCACATCGGCGGCACTGCGCCGGGGCAGGTAAAAGCCGCCGTCGTGCGCGGCCAGGCACTGCTCGCCAGCCGCTAAAAGCATCAATGTGGGAGGGAGCAAGTCGAACCGTCGCACCGCCCCTCCCACATTGCTTACTTCTTCGCCGCCATCATCGCCATGAACGCCGGCATCGCCGCTTCCCTGTCCGCCGCCACCTTCATGGCGTTAGGCATGGCATGCAAGCGCTGCAGCAACGCCTTCGCCTCCGGCAATTCTGCCAGCAGATCCAGGCCAAACAGTTTCTCGCCCACGCCGCAGGCGAGGTTCAGGCTGTACATGAAATACAGATCGGCAATCGTAAAGCTCTCCCCAGCGACATAGGGCGCGAACTTGCCGTGCCGAGCTAAAGACCCCACCCCCAGCAGCAACTCGGCCCGGGCTTTGTCCTTGATCGCCTCCGGCACCGGCATGCCGAAAAACGCTTCGGCGAAACAGGCACGGGCGGGTAGCTCGATGTACAGCTCGATTTCCCTGCACAATGCCAGCACCTGGGCGCGCTGAAACGGCTCCGCCGGCAACAGTGCAGTGCCTTCCTGGGTTTGCTCGATGTATTCGAGGATCACACTGGTTTCGTTGATAAAGCCCTGTTTGACACCCAGCACCGGCACCTTGCCCCGCGGGCTGACCGTCAGGGCTGCGGGCGTTTGCCCGGCAAAAAAAGGCACCTCTTCGAACGCCAGGCCTTTCTCCATGAGCGCCAGCTTGACCATGTTGTAGTAGTTGCTGACCGAAAATCCGTACAGTTTGAGCATCGCAAAGCCTCCAGGCCGTGTGCGGGGTTGGCTGCATGAGTTATAGATCCGCCCGACCAACCTGGCTAGCAGCATCACCTGCCTGAATGGAGGTAGACTGGCGCCCTTTCCTTGAGGAGCCTGCCATGAGCGAGCCGACCGATATCGACAACGACGAAGAAGAGTTCACCGAAAGCACGCTGACCCAGGCCATCGAAAACCAGATCGAAAGCGACAATCCGCCTGCCGCCAAGGCCACGTTCAACAAGCTGACGCTGGTGGGTTACGAGCGCGAAGAGATTTTGAATCTGATGGCCCATGTGCTGGCAGTGGAAATCGACAAGATGCTCGACGAAGACCGCGCCTTCGATACCGACTGGTATGAAACAGCCTTGCGCGCGCTGCCCGAACTGCCGCCTGAAAACGCCTGAACCGGCCGCCTGCGTGGCAGGGAAGCGTGCTTCCTCGCCACAACACTGCGCCATATCAACACCCGCGAGTTTCCCACTGGACAGCCCGCCAAAGTACGTTCACCTTAGGGCCTGCTAGCCTCTAACAAATTCTTAGAAAGTCTGGAGTCCCTATGTCGTATACCCCTGAGTTGGTTGCCGAACTGGAAATCCTTGCACTCTTCAACCTGGGCAGCTCCCAGGAAGGTCTGAAAGTCCATCAGACTGCCGCACCGACCGCTATCGCCGCCGCCAAACGCCTGTTCGAGAAAAAACTGATCGACCAACCGGACGGAGGCTACCTGACCAGCCTTGGCCGGGACGCCGCAGAACAAGCCCAATCCCTGCTGACCATCCTGACCACCACCACGACCAAAGAAGCTGCCTGATTCCGGATATCGCCCATGGGGTCCGCCTGCCGCGGATTCCTAGGGCGTTGCCGTGGACTGGATAAAATTCTGACGCCAAAAAGCGCTTCCCCCTCTAAACCTCCTACGCTTCTGACTGTAAACTCCTACACGGCCGCCCATGTCGGGCCTTGCGCGCCACCGAGTTCGACATGACCCGCACCCATGAAATCCGCCCCGACTTGGACGAAGGCATCGACCGCAAGGTGCTGGCCCAGTTGCGCGCGCGCTTCATGGCGCTGAACGAAGGGCGTATGGCCAGGGCCATCGAAGGGCTGACGCCGCGTCAGCAAAGCGTATTGACCCTGCTGCCGCTGTTTTTTCACGTTAATCACCCGCTGTTGCCCGGTTACGTGTCAGGCAGCACCCCGGCCGGGCTGTCGAATTTCGAACCCGACGCCCAGGCCCTGAGCGAAGCCCAACGCCTGACCCGTTCGTTTTCCTACAAACCGCGCCACGGCAAACCGCCGCAGCCGATCCATGGCCTGTTCCTGATGGGCAGCCTCGGCACCCTGGCCCAGGCCGATCAAAGCGACATGGACGTGTGGGTATGTCACGCCCCCGACCTGGGCGAGAACGAACTGGTCGAGCTGCGCAAGAAATGCCAGTTACTCGAAGCCTGGGCTCTGAGCATGGGTGCCGAAGCGCATTTTTTCCTGATCGAGCCGAGCCGTTTTGTATTGGGCGAGCGCGACACACAACTGAGCTCCGACGACTGCGGCACAACCCAGCACTATTTGTTGCTGGATGAGTTCTATCGCACCGCGATCTGGCTCGCCGGCCGCACGCCGATCTGGTGGCTGGTGCCGGTGTACGAAGAAATCCGCTACGCCGAGTTCACCCACACGCTGATTTCCAAACGCTTTATTCGCGCCGATGAAACCCTCGACCTCGGTCATCTGGCGCGCATCCCACCCGGCGAATTCATTGGCGCCGGGCTGTGGCAACTGTTCAAGGGCATCGAATCGCCCTACAAGTCGCTGCTCAAGCTGCTGCTGACCGAGGTCTACGCCAGCGAGCACCCGAATGTGCAGTGCCTGAGCCTGCGCTTCAAACGGGCGGTGTTCGCCAACAAGATGGACCTGGACGAGCTGGACCCGTATGTCGTGGTCTATCGCCGCATCGAGGAGTACCTCAACGCGCGCAACGAGCCGGAACGCCTGGAACTGGTAAGGCGCGCACTGTATTTGAAGGTCAACCGCAAGCTCAGCGCCGGCCAGCGCACCCTCGGCTGGCAGCACCTGTTGCTGGAGCGCCTGGCCCGTGAATGGGGCTGGGACCCGCGTCAACTGGCCCTGCTCGACAGCCGCAGCCAGTGGAAAGTGCGCCAGGTGGCCTCCGAGCGACGCGCCCTGGTCAATGAGCTGAACTACAGCTATCGCTTCCTGACCCAGTTCGCCCGCACCGAGCAGACCGTCAGCCTGATCAATAAGCGCGACCTCAATGTGCTTGGCCGCCGTCTCTATGCGGCGTTTGAACGCAAGGCTGGCAAGGTCGAGTTCATCAACCCCGGCATCGCCCCGGACCTGGCCGAAGACACCCTAACCCTGGTGCAATCCCCCAACCGCAAGGAACCAGACCAGCATCATTGGGGGCTATACAACGGCAGCCTCACCGCTCTGGAATCGGAGCACTTCGCGCCGATCAAGCGCAGCCGCGACCTGCTGGAAATGCTCACCTGGTGCCACCGCAACGGCGTGATCGACAGCAGCACCCGCCTAGCGCTGCACCCGGGCGTCAGCGACATGACCGAATTCGAACTGTTCAACCTGCTGGGCAGCCTGCAACAGACCATCGCCCTGCCCCTGGCCAGCGTCGATGAAGATCGTCTGCTGCGCTCGGCGGTGCCGGAAGAGGTGTTGCTGCTGATCAACGTCGGCGTCGACCCGCTCAAGCACCACCGCGACCTGAACATCCTGATGACCACCGAGCGCACCGACTCGCTGAGTTACGCCGGCGTGCGTGACAACCTGGTGCTGACCCTCGATCAGGTCACGCTCAACAGTTGGAACGAGGTGATGGTCAGTCGCTACGACGGCCCCCATGCCCTGCTCGATTGCCTGCGCGACTACCTCAACCAATTGCCGTCGGACCACCTTCCACGCCTGCGGGTGCGCTGCTTCTGCCACAACCGCGCGCAGTTCATTGCCCGGCGCGTGGAAGAAATCTTCGACACCGCGCAGAACCTGCTGCTGGGCCAGGGCAACCATCGCTACCTGCTGCAGGTGCAGCAGCACTATCACGTGATGGAGCTGATGCCAGGCCAGGCTACCCACGTATCACTGGCGACGCAGGACGCGCTGATCGCCTACCTCAGCGAAGAACTGGCCAGCTACAGCCCATTGCACCTGGACGCGATGGCCCTGGAAGACCACGACCTGGCGCTGCTGCTACCGATGGGAATGGCCAATTGCGTGCAGGTGTTTTACCGGGTCAACGAAGGCTTCGCCGAGCTGTACGTGCTGGATGAGTTCAATGCGCTCTGGCAACAACGCTTGCCGTTCCACGATGAACAGAGCCTGTTGGCGCCGTTGCAGCGCTTTCTGCAGTCGATCATCTATCGCCGGGACGCGTTGTCGCCCGTGGACCCGCAAGAACCGCTGGGCGCGGTGCAAACCCTGTATTACCAACTGCTGCCATCGGGCAGCAACCGCGCACGCAGCATCGAGTCTCGGCCGGCGCCGCAAAACCCGGCCAACAAGCCGTTTTATGACGTGCAGGCGATTATCGGCAAGGCGACGCCGGGCCAGGTGGGGATTACCCTGTACTGCAATCAGCGGGAATTTTCCGAACTGGAGTTTGGCGACCAGCTGTTTGCAGTGGTCGCCCAGGAGATCGTCGGGCAGCGCCGGGAAACCGAGCGCTACCGCTGCTATATCACTGATCTGGACCTGTCGGGTCTGCTCGGTGATGTGCACAGCCCGAGCAATTTGTACCTGCGTTACAAGGCCGAGCTGGAACAGGCGCTCAATGAAGCGCTGAGCCGGACCTAGAGCGAGAACGCACCGCCGTCTTTGGGCTGGTTTTCTACACTGAGCAGTTCGAGCTTGAGGGTTTTGCCGCCGGGCGCAGGCCAGTCGATGTGCTGGCCCACTTTGAGGCCGAGCAACGCGCTGCCCACCGGCGCCAGGATCGAAATCTTGCCTGCGTCGGCATTCGCATCCTTGGGGTAAACCAGGGTCAGGTGATAGTCCTTCCCGCTGCCTTGCTCGCGGCAATGCACGCTGGAGTTCATGGTCACGACATCTGCAGGCACTTCATCGTGGCCAACCACTTCTTCGGCGCGGTCGAGTTCGTGTTGCAGGGCTTCTACGCCCGGCGAGTTTTCGCCGACACGGTCGATCAGTTGCTCAAGACGCTGCACGTCGAGACGGGTAAGAATGATGGAAGGTGCGGTCATGATTCAGGCAGACTCCTTTTTTCTGCACAAAAAAGCAAAACCCCGCCAGGAAAAGGCGGGGTTCTCACGGACCTCGATGAGTTGAGGTGTACCCGGACACTACCACAGCACCGTAAATAAACAAGAAGGGCTCAAGGCGCGACTTTGCGCCGCTCGGCTTGGGCCACGATCACTCGCCGCCGCTGATCGTCGGCGGAGCGCCATTCACGGATGTCTTCCACATGGCGAAAGCAGCCAAGGCAGACTTTTTGCTCGTCCAGCCGACACAAGCTGATACAAGGTGACGGCACCGCCGCGCTGACATTACTGAACAACGGCTTGGGCGGACGTACAGGCGCTGACTGGTTCACGATCAGTTCTCGTCGGGGTTCAGCTCATCGAAGCCCAACTCGACGCCGGCCTGTTCCAGCGTGATGCGCGCGAGCATTTCGCTGAGCAGCTCATCGCTGGTGTCGCACTGCCAATTGCGGTCTTCTTCGTTGTAATCGAAGTGAAAACCGCCGGAGCGTGCCGCCAGCCACAGTTGGCGCAACGGTTCCTGGCGACTGAAGATCAGTTGAGTGCCGTTCTCGAACTTGACGGTCAGCACCCCGGCCGAGTTTTCCAGGTCCACATCCAGGCCGCTCTCGTCGAAAATATCTTCCAGCGCGTGCTGGGTCGAATCCACCAGGTCGTGAAAACGGGCTTCGGTCAAACTCATTGCGGCAACCTCAAAAGTGTCTGGTTTTGCTCAAGCGCCGCACGATACGGTCGCGCTCCGCCGATTGCAAAGGATACCGAGTTCGTTACCGATGACGGTAAGAAATATCCCCGACTACCGTAAGCCGCTTCGCTACTGTCTCGGCAAACCCCCGCCGGACGGGTATTTCGGTGCATAGGCAAGCTGGCGGGTGGTCGGTATACTCGGGCGCAATTAATGCATATTCAAGGATTTCGCCATGAAGCGCCTGATCTCTTCCCTTGCTGCGCTCGTCGCGGTCGCTTGCCTCGTTAGTGCCTGTGGTCAAAAAGGCCCGCTGTACCTGCCTGATGACAGCAAAGACCCAAATGAACAGGCGCAATCGTCGCAGAAACCACAAAAAGCGCACAAGCACGACACTTACTAAGGGAAACCCATGGACGCTTTTAACTACCGGAACGGCGAGCTGTTCGCGGAAGGCGTGGCGCTGTCCGCAATTGCCGAGCGCTTTGGCACCCCGACCTATGTGTACTCGCGCGCGCATATCGAAGCCCAATATCGCGCCTTCACCGACCCGTTGAACGGCGTGCCGCACCTGGTGTGCTACGCGGTCAAGGCCAACTCCAACCTGGGCGTGCTCAATGTCCTGGCGCGTCTGGGCGCCGGTTTCGACATTGTCTCCCGTGGCGAGCTGGAACGGGTTCTGGCCGCTGGCGGCCAGGCTGACAAAATCGTCTTCTCCGGCGTCGGCAAGAGCCGCGAAGACATGCGCCGCGCCCTGGAAGTCGGCGTGCATTGCTTCAACGTCGAATCCACCGACGAACTGGAGCGCCTGCAAGTCGTCGCTGCCGAGATGGGCGTTCGCGCGCCGATCTCCCTGCGCGTCAACCCGGACGTCGACGCCGGCACCCACCCGTACATTTCCACCGGTCTCAAAGAGAACAAGTTCGGCATCGCCATCGCCGACGCCGAGGACGTGTACATCCGCGCCGCCCAACTGCCGAACCTGGAAGTGCTGGGTGTCGACTGCCATATCGGCTCGCAACTCACCACCCTGCCTCCGTTCCTGGATGCCCTCGACCGCCTGCTGGCGCTGACCGACCGCCTCGGCGAGTGCGGCATCTACCTGCAGCACATCGACCTCGGTGGCGGCGTGGGCGTGCAGTATCGCGATGAAGAGCCGCCGCTGATCGGCGACTACATCAAGGCCGTGCGCGAACGCCTGGAAGGCCGCGACCTGACGCTGATGTTCGAGCCGGGCCGCTACATCGTCGCCAACGCCGGCGTGCTGCTGACCCAGGTCGAGTACCTCAAGCACACCGAGTACAAGGATTTCGCCATCGTCGACGCGGCGATGAACGACCTGATCCGCCCGGCGCTGTACCAGGCCTGGATGAATGTCACTGCCGTAACGCCTCGCGACAGCGAAGCGCGCGCCTATGACGTCGTCGGCCCGATCTGCGAAACCGGCGACTTCCTGGCCAAGGATCGTCAACTGGCCCTGGAAGAAGGCGACCTGCTGGCCATTCATTCGGCTGGTGCCTACGGGTTTGTCATGAGTTCCAACTACAACACCCGCGGACGTGCCGCCGAGGTGCTGGTGGACGGTGATCAAGCGTTTGAAGTGCGTCGCCGCGAGACGGTAGCCGAGTTGTATGCTGGCGAAAGCCTGCTGCCGGAGTAAGCCATGCTGTTGCGTTTTACCAAGATGCACGGGCTGGGCAATGACTTCATGGTCCTTGACCTGGTCAGCCAGCATGCGCACATTCTGCCCAAGCACGCTAAACAGTGGGGCGACCGCCATACCGGCATCGGTTTCGACCAGTTGCTGATCGTTGAGGCGCCCAGCAACCCGGAGGTGGATTTCCGTTACCGGATCTTCAACTCCGACGGTTCCGAAGTGGAACAGTGCGGCAACGGTGCGCGCTGCTTCGCCCGCTTTGTGCTGGACAAGCGCCTGACCGCCAAGCGGCAGATTCGCGTCGAGACCAAGAGCGGCGTGATCGAGCTGGATGTCCGCAGCGACGGCCAGATCAGCGTCAACATGGGCGCGCCACGCCTGGTGCCGGCGGATATTCCGTTCCAGGCCGCCGAGCAGGCCACCTGCTACACCGTTGACGTCGACGGCCAGGCTGTCGAATTGGCGGCCGTGTCCATGGGCAACCCCCATGCGGTGCTGCGCGTCGATGACATCAATAGCGCGCCGGTGCATGAGCTGGGGCCGAAGATCGAACATCACCCGCGCTTTCCGGCACGGGTCAATGTGGGCTTCCTGCAGGTGATCGACCGCTCCCGCGCGCAATTGCGTGTATGGGAGCGCGGCGCCGGTGAAACCCAGGCCTGCGGCACCGGTGCTTGCGCCGCTGCCGTGGCCGCGATCAGCCAGGGGTGGATGGATTCGCCGCTGCTGATCGACCTGCCCGGCGGACGCTTGTCCATCGAATGGGCAGGCCCCGGCCACCCGGTGATGATGACCGGGCCGGCCATGCGCGTATACGAAGGACAGGTCCGTCTATGAGTGAGCCAAGCAAATGACCGATAAGCCTCAAGTACCCGCACAAGCATCCCCGAGCGTCAGCCTGGAGGCCGCTGCTGTCGCGGCGTACCTTGAGGCTAATCCGGACTTCTTCGTCGAGCACGAAGAACTGCTGCCGGCCCTGCGCATCCCCCACCAGCGTGGCGATACAGTGTCGCTGGTGGAGCGGCAGATGAAGATCCTGCGCGAGCGCAACATCGAAATGCGCCATCGGCTCTCGCACTTGATGGACGTAGCCCGCGATAACGACCGCCTGTTCGACAAGACCCGGCGCCTGATTCTGACGCTGATGGACGCCACCAGCCTGGAAGAAACGGTGATCGCTGTGGAAGACAGCCTGCGCCAGGACTTCCAGGTGCCCTTCGTCAGCCTGATCCTGTTCAGCGACAACCCGATGCAGGTAGGCCGCTGGGTCAGCGGCGGCGAAGCGCAAACGGCGATTGGCGGCCTGCTTTCCGAAGGCAAGACTATCAGCGGCACCTTGCGCGAACATGAGTTGGACTTTTTGTTTGGCGCCGAGCAGCGCCAGCAGATCGGCTCTACCGCGGTGGTTGCCCTCAGCCATCAGGGCCTGCATGGGGTACTGGCCATCGCCAGCCGTGATCCTGCGCACTACAAAAGCTCGGTGGGCACGCTGTTCCTGACCTACATCGCCGAAGTGCTGGGCCGCGTACTACCGCGTTTCACCACCGCCCTGCGCGCGGTGCGCTAACCATGGAACGGCAACTGGACGCTTACTGCGCTCACCTGCGCAGCGAGCGCCAGGTGTCGCCCCACACCCTGGAAGCCTACCGACGGGACTTGAACAAGGTTCTGGCCTACTGCGAAAAGCAGCAAATCCCCAGTTGGAAAGCCCTGGATATCCAGGGGCTGCGCAGCCTGATCGCGCGCCTGCACCAGCAGGGCCAATCTTCCCGCAGCCTGGCACGCCTGCTATCGGCGGTGCGCGGCCTGTATCACTACCTCAACCGCGAAGGCCTGTGCGATCACGACCCGGCCAATGGCCTGGCCCCGCCCAAGGGCGAGCGGCGGCTGCCCAAGACTCTCGACACCGACCGCGCCCTGCAATTGCTCGATGGCGCCGTCGAGGATGATTTCCTGGCCCATCGCGACCAGGCGATCCTGGAGCTGTTCTATTCTTCGGGCCTGCGTCTGTCGGAACTGACCGGGCTGAACCTTGATCAACTCGACCTGGCCGACGGCCTGGTGCAAGTGCTCGGCAAGGGCAGCAAGACCCGCGTGCTGCCGGTGGGTAGAAAAGCCCGGGAAGCCTTGCAACTGTGGCTGCCCCTGCGCGCACTGACCAACCCGGCGGACGACGCCGTGTTTGTCAGCCAGCAGGGCCGGCGCCTGGGCCCGCGGGCGATTCAGCTGCGGGTCAAGGCGGCCGGCGAGCGCGAGCTGGGGCAGAACCTGCATCCGCACATGCTGCGGCACTCGTTTGCCAGCCATTTGCTGGAGTCGTCCCAAGACCTGCGCGCGGTGCAGGAACTGCTCGGCCACTCCGATATCAAAACCACGCAGATCTACACCCACCTGGATTTCCAACACCTGGCAACGGTGTACGACAGCGCCCATCCACGGGCCAAACGCATCAAGGGCGGCGACTCATGAGTATCAAGCTGATCACCTTCGACCTGGACGACACCCTCTGGGACAACGTACCCGTCATCATCAGCGCCGAAGCGTCAATGCGCGAATGGCTGGCCACCCACGCCGCCAAGGTCGGCGAACTGCCCCTGGAGCATTTCGCCAGCCTTCGCCAGCACGTGCTGGAACGCCATCCCGAACTCAAACACCGCATCAGCGTGCTGCGCCACCGCGTATTGATGTACGCCTTCGAAGAAGCGGGCTACCCGCAGCCGCAAGCCGAGGAAATGGCCGATGTGTGCTTTGAAGCGTTCATTCATGCACGCCACCAGCTCACCGTATTCCCCGAAGCCGAGCCGATGCTGCAAGCGCTGCGCAAGCACTTCTTGCTGGGGGTGATCACTAACGGCAACGCGGACGTGCAGCGTGTGGGCCTGGCGGACTACTTTCACTTTGCCCTGCGCGCTGAAGACCTCGGCATCGCCAAGCCGGATGCGCGGTTGTTTCAGGAAGCGATGCAACGTGGTGGCGTGGACGCCAGCGCAGCGGTACATGTTGGCGATCATCCGGGGGATGACATCGCGGGAGCCCAACAAGCAGGATTGCGCGCGGTGTGGTTCAACCCGACGGGCAAGGTCTGGGAGGCGGATCAACACCCGGATGCGCAGATTCGCAGCCTGACGGAGTTGCCACCGTTGCTCCGCAGTTGGCAGTAACGCTGTCGCGGCAACACCGCTGGCTCATAGACATTGTTTCAGGCATGAAAAAGCCCGCAGCGACGGCGGGCTTTTTCAGCAAGCGGGAAGCTGACCTCAAATAGGTCGGCTGCCGTACTTGTTATCCGGTTTCTTGGGCGGGTCTGCCACCACGTTGGCCTCGACTTCCTGCACTTTGCCGCCTTTAGCGAGGAACTCTTCCATCGCACGGGCCAGCGCATCGCGCTCTTTGTTCTTGGCTTCAACGCTCGGCAGCTCATCGACCGAAACTGCGGCCTTGACCTTGCCTTTGGCTGTTTTGGCAGGCGCATCATCGCCACCGTCATCGCCTTCGTCAGGAGCGTCTTCCGCTACCGCCTCCAGCTCTTCGGTATCGTCGTCCTCACCTACTTCCAGGTCGTCTTCCAGATCATCGTCGCTCATGTTCTACCTCATGACTTGCGAAAAGCAGATTAGTTATAGCCCAGCTTCGCCCTCTGTCGAAGGTCGCCGGAAAAAAAATCAACATCCACCGGATAACCAATGGCTTATGCCCCATCACCATGCAAAGTGGCGAGGACTTTACGAGCACCGCCATGATCACGGTGCTCGCCCAGATAAACACCTTGCCAGGTCCCCATCGCCAAGCGGCCGGCCTTGACCGGCAAACTCAGCTGGCAGCCCAGGAGACTGGCCTTGAAGTGCGCCGGCAGATCGTCCGGGCCTTCGTCGTTGTGTTCGAACCCGGCTCGGCCTTGCGGCACCAGCGAGTTGAAAAAACGCTCGAAGTCACGACGAACCGCCGGATCGGCATTCTCGTTGATGGTCAACGAGGCCGAGGTATGCTGCAGCCACAGATGCAACAGGCCCACGCGACACGCCTTCAATTCAGGCAAGCCGGCCAGCAACTCGTCGGTTACCAGGTGAAAGCCCCGGGGCTTGGCCCGCAGGGTAATCAGGGTCTGTTGCCACATACAGTTCTCCGCCCATCGGCGCGCATTCTAGCGCGCTCAGGGAAAAAACAAAGTGCCGAATACGCCTACATGCCTGTAAGACATTCGCATCCGGAAAAGTGCCGTGTGCGCGCCATCACATACGCAGCGCAAAAACCGGCACCACGCGTCATGACTGACAAACGTCAGACAAAAAAATGCCCGGCAAGCCGGGCATGTTTTTTTCGCCTACTTACAAGTTGTAACCGCGTTCGTTGTGTTGCGCCAGGTCGAGGCCGACAGCTTCTTCTTCGTCGGTAACCCGCAGGCCCATGACCATGTCCAGCACCTTGAGGATGATGAAGGTCACGATGGCTGTGTAGATCACAGTGAAGCCGACGCCTTTGCACTGAATCCAGACCTGTGCCGCCACATCAGTCACGGTGCCGAAGCCACCCAGTGCTGGCGCTGCAAACACACCGGTCAAGATTGCGCCGAGGATACCGCCGATACCGTGCACACCGAAGGCGTCCAGGGAGTCGTCATAGCCCAGTTTGCGTTTCAGGGTCGTGGCGCAGAAGAAGCACACCACACCCGCCGCCAGGCCGATGATCAGCGCGCCCATCGGGCCCACGGTACCGGCAGCCGGCGTAATAGCCACAAGGCCCGCCACCACACCCGAGGCGATGCCCAGGGCGCTTGGTTTACCGTGGGTGACCCACTCGGCGAACATCCAGCCCAGTGCGGCGGCGGCAGTAGCGATCTGGGTCACCAGCATCGCCATACCGGCAGTGCCGTTGGCCGCCGCTGCAGAACCGGCGTTGAAGCCGAACCAGCCGACCCACAGCATGGCCGCACCCACCAGGGTGTAACCCAGGTTGTGAGGCGCCATTGGCGTGGTCGGGAAACCTTTACGCTTGCCGAGGACCAGGCACGCTACCAGGCCAGCCACACCGGCGTTGATATGCACCACCGTACCGCCGGCGAAGTCCAGCACGCCCCAGTCACCTAGCAGCGAACCCGGGCCGCCCCACACCATGTGAGCAATCGGCGCGTAGACCAGGGTGAACCAAACGCCCATGAAGATCAGCATCGCGGAGAACTTCATACGCTCGGCGAAGGCACCGACAATCAGCGCCGGGGTGATGATGGCGAAGGTCATCTGGTAGGTGATGAACACCGCCTCAGGGAACAGCGCCGCAGGGCCGGTGATGCTGGCCGGGGTCACACCTGAGAGGAACAGCTTGGACAAGCCGCCCACGAACGAGTTGAAGTTGACGACGCCCGCTTCCATACCGGTGGTATCGAACGCCATGCTGTAGCCGTAGACGAACCACAGGATGGTGATCAAGCCAGTGATGGCGAAGCACTGCATCATCACCGACAGAATATTTTTGGAGCGAACCATACCGCCGTAGAACAGCGCCAGGCCGGGAATGGTCATGAACAGCACGAGCGCGGTGGATGTGAGCATCCACGCCGTGTCACCGGAATTGAGGACTGGAGCAGCCACTTCGTCTGCCGCCAAGGCCAGGCTTGGCATTACAAAGGACAACAGGGCTCCGAGCCCTGCGAATTTACGCAGAGTCATATTGTTTTCTCCTGGGGCGTTGGGGTTTGGCGGCTTAGATTGCGTCGGTATCGGTTTCGCCGGTACGGATGCGAATAGCCTGTTCCAGATTGACCACAAAGATCTTGCCGTCACCGATCTTGCCGGTGTTGGCAGCCTTGGTTATCGCCTCGATAACCCGGTCAAGATCCTTGTCGTCAATGGCGACATCAATCTTCACCTTCGGCAGGAAATCAACCACGTATTCCGCGCCGCGATACAGCTCGGTGTGACCCTTCTGCCGCCCGAAGCCTTTGACCTCAGTAACGGTAATGCCCTGCACGCCGATCTCGGACAACGACTCGCGTACATCGTCCAACTTGAACGGCTTGATGATGGCAGTGACTAGCTTCATGAAAACTCTCTCCCGAATTGGTGGACTTGCCCCAGGAAAACAAACCCGTCTCAAGTCTAAGCGCAGCGCCTGGCTTTGTAACGCGTCGTCGCAAGAGCAATTGCCATTACGACGCCAGCGAACCACTGGTGACGAAACCTGTACCCCTGATCCGTCGGCGCACTGCATTCGTCACAGCGACTGCATCAGTGCATGGGTCATGTTCGTCTAAGCAGAAACCTTGCCAGCTCCGTAAAAATCATTGAAATCAGTCCTTTGCCTAGCTGCGCCCACCTGCGGGACCCTCTGGCGAATGCAATGCGCACGAAAAGGGTGCGCCACCGTGCGCCCCCATGCGCGAAAAGCGTGCGCGTGAGTCCGTGAAAATGACTATAGACGCTGCGTGATACACTGCCCGCCAACAGTTTTCCGGAAGATTTCCCATGCTCGCGCCCAAAGACCTCCTCGACGCCCTGAGCGGCCACGCCTCCCGCCTGTTCAGCGGCGACACCCCGCTGCCCCGCAATGAAATCGAAAGCCAGTTCAAGGCGTTGCTGCAAAGCGGCTTCAGCAAGCTCGACCTGGTCAGCCGGGAAGAATTCGACAGCCAAATGGTGGTACTGGCCCGCACCCGAGCGCGCCTGGAAAGCCTTGAGGCGAAGGTGGCGGAGTTGGAAGCGCGGTTGACCCCGGCAGCCGCTGAATAAACCCCGGTCAATGTAGGCGCTGGCTTGCCTGCGATGGGATCGACTCGGTCCCTCTGACACACCTAACCGCCTATATCGCAGGCACGCCAGCCCACACACTCGTTCTGCGTCACTCTCCGGATACGTTCTGTAAAACCTCCCCCGCCTCGCTCTTCCCCACCTCGTCTACCCTTGAAAAACCGCAGGAAGCGGCCCGCCCTTTCAAGGAATGAGCATGTCCCTCGCCATCGTCCACAGCCGCGCCCAGATCGGCGTCGAAGCCCCCGCCGTCAGCGTCGAAGTGCATATGGCCAATGGTCTGCCATCGCTCACGCTGGTGGGTTTGCCGGAAACCGCCGTCAAGGAAAGCAAGGACCGCGTGCGCAGCGCCATCCTCAATTCAGCGCTGCAATACCCGGCCCGTCGCATCACCCTCAACCTCGCACCCGCCGACCTGCCCAAGGACGGCGGGCGTTTTGACCTGGCGATTGCCCTAGGGATTCTCGCGGCAAGCGTGCAGGTGCCGGCGCTGATGCTCGATGACGTGGAGTGCCTGGGGGAATTGGCGCTATCGGGCGAGGTACGCGCGGTGAAAGGTGTGTTACCGGCGGCGCTGGCGGCGCGCAAGGCCGGGCGCAGCGTGATCGTGCCTCGGGCGAATGCCGAAGAGGCCTGCCTGGCGTCCGGGTTGAAGGTGATTGCAGTGGATCACCTGCTGCAGGTGGTGGCGCACCTGAATGGGCAAGTACCGATCGAGCCCTTCAAGTCTGACGGCTTGCTGTACTTGAACAAGCCCTACCCGGACCTCAGCGAAGTCCAGGGCCAACTCGCCGCCAAACGCGCGCTGCTGATCGCTGCGGCAGGCGCGCATAACCTATTGTTCAGCGGGCCGCCCGGCACCGGCAAGACCTTGCTCGCCAGCCGCCTGCCGGGTTTGCTACCGCCGCTGAGTGAACACGAAGCGCTGGAAGTCGCCGCGATTCAATCCGTGGTCAGCCTGGCGCCATTGAGCCATTGGCCCCACCGGCCGTTTCGCCAGCCGCACCACTCGGCCTCCGGCCCGGCGCTGGTGGGCGGCGGGTCGAAGCCGCAACCGGGGGAAATCACCCTGGCCCACCATGGGGTGCTGTTCCTGGACGAGCTGCCGGAGTTTGATCGCAAGGTGCTGGAGGTTTTGCGCGAGCCGCTGGAGTCGGGGCATATCGTGATCTCCCGCGCACGTGACCGTGTGAGTTTCCCGGC
Source organism: Pseudomonas sp. D3 (assembly GCF_029320995.1). Lineage (NCBI taxonomy): Bacteria > Pseudomonadati > Pseudomonadota > Gammaproteobacteria > Pseudomonadales > Pseudomonadaceae > Pseudomonas > Pseudomonas sp. D3. The sequence goes on from NZ_CP119772.1 coordinate 6,340,846, forward strand.
GCGCTTTCAACTGGTCGCCGCGATGAACCCCTGCCCTTGCGGTTACATGGGCGACCCCAGCGCGCGCTGTCGCTGTACGCCGGAGCAGATCCAGCGCTACCGCAACAAACTCTCCGGGCCGTTGCTGGACCGGATCGACCTGCACCTGACCGTCGCCCGCGAAATCACCGCGCTGAACCCAGCCCCGCAGCCCGGCGACAACACGTCCACCGCCTCGGCGCTGGTTGCCCAGGCACGGGAACGCCAGCATCAGCGCCAGGGCTGCGCCAATGCGTTCCTGGATCTACCGGGGTTGCGCCAGCATTGTGCGCTGTCCAAGCCGGACGAAGCCTGGCTGGAAAGCGCCTGCGAGCGCTTGACCCTGTCGCTTCGAGCAGCCCACCGCCTGCTCAAGGTCGCCCGCACTTTGGCGGATCTGGAGCGCGCCGACACTATCGGTCGCCGCCACATTGCCGAAGCCTTGCAATACCGGCCCTCGGCTTCCAGCCAAGTCGACTGCGCCAACGCTTAGACATAAAAAATCAGCGATAAACCGGGTGACGGCGGCACAGCGCAATCACCTGTTCACGCACCTGATGCGCAACGCTCTCGCTCTCCCCGCGCTCCAGGGCGTCGAGTACATCGCACAGCCAACCGGCCAGTTGCTCGCACTCGAACACGCAGAAACCGCGGGTCGTGACGGCCGGCGTGCCGATGCGCAGCCCCGAGGTGACAAAGGGTGAGCGCGGATCGTTGGGCACCGAATTCTTGTTGGCGGTGATGCCGGCGTTGCTCAGGCCCGCATCGGCGTCTTTGCCGGTGTAGGGCCGGTCGGATAGGTCGATCAGCATCATGTGGTTATCGGTGCCACCCGAGACAATCGTGTAACCGCGCCGCTGCAGCACGGCCGCCATGGCCCGCGCGTTGACCACGACCTGGGCCTGGTAGGTTTTGAACTCGGGCCTCAAGGCTTCCTTGAAGGCCACCGCCTTGGCCGCGATCTGATGCATCAACGGCCCGCCCTGAACACCCGGGAATACCGCCGAGTCGAGCTTTTTGTAAAACGCTGCGTCCTGGCCCTTGGACAAAATCAACCCGCCCCGTGGGCCACGTAAGGTCTTGTGCGTGGTGCTGGTGACCACATGGGCGTGCGGCAACGGGTCCGGGTATTCGCCAGCAGCGACCAGCCCGGCGACGTGAGCCATGTCGACCCAGAAAATCGCGCCGACCTTGTCGGCAATCACCCGCATGCGCGCCCAGTCTTTGTACCGCGAGTAGGCAGAAAACCCACCGATCAGCATCTTCGGCTGCGTTTTCACGGCAATGCGCTCCATCTCGTCGTAGTCGAGCAAGCCCGTCTGCGGATCGAGCCCATAAGGCACGATGTGGTAATGCCGGCCCGAAAAGTTGGACGGATTGCCGTGGGTCAGGTGACCGCCCTGGGCCAGGCTCATGCCCATCACCGTATCCCCGGGGTTGATCAAGGCCAGGAACACCGCAGCGTTTGCCTGGGCCCCTGCATGGGGCTGCACGTTGGCGTAATCGCAGTCGAACAGGGTCTTGACCCGTTCGATGGCCAGGCGCTCGGCCACATCGACGTATTCGCACCCGCTGTAGTAGCGCTTGCCGGGATAGCCCTCGGCGTATTTGTTGGTCAATACCGTGCTCTGGAGGCGCATGACCAGCGGGCTGGCGTAGTTTTCGGAAGCGATCAGCTCGACGTGGTCTTCCTGGCGGCGCTCCTCGTTATGAATCGCCTCACACAACTGCGGGTCGAAGGCTTCAAGCGTCAATGTTGAGTCGTACATGATGAACAGGTCCTTGCTGGGAAAATCAGGTCGTTGATCAGTGATCAGCGCTCGGCCAGTAGCAGGCATCCGGCATGGCGCGGGCGCACGCGGGCCATGTCGGCCGGGAACAGCGCCAGCGTCATCAGCCCACGAACGCGCAAGGCCGGGAACGCCGGCAGGGCCTGCAGAAAGTCCGCGACGGCGTGCGGCACCAGGCCGTATTTGCTGGCTTCCCCGGAGGTGTTCACCTGCACGAACACATCCAGTTGCCGTCCTTCAATGTGCAGGCGACGATCCAGCGCCTCGGCCCCTCGCAGGCAGCGGCGATACGTTGCTGTACGGCCGCCAGATTGCGCCGAAAATCCTCCACGCTGGTGGCCTGCGGGTAACGCCCGTGACGCGCATGCAGGGTGGCGCTGGCTTGCGCTTCGGCGCGCATCATTGGGCCGCCTCCTTGGCCATCGTCACCGCCTCGGAAACCGCCGCACGACGACGGGGCAAGCGGCCGTTGAGCAGCGCATACGCGGCCAACCCGATCAACAACCCCCAAAACGCCCCACCGATCCCCAACAGGGTGATGTTCGCGGCGCACGCCAGAAAGGTGATCAGCGCGGCTTCACGCGACCTGACGTCTGCCATCGCGTTGGCCAGGCTGGCGCCGAGGGTGCCCAGCAGGGCCAAGCCGGCCAGCGTGGTGATGAACGCCGGCGGGAACGCCATGAATACGGCGGCCAGCGTCACCCCGAACACCCCGACAAGGATGTAGAACACACCAGCCGCAACCCCGGCGACCCAGCGCTTGGACGGGACCTCCGAGGCTTCCTTGCCCGTGCAGATGGCCGCCGTGATCGCCGCGACGTTGAACGCGTGCGAGCCGAACGGCGCCATCAACAGCGACCCCAGCCCGGTCACTGTCAGGATCGGGTTGGCGCTGGTCTTGAAGCCATCGTTACGCAACACCAGCATGCCCGGCATGTACTGGCCCGTTAGCGTGATCAGAAACAGCGGCAGCGCCACACTGAGCAACGCATTGAGCGAAAACTCGGGCCGGGTGAATACCGGCGCCGCCAGTTGCAGGGACAGGCCCGACAAGTCCACCCGCCCCTGCACCAGCAGGAATCCCAGCCCCAGCACCAGAATCCCGACCACGGCGTAGCGCGCAGTAAACCGCTTGAGCCCAACGTAAGCGGTGATCAGCAACCCAACCAACACAGGGTCGAGGCTCATGCCACCAAACGCGCCGATACCGAACTGCAGCAGAATTCCCGCCAGCATGGCCGCCGCGATGCCAGGCGGAATCAGCCGGATGACTTTTTCGAAACAGCCGGACAGCCCCAGCAGCACAAACGCCACGGCTGAAACCATGTACGCGCCGACCGCCTCGGCGTAAGGCGTGGCAGACAGCGCGACCACCAGAAACGCCGCAGCGGGGGTCGACCAGGCGGTGATGATCGGCTCACGGCTCACCCAACTGAGAAACAGCCCGGTCACCCCCACACCGATCGACACTGACCAGACCCACGAAGCGGTCAGCTCGGGACTCAGCCCCGCCACCTTGGCGGCCTGGAAGACCAGAATGAACGTGCCGCCATAATTGACGATGACTGAAATCAGCCCGGCCACGATGGGGTGGAACAGGTCGCGCAGGCGCAGCGACGACGGCGATATTGACGAAGACATAGGTACTTAGCTCCTTGCCAGACGAGGGGTTGAGCCTCGCGTGATCGGCCATTGGCCGGCGTGAAGGCCGTGGCGCAGGTCGAAGTCTACGGATAGACTGGCCTGCCAATACCAGCCAATTCTTCAAGGCAAGGCAGACCGCATGGCGAAAACCTTCGAGCTGGAAACCCTGCAAATGCGCCTCAACGATGCGCAATTCCAGCGGTTGGGCCTGCACCAGCGAATTCAACGTGCCCTGCGCGCCTTGATCCTCGATGGCGCGCTGGCACCCGGTCTGAAGCTGCCGGCGACGCGGGTGTTGGCGAAGTCATTGGGGATCGCGCGCGATACGGTGGAGAACGCCTACGTGCAGTTGCAGCGCGATGGTTTTATCGTGCGGCGCGAGGGCTCCGGCAGTTACGTGTGCGAGGCCATCGGCACCGAATTGCGCGGCGCCTCGCGCCGCCGCATCAAGGCGCAGGCCGTCAAAACCAGCCAGGCGGCTCCCGGTGCCGGCTTGAGCCAGCGCGGGCGGATGATCCTCGACAGCGGCGGCGTGGCCGACCAACAGGTGATCAAGGCATTTGCCACGGGCCTGCCCGAAACCCGCTCGTTCCCGACCGAGGTCTGGGAGCGCCTGCAGCGCCAGGTGATGAAGGACTATCGCAGCAGCGTGCTGTTGCACGGCGACCCGCAAGGGGCCGAATCATTACGCAAAGCCATCGCCACCTATTTGAACCTTGAGCGTGGGGCCAAGTGCTCGCCCGACCAGGTCCTGGTGCTGAGCAGTACGCGCCAGGCGCTGTTTTTGTGTGCGCAGTTGTTGGTGGACGTCGGTAAACCGATCCTGCTGGAGAACCCGGGCTACTACGGCGCCAGGAAGGCCTTCGAAACCGCCGAGGCCAAGGTCGTGCCGATCGATGTCGATGAGTGGGGCATCCGCACCGACCTGCTGCACGCCGACCGCAGCGGCGCCACGTGCGTGTATGTCACGCCCTCGCATCAATACCCGACCGGCGCCACGCTACCCCTGGAACGGCGCCTTGAGTTGATCAACTGGGCTGCGGAAAAAGGCAAATGGGTCATCGAAGACGACTACGACAGCGAGTTTCACTACGACGGCAAACCCACGGCCTGTGTGCAGGGCCTGGACAAGTATCAGCGCACGCTGTACCTCGGCACCTTCAGCAAGACCCTGTTCCCCGGCCTGCGCATGGGCTACATGGTGCTGCCCCCTGAACTGGTCAAGGCCTTCACCTACGCGCGCAGCATGATGGACGGCCACACCCCGCAGATCCTGCAACTGACGCTGGCGCGCTTTATGGAGGACGGTCATTACAACGCCCATGTCCGTGCGATGCGCAAACTCTACGCCGGGCGCCAAGCCATCATGCTCGACGCCATCGGCAAGCACCTGGGCGATGTGGTCACGGCGTGCCGGCCCCAGGGCGGGCTGCAAATCCCTTGCGTGCTGCATGAAGGTTGGTCGGAAGAAAAAACCATCCGCCAGGCCGCCAACGCGGGCGTGCAACTGGCCGGCCTCAGCCGGCTGTATGCCGGTGCCGCCACGAAACAGGGATGGCTATTGGGCTACTCGTCCTTGACCGCCCATGAAATCGAAACCGCCATGCTGCGCCTGGCGAACGCGCTCAACGCGCGCTAGCCGCTCCAGGCGCACCTTCAACGAAACCGATCGACCTCTTGGCGCAAGCCCGACGCCAGCGTCTCCAGCTCCTTGGCGGTAATCGCCAGGTTCGACACCACTTCGCGTTGCTCGCTGTTGGCCAGCGCAATGCTCTGCAGGTTGCTGCTCAGCAACGTTGCCGTGCTGCTCTGCTCCTGGGTGGCGGTGGTGATCGCGGCGAATTGCTGCCCGGCCGAGCGGCTTTGCTCGTCGATGCGTGCCAGGGCCGACGCCACGTCGGCGTTGCGTGACAGGCCTTCCTGCATCAGCGCATTGCCCTGTTCCATGGTGCTGATGGCGTTACCGGTTTCCTGCTGGATGCTTTGGATCATCCCGGAAATTTCATCGGTGGCCTGGCGGGTGCGTGAAGCGAGGTTGCGTACTTCGTCAGCGACCACGGCAAACCCACGGCCTTGCTCACCGGCGCGGGCGGCTTCGATGGCAGCGTTGAGCGCCAGCAGGTTGGTCTGTTCGGCGATCGAGGTGATCACGCCGACGATGCCGCCGATTTCCTGGGAGCGCTGGCCGAGGGTGTTAATCACCGTGGCGGTGCTGTTCAGGGAGGTGGCGATGTGCTCCAGGGACGACGACGCCTGCTCCATCGAGTTACGGCCGATGCGCGTCTGCTGGGCGTTTTCCTGGGCCAAGCGTTCGGTGTTGCCCATGTTGTCGGCGATGTTCAGCGAGGTGGCGCTGAACTCTTCCACCGCGCCGGCCATGCTGGTGATCTCGCCAGACTGCTGCTCCATGCCCTCATAAGCACCACCGGACAAACCGGACAACGCCTGAGCGCGGCCGTTGACCTCCTCGGCGGCCTTGCGGATGTGCGACACCATGGTCGACAACGCTTCACCCATCTGGTTGAAGCTGCGCGCCAGTTGGCCTATCTCGTCATGACTGGACACGTTCAGGCGCGCGCTCAAATCCCCGGCGCCCAAGGCTTCGGCCTGGCGTACCAGGTCACTCAACGGCGCCAGTTTGCTGCGCAACAACCACACCGTCGCGCCCACCGCCAGCAGCATCGCCAACAGGCTGCCGATCACCAGGCGAGTGCCCACCGACCACGTGACCGCGCGGATCTCGGCTTTCGGCATGCTCGCCACTACCGCCCAGGGGCCGCCGTCAAACGGCACCGAGACGCTGTAGAAATCTTCGTTCTTGTCGCTCCAGAAGCGGCCCTTGCCGGGGGTCTTGGCCAGGTCCAGCATCACCGCAACAGACTGGTCCGGCGCCTGCACCCCGGCCGGCGGCACCAGCCAGTGTTTCTGCTCATCGAGCAGCGCCAGCGAACCGGTCTGGCCGATGCGGAAGCGTTTGAGGTTGTCGAACTGGGCGTTCTGCGCATCGGTGTAATCGAAGCCGATGAACAGCACCGCGATAACCTTGCCGCTGGCGTCGCGCACCGGGCTGTACTGGGTCATGTAGGAGCGATCGAACAGCACGGCGCGGCCTATATAGGTCTGTCCGCCGACCACCCGCGAGTAGGCCGGCCCCTGGCGATCCAGCACGGTGCCGATGGCACGGCTGCCGTCCTGCTTGGTCAAGGAGGTGCTGATACGGATAAAGTCATCGCCGCTGCGCACGAACACCGTGGCCACGCCGCCGGACATCTGCTTGAACTCGTCGACGCCATCGAAGTTGTTGTTCAGCAGCACCTTGCCCAGGTACAGGCTCGGGGTTTGCACACCGGCCACGGCGATCGGCTGATCTGCCTGCACACTCAAGCCGGCGCTGAAGCGCTTTTCAAACAGCCCGCTCAAACGCTGGGTGCTCTCGCGCAAGGTGCCGTGGAACGTACTGAGTTGGTCGGCCAGCAGGCGCGCCTCGCTGGCCAGGTGTTCTTCCCGGGTATCGAGGTTGGCGGAGTCGAGGGAACGCAAGGCAAAAACAGTACTGCCGCTGATAACGACAGCCAGAATCACGGCTAACGCGAGGCCTAACTGGGAGGCGATCCGAGCACGAGGTTGAGACATGACAGCTCCTGGCCGAGGCCAGGATCATCCTGATCTCATAGCGTTGCTCGGCAAATTATCTAGTGAGATTCGTTGGTGCACGACAATTCCAACACACCTACTTCGGCGGACGCTGGCAATACTTGAGCGAAACGCAAACGATTGCTAGCTCACGCTGAAGCGCTTCAATCGAGACGTTCGACGACGGGCAAGACCATGGCCTGCACTTCGCCTTGCAGAAACTCCGCCAGCCGGCGCAGGCGCTCGCCGCCCGGGCGGGTTTTCGGCCACACCAGGTAATAATTTTCCCCACTGGCGACAGCGGTTGGCCACGGCAGGCTCAGGCGCCCTTGAGCCACGTCTTCGGCGACCATCAGCAGATCGCCCATGGACACGCCATAACCCCGTGCGGCGGCGATCATGCCCAATTCCAGGGTATCGAACACCTGCCCGCCCTTGAGCGACACCTGGGCAGACAGCCCCATGCGCTCCAGCCAGCTACGCCAGTCGCGGCGATCGGGCGTGGGGTGCAGCAACTCGGCGCTGGCCAGGCGATTGACGTCCCACGGGCCGTCGCTCAACAAGTTGGGCGCACCGACTGGAATCAACAGTTCCGGGAACAGGTAACTGGCGTCCCAATCCGCCGGAAAGTGCCCGTCGCTCAACAGCACTGCGCAGTCGAAAGGCTCTTGGTTGAAATCCACTTCATCCACGCTCATCCATGCGCTGGTGAGCTGCACTTCGTTGCCCGGCTGCAAATGCCGGAAACGACTGAGCCGCGCCAGCAGCCAGCGCATGGTCAGGGTCGAGGGGGCCTTCATGCGCAAAATGTCATCTTCGGCGTTGAGGGTATGACAGGCCCGCTCCAACGCGGCAAAGCCCTCACGCACCCCAGGTAACAGCAGGCGCGCGGCCTCGGTGAGCTGCAGGTTGCGGCCGCTGCGCTGGAACAGGCGGCAGGCGAAATGCTCTTCAAGGGTGCGGATATGCCGGCTCACCGCACTTTGAGTGATGGACAGTTCCTGCGCTGCACGGGTGAAGGAGTTGTGCCGGGAAGCGGCTTCAAAGGCCCGCAGGGCATAAAGCGGAGGAAGACGACGAGACATAAGGAAAGCTCCGACAGCACAATGCCGAAACCCTACCAGAATCAATCAAGCATGAGTTTTAATCATGCGAGCAATCGCTTTTATCCCTTTGTGCAATGGGCTGAGAGCGCCGAGAATCAGCCTTTTCCGAACCTTCCGAGCATTTGAGCGTGATGATCATCCAACATCCGGCACGTACCGAACTCTGGGCCATTCTGCGGCTGGCGGGGCCGCTAATTGCCTCACAGTTGGCGCACATGCTGATGGTGCTGACCGACACCCTGATGATGGCCCGCCTAAGCCCCGAGGCCCTGGCCGGCGGTGGCCTGGGCGCGGCGAGCTACTCGTTCGTGGCGATTTTCTGCATCGGCGTGATTGCTGCCGTGGGCACCCTGGTCGCCATCCGCCACGGCGCGGGCGACATCGACGGTGCCACCCGCCTGACCCAGGCCGGGCTGTGGCTAGCCTGGCTGATGGCCCTGGCGGCGGCGGTGCTGCTGTGGAACCTCAAGCCGGTGCTGCTGATGTTCGGCCAGACCGAGACCAACGTGGACGCGGCAGGACAATTCCTGACCATCCTGCCGTTCGCCCTGCCCGGCTATCTGAGCTTCATGGCCTTGCGCGGCTTCACCAGCGCCATCGGCAAGGCCACACCGGTGATGGTGATCAGCCTGGGCGGCACGCTGCTCAACTACCTGCTTAACCACGCGCTGATCGAGGGCATGTTCGGTCTGCCAAAACTCGGCTTGATGGGCATCGGCCTGGTCACGGCAATCGTCGCCAATGGGATGGCGCTGGCGCTGATGGGGTACATCCGCAGCAACCGTGCGTACTCGGCCTACCCGCTGAGCGCAGGCCTGTTGCGTCTGAACACCCAGTACTTGCGCGAGTTATGGCGCCTGGGCCTGCCGATTGGCGGCACCTACGCGGTGGAAGTCGGGTTGTTTGCCTTTGCAGCGCTGTGCATGGGCACCATGGGCAGTACGCAATTGGCGGCGCATCAGATCGCGCTGCAAATCGTCTCGGTGGCGTTCATGGTGCCAGCGGGGATGTCCTACGCGGTGACCATGCGCATCGGCCAGCACTATGGCGCCGGGCAACTGCTGCAGGCGCGCATGGCCGGGCGTGTCGGCATCGGCTTTGGCGCGGCGGTGATGTTGGGATTTGCCGCGGTGCTGTGGCTGTATTCCGATCCGCTGATCGGGCTATTCCTCGACCATAACGACCCGGCATTCCACGAGGTGATCGTGCTCGCCGTCAGCCTGCTGGCCGTGGCGGCCTGGTTCGAACTGTTCGACGGCGTGCAGACCATCGCCATGGGCTGCATCCGTGGGCTCAAGGACGCCAAGACCACCTTTCTGGTGGGCCTGGGTTGCTATTGGCTGATCGGTGCGCCGGCGGCCTGGATGATGGCCTTCACCCTGGGTTGGGGGCCAACCGGCGTGTGGTGGGGCCTCGCGCTGGGCCTGGCCTGCGCGGCGGTGAGCCTGACCTGGGCGTTTGAGGCGAAGATCAAGCGCATGATTCGGCACGAGCCAGACGCTCAACGCTCATTCCATGCCGCGCAGACCGACTAGAAGTCTTGCGCGGTTGAAATGTGGGAGCGGGTTGGCAAATAGAGGATGAGCTAGCCCAATAAAGCCTGCTGGTCCTTGCCAAACGTCAGGTAGTCCACCAGCTCCGGCAACGGCAGCGGCTTGCTGATCAGGTACCCCTGGGCCTGGTCGCAACCAAACAAACGCAACAGCGCCAACTGCTCCGCGGTTTCTACGCCTTCGGCCACCACTTCCAGATTCAGGTTGTGGGCCAGGTTGATCATGGCGTGAACCAGCTTGCGGTTTTCTTCGCGCTCTTCCATGCCGCCGACAAAACTCTTGTCGATTTTCAACAAGGCGATCGGCAGGCTATTGAGGTGTACGAACGATGAGAAACCAGTGCCGAAGTCGTCGAGGGAAAAGCGCACACCGAGGCGACCGAGGGCGTCCATGGTCTGCTTGACCAAATCACTGCGGCGCATCACGGCGGTTTCGGTCAGCTCGAATTCCAGCCATTGCGCATCCACCCCGCGCTCGGTAATCAGCCGGCTGAGGGTCGAAAGCAATTGGCTGTCCTGGAACTGGCGAAACGACAGGTTGACCGCCATATGCAGCGGCGGCAGGCCGCGTTCGCGCAGGTCCTGCATGTCGCGCAGGGCCCGGGAAATCACCCAGTAACCCAGCGGAACAATCAGCCCACTCTGTTCGGCCAGGGGCACGAATTCGCTGGGCGGCAACAGGCCGCGCTCGCCGTGGCGCCAACGCACCAGCGCTTCGAGACCGACGATATGGCCGTCGTCCAGGTCGAGGCGGGGTTGGTAATGCAGTTCCAGCTCGTCGCGACGCAGCGCTCGGCGCAATTCACTTTCCAGGTCGGCCAGGCTGCGGGCGTTGCGGTTGATGCGCTCGTTGAAGATATGAAAGGTGCACCCCTGGGTGCCCTTGGCTTGCTGCATGGCGATATGGGCATGCCACATCAGCGGGTCGGCGCCGGCACGCGCGCGGGCATGCGCGACGCCCAGGCTACAGCCGATCAGCAGGCTTTCGCCATCCACCCAATACGGTTCAGCCATGGCTTCGGTGATGCGCTCGGCCATCCATTCGGCACGCTGGGGTGCGCGGCGCGTGTCGATCAGCAAGGCAAACTCATCGCTGCCCAGGCGTGCCAACTGGTCGCCGGCTTCGAGCTGGCTCTTGAGCCGCGAGACCACTTGCAGGATCAACCGGTCGCCGGCCTGGTGGCCGAGGGCATCGTTGGCGTGGCGGAAGTTGTCGAGGTCCAGGTGACCCAGGGCCAGGCCGCGACCTTCGTTGTCGGCCAGGCGCGCAGCCAGCAGGGTCTGGAAGCCCTGGCGGTTGGCGATGCCGGTCAGCGGGTCTTGTTCGGCCAGGCGCTGCAGGGTATTTTCCAACACACCGCGCTCGCGCACATGGCGCAGGCAGCGGCGCAGGGTCGCGGTGTCCATGGCATGACGGACCAGCCAGTCACTGACCCCCAGGGGCGCCACCAGTGGCTCCAGTTCCAGCAACAACACGCACGGCAAGCTGCACCGCCCCGGGCCGGGTTGCAGGTTGGGCGTGGTCAACAGCACGGCGCTGTGGTCGTCCTCGAACAGACGACTCACCGAGTCCCAGTTGGGCGCACTGATCAGCACCGCCCCATCGCCCATCGGCACCAGGCACTCGCGCAACAATGCTGCCCACTCAGGCGCATCGGCCAGCAGCAGCAAACGCAAGGGTTCGACAGGCGTAGACAAGCTAGCTCCCTAGACTCTGCAAGATTTCGTTGGCGGCGGGCATTATGACGTGCGGCCTAGCAACCACCAATGATAATGTTTATCAAATACAAACCATGCGCACAATAGTCGCAAATACCCGCACATCCTGCGGCAAAGTAACAAAAGCGGCAAATTTAGATCGAGTGGTACGTCACACCGTCGATCCAAGGCAGCAGAATCTTGCCAGCCTGTTAAAATGCCCGCCCTTTTGAACAATGACTCCCTGAACTCTGT